>PADB01000009.1 GCA_002700365.1 Kordiimonas sp. | reverse complement strand
GATTGGCGAGATCCGCGGGGGCAGTGGCCATGACCGGATCACGGGTACGGATCAGGATGATGTCATTGACGGTGGCCAGCATAATGACACCCTGAGCGGCGGTGCGGGTGATGATGTTATTGATGGTGGGTCGGGGCGCGATACGGTAGATGGCGGTGCGGGAGATGATGAAGGCCGGCTGACATTCGGCGAAGGCCAAGAGGATGTCTACGACGGCGGACTTGGCACTGATACGCTGAGGATTACAGTCACAGAAGAGGATTTAACAAATCCTGATGTTGTCGCAGATTTGGTTGCCTTACAAAACTTTATTACAGAAAATGCAGACGCCACGTCAGAGAACGGCAGTAGTCAAACTTTCCAGCACTTGGGAGTAACGGTCAGCGATTGGGAGGCGTTGCAGGTTGTGGATGAGGACGGGAATGCTTTTGACTTGCAAGCGTCCCTGCCCAGTGTGAATGCAGAAGACGTCAGTGGTGTTGAGAATACGGCGATTGACCTTGATTTATCGGCATCTTTAACCGATACGGACGGTTCCGAAAGCCTGACATTGAACATCGCCGATATTCCTGAAGGGGCCGTGCTGACAGATGGTAGCCATAGCTTTACGGCAGATGCAGATACACAAAGCGTTGATATTACGGGTTGGGACCAATCCAGTTTACAAATTACGCCACCAACAGATTTTGAGGGCCAGATTAATCTTACCGTGACGGCAACGGCTACTGAAAGTTTGGGTGGTGAGACGGCCACGAACACAGATAACTTCACCGTTGAGGTTAATCCGGAAGTGCAGCACTTTTATGGTTCATCCGGGGCCAATGATATCGATGGTTCTGATGGTGATGATGTCCTGCATTATAGTGATGATGCCAATTGGTCCGGGCGTTATCAGGCGCATAATGTGGAAACAGGTGAGCGTGTCCGGTTAGGAGGCAAAAACCGAACGCATGATGTGTATGATGGTGATGAAGGATATGATGTTTTGCAGGGGACGGATGGCCATGATGCCTTGTTCCTTGATGATGGGATAAGCCCGTTTGAAAGCGGGCAGCAGGCCCGCATTCAGAATATCGAAGAAATTGATATGGGGGATGGTCATGATATTCTGGACATGACATCTAATCAATATGATTACGACCAGGGGGTGATCGCTAAAGGTGGCGCGGGCCATGATACATTATGGACGTCCACGGGTGATGATACGCTGATCGGCGGAAGCGGCCACGATAGTATGTTCGGCGGTGATGGTAATGACCTGTTTATTTTTTCCGCAGATGAAGGGCATGACACCGTTGCCGGGGGCACAGGGTGGACCGATGTTATTGACCTTCAGGGCTTTGAAGGGATGAATGCGGAGCAGGGCTGGACCTTGACGATCGACGGGGCGGATATCCAGTCCGTGGATAATGAGGCCGGTGAAATGCTGTTAGCAGAAGATGCATCGGGTACAATTAACTTCGATGGTGGTGGGGAAATTAATTTTGAAGGAATTGAAAAAATTACCTGGTAGAGGGACACTTTGGTAATGTCTTCCTAACGTTTATGGCCGTAAGATACCCCCATGATAAAAATGCAGAAAATATGTAGCCTACTCTTGGCGTTGTTATTGATCCCTATGGGAACGATAATGACATGGGCCGCCCCCGGTGAGGGGCAGGACGCGCAAACCTATGGTTTGGAAATTGCCGTTGAAACGGATAGAAGAGACCGTGGCTTTGGCGATAGCGAGGTGCAGGTCATTATGGAGCTTACCAACGCCCACGGACAGCGTAGCGTCCGGCAGCTTAAAATTTTGACCTATGAGGTGGCCAGCCGTGACGCCGGGGATAAATCACTGGTGATATTTGATCGTCCTCGCGATGTGAAGGGGACGGTATTGTTGACGCATTCAAAAATTCTGGACCCTGATGACCAATGGATTTTTCTTCCGGCGATTAAACGGGTAAAACGCATTTCATCCGTGAATAAATCCGGTTCATTTGTCGGCAGTGAATTTTCTTATGAGGATATGGCGTCGTGGGAAGTCGATAAATATACGTATCGCTGGTTGCGTGATGAGCCATGTGGTGATTTTACCTGCGCCGTTGTTGAGGCGCGGCCACGTTATGAAAATTCCGGTTATAAAAAATTAGAATTGTTTATTGATCTTACGGAATATCGTCAGCAACGCATTAAGTACTATGATCGTCGCGGCAGCCTGATGAAAACGTTGAGTTTTCATAAATATGGTAAATATTTGGGCCAATATTGGCGCGCCCATGATTTGCGGATGATTAATCATAAGACTAAGAAGGCAACCCGTCTGATATGGAATCGCTATGAATTCCGTAAGGGATTGGATGAAAATGACTTTCATCGTTCCGCCTTGCAACGTATCAAATAAGACAATCAACGCCAGCGTCAGACTTACTTTCCCATGTAAGATGAAAAAAAGCCCCAATTGGGGCTTTTTTCTTTGTCTTTCTTGTGCATTATAAAGAAAGACCCGCTTAATTTTAATCAAATTTTCCTTAAAAAATGGTTAATATTTAGCGAAAGTTAGGTGCTTTTACATATCTGCCTGTAAAGATGAGGCAAAATGTTAATGAGTCACCACGCAAGGGGAGCAATATGACAACGGGCCTATGGGCAAAAAGATTGGGATCGACATGTGTTGTCGCCCTGATGGGAATGACAGGGATTTCCCTGTCTTTTGTGGATGCACATGCAGACATTTTAGGCCTGCGGACGGGCAAGCATCCAGAAAAAACACGGTTGGTGGTGGAATTGAGCTATCCGGATACGCCATCCGTCGTTTTTGAGGAAGACCCCACCCGTGTCACATTAGAATTAGCGAACAGCCCCCTTAACGCGGTTGTGAATGAACAGCAGTTGCGTAATATGGCCGTTGGTGTTGTGAAAAAAGTGGAACTGGTCCCGGGCGATGATAAAGCCACCCGGCTGACCTTGCAATTTCGCCAACCAGCACGCCTTGTTCATCAATTCACCTTGCCCCCAAATGCTAATCCGTATCACCGGTTAGTATTGGATTTTTCTACTGCGGACGCCGGGGAATGGGCGGCCCTTGTCGGACATAAAGCTGTTGTTGAGCAGAAGGGCCATGAGGTGGCGTCCTTGCCTCATCACCATTCCTCCGCAGTGGCGGCCAATGGGCATGCCGTGGACCAGGTTGAGCCATCGTTGCCGACAAATGAAGCCCCCGTGGCGATATTGTCGGAGGACGACAAGGCAAAAGAAAATGAGGTCTTCCCAGATCGTACGACCACAGAACAGGCCCCACGGCAATTGGTGATGGATGACAGGGTTGCTAATGATGATGGTTATATTCCTGCTGGCGATAATTTTGGGGACGCATATTTTTCTTCTCTGGCGGATGAGCCAACGGATGAAGGCGTAAGCGTCGAATTTTCCGGCTATGTAGAAGGCGAGTTTCGCTATTTTTATCAAAGCAGCAATTTACCCGGTGTGAAGAAAGTCCATGGCTCTTTGGCGGCGGAACCCAGCCTGGAGGTTCTCTGGAACGAGGGAAAGACGCAATTTATCGCGACGGCATTTGGCCGTGTTGATTTTCGTGATAATGAGCGCAGCCATGTGGATTTGCGGGAATTTAAACTGGTGCATGTATGGGATAACCTGACCGTAACCGCGGGTGTAGATAGCGTGTTTTGGGGGGTGACGGAATCGCATCATCTTGTGGATATACTAAATCAGGATGATCTGCTTGAGGATATAGATCAGGAAGATAAATTGGGTCAGCCAATGATATCTGCGGCTTATCAGACGGAATTTGGGGTGTTTTCGGCCTATGTCATGACCTATTTCCGGCAGAAGGAATATGCCGGACTGAAAGGGCGGCCGCGTCTGGCAATGGAAGTGGACACCGATCAGACTATTTATGAAAGCAACGATGAAGAATGGCATGTGGATTGGGCGGCGCGCTGGTCGCATGTGATCGGCAATGTCGATGTGGGGTTATATCACTTTCGGGGGACCAACCGCGACCTGACCTTTGTCGCCGGATTTGATGGTCTGACACCGGTGTTGATACCGCGCTATGCAACCATTGGGCAGACGGGACTTGATGTTCAGGCCACCATAGGGGCCTTATTGGTGAAGGGTGAAGCCATTTATCAAACAGGCGACGTTGAAAAGTTTTTTGCCGGGGTCGGTGGCTTTGAATACACCTTTTATGGCCTGGGTGGTGGCGAAAGCGATTTAGGTATTCTGCTGGAATACCTTTATGATGAACGGGGTGAGAACGGCTTCTCCCCTTTTGAGGATGATATCTTTGCGGGCCTTCGCTGGACAGCAAATGATGTGGATGACACGACATTGCTGGTCGGCGGCATTTTCGATCTGGATAGCAAAAGCAAGCTCGTCAATGTGGAAGCCAGCCGTCGCTTTGGGAATTACTGGAAGGTCAGTCTGGATGCGCGCCTGTTTCTGACGATGGGGGCAGGGGATCCGCTGTTTCCCTTTAACCGGGATGATTTCCTGCAATTGCGGGTCGCCCGTTACTTTTAGTGACCTGCGACGCAGGTGATATGCCAGGGGATCATCATGACGTATCACAGTGACCGACTATTAGGGGGGTATGCCCTGATTTTTATCGGGGTGCTGGTGTGGTCATGGATAGATGCCGCCGACCGGGTGGTCTGGTGGCTGGAGGCCAGCCCGGCCATCGCCGCCTTCCTTTTCTGTGCCGTCTGCTGGCGTATCTTTCCCTTAACAGTCATGACCTATAGCCTACTGTTCCTGCATAGCCTGTTATTGCTGGTGGGCGCGCATTATACATACGCGGAAGTGCCGCTGTTTAATGACCTGCGTGATGCTTTTGACCTTAGCCGTAATCATTTTGACGGGGTGGGGCATTTTGCCCAAGGATTTGTGCCAGCACTGGTGATCCGGGAATTCTTAAAACGAACATCGCCACTGCAAGGTGGTTTCTGGTTTTATGGCCTGATTATTCTGTCCACATTGGGGATTAGTGCGGCTTATGAGTTGCTGGAATATTGGGGGGCAATTACGCTGGAGCAGGAAGCGGATGCCTTTTTGGCCATGCAGGGCGATCAGTGGGACACGCAAAAGGATATGCTGCTGGCCCTGATTGGCGCCGTGACGTCAATGCTGTGCCTGTCCCGCTGGCATGACCAGCAGATGATGAAAAAACCTTGAAGAGATGCAACCTAATATATATTAGCTCTTATGGTAATAACTTATAGGTGTGAATGGTTTTGTCCAATTTAAAGTTCCTGAGTGTCGATGAGATTAAAAATATCCATTATCGTTTAACAATTGATGCAGCTAATTCAGATGATCCGATATCGCCATCAGGAATCAAGAATGATGGGCTACTAGAATCTGCAGCTGAAAGACAGCGGGCTGGTTTCTCAGGTCAATTAAAATATCCTGATCCGATAGATAACGCTGCGACATTGTGTTATGGGGTTTGCTCAAATCACCCGTTTCATAATGGCAACAAAAGGGCTGCTCTTGTGGCAATGCTTTGTCACTTGGATAAAAATGGCTATACGCTTACGACTAGAGCTAATGAAGATCTGCTATACAGCTTTATGTTAAAAGTTGCCTCGCATACTGTTTTACCGAAGAATAAGAAGCACAAGATGCATGACTTATCTGATGCTGAAATCCGAGAGATGGCAGCTTGGATTAGAAGGCGTTCCAGAAGAATAGAAAAAGCTGAGAAGTCCCTTTCTTATAATGAATTAGAAAAACTTTTACGAACGCATCATATTTACTTTGAAAATCATTGGAATAATACAGTTGATCTTATTCGTTATAAGTATAGGGAAAAAAGAACTGGGATCCTAAAAAGAAAGACTATAAAAGAGTCAGAAAGGGTGGCTAATATTCCCCATTTTCCTGGTCGCTCTGTCGGGAAAAAATTAGTTAAGTCCATACGGAAACAGGCGGGATTATCTCATGCAGATGGCGTTGATTCTGCAATGTTCTATGGGACCGAGACTCTTCCTGATGACTTTATACAAAAGTATAAAGGTACCCTCAGAAGGCTGGCAAAAACCTAACTTAGGCTATAGGGCTTGTTATAGGCCCTGATTGGCGCCGTGACGTCAATGCTGTGCCTGTCCCGCTGGCATGACCAGCAGATTCGGGGTTTACACAAATAGGCTTTTCGAGAAGCACTCTTTACTGTTAAAGTTCAGGTGATTACACAAGGCTTATTCATAATCTGGCCTTAACGTAAGGTCTGAATTGGGGGGTGCCTGTTGGTTGCACATGTCAGCACGATTGCTTTTGTCGGTATAGAAGGTCGGCCTGTGGATGTGCAGGTGCATGTGGCGGGTGGTCTGCCAGCGTTTACCGTTGTGGGATTGCCGGATAAAGCCGTGGCGGAAAGCCGCGAGCGTGTGCGGTCTGCTTTATCTGCCGTGGGGTTGGCGTTGCCGCCCAAGCGGATCACCGTTAACCTGGCCCCGGCGGATCTGCCCAAGGAAGGCAGTCATTACGACTTACCGATCGCGATGGGGTTATTGGTGGCGTTAGGTGTGGTGGCGCAGGAAGATATTGATCCTTATGTGGTGATCGGGGAATTGGGGCTGGACGGTGCATTACAAGCGGTGCCCGGGGCTTTGCCCGCCACTATGCAGGCCATGGCCGATGATATGGGTATTATCTGCCCCGCCGCTGTGGGGAGTGAGGCCGTCTGGGCCGGCGAAGTGGAAATCATTGCTGCCGATCATTTACTGTCCCTTTTGAACCATATCAAAGGGACGCAAGTATTATCGCCACCTGAAATGGTGGTGGAACACCATCAGGCCACAGGCCCGGACCTGAAAGATATCAAGGGACAGGAAACGGCCAAGCGGGCATTGGAGGTGGCCGCGGCAGGGGGACATAATATATTGATGATCGGCCCACCTGGATCGGGTAAGTCCATGTTGGCCGCGCGCCTGCCGGGGTTGTTGCCGCCGCTTAGCCCTGCGGAAGCATTGGAAGTCGGGCTGGTCAGGTCCGTTGCCGGAGAAACGGTGGCCGGAGAAGGTCGCGGTAGCAATGGGGCCATTCGCGTTGAACGCCCTTACCGTCACCCTCACCATTCCGCATCCATGGCGGCATTGACAGGGGGCGGGCATAAGGCGCGGCCGGGGGAAGTGTCCCTAGCCCATCGGGGCGTATTATTTCTGGATGAGCTGCCGGAATTCCAACGCGGGGTGCTGGATAGTTTGCGCCAGCCATTGGAAACCGGAGAAGTGGTGGTGGCGCGCGCCAATGCCCATGTGACCTATCCCGCGCGTTTTCAGCTGGTGGCGGCAATGAATCCCTGTCGTTGTGGCCATTTGGGCGATGCGGAACTGGCCTGTACCCGCGCCCCTAAATGTGCACAGGATTATCAGGCCAAACTTTCCGGCCCATTGCTGGATCGCTTTGATCTTTTTGTAGAAGTGCCAGCGGTCAGTGCCACTGACCTGACTCTGCCACCCGCTGCGGAAGGCAGTGACGTCGTGGCGTCGCGTGTCGCGGCTACGCGCCAACGCCAGCAAGAGCGTCTGGCCGATATGGGGCTGATGGAAGGTGTTGGGTGCAATGCCGAGATAGAGGGGGAGATGCTGGAGAAAATCGCGCCCTTGAGCCCGGAGGGGCAGGAAATGATGGCCAAGGCGGTGGATCGC
Source organism: Kordiimonas sp. (assembly GCA_002700365.1). GTDB lineage: Bacteria > Pseudomonadota > Alphaproteobacteria > Sphingomonadales > Emcibacteraceae. The sequence goes on along the minus strand of PADB01000009.1, from coordinate 327,628 downwards.
CTGCGCCTGACCGCACGAGGATATCACCGGGTGCTCAGGGTGGCACGGACGATTGCGGATCTGGACGGTGTGGATCAACTGGAAAGCGGACATTTGGCCGAAGCCCTCAGCTTCCGCCTAAGACCATTAAGGGGATGAATTAGAGTTTGTTGCCGGTCTTTTTGCCTAAACGGAAGAAGAAACGCATAACCCAGAGCAGCAACCAGGCTTCCACGCACCAGACGATAAAAGCAACGGGATAAGCGAGCAGGCCAAGTTTTTCCTGTCCGATCAGGAAAGGCCCAGGCGCGTGTTGGCCATGCCAGAAATGACCGAGTTCCATCAGCAGGAAATAAGGGTTCACATATTCAGCTCCGCCGTTGGCCGCCATATTGATATAGAGGATGGCGACAAGGCAGACAGCATAGAGCAAGTCTATTGTCAGATTGAAGCGTTGCATATGGCCCCCTTGTGCTTCTCTTTTTAAGTGTAGCCTGTGGGGACGCAATTGGCTATGACATTGATAGAACAGGCGGATGCTTGACGGCAATGGAGGGGGCAGGCATGCTGTGGCCTGAAATAATGATCTGATTTTAAGGGTGTTGAAGTCCCGTGTCGTTCCCGTCTGAGTCCACAACAAAAGAAACTGGCCTTTACCGGGCGGTATCGCTTTATTTGCGGCCGCGCCTGCTGGTGGTGTTTTGTCTGGGCATAGCGAGCGGATTTCCGCTGACATTGACGTTATCGACACTGGGCTACTGGCTGGCGGAAGAGGGGGTGACCCGGTCAACCATTGGTCTGTTTGCCATGGTCGGGACGCCGTACTCTCTGAAGTTTTTATGGTCTCCGGTTATTGACCGGATGCCTCTGCCTGTTTTGGGGCGAATGTTTGGCCGGCGGCGTAGCTGGCTGTTTGTAATTCAAGGATGTCTGGCCGTGGCCGTCATGGGGCTGGGCAGTACGGAGCCCGGCGTCGATGCCGCCATGACGGGCCTATTTGCTGTTAGTGTCGCCTTTTTTAGTGCCAGCCAGGATATTGTTATTGATGCCTATCGTATTGAGATACTGAAGGACGAAGAATTGCCTGCGGGATCGGCGATGATACAATTTGGTTCCCGCGTAGGGTATCTGGTTGCAGGCGCGGGTGCATTATTATTGGCGGATGTTTGGGGGTGGCAGGAAACCTATTTCGCAATGACGGGGTTGCTGTTGTTTGGCACGCTGGCGGTGCTATACGCCGGGGAGCCAGAAGAAAAACCGTCTGACTTTATAAAACAGGAAGACGCCCGGTTCGCGGCAATGCTGGATGATGGGAAGCCGGGGGCTGGTAAACGGCTGGCCCTTTGGATGTATGAGGCGGTGGTGCTGCCGTTTAAGGAATTTATGACCCGGCCCGGTTGGCTTCTGATTGTGGTGTTTGTGCTGGTCTATAAAATGGGGGATAGCATGGCGTCCATTATGACGGCGCCCTTATTAGTGGACCTTGATTTTAGTAAGGCGGAAATTGCCTATGCCAATAAAGTGTTGGGCTTTGCCAGTTTGATTGTGGGGACTTACCTGGGGGGGCTTCTTTTGCCTTTGTTGGGAATGTATCGGGGGCTGCTGCTGACAGGGTTTCTGATGATGATTTCCAATTTAAGCTTTGCTGTATTGGCGGACATGGGGCATGACGTGAGAATGTTGGCCTTTGCCATTGGTTTTGAAAATTTTGCCAGTGGTATGGGGCTTGCTGTATTAGTGACTTTTCTTTCGGGATTATGCAATGTGGCTTTTACGGCAACTCAATATGCGTTGCTGTCGTCACTGGCGGCTGTGGGGCGTAATTTCCTGTCCGCCCCTTCCGGGGTTTGGGCCGACATGATTGGTTGGGTTGATTTTTTTGTTCTTACCACGGTGGCAGCAGTGCCGGGATTGATTTTATTATGGGTCATGAAACGCCGCGGTTTTATTACTGAAAATCTACGGCAAACATCCCGGGACAGGACATCAGGTTAAACTTTACGTGCAATGAGGCGTAACAATGGCTGGAAACGGAGGCTGCGCCATTGCAACAGAAAACCATGCCGTTCCAGTAGCATCATGATGTTGCGGTTGGTGAGGCGATAATGTTCGTGTCCCTGAAAGGCCGTCGTGCCGTGTTTTCGCAAAATGGGTAGTGCCATATATAAAAGTCCCCCGGGGGAGAGGTGCTGGGACCAAAGGTGCATTGTGTCATTTAGTGCGGTTGAAAAAAGTAAGGCGTCCCCAGCCCAGATTGCCTGTCCCTGTTCGTGTTCATGTTCGTGTTCGGGGGCGCAGTGAGAGGCGCGTTGTGTGGTGTCAGGGAGAGGCATCACCCGCAGGTCAGTATTGTGCAAAAGGTTATTTATGGCGGGTTGCGGTGCAAAAATAAGCGGTCTTTCTGAGGAAATATACGTTCTGAGTCGCCGGATATCCTGAAATAGATGGGAGGACAATGCCGGGTTTGGGGTTGTCATTAAATTTTCATCTATGGGGGACGAATGATGTTCAGCCCGACAATGAGGACAAATCATATGATTCTGCATTGGTAAAATAGCAGTGTTCGCACCGCATACTGGGCAGGTATATGATTTTTTTGATACGGAGGTCATTGGGGAGAATGTTTAATTAATACAATGTGTTATTTGATATGTGCCCGGTAAAGTGGGTAGAATAATATGACAGAATAATGAAGAGCATTTTACAGAATATCAAAATCTTTGTAAGACTTTGGGCATAAGAATAAAAAGCGGAGCTGTGGACAGTCGCGAGAGGGTGGGCATTTTTTAAAGTCTGTTGTCACAAAACTGTCCCGAATATCCGTTAGCGTTTTCCCTATTATGAAGTTTGAAAATATGCAGTCCAGCGCCAAGACCACACGGACGGAACAAGACCGCACGCCGCGCCTTGATCCTATTGCTGTCCGCAGTGGGTCATTAGAGGTGCGTCTTGCCCGGTCCGAGACGGAAATTGCCGCGGCCCAGGCCCTGCGTTATCATGTCTTTTACGAAGAAATGAATGCCCAGCCGACAGAGGCAATGCAGGCATTATCGCGTGATTTTGATGACTTTGATAACATTTGTGACCATTTGCTGGTCGTAGACCACAATCGTGAAGGAGCGGAAGCGGTTGTTGGCACATACCGTCTTTTGCGGGAGCGGGTTGTCGATGGCGAAATTAACCGTTTTTATTCCGCACAGGAATATGACATCACACCGCTGTTTTCAGAGTATTTCCGCAATACGATGGCGGGTAAGCAGCTATTGGAATTAGGTCGTAGTTGCGTACATCCGGCCTACCGTAGCCAGCATACAATACAATTATTGTGGCGTGGCATTGCCCGTTACATTGAAGAACATGACATTGCTTATCTGTTTGGCTGCGCGAGTCTTCAGGGGACTAATCCAGAAGAGTTAAAATTACCGTTATCTTATCTTTATAACGAATGTCGGGTGCCGGATGAGTTCGCGGTGCGTGCGCGGCCTGAATTATATCAGAAGATGGATTTTCTTGCCCCCGATGAGGTTGAAACCCGTGAAGCCCGCCGGGCGTTACCGCCATTGGTGAAGGGGTATTTACGATTGGGTTGTTATATTGGTGATGGTGCCGTGGTGGACGAACAGTTCGGGACAACGGATGTCTTCATTTTGCTGCCCGTTGATCGTATCCAGCAGCGGTATTTGGGATTGTTTGATTAATGCGCCTGCGTGTACGACGTTCTGAATTCAGGGCAAAAAGAAGGCTGGCATTGCCAGCCTTTTTTAGTTTTTTACGCTTGGGGTCGTCCCGGTGGATCGTCCTATGTGTTATAGGAGCGTATCAAATTCACATTATGGGCGGCAAGAGCCGCGAGATTGATGATTTCGGAAGCATAAGCCCCCATGGGGATTACCTGAATGGAATGATTGAGGCCCACAAGCATCGGGCCGATGACGCTTCCGCCGCTTAGTTCACGGAACATTTTTGTTGAAATATGCGCGGCGTGCAGACCAGGCATGATTAAAATATTTGCAGGCCCCGTCAGACGGCTGAACGGATAGCGGGACATGATGTCATTATTTAAAGCAGCCCCTGCATGCATTTCCCCTTCATATTCGAAATCGACATTGCGGTTATCGAGAAGAGAGACCGCTTCGCGGCATGTCGTCGCCAGTATGCCGCCCGTGGGATTGCCAAAATTGGTGTAGGACACAAAAGCGACACGTGGCTCTTCGCCAAAATGGCGTACTGTATCTGCGGCCTGTTCGGCGATGTCGGCCATTTCTTCTGCGGTGGGCATTTCATTAATCGCAGTATCCGCAACATAAATCGTGCGTTGTTGGTCCGTGACCAGAATGGACAGCCCAAAGGCGCGCTGTTGGGGGAGGGTATCGACTACCTTTAAAATGCTTTCCAATGCAGTGGCGTAATGGCGATTATAGCCAGTGACCAAGGCATCCGCATCCCCAAGGGCCACCATACAGGCCCCAAAAACGTTACGATCCGTTTGCACTAAACGTAAACAATCGCTGTAAAGATAGCCTTTGCGCTGAAGACGTTTATAGAGGAAGCTGGCGTAGCTATGGGCATGATCGCTACTGCGGCCATGACGAATGTCCAGCTCTTCATTCCGGTCGTGACCGATATGTTCCAGTAGGTCACGGATGCGGTGTTCATGACCGATCAATACAGCCTTGCCGTAATGATTATTTTCAAAACCGAGAGCGGCCCGCAGGACAGTTTCCTCATCGCCTTCGGCAAAGACAACACGGCGGGGGACTTCATCCAGTTGGTCATAAACCATTTGCAGGGTGCCCGTTGTAGGGCTGAGCCGCGCGGCCAATTCCTTGCGATATTCGCCAATATCAATGATCGGGCGGCGGGCAACGCCGCTATCCATTGCCGCTTGTGCTACGGCCGGTGGGATCGCACTGATGAGACGGGGGTCAAAGGGGGCGGGAATAATATATTTAGGCCCATATTTAGGATGATCGCCGGAATAGGCAGCCGCGACCTCATCCGGGACGTCTTCGCGCGCCAATTTGGCAATGGCCTCTGCGGCGGCAATTTTCATTTGGTCATTAATTTGTGAGGCGCGCACGTCCAGTGCCCCGCGAAAGATATAGGGAAATCCCAGTACGTTATTGACCTGGTTGGGATAATCGGACCGGCCAGTGGCAACAATGGCATCAGGGCGGATTGCGGTGGCCTCTTCGGGCGTAATTTCGGGATCGGGATTGGCCATGGCGAAAATAATCGGCTTATCAGCCATGCTTTCGACCATTTCTTCAGTCACGGCCCCTTTGACGGAAAGGCCGAAAAAGGCATCGGCCCCTTGCATGGCGTCCTTTAGCGTGCGGCAGTCTGTAGGGACGGCGTGGGCTGATTTCCACTGGTTCATGCCTGTCTCGCGGCCCTGATAAATGACCCCTTTACTATCGCACATAATCACATTTTCATGAGGCAGTCCCATGGCTTTTAACAATTCGGTACAGGCAATAGCAGCTGCCCCAGCCCCGTTCACAACAGCGCGGGTGTCTTTTATATCGCGGCCAGTAATATCCAAGGCATTTAGAAAGCCTGCTGCTGTGATGATCGCGGTACCATGTTGGTCATCATGAAAAACGGGGATATCCATTTCTTCTTTAAGCCGTTGTTCAATGATAAAACACTCAGGGGCTTTGATATCTTCCAGGTTAATTCCCCCGAAACTAGGGCCCAGCAGGCGCACGCAATTAACAAACTCATCGACATCTTCGCTGTCAACTTCGAGGTCAATGGAATCGACATCTGCAAACCGTTTAAAGAGAACAGATTTTCCTTCCATAACAGGTTTCGATGAGAGTGCGCCAAGGTTCCCTAATCCCAGGATGGCGGTACCATTGGATACAACGGCGACCAAATTGCCCTTTGTGGTGTAGTCATAGGCTGTTGCGGGGTCTTCGGAGATCGATTGCACAGGAACTGCAACGCCCGGCGAATAGGCCAGAGACAAGTCCCGCTGTGTGGCCATAGATTTGCTGGCGATGATTTCAATTTTTCCCGGACGCCGGGCGGAATGATAATGGAGGGCTTCTTTATCGCTGAAGGCTTGCTTCTTATCTTGTGACATACGCTTCACACACCTGTTCTTTAACCAATACATAGAGAGTTGAAGTTTTTCTTTATGTCCTGATTTAAGTTCCTATACTTTGACATCAGCACTGCTCAAGGAACATCGCTGCTGTTAATATTAAAAGCTTGGGGAGTGTTTTTTGTATATAATCAAAGAAAAGTTTTGCCCCCTGAATCTTTAATAATATTTCTTTTATGATATGTCCATTGAAATTTTTGAAAAGAACCGCAAATTTTATCATTGCCAGAATAACGGCCGTGTACCTATAAGTAACATTGATAGAAAATGACCACAGACAGGGCTTCTCACAATAAAGATCACACCGCGCTAATGGCTTCGGGTCAACCTGTAGCCTCAGACGTTATGGTGGCGGCGCAGAAGCCGGCGGCAGGGCGTGGAGAAGAGCCTGCGGTGCCACAGCCCACGAAAAAAACCAGTAAGGCCAGCGCAAAGGCCAGCGCAAAGGCCAGTGTAAAGGCTACTGAAAAGGCGACGGATAAAATTACGCCGATGATGGCGCAATATCTGACGATAAAGCAGGAATATGCAGATTGCCTGCTGTTTTATCGCATGGGCGATTTTTATGAATTGTTCTTTGATGATGCGGTAAAAGCTGCATCGGCTCTGGATATAACGCTGACAAAACGAGGCAAGCATAAGGGGGATGAGATCCCCATGTGTGGCGTGCCTTTTCATGCGGCAGAAGGATATTTGGCGCGATTGATCCGCCATGGTTATAAAGTGGCGGTATGTGAGCAAACGGAAGACCCGGCAGAGGCAAAAAAACGTGGCTCAAAGGCGGTTGTGGCGCGTGAAGTTATCCGGGTGGTCACACCGGGAACATTAACAGAAGATAGTCTGCTGGATGCACGTCAGCATAATTTTCTGACGGCATTGGCCAAAAGTGAGGGTCGATTTGCCCTGGCCTGGTTGGATATGTCCACAGGTGATTTTTGGGTAAGTCCCATTGAAATAGCCGCAATCGAAGCGGAATTGGCACGCCTGCAGCCGGGCGAATTATTAGTCGCGACGACATTAAAAGAACATGATGATATTGCCGCGGCACTGGAGGGCTGGGAGACAGTATTGAGCCCTTTACCCGCGGAATATTTTGATAGCCAGAAGGCCGGCGATGTCTTGAAACGTGTTTATGATGTCACGGTATTGGATGGATTGGGAGGTATGAGCCGTGCGGGGCTAGCGGCATGTGGGGCGTTGCTGACGTATCTGGACGAAACGCAAAAAGGAAATTTACCGCGCCTTTCTATTCCCCATATGCAGTCAGTCGACGCAAGCATGACAATTGATAGTGCCACCCGCCGTAACCTGGAACTGACCACAACGTTGAACGGGAAGAAGGAAGGGAGTCTGCTGGCGACAATTGACCGGACCGCGACAGGGGCCGGTGCCAGATTGCTGGCGATGCGGCTGGCGGCCCCTTTGACGGATACGGTAGAGATTAGGCATCGTTTGGATCTTGTGTCATTTGTGATTGATCGGGACCAATTACGTGATGAGCTGCAGGGGCGATTAAAACGCTGCCCGGATATAGAGCGGGCCTTGTCACGTTTATCTTTGGGACGTGGCGGTCCGAAGGATTTAGCGGCCATTCGTGATGGGCTGGACCAGGGGCAAAAGATAAAAAGGTCTTTGGTTTCCGTCCAAGATCAGGTCATTGATTTTCCTGATGAAATGGCGGCCATTATGGCAGGACTGGGTATTCATGATGATCTATTGGAGCCGCTGGAGCGGGCGCTCAAGGATCAACTTCCATTGTTAAGCCGCGACGGCAACTTTATTGCAGAAGGTTATCATGCGGGATTGGATGAACTACGGGTATTGCGGGATGAAAGCCGGCGTCTCATTGCCGCATTGGAAGGGGAATATCGTGAGAAAACGGGCATATCTGCACTGAAGGTCCGCCATAACAATGTTTTGGGGTATTATGTGGAGGTCACCGCAACTCACGCCGATAGAATGATGTCGGCCCCGCTGAATGAAGAATTTATTCATCGACAGACATTGGCCAATGCCGTCAGGTTTAATACGACAGCGTTGGCTGAATTGGCGGCGAGAATTTCACAAGCCGCTGACAGGGCGTTATCTCTGGAATTAGATATTTTTACGGATCTTGTTTCACAGGTCATTGCCCGTTGGGACCAGATTATGCAGGCCGCGGCGGCCTTGGCCAAACTGGATGTGGGGATATCATCGGCGGCTCTTGCCATAGAATGTGGGCTTTGTCGCCCGCAGGTGGATGATAGCTTGGCGTTTGATATTACGGGGGGGCGTCATCCTGTCGTCGAAGCCGCGCTGCGTGCGGAAAATGAAAACCCCTTTGTCGCCAATGATTGCGGTTTAGGGACGGGGCAGCGGCTGTGGTTGATTACCGGACCGAATATGGCGGGGAAAAGCACTTTTCTGCGCCAGAATGCCCTGATTGTGGTGATGGCCCAAATGGGGGCTTATGTGCCCGCACAATCAGCCCATATTGGTGTGGTCGATCGGCTTTTTAGTCGGGTCGGCGCATCTGATGACCTGGCCCGCGGGCGTTCAACCTTCATGGTGGAAATGATCGAGACGGCGGCAATTTTGAATCAGGCTACGGCACATTCTTTGGTGGTGTTGGACGAAATCGGGCGTGGGACGGCCACATATGATGGATTGTCAATTGCCTGGGCCGCAGTGGAACATTTGCATGATAATAACCGTTGTCGGGGGTTATTTGCCACTCATTACCATGAATTAACGACCTTGGCGGGTAAGCTTGACGATTTGTCGCTGCATTCCATGAAGGTTCGTGAATGGCAAGGGGATGTTGTTTTCCTGCATGAGGTCGGCGCCGGGGCAGCAGACCGGTCGTATGGCATACAAGTCGCAAAATTGGCCGGTTTGCCTAAAGTCGTCATTGAAAGAGCCCAGCAGGTCCTGCATAGTCTGGAACAAAGTGGTCAGGGAGCGGCGCGCGGCCAAAATATGGAGGCTATCGCAAATGATTTGCCCTTATTTTCCAGTTTTCAGGCAGACCAGGCGGATCATGATATACTAACGCCATTGCATGAGGCCATGGAAGCTCTTAACCCTGATGAATTGACGCCAAGGGCGGCGTTGGAGCGGCTATATGAGCTGAAAGCACTTTACAAAGATCATATCAAATAAACAGAGTCTTGAGTAACAAACGCAGATGCAACCAAAAATTAGAAATCAAAAAGCGATTATCGACCGCAAGGCTTTGTTGCCACAGCTTCAGGCCCTGACAGAGGCGCATAGCCCAGACAAGCTGCGGGCTCCTATGTTGACGTTTTTCAAGGATATCTTGCGCAAGGGCAGTGAAGAGGTCCGCAAGCGGTGTGAAGGTGGTAGCCGGGGGCGTTCAGTGGTGCAGGCCCAGTCTTATCTGATCGACCAGATAATGAGGATGCTGTTTGATGTAACGGTCGAATATGTTTATCGCCGTCCTAATCCCACCAAGGCGGAACAGATTAGTCTGGTGGCGGTCGGCGGATATGGGCGCGGGGAAATGGCCCCTCAATCTGATGTCGATATCTTATTCTTGCTGCCCTATAAACAGACTCCATGGGGGGAGCAGGTGGCAGAGTATATGTTGTATATGCTTTGGGATATGGGCCTTAAGGTTGGCCATTCTACCCGTTCTGTGGATGAATGTATCAGTCAGGCCAAGGCAGACCTAACCATTCGAACAGCCATGCTGGAAGCCCGATATATCTGGGGCGATCAAAATCTTTTCATGGATTTACGGACGCGTTTTGACAAAGATGTCGTGGAAGGCACGGGTCCGGAATTCGTGGAAGCGAAATTAGAAGAACGCGATCAACGCCATCAACGTATGGGAGATACGCGCTATGTGGTTGAGCCGAACCTGAAAGAAGGAAAGGGCGGGCTGCGTGATTTACATACGCTCTACTGGATTTCCAAATATGTCTATAAAGTCCATTCGGTTTCAGAGGTTGTCGCGTTGGGGGTTTTGACGCCAGAAGAATATAAACAATTCAAAAAAGCGGAAAACTTTTTGTGGACAGTCCGGTGTCATTTGCATTATCTGACCGGCCGACCGGAAGAGCGTATCACCTTTGATGTGCAAACGGTTTTAGCGGAACGTCTGGGTTATCGCGACCATGCCGGGACCAGCGGTGTAGAACGTTTTATGAAGCATTACTTCCTGACGGCGAAAACGGTCGGGGATCTGACACGTATTTTCTGTGCCTATCTGGAAGATCAACATAAACGTCAGCCCCGTTTCCGGTTGCCACGGTTGGGAATGCGGAACAGAACAATTGACGGCTTTGCAGTAGAAGGCAGCCGCATTAATTTTGTTGATGAAGATGATGTGCTGAATGAACCGGTGCGGTTAATCAGCATTTTTAAGGTCGCCCAAGATAATGATCTGGATATCCATCCGCAGGCAATGCGGGTGATCCACCAGAACCTAAAGCTGGTCAATAGTAAGTTACGTCGTAATCCAGAGGCAAATCGGTTGTTTTTGGATATCATGACCCACCAGAAGGCACCGGATATCAGCCTGCGTCTGATGAACGAAGCAGGCGTCTTTGGACGGTTTATTCCTGATTTTGGCCGCGTGGTCGCGCAAATGCAGCATGATATGTATCATGTTTACACCGTGGATGAACATACAATCCGGGCGATTGGCTTATTATCGCAAGTGGAACAGGGGACGCTGGCAGAAGACCACCCATTAGCCAATGAAATAATTCATAAAGTATTGTCACGACAGGTTTTGTATGTGGCGGTGCTATTACATGACATTGCCAAAGGGCGGGGTGGTGACCATTCCGTGCTGGGTGAGGAAGTGGCGTATAAGCTGTGCCCGCGTTTGGGACTATCGGAGGCACAAACGGAAACGGTGGCCTGGTTAGTGCGCTGGCATTTGTTGATGAGCAACTACGCTTTCAAGCGTGATTTGAACGACCCCAAAACGGTTGAGGACTTTGTGAAAGCTGTGCAAAGCCCGGAACGGTTACGTCTGTTATTAGTGCTGACTGTTGTGGATATTCGCGCTGTTGGGCCGAATATCTGGAACGGTTGGAAAGGCCAGTTATTACGTGATCTCTATTATGCGGCGGAAGAGGTTCTATTGGGGGGGCAGGCGGAAGCCAGCAATCAACGAAGGGTGTCTGCGGCGAAGAAAGATCTGCGTGAAAGTTTATCTCATTGGTCAGATCAAAAGTTCGATCAATATGCCAATCGGTTTTATGATAGCTATTGGACATCATTGAAGCTGGAAGAGCATGCCCGCAATGCACTTATGGTTGATAGTGCCGAGGGGGATGAGAGCAAGCTGGCGGTTGATTTTCATGTGGATAATTTCCAGAACATTACGGAGATGAGTGTCTATGCCCTGGACCATCCGGGATTGTTTGCCAGGATTACAGGGGCTTTGGCGGTGGATGGTGTCTCTATTCAGGATGCCCGTATTTTTACCACTAAGGATGGTATGGCATTAGATACCTTCTGGATTCAGGACTTTAATGACACGGCTGTGAATAAAGATGCAAAGCTTGCGAAGCTGCGTCGCACTATTACGGATACCCTGCTGGGTAAGATTATTCCCCGGGATGTTCTGGCCAATAAGAAGCCGATGAATAAAAGGGCGCAAGTCTTCAAAGTCGCACCATTGGTTCTGATAGATAATAAAGCCAGTAATAAACATACAGTTATTGAAATTAATGGCCGGGACCGGCCGGGGCTGCTGTTCGATTTATCGCAGCGGATGGTTGATCTGAACTTGTCGATTACCAGTGCCCATGTGGCAACATACGGCGAACGTGCGGTCACTGTGTTTTCTGTGAAAGATTTGTTCGGTCATAAAATTACGCATCCTGAAAAGTTGCAAATTGTTCACGATAGTCTGATCGAAGCCATACCAGAACGCAAAAGCAGGAAGTCTAAATCCAGCAATACGGTTGAAGTCTATTCCATCTAAGGGGATGTTATGTCTATTCTGCGTGCCGCCGCCACCGTAGGAAGCCTGACGATGGTCAGCCGGTTGCTGGGGTTCGTTCGCGATATTTTGATGGCTTCAATTCTTGGTGCTGGATGGGTTGCGGATTGCTTCTTTATTGCATTCAAATTACCGAATTTTTTCCGCAGGCTGTTTGCAGAAGGAGCCTTTAACGCGGCCTTTGTACCGCTTTTTGCTGAATCTGTGGAAAAAGACGGGCGCGAAGAAGCATTGCGCTTTGCGGAAGAGGTCTTTGCTGCACTGTTATGCGTGTTGCTGTTATTCGTATTTTTTATGCAGATTATCATGCCATGGGCAATGGTGGTGTTGGCCCCGGGGTTTATGGATGAGCCAGAAAAGTATGATTTGGCGGTGCTGCTGACCCGGCTGACGTTTCCGTATTTGTTGTTTATCAGTCTGGTCTCGCTGTTGGCGGGAGTGCTGAATGCGTTCGAAAAATTTGCGGCAGCGGCAATGGCCCCCATACTGTTGAACATTTCTATGATCGCAACATTGTTGTTTGCCCATGATTTGCTGGAGACGCCAGCACATAGTCTGGCCATTGCCGTCAGTATGGCGGGCGGTTTACAATTCGCCTGGCTTTACCGGTCATGTGAACGTTATGGGTTGTTTATTCGCCTGCGCCTTCCGCAATTAACACCGCGGGTGAAAAAAATGTTGCGGTTGATGTTGCCTGCGGCCTTAGGGGCCGGGGTCGTGCAGGTGAATTTGATGTTTGATATCATTTTAGCTTCTTTCCTGCCGGCAGGGTCATTATCCTATTTATTTTACGCTGATCGTTTAAATCAATTGCCGTTGGGGGTAATTGGCGTGGCGATTGGCACTGTGTTATTGCCCTTACTGTCACGTCAAGTGGCCAATGGTGATGGTGCCGATGTGTGGCACAGCCAGAACCGTGCCATTGAGCTGGCTCTTTTCCTGACACTGCCTGCGGCCATTGCCTTAATGGTTGTGCCGGGGCCGATCATTCAGGTGTTGTTTGAAAGGGGGGCCTTTAGCTCAGCAGATAGCATGAAGACGTCATGGGCGTTGATGGCCTATGCGGCGGGCTTGCCGGCTTATGTCCTGGCCAAGGTGTTTACGCCGGGATATTTTGCCCGGCAGGACACAAAGACACCGGTGAAATTTGCGGTGATCGCATTGATAGCCAATATGATTTTCAATGTGATTTTGATGATACCTTTCGATCATGTGGGGCTAGCAATGGCAACGGCCCTGTCAGCGTGGCTCAATGTCATATTATTGGTAGGGGGACTCGTCCGGCGCGGTCATTACCAGACAGATACGCGACTGTATCAACGGTTATGGCGCATGTCGGGGGCAACCTTATTGATGGCGGCAGCGATAGCGGCGATTAATCATTATTGGTTAGCGGCCTTTTGGGGTGGGGATTTAGGGCAAAAAACGGCTGGTTTGGTGGTGTTGGTGGTCACAGGAATTGCAGTCTATGCCATAACGGCCATAGGCAGTGGGGCGATGACAATTGCGGATTTACGGAAATTTAAAAGGCGCTCTTAATCTTTGGGGTAAAACAGGATGGCGTTAATACCAATGTGCCACACAAAGATATTGTTAGGAGCAGATCGAGAAAAATCCTGACCGCCGGACTTGATTTTGCCAGAGGCAGACTTCATAAACGCTCAAGAGAAAAAATAGGGGATGTGCCCATAGCATCCCGTAAGGGAAAGAGCATGACAGAAAAAAAGGACCGCGTTTTTTCAGGTATTCAGCCATCCGGCAACCTGACATTGGGAAACTATTTAGGGGCGATCCGCAATTGGGTTGGGTTGCAAAAGCAATATGAGAGCCTTTTTTGTGTTGTGGACATGCATGCGATTACGGTTTCCCAGAACCCTGACGATTTGCGACATAGTACGCGGGAGGTTGCGGCGGGATTGATCGCCGCTGGCCTGGATCCAAAAGATTGCATCTTATTTAACCAAAGTCAGGTGCCGGAACATGCAGAGTTGGCCTGGGTTTTTAATTGTGTGGCGCGGATTGGCTGGTTAAACCGCATGACCCAATTTAAGGAAAAAGCCGGGAAGCATAAGGAAAATGCATCTGTTGGGTTGTATATCTATCCTAACTTGATGGCGGCAGATATTTTGCTTTATCTGGCGAATAAAGTTCCTGTGGGCGAAGACCAGAAACAGCATTTGGAATTGACCCGTGATATTGCACAAAAATTTAATAATGACTTTGCCCCGGATTTCTTTCCTGATGTGGAGCCCCTGATTATGGGGGAAGCGACACGGGTGATGTCCTTGCGCGATGGCAGCAATAAAATGAGCAAGTCCGACCCGTCAGAATATTCGCGGATTAATTTGACCGATGATGCGGATACGATTGCTAAAAAGATCCGCAAGGCCCGTACAGATAGTGACCCGTTGCCAGGTGAAGAGGCCGGACTGGAAGGGCGGCCGGAAGCAAAAAACCTAGTCACGATTTTTGCCGCGCTTAGTGGGCGGAGCAAAGCGGATATTTTGGGCCAATATGAAGGTCAGGGCTTTGCAGATTTCAAAAAGGATTTGGCGGATGTCAGTGTGGCGCATTTATCCCCGATCACGGGTGAAATGAACCGTCTGATGCAGGATACGCAGTACATTGACGATGTTTTGAAAGACGGGGCGTTACAGGCGCGGACGATCGCACAGCCCGTAATAAAGCGTGTTCACGAGATTGTGGGTTTCCTCCATCCTTAAGTCTGTTCTATACTGTGCATGTGGGGTGGCAACAGGAGAATAGAGATGATGCGAAAACGTATTTCTGTTGTGACATCAATGTTATTGATGCTGCTTTTGGCGGCCTGTAGTTCATCAATAAAGTCTGATGTGGCCCGTTTTCATGCCTTGCCGCAACCGACGGGCGAGACAATTGTTATTGTGCCGGCCCGCGAGGAATTGCGAGGCAGTCTGGAATTCGCGACATATGCGGGAAAGATTGGTCAGCGGCTGGCGGCGTATGGATATAAACCGGCGGGTGGTCAGCAAGCGGACCTGATCGTGGTTTTGGATTATGGCGTTGATGATGGCAAGGTCGAAGTCAAAAGCTACCCTTCCCGCCGATTTGGTTATGGTTCTCCCTATTATTGGGGGCATTATTATCCGTATGGGTATTATCATCCTTACCATTCCTATTGGGATGAGCCGGAGGTGCGTTCTTATGTGGTGTATACCCGTAAACTTTCGATGACCATCCGTCCTGCTGGCGACGACAGTATCAACTTATTTGAGGGACGTGTGGAAAGCCGGGGACGCGATAATCGTCTGCCGGAAGTTATGCCGTATTTAATTCAGGCGCTGTTTGACGACTTTCCTGGTCATAGCGGGGCGACGGAGCGCGTGATAATCAAATTGAATGACAGCGATAACCAATAACAACGTAAAATTAGGTGCTTTATAGCCCCCCAAAGCGGGAGCTGTAATGGACAGAGGACTTGATCTTTTGCTGCCGAAACACATGTGTACAAAAGACAAAAAGGGGATGACAACATGATGGACCGGCTGTTGGATTTATGGGCTGATCTGCGCGAGAAAGTCGCAATGCATTTATCTGGCCGGCGGATATTGCAAATAGCTGTTATTTTGTTGCTGATTTTTGTCATGTATCTTCCCGTAGGGATGGTCATGGTGCATAAAATCAGTGATGATTTGGATTATGCAACGGATATCCACGTTGAGCATGCGGATATGAGCCGCGCCGTAGCGGTAGCGACAGCGTTAATTGACCGGGAAGTGAGCGAACATCGCTGGGTGGCAAATGACCCGTTTTTCATGCCGGGGGCCTGGTTGGATAATATGTCCAATTATCAGCAGGGGATCATTGCTTCTCTCGCGCGGTTCAGTTTTGAACTGGTCGATCAGATCGGGCGTACCCGCGGGTCCAGCAATGCGGATACGGATCTGCAGGAAGCCTCTGGCCTTCTGCAATATGCGGGCGATAAATGGCGTTGGGATTTATCTACGTCTTTTTGGCCGATATCCACATCCGAAGAGCAATATGAAAAAGCAGCAAAGGCCTTGCGCAGCTATAATAACCGACTGGCAAAGGGCGATGCCATCTTTGAACGGCGAGCAGATAATTTGCTTGCCACATTAGACCGGATTGCGTTGGACCTTGGGGCATCATCCGCGGCGTTAGATCGCCAAATTAAAGATGGTATCGGGTGTACATTTGATACGCGTGCCGATGATCTGTTTTATAATATCAAAGGGCAGGCCTATGCCTATAGTCTGATTTTGACGGCGTTGCAGGACGACTTTTCGAGCGTCATAATGGGTAAAGAACTGGAGACGGCATGGACGCAAATGCAGGACAGTTTTCATTCCTTAGTACGCCTTAGCCCGTTGGTGGTGTCCAACTGTGATGCGGATTCTCTTTTCCTGACCAATCATCTGGCCGCCGAAGGCTTTTATTTGCTGCGGGCCCGCACACAATTACGGGAACTGACAAATATTCTTCTGAAATAATCCTGTTGCCAATCTTTGTATCAGGATGGCAGTATTCTGTGGCAGAGACGACCGGAAAGGTAATATGTGAGCATCGAAAGCGGATTATGGAAATTTCTGGTGTTTATTGATGACACACCAGAATGTAAGGCCGCCGTCAGGTTGGCAGCGTTACGGGCGGCGAAAATTGGTGGCACCGTGACCATGATGTACATTATCCCCCCGGCGGATTTTCAGCATTGGGTGGCTGTACGCGATTTAATGGAGCATGAGGCCCGTGAGGCTGCAGAAGAAATATTGCAGGGATTTTCTCAGGATGTAGAGGCCCTGGCAGCCATCCACCCTGAAACGGTCATCCGCATGGGGGATCCGAAGAAAGTCATTGTTGAGTATCTGAAAGAAGATCCGGACATTCATATGATTGTGCTGGCTGCGGCTGTAGGCGAAGACCCCGGGCCGTTGACCCAAGCGTTCAGGGAGGATCTTCTGGCAAAAGTACACCGTCCTGTTGTCGTGGTCCCTGGTAATATGACAGAAGAGGAAATCGATGAAATCGTCTGATTTCTTGCCTTTTCCGACCATGGGGTTCTGTCGTGGTCTCTGTCATGGGTTTTCTGGCAAGAGATAACGTAAAGTACCGTATCTCAGGGTGTTGTTTTTAAATTAAGATTGAATTTGTCTTGATTTTCGTGAAGGGCTTCGCCATTTATGAAGAAAGATCTGCGGCCAATGCTGCATATATATCTTCTAAAGGATGACTAATATGTTTATTCAGACAGAACAGACACCCAACCCGGAAACGTTGAAATTTATCCCCGGTGAGGTTGTCTTGGATAGTGGTACGGCAAATTTCACGTCTCTTGAAGAGGCCGCAGTATCGCCGCTCGCCAGCCGACTTTTAGAGCTAGAGGGTGTAGGCGGGGTCTTTCTGGGGCATGATTTTATTGCGGTAACCCGTGAAGATGCCGTGGAGTGGGACTTTTTAAAGCCATCGGTTCTGGGGCATATTATGGAACATTATACGTCAGGTCAGCCGATTATGGCGATGAGCGCATCTGATGTGGCTGAAGATAACAGTGACGATAGCCCTGTGGTGACACAGATTAAAGAATTACTTGAAACGCGGGTGCGTCCGGCAGTGGCACAAGACGGCGGTGATATCGTCTTTCATAGTTTTGACGAAGAAGGGACCGTGTATTTGCGTATGCAAGGGGCATGTTCCGGCTGCCCCAGTTCAACCGCGACCCTGAAATATGGTATTCAGAACCTGTTGACCCATTATATTCCGGAAGTCAAAAACGTCGAAGCGGTTTAACCTGCTATAGGATGTTGTGACATTAAGGCCCTGCGGCATTTGATGCTGCAGGGCTTTTTGTATTAAAAAAAGGTCGCCCAAACCAATACCAACGCCCCGCCGAGCCGGGCATGGTACAATTAATGCGATTGCGGCCTTCGGGGAAAGGTTGTGTGAAGCGGATCTCAATCCGATCTTCTCCTAGCTGTGTAAGCGTTGCGGCTTCTTTCATATGTGATGGATAGCATGACAGTTGTGCTAATGCCTTGGTAGGGGATGCGGGTATTGGCTTTAGGGTAAACCCAAAGGCCGGAGGATTGTGATGGGTGTGGCTGAGATGCGGATTTTTGGGTAGAATGTCATAGGCAGGTAAAGCCAGAGCATTCGTGATAAGGCGGAAACGGTCAATATCGCCATAACGTTCATTGAAGGTGAAGCGGGGTAAGGCGTATATGTCATCCGCTGGGCTGGCCACACTGGAAAATTGCCCAAAGGCAGCGTTAAAAGACAATTGCCGTAATATGGCGGGTGAGGCGCTATCATATTCACCGAAGGGATAGGCGAATAGTTTGGGCTGGGTATCTATTTCTTTTTGAAAACGCGCTGTTGCGGTAAGAATGTCGCCAATACGCTGATCTTTGGTCAATGACAGAAAACTGTTGTGGCTGTGCCCGTGGTGGCCAATTGTCACAAGGGGGTCAGCCGCCATTTCACGTAATTGTGCCCATGTCATATAGCCGGACGTTTTTTCGTCAAGTGGTTCGGTAGAGACAAACAATGTAAACGGAAACTTTGCCGCTTTTAACAATGGCCACGCCGTTTCATAAATAGATAAAAAAGCATCATCAAATGTAATAGCAATACTGTGGTTCGGTAGAGTGCGGCCGTTTTTTAGTGCAGCGACAATTTCGTCTAAAGGCAGGACTTTGTATGGTCCCTGCCGAAGTTCCTGAAGGTGCGCCCTAAACTGTGCAAGAGTTATATTGGTGGCGGGCAATCTTTTTTCGCCGACACGGTGGTACATTAAGATAACAGCCTGATCGGACGTGGCGGTGGCTTCTTCTGCAGCTGTTGTTGTGGGAAACGCAAGCACCATCCCAATAAAAACGCATAAAAAGGCAATGCTACTTAGGTAATGTGAGTTTTGAATCATCGGTATTTTGAGGGGCATTTGTAAGGTGTGCTACATAATTAAGGACTATTATTCTATCTTCTTTTGCCGTTTTGTGCCATGAGATATAGCGGTAAAAGGCGGGTATTTATTTTGACAAGGAGATAAGGCGGTGACCACGCAACTTTTATCGGACAATGACCTGGATCTCATTTTTCGTGAGGCCCGTTCGCATAATGGCTGGCTGGATAAACCCGTGTCAGAAGTGACGTTGCGTGCTGTGTACGACTTGTTGCGGTGGGGACCTACAGGTTATAATTCCTGCCCGGCGCGGTTTGTCTTTGTGACCAGTCAGCGTGGGCGAGAGACATTAGCTGATGGCGTGATGGACCTTAATCGTGACAAAGTACTGACGGCGCCTGTAGTGGCCATTGTCGGGCAGGATATGGCTTTTTATGATAAGCTACCGACATTGGCTCCCTGGGCTGATGGCGTGCCGGAAATGATTGCTAAAAATGAGGCCATGTCGCAGGCGATTGCATTCCGTAACAGCTCATTGCAGGGAGCGTATTTGATGATCGCCGCCCGGTCTTTGGGATTGGACTGCGGTCCTATGTCAGGCATTTTTCCGGATAAAGTGGATGAGGCATTCTTTGCAGACACAACTGTAAAGACTAATTTTATCTGTGCGCTGGGCTATGGAGATCATGAAAAAACACATCCGCGCGGACCGCGATTGTCTTTTGGTGAGGCCTGCCGATTTGCCTAAGTGTAAATGGGGGCAGACAAGAGTGACACTGTTGTGTCCATAAAGTGATCAGCAATGCAGGGTTTTCAATGTTCCGCCCAATGGGAAGGTTCATATAAAGCATAATGGTAATATTGGCATTTGATACATCGTTGGCAGCATGTTCCGCCGCCGTCTGTGTCGAGGGGCAGGCGACTGTCGAGGCGCAGGAGGAAGGCCAGACGGGGCAGGCAGAAAGGTTGTTGCCGATGATACAGGAGGTCATGTCTAAGGCTTGTGTGACCATCAAAGACGTGACTGCAATTGCGGTGACTGTCGGACCCGGGGCTTTTACGGGAATGCGGATTGGTTTGGCAACGGCGCGTGGGTTGGCCTTGGTGCAGAATTGTCCGGTTATCGGTTTGACGTCTCTGGAGGTTGTGGCCTATGCGCTTCAAAACGAAATGATATGCCAGGGGGAGGATAGCGCGCGGCCCGTTACGGTTATTCATGATGCACGGCGCAAAGAGGTCTTTATCGAAAATTTTGCCGGAGGCGACACTGCCGGTCTGCCGCGCTCTTTGACACCGGGGCAGGCGGTGAGTTACGGGCAGGTGGTTGAACATATTGCCGACGGAAGTGTGGCCATTGCCGGTACGGGTGTGCCACTTGTTATGCCACAGTTAGAGGCTGCCGGATTGCAGGATCGCATTGCTCTTGGTGTGTCACCGTTTCCATCCGCCCCTATCATGGTGAAAATGGCGGTTGAGTTGATACAACAGCATCATGCGCGGTTGGGCCAGGCGGTGCGGCCCGTTTATCTTCGGGCGCCGGACGCGAAGAAGCCGGCCCGTATATCGTTGCTGCCAGAAGGACTGGCGCAGTAATGGGGGGTATGATGCGAGGAGGTGATGGGCAGGATGATCCCACTATCACCCAAGAGCCTACCACATCTGAGGTGCCTTCTTTACAGTTTGTGAACGTTGGGCGTGAAGGGGCTGAATTATTGGCAGCTCTGCATCTTGCCGCATTTGAAAACACAATAGAACAGATTTGGACTGCAGAAAATTACAGGTCTTTGCTCCAGACGCCGGGCCGATATGCTTTTGTTGTGCAATGTGATGGTGTGCCGTGTGGCCATATCATGGTGCAGCAGGCTGCAGATGAAGCAGAAGTGCTAACAATAGGCGTGCACCCTAAATACAGACGCCGGGGAATAGGGCAGTATTTGTTGAGGAATACTATCCGTTATTTAGAAAAAATCCCCGTACAGCGCCTTTTCCTGGAAGTGCGTGAAGACAATATCATTGCACGACGTTTTTATACGGATAATGCTTTTGAAGCGGTGGGGCGTCGCAAGGATTACTACCGTGAAAATAAAAATTCTCCCCAAGATGCCATATTGATGTCCCTTGTAATGGCGACTTGTTCATCTTAAGTACATGTAGTGATCTTCAATATTAGATTCTAATTTTCTGAACTTTACTATCTTTACCTATAATATAACCATGTTGGTAAGGATGTATTAATGATGATTTTATAGAATTGGCATGATTATATTGCGGCAGATCTAAAGGAGATGGCTGTGAGTGAGAAAGATGAGAGGGATATAGGCGAAATTCTGGCCTATACAACGGAAATCGTGTCATCACATGTGTCCAATAATGCAGTGGCGGTTGATGATGTCACAAAACTAATCACACAAGTGTTTACAACATTAGACCAGCTGGGACGTGGGACAGATATGACCCAGGAGTCAGGCCCAATTCCAGCGGTGCCCGTTAGTAAGTCAATTACACCGGATTTTCTCATTTGTTTGGAAGACGGTAAAAAACTTAAAATGCTGAAGCGGCATCTTAAAACCCATTACGATATGACACCGGAAGATTATCGTCAGAAATGGGGGCTGGCGGGTGATTACCCTATGGTTGCCCCGAATTATGCGAAGAAACGTCAGGCCCTGGCTAAAGAGATCGGGTTGGGGACGCACCGGACAAGCCGCCGTTCATAATGGTTGTGCAAATATTCTTCTGAATAGCTGAAATAAGATAGTGTGTTTGGGCACGGCGTCATTGGTGGTCTGTATCTTGCCTTATCATGATTAAACTAGCGATATTCGTTTCTTCATGTCATATTTCTTTTAAATCTCGCAGTCTCAGGGGTTGGAAGCTTTCTGCTTTTTGTTTATATTGACACGCATTATAAACAGACTGTGTATGTGTAAGAAGGCAAGGGAGCCGGGTTTATGACGGTTGATATCGAGCAGCATTGTATCGATAAAGGGATGCGGATGACAGAACAACGCCGGGTTATCGCCCGTGTGTTGACAGAAGCTGATGACCATCCAGATGTTGAGGAAGTGTATCGCCGCTCTACAGCAGTTGATTCCAGAATCAGCATTGCGACGGTGTATCGCACTGTTCGGCTTTTTGAAGAGGCGGGTATTCTGGAACGTCATGACTTTCGTGATGGCCGGGCCCGTTATGAACAAGTACGTGAAGAACATCATGACCATTTGATTAATGTTGAAAATGGCGAAGTGATGGAATTTCATGATCTTGAGATTGAAGCGTTGCAACGTAAAGTGGCAGAAAGATTAGGCTTTAAATTAATAGATCATCGTATGGAATTGTACGGGGTGCCAGTTTCAAGTGACGATTAGGTGGGTGTAACCTTTCACGCATTAGAGAATTATTCATAAGGCACTGCACCATATGCAGATGGACAGGGGAGCATGCCCATCTGCGATTTGCAGTGCTTCAGGTTTTTAGGTATACGACTGCATGAGCTAAGGCTCACGCAGTTTTATTTTTTACAACGGTTATAATGAATGCGTCGCTATATTCGATTTTTCTTCATTGCAGGGACTATATTGCTAATGATCCCGCCAATGATGTTATTGCAGCGTATTGATATTCCAGGTTACCGTGTGCTGCCGCGGCTTTGGCATCGTGTAATGTGCCGCCTGTTGCATATACGGGTGAAGGTTGTGGGAACCCCACTGGAAAATAACGGGCCGGTACTTTTTGTCAGCAACCATGTGTCATGGATGGATATTTTGGTGCTGGGACATGTGGCAAAAGCAAGCTTTATTGCCCGGGGCGATATGCAGTCATGGCCCTTTTTGGGCAGGCTGTCAAAGTTACATGAAACAGTGTTTATTGACCGTGAAAAACGGTCAACGGCGCACCAGCAAACGATTCAATTATCATCGCGTCTTGCGAACGGTGACAGTTTGATTTTATTCCCCGAAGGCACCACATCCGATGGTGGGCGGGTATTACCGTTTAAATCCGCACTTTTCGGGGTGACAGAAAAGGTGTTGGAGGCAGATGCCGTTAAGGAGCATTTAAACGTGCAGCCCGTTACCCTGGTGTATAAACAAATTAATAATGCCCCGTCACGTCGTCATAACAGGCCCCGTGTGGCGTGGTACGGGGATATGGACTTCGGGCCGCATTTTTGGGAGGCTCTGGCGATTGAGAATGTGCAGGTGGAAGTGCATTTTCATGAGCCTATTTCTCGGGCATCGTTTAAAAACCGCAAAGAAATGACACAGTATTGTCAGGATGTGATCGAAGCGGGTCTGCATGCGGCCTTGGCACAACACCCTGCGGCATGAATATGACAAGCATAAAGATAAAAGAGTGAGAGTCAGGTGACAAAGCGGATTTATATCAAGACATACGGATGTCAGATGAATGTCTATGACACAGAGCGTATGCTGGATGTTATGGCCCCGCATGGTTATGAGATGACAGAGGCGCCAGATGATGCGGACGTGGTAGTATTGAATACCTGTCATATCCGGGAAAAGGCTGCCGATAAAGTCTATTCAGATATTGGCCGCATACGTCAGATTAAAAAGGCTCGACCAGAGACGCGCGAAGAAATGGTTGTTGCTGTAGCGGGGTGTGTTGCCCAGGCGGAAGGCGATGAAATCATGCGACGTGCCCCTGTAGTGGATATGGTTTTTGGGCCACAGGCCTACCACCGCTTACCGGATATGGTAAAGGCGGCAAAACAGAAGCATGATAAGGGCGAATCTGTTCGCCTGCTGGATACGGACTTTGCCGTTGATGAAAAATTCGAAGCCCTTGATGCCGGGCCGCGACAACAGTCTGCTGCGGCCTTTTTGACGGTGCAGGAAGGTTGCGATAAATTCTGTTCTTTCTGCGTGGTGCCGTATACGCGTGGGGCGGAATATTCCCGTTCTGTGTCCAAGGTATTGGAAGAAGCGGAACGATTAGTGGCGCAAGGCGTGGTTGAAGTTACGCTTTTGGGGCAAAATGTGAATGCTTATCATGGAGAAACGGCTACGGGGGAAAGCTGGGATCTGGCGCGCCTGATAGAAGCCCTGGCAGATATTCGCGGATTGGAACGTATCCGCTATACAACGTCCCATCCGCGCGACATGACGGATGCCTTAATCAATGCCCATCGGGATGTCGATAAACTAATGCCGTATTTGCATCTGCCAGTACAGGCGGGGTCAGACCGGATTTTAAAAGAAATGAACAGGCATCATACGGCGGCATCTTATCGGGACATTATTGACCGTTTGCGCGCGGTTTGTCCGGACATTGCAATTTCCGGTGATTTTATTGTTGGCTTTCCCGGGGAGAGCGATGCGGAGTTTGCGGAAACCTTGCAATTAGTGCGGGATGTCGGATATGCGCAGGCGTATTCCTTTAAATATAGCCCGCGACCGGGGACGCCCGCAGCGACAATGGCTTCACAGGTTGATGAAGAGGTTAAAGCCGCGCGATTGGCTTTACTGCAGGATGAACTGAACAGTCAGCAACTGGCTTTCAATACTAGAACCGTGGGTCAGGTGATGGCGGTGTTGCTAGAGCGTTATGGAAAGCAGCCGGGGCAGCTCGTTGGACGGAGCCCCTATATGCAGGCCATTCACGTAGATACGGAAGATGCTGGCCTTGCACAGACATATTTTGGTAAAATAGTAAATGTAGAAGTAACGTCCGCCGCCCCCCATAGTATTAAAGGGCGTATTGTACAAAGCTCAAATGTTTAGCTTTCTGGTATTAGAGACGTTTCGGGAACGTCATATTCATTAAGAAGAGTGAATGGAAAAGACCACGCCTTCGCGCGCAGATCGCCTGATAGTAGAATTTAAGGATAATCGACTATTATCCGCCCTTTATGGCGAACATAATGCACATTTGGCGCGCATTGAACAGATGTTGGATGTCTTGCTGGAAGAGCGGGGAAATGTAATCGCCATTTCAGGCCCGGTTGCATCCTGTTCATTGGCGCGTGATGTCTTATGTGATCTCTATGCCCTTTTGGAAAACGGGGGTGGCGTGCATATGGCCGAAGTAGATGCCGCCATTCGTATGCGCGAAGCGGAAATGGTGCCAGTTTCGGCATTGTCTGAACATGTATCGGCCGCGCCTGTCCAGGTGCCTGTATCGCACTCTTCAGATGAAGGCATAAAACCTGCAGAGTTGACGATCCGGACCCGTAAGAAGGATATCACGCCGCGTTCGCCTAACCAGGCCCGTTATATTAAGGCCCTTGGGCGTTCAGAAATGGTTTTTGGATTAGGGCCTGCGGGCACGGGTAAAACATTTCTTGCTGTTGCGCAGGCGGTATCACAACTGATGGGGGGGCATGTTGATCGGATTATTTTGTCCCGCCCGGCGGTGGAGGCCGGGGAAAGATTGGGGTTCCTCCCCGGTGATATGAAAGAAAAAGTCGATCCTTACCTGCGGCCCTTGTATGATGCGATTAGTTATATGATGCCATGGGAACAGGCGGAAAAGCGTTTTGAACGTGGTGAGATTGAGGTAGCACCTCTTGCGTTTATGCGGGGGCGGACACTCACCAACGCTTTTGTTATTTTGGATGAAGCGCAAAATACTACCCCTATGCAGATGAAAATGTTCCTGACCCGTCTGGGCGAAGGAAGCCGTATGGTCATCGCGGGGGACGGCAGTCAGGTGGATCTACCAGACGGCAGTCCGTCTGGTTTGCATGAAGCGGTCAATATTCTATCAGGTGTACCGGGCGTGGATTTTATTCATTTTGATGAAAAAGATGTTGTGCGACATCCTCTGGTGGGCCGTATTGTTGCCGCCTATGATCGGCCTGAAAGGTCGTGATGATGTCACCGACTGGAGAAGAAGCGGGATTATTGCCTGAAAATGTCGTTCTGGATGTCGCCGGAGATGATGGTGACTGGACCCTAGCGATCACAGATGTAATGGTGAGGATGCAGGCGGCAGTGACGGCGGTGTGGCGTGAAACACCCATGGCGCGCGAATTGTCTAAACGTCGACAGGTGGAGATCAGTATGCTGCTGACCCATGATGCGCAAATGCGTGAGCTTAATCGTGAATACCGGGGGAAGAATAAGCCCACTAACGTGCTTTCGTTTCCCGGAATGGATACAGATACTTTGTCGGTCGAAGGATACGATGGCCCTGGTTTGCCATCTGTTGCCTTGGGGGATGTGGTCATATCGCTTGAGACGGCAATGGCGGAAGCGGAAGATGCAGGTAAAGCATTGGTAGACCATGTTAGCCATTTGACGGTTCATGGTTTGTTACATCTTTTGGGTTACGATCACGAAGATGACGAAGAGGCCGCCACGATGGAGGCATTAGAAGTCAGAATTCTGGCACATTTGCATATTGACGACCCTTATGCGACATGAGAGCCTAATGAACAAAACAGCAAGCAAAGATATAATGAGCACCGACGCGCCATTTACAACAGAACAGCCCGACTCAGAACCCCCGTCGCGACCGCGCGGGATATGGCAGAATGTAAGATCACTTTTCGGGGGGCGCAGTAACGATACATCGCTTAAGGAAAGTTTGGAAGTTGTCATTGAAGAGCATGACACGTTACCAACGGCCCTAGATGAGGAGCATAGGTCTTTGCTGCTGAATACGCTGGATTTCGGGGATAAACGCATTGACGATGTGATGATTCCGCGGGCCGATATTGTCGCGGTGGAGGCCGGTACGCCTTTTGCGGAACTGGTCACGTTGTTTCGTCAGGAATCTGTCTCACGCGTGCCTGTATACCGCACATCCCTAGATGATGTCGTGGCCATGGTCCATATCAAAGATGTGTTTCGTCACCTTGTGGATAAGGGTGAGGAAGGATGCCGTGATCTGGCCCTTGTAGACATGCAGCGCCCATTATTGTTTGTGCCGCCGTCCATGCGGCTTTCGGACCTGTTGATGAAGATGCGCATGACGCGAATTCATATGGCTTTGGTGGTGGACGAATATGGGGGCACTGACGGCCTTTTGACGATCGAGGATCTGGTCGAACAGATTGTCGGTGACATTGAAGATGAGCATGATGCCGCGGCGGAAGAATTAATTTATGTATTGCCCAATGGTGACCTGAAAGCAGATGCGCGGTTAACGATTGAAGACCTTGAAGGTTTATTAGGTATGGACCTTTTGCCGGATGATCTGGACGAAGATGTGGATACTGTGGGCGGGCTTATTTTTACACTGGCAGGTCATGTACCCCAGCAGGGAGATGTGATCGCACACCCGGCGGAAAATTTACGTTTTGAGGTGACCGAAGGGGATGCTCGCCGTGTGAAAACGGTATTGATTTTAAGGACATTTAGCGAAGAGCAAGACGCTGTGGCCGCGGAGGTTGAGACGGCGGATACGTCCCATGAGCGCGTTGGATAATCTCCTGAAGCTGAGAAGCAGAGTCGTGTGATGACGGGAGATGAAATAAAGCGGCCTAAGTCGGAAACCTTTTCACCACTTGCTTTTGGCGACAGGGTGATGCGATTACCGGCTATTGTATTGTTGCCCCTTTTAGGGGGAATGTCGGCTTTGGCCTTTGCGCCGTTATATGTCTTTCCCGTTATTTTTTTCTGCTACCCGATTTTATGGGGGGTAGTCGAACGTGCGTCCGGCTTTTGGCGCGCAATGGCTTTTGGCTTATTATTCGGGATTGGACATTTTGCCGGCGGCCTCTATTGGGTGGGCTACGCCTTTTTTATGCAGGACGCCGTTAGTAACTGGGCCGCAGTCCCCGCGGTTTTCGGGTTGGCTGCGGGATTGGCGATCTTCCCGGCGGTGATTTGTGGTGTTTACTGGTCTGTGTCACGACGATTAAAGCTGATGATATGGGCAAAAGTGTTGTTCTTCTGCCTTTGTTGGGCAGTGGGCGAATGGCTGCGTGGGCACATATTGACCGGTTTTCCGTGGAATCTCCTCGGGTATGTGTGGGGTTTTTCCGATGGCTTGCTGCAAGTCACGGCGTATGGGGGCATTTATGGTCTTGGCCTGCTGACTATTTTATGGGCTATGAGCCCGGCATTATTCTTCCAAAGTGACAATCGAACGATCGGCTATTGGTGGAGCGGGATTGCCGTTTTGACGTTCCTGATGGCAGGGGTATGGGGGCAATGGCGGCTTTCGCATAGCGAGACGGGTTATGTTGAGGATGTTGTGCTGCGGGTCGTACAAGGAAATATCGACCAACGGAACAAATGGCATCCAGCGTATAAGGCGGAGAATTTCCTGCGTTATATAGACCTCAGCATGAAAAGCGGGCGTGAGACTGTAACCCATGTTATTTGGCCTGAAACCGCCGTGCCATATTTAATTGATGAGGAACCGAGTCGCCGTTTTCTGATGACACAGGCCTTAAATCCGGGGGGATATTTATTGACGGGTGCCGTCCGCCTGCAACGGCAGGGAGAAGATATTTCTTTGTGGAATAGTCTGCATATTCTTGATGATAAGGGGGAAATTCGGGCCAGCTATGATAAAAGTCATCTGGTGCCCTTTGGTGAATATATGCCCTTGCGGTCTTTGATGGACAGGCTGGGTATTGCGAAACTGGTGCCGGGTGATGTGGACTATAGTGCGGGGCCGGGACTACAAACATTGCGCCTGCCGGGGTTGCCAGCGGTCAGCCCCCTCATATGTTATGAAGTTATTTTTCCCGGTGCAGCACATGATAGCGCAGACCGGCCACAATGGTTGTTAAATGTCACCAATGATGCCTGGTATGGACATACATCGGGGCCATATCAGCACCTTTTGCAGAGCCGTGTGCGGGCAGTGGAAGACGGGATTCCTTTGGTTCGGGCTGCGGGGACCGGGATTTCTGCAATTGTAGATCCTTATGGGAGGATTCGCGCCTCTATACCATTGGGACATGAGGGAATTATCGATCATAAGTTGTCGCGGGCTCTGGAAAAACCGACATTTTATTCGACCAAGGGAGAATTGCCCTTCTGGGGTACATTTGTTATCTTGATTTTTGTTGTCGTGAGATATGGACGAGACGAGTCAGGCATTCGGCGTGGATTTGCTTGACAAATTTTCTAAGCCTTTTAAACAGATTGCACATGTCTCGGGGGTCGGCCACATAATTTCTCAAGAGGACGTCAGGAATCATAATGGTCAAATCAACTCCCGATCCCGTAGATATACATGTGGGTTCACGCGTACGTTTAAGACGCACGCTTCTTGGTATGAGCCAGGAAAAATTAGGTACGGCCCTGGGGCTAACCTTCCAGCAGATCCAGAAATACGAACGTGGTGCGAACCGTATAGGGTCTAGCCGCCTGTTCCAATTGTCCCAGATTTTGGATGTCCCGGTCTCTTTCTTTTTTGAAGATATGGATGCTGCCACAGGTCACGGCAGGAAAGCCGGGTTTGCGGAATCGTCCCCGCCATCTTTTGAGGTTGGCCAATTGTCGCGGCGCGAGACACTTGAATTGGTCCGTTCATATTATCGTATTGTTGACCCGATTGTTCGGAAACGCATCTTTGAGATGATTAAGGCCGTAGGCAACGCGTCACAGGCGGAACTGGACGCCAGCGAGGACGAATAGTCGTTAAAACATGACGATAATTTTTCAGGAAAGCACCGCGTAAGCGGTGCTTTTTTTGATTGTCGGGTTTATTTATGGCAATGAATGCGGTATGTGGCAGGAGTAAATGATTTTCTGATTGAGGCCCGAAATGCGTTTTTATGATGCGATACGCCCCGCTTTATTTTGTCTGGATGCGGAACGCGCCCACGGGGCTGCGATAACGGCGTTGAAGTGGGGACTTGGCCCTAAAAATGGCATATATCGTCATCCTAAGCTTAAAACAGATGTCCTGGGGCTGACTTTTGAAAACCCCGTGGGCTTGGCCGCGGGGTTTGATAAAAATGCCGAAGTCATGGGGGCAATGCTTCAGGCCGGGTTCGGTTTTGTTGAAGCTGGCACCGTGACCCCTTTGGCACAACCCGGCAATCCACGCCCTCGGCTGTTTCGGCTGCTGGAGGACCAGGCGGTTATCAACCGTATGGGGTTTAATAATGAAGGATTGGCTGCCTTCCGGGCGCGGCTCATTCATTATCAAGACAAGGCTATCTCCGGGGGAATTGTGGGTGCCAATATTGGGGCGAATAAAACCACGGAAGATCAGGCCGTGGATTATGTATCGGGGTTAAAGGGTCTGGGGGCTTTACCGGATTATTTCACCGTTAATATTTCTTCCCCGAATACGCCGGGGTTACGCGGGCTTCAGGGGCGGGAGGCTTTAACGGATTTATTATCGCGCGTGATGCAGGCCAGAACAGGCATGATCGTAGGTGATGCACCAGCTAAACCCGTATTGGTAAAGATTGCGCCAGACTTGTCACCGGCAGAATGTGAAGATATCGCCGAGGTGGTGATGGCGCAGAACGTCGATGGACTAATTATCAGCAATACCACTATTGGCGGGCGTGAGGCCCTGATGAGCCAGCACCGTCATGAAGCGGGGGGCTTAAGCGGCCAACCTGTCTTTGATGTGTCGACTTCCATTTTGTCAACAATGTATAAACTTACGGACGGAAAGCTTCCCCTGATTGGCGTGGGAGGGATTTCGAACGGCCAGCAGGCGTATGCCAAAATTCGCGCAGGGGCCAGTTTGGTGCAACTTTATTCTGCCATGGTTTATGAAGGACCGGGTTTGAGTTATCGTATTTGCGACGAACTGCTGCAATTGCTGGCGGCGGATGGTTTTGCTTCTGTAGCTGAGGCCGTGGGGACCGATTACCGTTAATCCAATTTTCCAGAATGATATAAATCAACGCATTGACCTCGTGCATGAGGTATCCTACATAATATTGAGAATAAATCTTAATTGCGTTTAGGTGTAAAGCATGCTTTATTCACAAGCGTGACGGTTATGCAGAGGATAATAAAAGAATGTTGAGTGTTTCGCGTGTGACGGCCTTTTTGGTGGGATTGTTTATGATTGGCCAGGGGGTATGGACAACGCCGGTACTGGCAAGCCAGCCCCATGTGAATATATACTCATACCGGCAGGAAATTCTGATGCGTCCCTTGTTGAAAGCCTTTACGGCGGAAACAGGGATTAAGGTCAATATTGTCAGCGGCAAGGCGGATGCCTTGCTTCAGCGCTTAAAAAGTGAGGGGCGAAATAGTCCCGCAGATTTATTATTGACGGCAGATGTGGCGCGTCTAGTGCGCGCGGAAAAGGCGGGTGTTCTTCAGCCTGTGGATGATGCAACATTAAAGACCGTCATTCCCGCGCAATACCGTGATGATGAAGGACATTGGTTTGGATTGTCGTTGCGCGCGCGCGTCCTGTTTTTTGCCAAAGATCGGGTGAGTGCGGCAGACTTGTCCAGCTATGAAGAGCTGACAGCAGAGAAATGGCGCGGGCGTTTGTGTGTCAGATCTTCTGCGAATATCTATAACCAGTCTTTATTGTCTTCCATGATTGCCCATAAGGGTGAAGAGGCTGCACGACAATGGGCCAAGGGGATTGTTGCAAACTTTGCCCGGCGGCCACAAGGTGGCGACCGTGACCAGATTATGGCTGTTGCCAGTGGTGAATGTGATGTCGCCATTGCCAATTCATATTATTATGGGCGTATGGTGGCGTCGAAAGCCGGCGGCGCGCAGGCAAAAGCGGCCCAAAAGGTGGCCTTATTCTGGCCAAATCAACAGGGGCGTGGTGCCCATGTGAATATCAGTGGGGCGGGTGTGACAAAAAGTGCTAAAAACCGCGAAAATGCAATTGCTCTATTGAAATTTCTGGTCAGTGAAAAAGCGCAACAAATATATGCAGAGGAAGTCTTTGAATACCCAGTGCGGGCAGGGGCGCCGTTGTCGCCTGTCCTGAAATCGTGGGGTGCGTTCAAAGCGGATGCCCTGCCGTTGGCGGATTTTGCTGTCCATAACCGTAAGGCGGTCATGACTTTTGATCAGGTCGGTTGGCGCTAGACAGTGCTTACAAATGGCGTATAAACGCAGACAGATGATTTAATGTTTGTGCCTTTGTTAAGGAGTCGATTATGTCCGTTACCATTTACCATAACCCCCGCTGTAGTAAGTCACGACAGACGTTGGCGTTGTTAGAAGACAAGGGTGTCACCCCCGTTATTGTTGAATATCTGAAAGATGTTCCTTCAGCAGATACGTTACGTGATATCCTGCAGAAACTGGGACTATCCCCACGGGAATTGATGCGCCGGAAAGAAGCTGAATATAAAGAGAACGATCTGGATAATGCGGATTTGAGTGATGAGGCGTTAGTAAAAGCGATGGTCGATTTTCCTAAATTGATTGAACGCCCGATTGTGGTGAACGGGGATAAAGCCGCGATTGGCCGCCCACCTGAACAGGTTCTGGATATTATATAAAACGATAATTGATCGTTATGTGGAGGCTGTCGCGGTTGCGGCAGCCTTTTCTATTTTCGGGTAATGGTAAAGCAAGCTGGCGGCGCGCATCACAGTAAATAGTGAGAAGGAAAGCCAGAGGCCGTGATTTCCCCAAAGAGGGACCAGAATAAAGGCGCAACCGATATAGAAAGCCAACGAGAAGAGCATCGCATTACGCATTTCCCGGCCTAACGTTGCGCCAATAAAAATACCATCCAATTGGTAGCACCATACGGCAAGGCCGGGGATCAATATAATCCAGAAAAAATAATCGCGGGCAAGGTGACGAATATTGTCCAAATCAGTAAGTGTATCGACAAACTGCAAGCCGAATAGACCATAGACCAGCATATAGAGAAGTGCCGTGAGAAAGGCCCACAGCGTGGTTATTTTTACACTTTGGCGTACGGCGGTCACTTTGCCACGGCCGATATATTCTCCCACCAGGACTTCGGCTGCCTGCGCATAACCATCCAGGCCAAAAGCCAGAAACATGACAAAGTTCATCAGCAGGGCATTGGTCGCCAGTATATCTTTATCCATGCGCGCCCCAAATGCCGTAAATAGGGTAAAGGCCGCCATAAGGGAAATCGTACGGATGAAGATGTCTCGGTTCAGGCTGAGCAGTTGGCGAATTTTTTCGGCGCGCATTATGGCGGACATATGGAAATGATGGAACAGCGATTGCCCGGTGCGTTGCCGGAAGTGGCGGAGAAGTAAAGTCATTCCCAGCAGCAAGGCGGTGACTTCGGCGCATAAGGTGCCATAGGCAACACCATCTATGTTCATATGCAGGCCAAAGACAAACATGACATTCAGTACAATGTTCAGGCCGTTCATGAACAATTGAATGATGAGGACGTCGCGGGCTTGTTGCAGGCCCAATAACCAGCCCATAATACAATAATTTGTCAATGTGATCGGGGCGGCCCAAATGCGGATGTCGAAATAAATCTGTCCTTTTGCCTGCGCATCCGGTGCACCGTCCAATAGGGCAAATGCCATAGGACCAATAAGGGGGTGGAGGACAATTAATAAAGAACCGATTGTCAGGGCCAGAAGGGCTGCGCGAAAAAACAGCAGGGCCAATTCGGTTTGGTCATCCCGCCCGGACGTTTGGGCCGCGAGGCCTGTGGTTCCCATCCGCAGAAAATTCATGCCCATGAACAGAACATTGAAAATCAGAGTACCAAGCGCAAGTCCTGCGAGATAGGATGTGTCTGGCATATGACCCATAATAGCGGTATCGGCTAATCCCAGAAGGGGATTGGAAATATTGGCTATGATGGCGGGCAGGGCAATGGCCCACATGCGACGGTGCATGGCCGTGAGAGAGCTGTTATGTGGCGACAAAGAAAAGGGCGACATACTTATTCCTACTGTATGCCGCCCTTATGCCATGGCCAAGAGGGGAAGGCCATGACATATGAGTTCTTTTTAATTATGCGGCGAGATGCCGCTGAATGATCGGCCAGGCAGGGGCACCGACCTGTAAAAGTTTTTCAACTGTTTCCGGGGGAAAATCTGCACTGACAGCCGTTTGGTAGGACGGCCGTGCTGTGACCCGGGCAATCCAGTCTGCAACGCGTGGATAATCGGCGAAAATTTCTTGCCAGCCAAATTGGATGACAGTTTGGAAATAGGGAGCCATAGCACAATCGGCAATGCTAAATTGGTCGCCCACAAGCCATGCGTTGTCTTCCAGTGCGGCTTCCATTTTGATAATTGTATTGTGATAGGTTTTCACCGCATCGACGACATCTGGTGCTTCCAGACCGAATTTGACCAACCTTTTTTGCCGCTCGCGGCGGGGTTTTTCTACGACTCGTTCCAATAAGGCATTACGTTCTTCTTCGGTCTTTTCCATCAATGTCGGCCGCATCACGAGGGGCCATTGTAGCGCCCCACATGAAGGGTGTAGTTTGTTGTCAATATGTTTGCACCAGAGCCTGATTTGTGCCCGGAGATAGGGATCTTCTGGTCGTAGTGGTGTTTGGGGATATGCTTCATCAAGATATTCGCAAATCAAAGAAGATTCGATAATGGGTTTGCCGTTATCAACGAGGGTCGGCACCACTCCCAACGGGTTCAGTTTCAGATAGTCTGGTTCAAGGTTTTGCTTATTCTGCAGGTCGACATGTACGGGCGTCCATTCCAGCCCCTTTTCGGCGAGAACGATGCGGACTTTTTGTGCGCAGGGCGACATGGGGTTTGTATAGAGCGTGAGCACGTTAATATCCTTATTGTACGTAGAAGATTTTCTATTTTACGGAAAAAACAACGGTGAGAGAATATAGATTATACCCAATACGCCCTGCATAAATGCCGCTTCAAAATTTGATAAAGTTGGCTCTTATGACGACTAAATACGCTGTCCAGATGGGTATATACATACCGGATAATGATATGTCAGCGGGAGGACATTCCTAATTATGGAGTTTTTGCCAGTAGAGCACAGTAGAGCACAGGCGAAATGCGCAAAAAAATGCATATGAAGGGGGCTTAATTTACTTTACCTTTATGAATTTATCGTTTAATAAAAATGACGCTGAATTTATGCGGTGATAATGGTGTCTTGTGCTATAATTGCTGCAAATATGCAGGAAGTAAGATTTTTTAGCCCGGTAAGCAATGCCAATGTGTGTTGAGACGACAAAGCCCGTATGGCAGCCCGAATAGTGATTAAAAATAGATCAATAGTGATAGATGAATTGGAATGATCTGAAATATGTGTTGGCGGTGGCGCGTTCAGGAACGCTTGCTGGGGCATCGGAAATGGTGCGCGCGGACCCGACAACAGTTTCACGCCGTCTGACCCTTCTGGAAGAAGAGTTGGGGGCGGGGTTATTCCTGCGTGTTGACGGGCGCTATGTGGCAACGGAAATGGGTGAGAATATTTTGGCCCATGCCGAACAGGTTGAGCAACAAACAGCCGCCATAGAACGGGCCGTCACCGATCAGGACTTGTCTTTAAGCGGGGAAGTGCGACTGACATCTGTGGCGACTATTGTGGGGGGGTATCTTATTCCTCGTATCGAAGAGTTTCGTCGCCGATATCCTGATATTACCCTAGAGATGATTGCCGATGGCAACCAGTTAAATTTATCCCGTCGGGAGGCTGATTTGGCCCTGCGTATGGTCCGCCCGCAAAAAGGCAATGTGCTGACCCGCCGTATTTCGACGGTGGCGTGTGCGGTATATGCCAGTCCGGAATTAGCAGAGCAGTCGCGCAAAGTGGGATTGGAAGGATGTCCGTGGGTTGATTATGATGACCTTTATGCCCACCTTCCGGAGGCGCAATGGGTCATTAATAATTATCCTGCGCGGAAAACAGCATTGCGTCTAGCTGTTGGGCCGACCATGCATGCAGCCCTGCGTGAAGGCGTAGGGGTCGGCGTCCTGGCCTGCTATTTGGGGGATGCGGATGATAGTCTTGTCAGGTTGACCCCCACAATCGTACGTCGTGATTTGTGGTTGCTTGTGCATCCGGAATTACGTCATGTGCCGCGGATCAGTCGGGTCATCGAATGGTTGGACGAGATTATAACTGAAGACAGAAAATTATTTGAAGGACTGATAAAAGAGGTCGCATAGTTTAATTTAGACAGCGCGGTCATCAACGGATTGCGTCAGACAGAAATTACGAAATGTTTCCATTAAGGGGCTGAGGGTTTGTCCTGCACGTGTGAGTAAATATAGGGTACGTTCAAGGTTAAGAAAGGGAGTAGATAAAACGACAAGGTCGCCACGTTCGATTTCGCGTTGGACTGCAAATTCGGAAATACAGCCTAAAAAGTAGTTTACCTGAATAATGCGCTTTAAGGCTTCGGTATGGGCAAGTTCAATGGCAAGAGAAAGTGTAAAAGTTTGTCCGCCATATTGACGCATCGCTTTTTCAAAGGTGTCGCGGGTGCCGGAGCCGGGTTCACGAAGTGCCCAGTTTTGGGCTAGTAAATCGTCAAATGTGATATTGGTTTTTTTGCATAACGGGTGGTCTGGGTTCGCGATAATAACGAGGTTGTCTTTTCGCCATGGCTGACTAATGATCTGGCTATCATTGCAAATGCCTTCGATAAGACCAATATCTGATTGGAAGCGACGTAAATCGGTAATGACTTGTTCGGTATTGCCGACACGAAGGTTAAATTGGGCGTCGGGTGCGATCTTGAGAAAATTGCCGGTATTCGCAGGGACAATATAATTTGCGATAGTTGTGCTGACACTGGCTCTGATTTCGCCAGATAGTGTTTTTTCACTGGAATGGCCAAGATTTTCAATTGATTGAACCTTGTCCAGTATATCTCGCGCCTTAGGTAATATTTCGCGTCCAAAGCCACTGAGGACTAAGCGGCGGCCTTCACGGTAAAAAAGTGGCGATGCAAGACGATCTTCTAGTTCTTTCAAGGACATGCTGATTGTCGATTGACTAAGAGAAAGTGACTGGGCCGCGTTGGAAACGCTACCAAGTCGGGCAATGGCATCAAAGGCCTGAAGTTGTTTAAGTGTGATGCGCAACATACGAAGGATTATATATCAATAATATTGATATGGAATATCGAATAAAATTAATTTTTTTTAATCATTTAATTTAGTACATACTAAAGCGGTATAAAGATAATAATAACAAAAATCGTGTGTATTATAAGTTTCCAAAGACGGGAGTTTATAGGCCGCACAATGAGAAGTCGGGGACCATGCAGTATGTTTCCCATATTATATGTCAGTTCAGGTTCGTGTCTTTGCGGTCTTGAATCTAAGGAAGAAAATAATGACTGTTCATGAAAGTATATTGGCATCGGCACGAGATGATGTGACGGAGCTGGAATCTGTCGTCCTCAGATTTGCGGGCGATTCAGGTGATGGCATGCAGTTGACAGGAAACCAGTTTTCCGTTGCTACGGCATTGGAAGGGTCTGACCTGACAACATTCCCTGACTTCCCTGCGGAAATTCGGGCACCTGTGGGGACTACATTTGGGGTGTCGGCATTCCAGATTAATTTTGGCGCGGTAGAGGTTTCTACGGCCGGGGATCAGCCGGATGTATTGGTAGCTATGAATCCGGCGGCCTTGAAAGTGAATTTAAGTGAATTGCGCCCTGGCGGTTTGATTGTGGTTGACGAATCAGCCTTCAACGCAAAGAACCTTTCTAAAGCGGGTTATGAAAACAACCCGCTGGATAGTGACGACCTGGCCCCATTTCAGGTCTTAAGACTGGATATCTCCAAACAAACTCTGGAGGCCGTTAAAGATTTTGGTCTAGGCAATAAAGATGCGTTGCGGACAAAGAACATGTGGACCCTGGGGTTGATGTTATGGATGTTCGGGCGTAAACGCCAGCCGATCGTTGAATGGCTGGAATCCAAATTTGCCAAAAAGCCTGAAATTGCAGCGGCTAACGTGGCGGCACTTAACGCGGGCCATGCCTTTGGTGAAACCGCGGAAATGTCTATGGATGTACGCCGCTATCATATTGGTAAAGTGCAGGAAGAACCAGGTGAATACCGGACAGTGACCGGCGGGCAATCAATGGCCTGGGGGCTGTTGGCTGGCGCGCAGCTTGCTGACCTACCGCTGATGTTAGGGTCATACCCGATTACACCCGCATCAGTCCTGCTGCATTCGCTATCCAATATGAAGGAATACGGTGTTGTAACTTTCCAGGCGGAAGATGAAATTGCGGCAGTGTGTTCGGCAATTGGTGCATCTTTTACGGGATCGTTAGGAGTAACGACAAGTTCCGGTCCGGGGATTGCCCTGAAGACAGAGGCTATCGGCCTTGCGATCAGTGCAGAGCTGCCCTTGGTGATTGTGGACGTGCAACGGGCTGGTCCGTCTACAGGGTTGCCGACAAAAACAGAACAATCAGATTTGTTCCAGGCTGTATGGGGACGTAATGGTGATGCGCCACTGGTGGTACTGTCTGCGTCATCGCCGCTGGATTGTTTTGATATGGCGATTGAAGCAACACGTCTTGCGACAAAATATATGACGCCAGTTATGTTGCTGACTGACGGCTATATTACCAATGCGGCGGTGCCGTGGAAGTTGCCTGATATCAACGATTATGAGCCTTTCCCTGTTAAGTTTCATACAGAAGTTGAAGGTTTCCATCCGTTTATTCGTGATGAGGAAACATTGGCACGCGTTTGGGCCAAAGCTGGCACGCCGGGCCTGCAACATCGGATAGGTGGTATTGAGAAAGACTTTAATTCTGGCCATATTTCCTATGATGCCGATAACCACCAGAAGATGACAGAAATTCGCCGGGATAAAATTCTGGGGATTGCCAAAGACCTTCCTGAACAAAAAGTTGATCAGGGGCAGGCCGGTGGTAAATTGGCTATCGTCGGGTGGGGGTCCACAAAAGGGGCGATCCATCAGGCCGTGAAGAAAGCGCGTGCGGAAGGCCTGGATGTATCACATATCCACTTGAACCATATTTGGCCATTGCCGACGAATTTGCAGGAATTGCTGGAAAGCTATGATGACGTTATCGTGGCCGAGATGAACAATGGCCAGCTTGATACGTTGCTACGTAGTCAATTCCTGTTGGATACACATGGCCTGACAAAAATTTCGGGTCAACCTTTCAAAATTTCTGAAATTCTGGCTGCAATTGAAGCCAAGCTGGGAGACGCAAAATGAACGAAGTAGTCAATCCTCCGCTAAAAGCGAAAGATTACGCCACGGACCAGGAAGTACGCTGGTGCCCCGGCTGTGGTGATTACGCCATTCTAAAAGGTGTGCAGAATACCCTGGCCCAGTTGCAAGCAGACCCCTCAAAGACGGTCTTTGTATCGGGGATCGGCTGTTCTTCACGCTTCCCTTATTATATGGCGACATACGGTTTCCATACTATTCATGGTCGTGCGCCAGCCTTTGCAACAGGCATTAAGCTTGCTAATCCTGAACTGGATGTGTGGCTGGTGACAGGTGACGGTGATGGCCTGAGTATTGGCGGGAACCACATGCTGCATGTGTTGCGCCGTAATGTTGATATGCAGATTATGCTGTTTAACAATGAAATTTACGGTCTGACAAAAGGTCAGTATTCACCAACATCAAAGCCCGGGTTGAAGACGCCGTCAACACCTTATGGTTCCATTGACGCACCATTGTCTGCGTGTGAATTTGCGCTGGGTGCGGGGGCGCGTTTTGTGGCACGTGGTATTGATACAGGGCAGAAAGTTTTGCCGGATACTCTGAAACGTGCCCAAGCCCATAAAGGCGCATCGTTTGTGGAAATCTTTCAGAACTGTATCGTTTTTAATGATGGAGTGTTTAACCACTTTACTGATAAGCCTGTGGCCGCGGACAGCCAGCTGTATGTTGAGCATGGTAAGCCGCTGATCTGGGGTAAAGAGCAGAACCGCGGCTTGCGGGTGAAATCTACTGGGTTTGGCTTGGAAGCGGTCACCATCGGTGAAGGTGGTGTGACGGTAGACGATATTTTGGTCCATGATGAAACCAATCGTGATCTGGCACAAATGCTTACAGCATTGCAGCCACCAGAATTTCCCGTAGTGACCGGGGTGATCTATTGTAACCCAGCGCCTGTTTCTTACGATCAGGCCGTACATGCGCAAATTGAACAGGTTAAAACACAAAAGAAACCTGATATTAACGCGCTGATCCGTCAGGGCCGTACGTGGACTGTGGATTAAATCCTCCTTTATAAATGACAAAAAAGCGTCACTGTTAGGTGGCGCTTTTTTTATGACAGTTTTGGCATACTTTCATCGTATTACGATTATACTGATGGGGAATGCGAATGAATCAATCGGTACCCATAATGCCCCATGATGAGGTTGAACAGGAAAGTGATGAGCTGCTGATGGGGCGGTTGGCACAAGGGGATAGAAGGGCATATCAGCTCTTACTAGGCCGTCATTTGCCTTCCTTCCTTGGTTTTGCAGGGCGGATAATGGGCACACAGGCGCAGGCAGAAGATGTGATGCAGGACGCCTTTCTGAAGCTATGGGTCAACGCACCACAATGGGACCCTAAACGCCAGGCCCGTTTTACGACCTGGTTCTACCGAATTGTGATGAACTTATGTATTGACCATAAAAGGCGGCTGCGGCCCAGTGATGATTTGTCGGATGCATCGGACATAGCGGCTGCGGACCCGGATGGTTACCAGTCAATGGTGAGTGTGCAGAAGGCCGAGATCTTACAACAGGCCATGTCTAGTTTGCCGGACCGACAAAGGGATGTTTTGATATTGCGTTATTTTCAGGGGTTAAAGGGTACAGAAATCGCTGCCATTATGGGCATTAGTGTTAATGCCGTAGATTCATTATTGGTACGGGGGCGCAAAAAATTAGCAATATTATTGGAATCAAGGCAGCACGAGTTACTGGAAAAGGATTAAGTCATGAACAATACAGATGAAAAGAATGACGATCTCCAGCATTGGTTTGAGGCCAGTTCGCCGTTGCGTCCAGAGGCAGACTTATGGGCAAGGTTAAGTGTGATTCCGGAACAGTTCCCACAACAGCCGGCGGTGGCTATGGGTGATAAGATGTGGCGGCCGTCCCGCCGTTTGCATGATTTAAGTCCTATGGTCAAAACACTATGGCCAGAAGCCGCGGGATTGGTCATGGCCGGACTTCTGGGAATTTGGGTCGGATCCATGGATATCAGTTATCTTCTAGAGATCATTACAAACGGGTCACAAAATAACTTTCTAATCGACAGTGGTGGTTATGCGTTGTTTGGAGAGGTTAGCGGATGAAGTATTTCTGGCAACATCATCGGGGCGTGACAATATTATTGTTTATATCATTGGCCTTTAACCTTTTTATCGCCGCGGCGGGTCTTACCGCGTGGTATAAACACAGGCATTTGCGCAGCAGTGAAAATTTTTTTCATTATGTATTGCAGGATTTGCCCGAGGCCGACCAAGCGGTATTGATGAAGAAGCTCACGGCGTTCCATCGTAGTATTCATCAGCAGCGTATGGAAAAGCACGATGTGCAACGTAAAATTTATGAGATGCTTGCTGCTGACGAATTAGACGAGGACGCCATTATATCGCAAATAGAAAATTACAGTCTGTTAGGGACAGAAGTGCATCGGACTGTTTATTTCTATCTTTTGGAGACCGCGAAGGGTTTGCCCGATGAACAGCGTTTGCTTGTTATGGGCCGCGTATTAAATATGAAGCGTCATCGTGGGGGATTACGTATGGGCCCCCATAGTAGTGTGCGGGATTAATCTATTCAGACATCATTAAAACTGCGGATTTATCGGGGGCAGATCTTGCATGTCCGGTGGGGATTGCTTAAGCTGATGCCATGGCCCGACCCCTTAGAATAGAATTTCCTGGCGCACTGTACGAAATAAGTGCCAAACCCCAGCCGGGAGAAGCTTTGTTTGCGGATACGGCGGATGGCACATTATTCCTGAAGACGTTACACGATGTTTGTCAACGTTTCCAATGGCATTGCTTAGGTTTCGTCCTGATGCCCAAGGGGTATCATTTATTAATCGAGACGAAGGACGCGAACT
Source organism: Kordiimonas sp. (assembly GCA_002700365.1). Classification (GTDB taxonomy): domain Bacteria; phylum Pseudomonadota; class Alphaproteobacteria; order Sphingomonadales; family Emcibacteraceae. The sequence goes on along the minus strand of PADB01000009.1, from coordinate 285,773 downwards.
TATCCCGTGGTATGCGGCAGTTAAACGGTCTGTATACCCAAAAAATAAACCGCAAATACGCTAAGACAGGGCCGCGCTTTCAAGGCCGGTTCAAGGCATTGGTCGTTGAACGGGAGGCCTACCTGCAGGACCTGATTTGCTATTTTGCATGGCTGCCCGTGCGTCACCGTCTGGCACAACGTCCTGATGACTGGCTTTGGGGCAGTTTTCGCTGGTTAAGTGTGAAGGGGAAAGACTGCCCTGGCGGTTTGGCGTGCGATGAAGGGTTGTGGCCCTTCGGCAAAAAGAAAAGCAAGGCGCGAAAGGCTTTGCGGGATGCGGTGAGAGAAGTGGACCACCAACATCTGGAGGCGTCCTTGGCGAACGCGCGTCATCATCAGCTATTTTTGGCAACACCTGAATATGTCACGGCAATGCTGAAAAATTACACACAGACGGGGGAGCCCCGTAAAATTGAAGATATCGCCGCCCCGACACCTGCTCATCCGTTAGTATGGTATCAGCAACAGCATAAGAACAGACGCGAGGCTATGGCGGCGGCATACCTGTCTGGTGATTATACATTATATGAAATTGCCGATGCTTTTGGCGTCCATTATAGCACGGTCAGTCGTGCGGTTAGCCGATATGAAAAAGCGGTAAATGCCTAAATTGATGTATGAACCATTTCTGGCTGTCGCGGGAAAGAGAGACATTTTCTAATATGGCCTTGAACCTTATTGATAGGTGAGCGTCTTTATCTGGCGTCATCTATTATGGCGCATATTCTCATAAATCTAAGGGAACGCGCATATAATCATGCTCTTTATTGTGATGTGTATTCTTCAGCCTGAATGCTTTCTCCATATGAAGATGATCTTCTTTAACGTGTTCTCGAAATAAATATACAATCATAAGTAGAATTTATATTGACAAATACGTGAATTGGCCTTTAATTATACAACTATTGAGGGTATTTGGAGGGTATTATGGCTTTTATGCAACGTGAGAGAGAGGCGTTAGATCGTCTGGTGCCAGGATTAGATGAGGAACTGCGACAGATTGCCTTTGAGCAATTGGAAAGTCCTGACAATCCCGCCATTGAAATATTCAAAAAGTCCGGCGGTGCTGCGTTATTGTTACCAGAACGTTTGGGGGGGATGGGTAAAGGGCCGTTAGAGGCGGTCCGTGTTCACAGGGCGATTGGCAGCAGGGCTCCGTCTTTGGGGGTCATACTGGTCATGCATAATTTTTCTTTGGCGGGATTTACAAAATTTCATGTTTGGGGGGCGGTCGGAGAAAAAATGTTCTGCCGTGTTGCAGAGACAGGGGCATTAATCGCGTCGGGCTTTGCTGAAGGTCGCCCGGGTAGTCATATTCTTAAAGCCGCGGTGACCGTGGAACGTTGCGAAGGGGGTTATATTCTGAATGGAAGCAAGAAGCCCTGCACCTTAAGCGAGTCCATGGATATTCTTACTGCAGGAATTAATGTGCCGACTGCAGACGGCACGGGATGGCGCCGTGCAATGATTGTTCTGCCAGCTACGACGGAAGGTTTGTCAACACAGTCTTACTGGAAGATTCCTGTCCTTAACGGCACGGAAAGCAATGAGCTGTTGTTTAAAAATGTTTATGTGCCGGATGAAATGGTGCTGTTAGCCGATGAACATAAAGATGATGTTGGGGCTTTAAACGACCTGGAAACCTATTTGATGATCTGGTTTCAATTATTGGCATCAGCGTCCTATTTAGGGATAGCCAGCGCCTTGTTGGAACGGGTTCTTCAGGCGTCACGTGGGGAGCCTGGAGAGCGCGTAAACTTGGCAATTGAGCAGGAAAATGCCATGACGGCATTGGAGGGGTTAGCGATGCGTCTGGCAACGGAACGGGCCACCGAGGCATTATGTATGGATAGCTACATGGTGCGCTTTGCGGTGCAGCGTGCCATAGAACGAACTGTTTCCCGGGCGTTGGAATTATTGGGAGGGATGGCCTTTGTAGAAGGACAAGCGATTAGTTATCTCCATAATGCCTGTATGGGGTTGTCTTTTCATCCTGTGGGGCGTTATGCAGCAACGCCGCTGTTATGTGATTATCTTAGTGGTAATGCAGCTTAAGGCTTTTGGGGTGACGTGAGATTACGAAGAATGGACTGCGGCGTGTCTCTCTGGACGAAGGGGTGTTACGCGCGATTATGTTTAGTAACAAAGCATTATGGCTATTGGCGATCAAGCCATGGTTACGTCTAGCGAGAGGATGGAATGAGGCCTAACTTTTCTTTGGCTAATGCTGCTACTTCGGGGTCCAGATTACGATGATTAAAAATAATCCCCTCGCTAAGCTTATCGGCAATTAATTCCAAGCTATGGATGCGCGTATAGGCTTTATTATTGGCGGCGATGAGATGCCATGGTGCCCGCTGGGTTGAGGTCTTTTCCAGCATGTCTTCTATGGCTTGTGTATATTCTTTGCGCCGCGCGGCATTTTCGATGTCTTCGCAGGTCAGCTTCCAACGCTTTAAGGGGCTATCCATACGTTTACGAAAGCGGTCTAGTTGCTTATCTGCTGTGATATGCAGAAAGATTTTTACGATACGTACTCCATCATCTAGCAACTGATGTTCGAATTCATTGATTTCCCGATAAGCCCTTTTCCATTCTTCTTTCTGGGCGACCATATTCACCCTTTCTACCAGCACCCGTCCATACCAGGATCTATCAAAGATGGCGATGGTGCCGTGTTCCGGCAGGCGGCGCCAAAAACGATAAAGATAATGTCGTTGGCGTTCGTGTTCATCCGGGGCGGCAATCGGCCAGACCTTGAAACCACGCGGGTCCATACAGGCTGTAAGGCGACGGATTACGCCGCCTTTCCCGGCCGCATCCCAGCCTTCAAACACAATAATGGCCTGTTCAGTGGAATGCATGTAGGCGAGTTCAATTTCCCGCAACCGGTTTTGCACGGCTTTTAGCCGGGCTTCATAAGACAGGGAATCCAGCTTTGCTGACATGTCCAGATCATGGAGAGACGGGGGCTTATGACGTGACATGATGTTCCAGTTTTATTTTTATCAGGTAAAGAGATAGGTATCAGGGTTAGGGTGCGCTTCATCACGTGACAGAAGAGTCAGGCCTTTAATAATACGAACCATGGCCCATACAAACCAGAACAACAAGACCAATTGCCCGATCACAATGATGAGCAGGATGCTGCCAATGAAAAACAATAATATACTGAGCCAGAAAGTGCGGATCTGAAAACGGTAATGGCTATAAAGCCAATCGGGAGCATCGGCCCTGTTAATATAAGCCAATACAACGCCAACCAATGTAAAAGCCGGTAGAAATACCCCCAGAAGATAAAGAATATAAATCAGTGTAACCGTACCTTTTTCGCCTTCGGGGAGACGAAAAGAAGAGCGTTTTGCAGGCTCTTTGGTATGAAGGCTGTATTTCGTCTCAGTCATTGGCGTCCTCGCAGGATATGTATGATAGTATCACGTTTTGAAAATGCAGCCATCATTTGATAATAGGAAAAGCTGACAGATTGCGTAAGATCAATGTGTTATGGTGATGATTGTGACAGACTCATCAGTGATGAGAGGTTATTTCAGGGAGTGTCGGCCATGTATAAACAGATATTATTACCCGTGGATCTAGCCCAGGAGGCGTCATGGGAAAAAGCGCTGCCAACAGCGTTAAAAATGACGTTGGAAAATGAGGGCAGATTACATGTCATAACGGTCGTACCTGATCCGATCCCAATGTATTCACCTTATTTAGCTCCCATGCCAGCAGACTGGTCGACAGAGCATTTAATAGCTCAGGCCGAAGAGAAATTGACGTCTTTCGTTGAAGAACATGTCCCCGAGGATATCAGCGTGACCGGTGCGGTGGTGCAAGGTAGCATCGGCAGTGGTATTGTCGATTATATTGAAGAGAACGGTATCGACCTTACGGTAATGGCTTCACATAACCCGGAATTTAAAGATTACTTCATTGGCCCCAATGCAGCCCATGTGGTGCGTCATGCGGCCTGTTCAATTTTTGTGGTGCGCAGTGCGGATGAAGACGGCCACAGTGAGTAATGAGCAGTTACACCGCGCGTGGTGATGATGAATGTTATAAGCCCCTGCATCAGGAATACAGGTATGGCCCTAACGGGCAGGTTTGAAGTTGTCCGATCTAAAAATGTTTAGACCAGTTGACTTCTAAGGCTGTATTGCCGTCTGAGCGATTAGGGGTGTTTGGGCTGTCTGTCTGGTGACGAAGTTCCAGACGAATATCTCCGAGCGGGAGTAGGACGGTGGCCGCCGCTTCGAAAATATGAAATTCTTCTTCATTGACGCTGACAATGTTAAAGCCCGCATTATCCAGATTAATATCCGCATGATGATAGCCCAGGCCATAAGACCAGCCGTTCGCCGCAAATAAGGTTCCGGTGATGCTGATTAAGCGCGTGTCTGTATCAAGACTGTGACCGATTGTGCGGCCTTTATACCGATAGCCATTTTTGTATATATGATGCCCGTAGAGAATGTTTGTTTTTCGGGGACCGTAAAATACGCTTTCCTTAGAAGTGGTGTCGGAATATTCTGTCGTGAGACGCCACTGGGCGCCATTGGGGCCAAAGGGGCCGAAAAGGCTGCCTCCATACATCATGGCCCAACGTACGGGTAGAATTTCGCCGGCATCTTCGGCGGTAAATTCACTGTAGACTTTCAGGTGAATATCGGAAAACAGGCCGAGACTATAGGCGACATCAATGCTGGCCAATTGATTGCCGGGTTCTTCCAAGGTGCCAGTGTTATCAATATCCCCGAAACCGATGAGGCCTTTGCCCCATGTCTTAAAACCGCAGGGTCTGCCCTCACCGCATATCTGTAGGCTGCGTGCCAGACCGATGTCCAATCCTCTAAGAGGGCTGAAGCTTACCCGCATGCCCAAAATCAATGGATGGGAAATAAAGCGGTCTTCTTCCTGACGTGCCACAAAAACCCGAAGATCCCAAGGGCCAATCCAATTAAGCCATTTGCTCTGAAATGCTTTTGGTTCCATGCGCATAAATTCAATGGCAGGCATTGGTCTGGCATTGGTGCCGAGTAACAAGGCATTCTGCCGCCCTGGCCCCCACCAACGGTCAATCCACCCGGCATTCAAGGCCCAATTGCCAAAGGTGAAAGCCAGATAGCTTCCATCAAAGGCCAGATGATCCCCGGCATTACCGTCCTGATAGCCGATTTGGAGCCGTGCGGCCCAGTTGCCACCAATTTTTTCTGCAGATAAGCTAGTATCAATGTCATCGCGGGCAGGGTTACCAAAGTCACGTATTAAAGCCGCCTGCGTGGTGGCCTTAACGGAGGCTTTATAGTTTATCCGGCGTAGTTTGTGTTGGCTGGGGATTTTACTTTTGACACGGGCAAGGGCCTGTTGAGCATAGAGAGGCAAAGGCGTATCGGGATTTTTCGACAGATGGCGTGCAATCTGTTTCCATGGCATCGGCCAGGTGTTGGTCGGACCGGAAATAAGACCGTGACGGCGCAGGACCTCTATATCGTTGCGTAATTGACGATCGCCTGGTTCAGCCCAAGGGGCGGCATAAGAGACAGTTGAAGTGACTATTATTAATATTGCAATGGTCAGGCTGACCCACTTGTGTTGCATGTCCGTCTCTTAATTTAGAATGGCCGAGTGACTGATAACTCTTTAAGCTGTTTTTTTGGGCATGTCCAGTTCACTCATAGAGGGGGGCAGAAAACTAGAGATGATATTTTAGTTTCATATTTATGTCAGAAACTATCGCCATAGTGCAGGCACGACAGAACATATTAATATACGTGATCAGGAAATTATAATAATTTCAGGTCTGAATTTTCTAAGCAATTTAGCATAAAGGTATATGCTGTATGGTGTATACGCAAAGATTAATAAATACGGAATTGCCCGCTTTAGGGCAATGTCTTGCCTCGGCTTATGAAGTGATCGAATTGCTTCAGGATAAGGCGGGAAATAAGACACTGCCAAATTATTTAAAGCCATTGGCACCAGGGCAGTCAGTGGAAGAAATTCAGAATTATGCAGATGAAATCATAGCTAAAAGCAGTGATGTCGTTGTACTGGGTACAGGGGGATCGAGTTTAGGGGCGCAAGCGCTGGTGTCTCTGAAAGAGAAACGATTCAATCATAACCATCACATGCCACGCATCCATTTCCCGGATAATTTAGGTCCCTATACGATGGATGCGTTATTGGCGGAATTAGATCTCAGCCGTACGCATTTTTTAGTGATTTCAAAGTCCGGAAATACAGCGGAAACGCTGGCGCAATTAATGGCCTGTATGGCGGCGTATCGTGATTTAAATGCCGGGCAGTCATTATCTGAGGCATTTACAATTATTGTACAACCAGGCAACAGCACGTTGCGTCGACTGGCAAACCGTTGGCGGCTGCCAATTTTGGACCATGACGCGGAAATCGGTGGCCGCTATTCAATATTATCTAATGTCGGGTTATTACCCGCAGCCCTAGCCGGATTAGATGTTGCGGCGGTACGTGAAGGTGCGAATAGCGTTTTGCAGGATGCACTTCAGAGCAAAGAGGCCTGTGAGGTGCCTGCCGTATTGGGGGCTGCGGCAATTTATCACACTGAGCAGAAAAACGGGGGCAATATCAATGTGATGATGCCCTATGACTGCCGTTTGGAGATGTTTGCCCGTTGGCACCAGCAATTGTGGGCGGAAAGTGTAGGTAAGCAATCAAAGGGGACGACGCCAGTTCGTGCCCTGGGCCCCGTAGATCAACACAGCCAGCTCCAGCTCTATTTAGATGGGCCTAACGATAAATATTATACATTTATTTCCTCAGATACAGGGGGGGCTGGGCCGGTGATTGATGCGATGTTGGCGTCTGATCCATCGCTTGGTTATATGGCGGGGCGGACAGTTGGGGATCTTGTTGCCGCCGAAGTGCGGGCAACAATTGAAGCCCTTACGAACCATGGTCGCCCCATACGGCATTTGAAAATCAAAGAATTAGATGAGCGACGTCTAGGCGGGCTTATTATGCATTTTATTCTGGAGACGGTTATTGGGGCGCATCTATACGGCGTGAATGCCTTTGACCAACCGGCCGTCGAAGAAGGTAAAAAATTGACGTTACAATATATGGAATGGGGCCGGCGGCAGCTATAACCATTACAGAAAACAGTCCGTTAATGAGTACATATACATAACATAATGATCAGACCGCAAGACAGTTGAAAAAGGCCGATATGATGACAAGCGCCATTAAAAAAGCAGTAATCCCCGTTGCAGGGTTAGGCACCCGGTTTTTGCCAGCAACTAAAGCTATGCCGAAAGAAATGCTGACGGTCGTTGATCGGCCCTTAATACAATATGCGGTGGAGGAGTTGTTTGCGGCAGGTATTGAAGAAATCATTTTTGTGACGGGACGTAATAAGTCGGCTCTCGAGGATCATTTCGATCATGCTTACGAATTGGAAGCGACATTGGAAAGCCGGGGAAAGATAGGCCCCCTTTCAGCGTTAGTTGACGCGTTGCCACCGGAAGGTAACTTTGTTTATACACGTCAACAGCGGCCTTTAGGGTTGGGCCATGCGGTATGGTGTGCGAGACATTTTATCGGCCATGAGCCTTTTGCGGTTGTATTGCCGGATGACCTCGTTTTGGCGGATGTGCCCTGTATGCAGCAGATGGTGGAGGCCTATGAAGCCTGTGGCGGGGCAAATATTGTGGGCATTATGGATGTGCCGCGGGCGCAGACATCGCGTTACGGTATTATAGAGCCCGGTGAGTCAAAGGACCAACTGGTTGAGGTGAAAGGATTGGTGGAAAAGCCGGATCCAAAAGTGGCACCTTCAACATTATCGGTAATTGGCAGATATATTCTCATGCCGGAAATATTTGAATTTTTAGGGCGCAAACAAACCGGGGCTGGCGGGGAGATACAATTAACAGATGCCATGGCGCAGTTATTGGGGCAGCAGCCATTTTATGGTTTTGCTTACGCGGGAACACGGTTTGATTGCGGTGATAAGGTTGGGTATATGAAGGCAAATATTGCTTTTGGATTGGCACGTGCAGAAATGCGAGAGCCGCTTGTCGAGTTTATGCAGAGTTTGGGCGTGGGGAAGGATTAGGTTATGCGGGTAACAGTTGTTGGTACAGGTTATGTCGGATTGGTATCTGGAACATGTTTTTCAGAATTCGGGCACGAAATAATCTGTGTGGATAAAGACCAGACGAAAATAGATGCGTTAAAAAAAGGCGACATCCCCATTTATGAACCGGGCCTGGACAACCTGGTGGAAAAAAACGTCAAAGAAGGGCGGTTGACGTTTACGACAGATCTGGCAGAGGCCGTCCCCCAGTCCGATGCAGTCTTTATTGCGGTTGGGACACCGAGCCGCCGGGGCGATGGACATGCAGACCTGTCATTTGTCTACGCCGCGGCGGAGGAAATTGCCGACCTGATTGATGGTTACACGGTTGTGGTGACCAAATCGACAGTGCCAGTGGGCACTTGTGCGGAGATCGAAGAATTAATCCGCAATCGCCGTCCCGACTGTGATTTTGATGTTGCGTCTAACCCGGAGTTTCTACGTGAGGGGGCTGCGATTGAAGATTTTATGCGCCCGGACCGGATCGTGATTGGCACCAAGACGGAGCGTGCCTTTGAAGTACTGCGGGAATTATATCGTCCTCTCTATATTAATGAGACGCCGATTGTGCATACGTCCCGCGAGACATCGGAATTAATTAAGTATGCGTCTAATGCCTTCCTTGCGACAAAGATCAGTTTTATCAATGAAATGGCTGACCTGTGTGAAGCTGTGGGTGCGGAGGTGCAGGATGTCGCGCGCGGGATGGGGCTGGATAAGCGTATTGGCGGTAAGTTTTTACATGCCGGACCGGGTTATGGTGGAAGCTGTTTCCCCAAAGATACGCTGGCGTTGTTGCGAACTGGTGAGCGCCAAAATGTGCCGTTACAAATTGTAGAAGCCGCAGTCAATGTGAATGACCAGCGCAAAGTGCAAATGGCAGAGCGTATTATCGCTGCCTGTGGCGGGAATGTCGAAGGTAAGAAAATTGCTTTATTAGGCTTAGCGTTCAAGCCGAATACAGATGATATGCGTGAAAGCCCGAGTTTGGACATCATTCCGGTTTTGCAGCAACATGGTGCAACTGTTCATGCCTATGATCCGGAATCCATGAAAGAAGCGGAGAAATACCTGACAGATGTCACTTATGGTGAAAATGCCTATGACATCATGGAGGGGGCAGATGTATTGGTGATTGTGACGGAATGGAATCAGTTCCGCGCTTTGGATATGCAACGCGTAAAGGCGTTGATGAAGACGCCGGCGATTGTCGATCTGCGGAATATTTATGCTAAAAGCGATCTGGTGCATCAGGGCTTTACCTACACGCGGATCGGTGCTTAATCACATTTTAGAATTTACAAATAATGCGAGCCGCTCTGTTTCGTCAGGGCGGCTTTTTCTGTTAATTATCCATTTCTCGGTGAGATGGAGCGGGTGAAGGGAATCGAACCCTCGTCTAAAGCTTGGGAAGCTTTCGTTCTACCATTGAACTACACCCGCGCAAGGTGTGCATACAAGAACTAGGCTTTTACCTGACTTTGTCATGGGATTCAATAGCATGCACATGGCAATAAGAAAAAAGGCGTGCGATTATAACGCACGCCTGAGTCGGGTCATCATTGAGGGGTCGTATGGATGACCAAAGTTAGATCCGATGATGCGATGACCGGGCGCTCTTTTTCCGTTGAGGTATAAGCCCGGCCATCACGTTGTTGAAAGAAACCTTTAAAGCGTAAATTGCATTTTTAGGTAAAAAGCACGCCCTGGTTCGTTCACCTGTACAACGCTGCCGTCATTCAGGTTTTCCCGGTTGAGGTGATTGGCGTAGGTTTTGTCAAACAGATTAGAGATGCCGAGACGAATGACAGCCTGTTCAGTGACTTGATATTTGCCGGACAGGTCTATGACCGCGTAACCGGGTGTCTTGCCAGTATCACGGCCAGAGCCGGTTAGCACGTCGGCGTCCACACGGGTTTGTTTTACGGCCCAACGCAGATGCGCCCCTAATTCCCACACAGATTGTGTATAGGCGAGGCTGACTTTACCGCTTAGTGGCGGAATTTGTGCCAGTGGAATATCCAATTCTTTATTTTGTCCGTAAGTATAGGCCGCGTTCCCGCTGATAAGGAGGTTTTCCAGTAGATTCATCTGGGCTTCCAGTTCTACACCCCAAAGCGTCGCATCAATATTGCGATAGATGTTGGCACCATCAGCGACCAGAACACCTGTTTGTCCGCGGGCGGTATCACGTAAGATGTAGTCATCGATACGGTCATAATAGGCTGATAACAAGAAAGACCAGTTGCTTTGGCGCAAGCCATAGCCAGCATCAATTTGATAATGCTTTTCCGGGGCAAGATCAGGATTACCAACCCAGCTTCTATTTGCGGTAGGGGCATTGCCCATATCGCTGGCAATCGACCGTTCAGTGGCATCGGCGGTTCGGGTAGAACGGCTGATCCCCAGATACGCCGTGGCGTTATTACTTAAGCTGTATTCAAGGCGGAAGAGACCACTTATATTATGTTCATTCTGATTGCGAGCGGTCTGACCGTAATATTTTTGATAGAGGTCATTGGCACTGCGGAAAGTCATCATCGTAGAGGGTAGATGGGCTTTATCAAGAGAGGCGTGGACATAGTCGTAACGCAGACCGGATTTAAGCTTTAGGTCGGCACTTATTGGTTTTGTCCCTTCAACAAAAAGGCCAAACTGTTCGATCTTTGTATCAGGGATAATAAAGGACTGGATATAGAACATATCCATATTCGATGTCATGTTATTACCAGTGCGCAGGCCGTCCATTTCCCGAATTTGTATATCAGTGCCGATATTAAAATTCACATCATCATGAACAAGATCGGCAACCAGTTTTCCACCATAAGACAGACTTTCTGTATCCGCACGCCTGAACATCATCATGCGATCACGCAGGGAGAAATTATCCATGACATGGTCAATATCTGAAAGATAGAGATTAAGGTGAAGGGCTTCGACCAGACCAGCATCTTCAAATTGATGTTCAGCTTTGGCACGAATAGTCAGGCGTTCTGACTCAGGAGAATCCATGCCAGCTCCGGCAAATAACGCGTCTTCAATTCTGTCATACTCCAGACCTATGACCACGTTGTTCTGTTCATTCTTTAGTCCAGTTTCCAGACTGCCCCCATATTGTTTGAAGGCAGAGCGCACGTCTACACCGCGCCCATCTTCATAGTTTTCGGCATCTTTCAAATGACCAGTGGCGCGAATATGACCAACGCCAATGTCACCAGCAACATCACCAGCCAGAGACCAGATATCTCCGTTGCTTTCCAGACCGCCGCTGATCTGGGCCTTGAGTGATTTTCCTTCTTTGAATGTGGGGGCTTTATGTTCAAAAATAACGGTGCCGCCTGAACCACCCGCGCCGTGCTGGACAGATTGATAACCGCGTTGAACAATGACGATGTCGGTGGTTTGGATGTCGCTATAGCTCGTCGGCGGGTCCATCCGGTTAGGGCAGCCATTAAAGCTGTAGGCACCATTATTGATGATATTTAGCTGGCTGCGGCTTTGCCCACGAATGACCGGGTCAATGCCGTGTCCTCCCATGCGGCTGCCGTCAATACCGGGGAGCGACCGCAGGAAATCCCCGCCGTCCGCAGGGGGGCGGGTGCTGGCATTTTTGGGGATTGCGGTGGACAAGGTGGGATTAATAACAACCCGCCCGGAAACATATAGTTCTTCCATCTCTGTAACAGAAAGGTTGTTTTTCGGGCTGACAATTGTGGTTTGAGCATGGGCAGGCATCACGGCGGTCAGAGCCAGATTCCCGGCCAGGGCAAAGGCCAGAGAGACAGAAAGTGGCGTTGCCAGAGAGGCGTTCAGTGATACACGTAAAGATGCGGGCGACATGTGTGACATGTGGGTCCTCATAAAAAAGTAAAATGATATGGTGTAGAGATCCCATAACGTTGCGGCTGATATGCTGCATATGACGCCCGGTCTTTACCGTGTTGGAGGGTAGAATAGGCAGTGCCGTTATAGGGTGTATGGAATTAGACTGTGTGCGGAGGCGCGCGCGGGCTCGCTTGCCGTGCGATATCTGCTTTTAAGGCTGATTGATTCTGCCACATTTGTTTGGGGCCTGAACCATAATATGCAGGCTGCGTCAGAAGGTCGTTAAGATCAATTGCCGCCATGTCTACATGGTTTAACGGCAGGCAAAAAAGACACTGGCTGGTGTCAAAAGACCTGTTTTGTTCGGCTGGAATGCCATCGGCGTTAAATGTGATCCGCTTTAATCCCTGCGGGGTACAGATAACCATGCTGTTATCTGTGAATTGCAAGGATGAACTAGTGTTGTAAGGGGTTTTATCTGTGCCAGTAACCAGCGTTGCCGTGGCATGTGCGCTGCTGATTGAGGCAGCCATGTTAAAGAAAAACGCAAATAACAGCAGTACGGTAAGAAAGCACCGGCTGTTCTGTTGTGGGGCAGAGATCGCTAAACGGCGATAATCCCGATATGGCGTTTTGATTTTCATTAACGTCTATGACCTTAAAACTGTCTTTGCATAGCCCAGATCACCCATAGGTTCCAGAAAAATATATAAAATAGTTTTGATGCGGGTCTGACCGGGATAAATACGCAATGGGTTGGGGCAGCATAAAAAATAATTCTGTCAGGGGGTGATTTAAGTTTATTTTCACAATTGCAGGCTATAGCTGAAAACTGTGATCGTAATGTATGCTGTCTGTACTGTATTGCTGGACAGGGACCTCAAGCTGAAGACTGACAAATATGACTATAATCAATGCGTTGAAATCTTTTTATCATGCCCAGAACCTGCCGAAACGATTAAAAAATGAAATTCGTCAGGACCATAAAGGGTTGCCGCAGCGGGATCATTCATTAGAGCAGGCTGTTGATGCGGCGATGCAATGGATGGCACGGGCGCAGGATTGTTCATTAACTCATGATGGCGGGGTGTCCCGTGACTTCAGTTTTATCAACGGTTGGGCATCATCGTATCCTGAAACCACAGGGTACATTATCCCGACATTTCTGAAATATGCGGAGGGTTATCATCAGGATGACTTTCGCGAGCGTGCGCGGAAGATGTTGGACTGGATGGTGAAAATTCAGTTGCCCGGCGGCGGTTTTCAGGGTGGGAAAGTTGACAGTACACCTGTGGTCCCTGTGACGTTTAACACGGGACAAATTTTGATCGGGCTTGCCGATGGCGTGCGTCATTTTGGGGATGAATATCTCCCGGCCATGAGAGATGCAGCAGACTGGTTGGCCCAGTCTCTGGATGAGGATGGTTGTTGGCGTAAACATCCAACGCCCTTTGCCGCCAATGGAGAAAAGGCTTATGAGACACATGTTTCGTGGGGCTTATTCGAAGCAGCACGTGTCGTGCCGGATGCGGGTTACGCAGAGGCGGGGCAGAAAAATGTGGACTGGGCCCTGACGAAGCAGGCGGCCAATGGCTGGTTTGCTGATTGTTGTCTGGACCAGCCAGATGCTCCGTTAACCCATACATTGGGTTATGTTCTGCGGGGTATTCTTGAAGGTTACCGTTTGACGAAGCGGGACGATTATCTTGCAGCGGCAATAAAACTGGCAGATGCCCTATTGGCACAATTGAAAGATGACGGCTATCTGGCCGGGCGGTGGTATGCAGACTGGACGCCGGCCGTTGACTGGGTGTGCCTCACGGGTTCTGTACAAGTCGCCTATTGCTGGTTTTATTTGTATGAATTAACTGGCGAAGCACGTTATTTTGACGCTGGTGTTAAAGCCAACAGTTATGTTCGTCGTACCCAGAAAATGGAAGGGGATTTAGACGAACGCGGTGGGATTAAGGGTGCCTTTCCAGTGGATGGAGATTATGGCATTTATCAATATCTGAATTGGGCCCCGAAATTTTTTGCAGATTCCCACATGAAAGAAATTGAATTGCGCAAGGCGCAAGGATGAATATGTTTGCCGCAATAGCACATCCGGAACAGGATGTATTAAAGTCTTTAGAGATGGCGGCCCCCACAAACGCGTTTGCAAGTCGGGCTTACGGGGCCTATTTGGCAACGCAGAATGGGGTTCCTTATGTGTTTGAGTATAATGAAGGTGCTTCAAAAATTTCTTTTTTGGGCATCCTGCGCGAAGGCCGGTTACACAAAAGGTTGGAAATTCCGTCAGCGCCAAATTGTGCCCCCTCACACGGGGTGTGGGAAGCTTTACAGCAATGGGCGCGTAAAGAGTGGCTGACAGAGATTAATCTGCTGACTTTTGGGTCCTGGCTTTCAACAATGCCAGCATTGGGGCCACTCTCACATATAAAAACACGTCGTGAATATGTGCTGGACCTGCGGCCGGAACAGCCCTTTGTCAAAATGCGCAAAGGACATAAAACCAATCTGAGTAAGGCGCGTCGTGCGGGACTGGTTCTCCGGCGGAGCGCAAGTGTGGACGATTGCATAGAGCATGCAAAACTTATTGATGCCTCTATGTCGCGCCGCCTAGAGAGAGGCGAGGACGTCACGACAGGGGCGAATATGCGGCCTTTGCTGTCATTACTGGAAACAGGGGCCGGTGTTCTTTTTCAGGCTTTATATGAAGATCAGGTCGTGGCTTCCAATCTATTCCTGTTGGCCCCTGAAGGGGCATATAATCATACGCAAGGTGCGAATGACCTGGGTTTTGAACATGGTGCTGCGCAATTTGTACTGGCAGAGGCAATGCAGGCCTTGCGGGATGAAGGGCGGTGGTGCTTTAATTTTGGCGGGACTGATCAATTCGGGTCAGGGCTGGAAAAATTCAAGACTGGTTTTAGTAAGACGACAGAGGTTATTGAATTACAGGCAGGGACTTTTGGCGTTCGTCATAGGTATTTATCTGCACTGCGTCGTCTAATCGCCTAGAAAATACCGGCTGTGATAATCCTTTTGTTTTTGTTCTTGTGAGACGGACCTTACAAGAAGGGGATTGTTGTTTCACCGGGACTGCCTTTAAGATAAGGCTATGGATGAAATCGCGCAGTCTATCTTTCCGAAAAAGTTCAGTGACCCCCATATCACCGCGACGGGAGAGCCGCGTGCCTCTGTGTCCTTTCGTGGATTAGAGATGTTATGGTTGAATACAGGTACATTATGTAATTTGACCTGTGCCCATTGTTATATTGAATCGTCTCCGCGCAATGACCGTCTGGCCTATTTAACACGGGGCGATGTGCAGGCGTGCCTTGCCGAAATTAAATCGCGCAATTTGCCAACCCATGAGATTGGAGTGACGGGTGGCGAGCCGTTTATGAACCCGGATATTATGGCGATATTGTCAGATTGTTTGGCGCAGGGGTTTCGATTATTGGTTTTGACCAATGCGATGAAGCCTATGTGGCAACATCGCGATGAATTATTGGCATTAAAACGCCAATACCATGAAAAAGGGGGGGGGAATGGTGCGAAACTGGTGTTTCGGGTGTCGCTGGACCATTACACGGTAGAGGGGCATGAGCAAGAACGCGGCCCGGGAAGTTGGGTCGTTGCCTTGCAGGGAGTAGACTGGCTTCTATCGCATGGTTTTGCAGTGCATATTGCCGGCAGAACATTTACGGAAGAAAGTGAAGAGGTTATCCGTGCGGGGTTTGCGGGCTTATTTGCAGCACAGAGCTGGGATTTGCAGGCCCATGATCCCCATGATCTTTTATTATTTCCGGAAATGGATGAAACACGACCAGTTGCCGAGATTACCACGTCCTGTTGGAAAATTTTGGGGGTATCACCATCAGAGATGATGTGTGCCACGTCACGTATGGTGGTGCGCCGCCGTGGTGCAAAAAACATATCCGTTGTCGCCTGTACCTTGATGCCCTATGCGCCAGCATTTGATCTGGGCACGGACCTGAGGTCCGCAGAAATGGAGGTGGCATTAAATCATCCCCATTGCGCCCGGTTTTGTGTGCTGGGCGGGGGGACATGTTCCGGTTAAAGGCGTTCTGTCCATGCTTGACGGGGCGCAGGCAACTGTTTACCAAGACAAGAGATATTTTGTTAGGTGAAGGTTACATAAAATATGAAACGGACGACTGGTCAGGACCGCAAAAAAACGAGCCAATGGCGATTACAGACGCAATTGGTGCGCGGTGGCACATATCGTAGTGAGCTGGGGGAAACGAATGAGGCCATGTTTATGTCGTCTGGCTTTGCCTATGACTGTGCAGAGGATGCGGCGGCCCGTTTCACCGGTGAACAGGATGGTTATACCTATTCCCGGCTGCGTAATCCTACATTAGCCATGTTTGAAGACCGTATGGCGTTGATTGAAGGTGCAGAAGCCGCCCGTTCAACGGCCAGCGGCATGGCGGCAGTGACCGCCGCCATGTTATCACAAGTAAAGGCAGGGGATCATGTGGTGAGTGGCAGGGCCCTGTTTGGGTCATGCCGTTATGTTGTGGAGACATTACTGCCCCGTTTTGGTGTGGAAACGACATTAATTGACGCCCGTGATGTGACGGCCTGGAAAGAAGCCGTTCGTCCCAATACAACGGCTTTCTTTTTGGAGACACCGGCTAACCCGACGCTGGATGTGGTTGATTTGCAAGCAGTGAGTGACATTGCCCATGAAAATGACATTACTGTCGTTGTAGACAATGTGTTTGCTACGCCTTATCTGCAGAAGCCCATGGAAATGGGTGCCGATGTTGTTGTTTATTCGGCGACAAAGCATATTGATGGTCAGGGCCGTTGTCTGGGTGGTTGTGTCTTGTCTTCGGAAAGTTTTCTGGAAGAAACGTTGCTGCCTTTTATGCGTAATACCGGGCCGACATTAAGTCCTTTTAATGCGTGGGTTTTGTTAAAAGGTCTGGAAACACTGGATATGCGTGTGGAGCGTATGTGCAATAACGCAGCGCGGGTGGCTGATGCGCTGGCAGATTTGGGTGTGTTTACGCGGGTGAGTTACCCGGGACGTAAAGATTTCCCACAATATGATTTGGCCATGAAGCAAATGAGCATGGGCGGTAGTGTCATCGCGCTGGAAGTAGATGGCGGCCGTGAGGCGGCATTTCGTTTACTGAATGCCTTGGACATAATTGATATTTCAAATAATGTGGGGGATGCAAAAAGTCTAATGACACATCCGGCCAGCACCACACACCAGAGCGTTGCTCCGGAAGCGCGACTAGAGCTGGGTATAACAGAAGGCATGCTGCGGCTTTCTGTTGGTCTTGAGCATCCGGATGACCTGATCGAAGATATGATCCAGGCTGTTGAAAGAGCCGTAAAATAGAGCATTATGAGCAAAAACAAAAAACCATACGAACAAACAACACATCAGATTAAGGTGCAGGTTGAACCCTTTTATCTAGAGGAACAATCAGGGCCAGAGGAAGAGCGTTTCGTGTGGGCGTACAAGGTATTGATTGAAAATCAGGGGGAGCGCGCTGTCACGTTACAGTCGCGCTATTGGAAAATTATTGATGGCCAGGGACGGGTGCAAGAAGTGCAGGGAGATGGCGTTGTTGGTGAGCAACCGACCATCGTGCCAGGTGGCCGTTTTGAATATACAAGCGGTGCCCCGTTGAGTACGCCCTCTGGTTTTATGACTGGTGCATACTATATGGTAGATGAGGACGGGGTGAGTCTTGAAGTGGGTATACCCACCTTCTCGCTTGATAGTCCTTATGATGAGCGAATTGTTCATTAGAAAAATAAAAAATGAAAAACAGGGTTTTCAGGAGAAATTGTTGTGAAAGCAGTACAAAAGCAAGAGGCTGCGGTGGTGCGTCCGGATAGGGAAGAAGCAGAGGCGGCTGTCCGTACCCTGTTGCAATGGGCCGGGGATGATCCAGACCGTGAAGGCTTATTGGATACACCAGCCCGTGTGGCGCGCGCCTTCGAAGAATATTTTGCGGGCTATAAAATGGACCCGGTTGATTATCTTTCCCGGACGTTCGAAGAAGTAGCTGGATATGATGAAATGGTGGTGTTGAAAGATATTCCATTTGAATCCCACTGCGAGCATCATTTAGCACCGATTATTGGGCGCGCCCATGTGGGCTATCTGCCGAGCAACCGTGTGGTCGGCATTAGCAAATTGGCCCGGGTTGTTGAGGCCTATGCAAAACGTTTGCAGGTGCAAGAAAAAATGACAGCACAGATTGCGGACTGTATTCTGGATGTATTGCAGCCCAAAGGGGTTGCGGTTTATATTGAAGCAACTCATCATTGTATGACCACACGCGGCGTCCATAAACATGGGGTTAGTATGGTGACAAGTCGTTTACTGGGTGCGTTCCGTGATGATGAAAAGACACGGCGCGAGTTCTTAGCAACCGTGGGAACAACGCAGTTCTCATCACCGCATTTTGTAGGCTAGGACTTGACAGCCTTGGGCCTGCTTGCCAAGAAAGCTGTTAAGTTATGGGCATAAGGGGCTGGCTTCAGGCGTGATTGATTATCGTCCTGTATTATACATCAATGGTTTTTTTCTGATCGTTCTGGGATTGGGGATGTTTTTTCCTGCGCTGGTGGATGCCGCAGTGGAAAACCCCGATTGGCAGGTTTTTATGGTGTCCGCAGGCGTCGCTATTTTTAGTGGCGGCTGTCTGGTCTTTGCTAATCAGGGCCGGATTGAAAGTCTGTCGACCCAGCAGGCTTTTATCCTGACCGTGTCGGCGTGGGTTGTGATTCCGGCTTTTGGGGCATTCCCTTTTGTATTTTCCGAACTACGTATGAGCTATACGGATGCGTTGTTCGAGGCAATGTCGGGCGTGACAACAACGGGTTCCACTGTCATTACGGGGCTGGATGGCGCTCCGCCGGGAATATTATTGTGGCGGGCCTTGCTTCAATGGTTTGGCGGGGTGGGGGTCGTTTTGATGGCGATTTCGATTTTTCCCATGCTAAAGATCGGGGGGATGCAGTTATTCCGAACGGAATCTTTTGATGTGTCAGAAAAATTATATGCCCGCGCCCCGCAATTAGCCGCCGCGATTTCCATTACCTATATAGTATTGACTTTGTTATGCGGTATCAGCCTTTGGCTGGCCGGCATGACCCCATTTGAAGCATTGGTGCATGCCCTGACGACTATTGCGACAGGGGGCTATTCCACATCGGATGGATCAATTGGTTCTTTTGATAGTGCGTTGATTGATTATCTGGTGGTTGTGTTCATGATTGTGGGCAGCTTGCCATTCGTTTTATATCTAAAGGCAGCCTCTGCACGGGACGGTCGTCCGATTATTCGTGATTCACAGGTGCGGGCCTTTTTGACCATGGCCATGGCGTTAGTGTTATTTATGACCATATTGTTGTGGCAGCGTAGTGATTATGATCTATGGACCGCGTTGCGTTATGCCAGTTTCAATGTGGTTTCCATTATGACCGGTACCGGGTTTGCCACAACAGATTACGGTTTGTGGGGACCGTTTGCGGTATCTGCATTCTTCTTTATCATGTTGATCGGCGGGTGCGCGGGGTCCACATCTTGCGGCATCAAGATTTTCCGCTTTCAGGTACTGGGAGCTTTGTTAAATGTACAACTCAGGAAAATGATACAACCCAGCGGTATTTTCATTGCCCGTTATAACGGGATGCCTATCAAGGAAGCGGTCAGTTCTTCTGTGGTGTCTTTTTTGTTCTTATTTGTCGTAAGTTTTGTGGTGATCGCCTTTGCCTTGGCGATGACAGGTTTGGACTTTATCACGGCGATTTCAGCGGCGGCCACGGCCATTGCCAATGTGGGGCCGGCTCTGGGGCCGACCATAGGCCCGGCAGGAACATTTCAGTCGCTGCCGGACGTGTCCAAGTGGATTATTACCTTTGCCATGCTTTTGGGGCGGCTAGAGTTATTTGCGATCCTGGTGATGTTAACGCCATGGTTCTGGCGTCAATAAATTCATGCCATTGCTGTGCGGTCAGAGATCAGGGCTTACCTTTTTATGACGATTCTGCAGGCTGTTCAGATGTCTTTTCAGTTTGATCTTTACCAAGACGGCGGCGGTCCCATTGCTGAATATCATCAATAATGCCCAAAAGCGCGGGAATGACCAACAGCACTAGAAAAGTGGCTGTGGCCAAACCGAAGACAATGGTGATGGCAACAGGAATCAGGAATTGCGCCTGTGTGCTGCGTTCAAACATGAGCGGACAAAGCCCGCCAATGGTGGTTAGTGAGGTAATCAAGACAGGCCGCAGACGTGAGACAGTACCGTTGATGATGGCCTCTTTCAGTTTTTGGCCGTTTTTAATATGGTCATCAATGGTGGTCACCAGAATGATAGAATCATTGACAAGAATACCCGTCAGGCCCAGTAAACTGAAGACGCTGAGAATTGATAAATTAAAGTCCATAATGAAATGACCAAAAACAGCGCCGATCAGGCCGAAGGGGATGACGGCCATCACAACAATTGGGCGGGTATAGCTGGCGAAAACCCATGCCAGAATGATATAGATGGCGGATAAGGCAACGATGAGACCAATGCGGAAATCGCTAAACGCATTGGCCTGTTCTTCGGCGCGTCCACGGAAGGTATAATCAATGTTATATTTTTCTGTAATAGCATCCAATCCCGCTTCGGGTAGGGCTGCTATGATGACGCCTGCGGTTGAGACCGTATTATCTACATTGGCTTTGACAGAAACTTCTTTGCGACCATCCTGACGGCGGATACGGGCGAAACCCGGTTGTTCAATAATATCCACGACTTCGGGCAGGGGAATTTCTTGTCCTGTAGGTGTTCTTAACATCAGACTTTGCAGACGGCTGGCGGTACGCTCTTCTTCGGGAAGCATGACACGGACCAGCACCTCATCTTCCTGACGGGGAAAGCGTTTTGCGATGGCCCCTTCAAACGCATTGCGGACTTGACGGGCAACTGACGTGGTGGTCATGCCCATAGCATGGCCGCGTGCAGTTAATTTCAGGGCCATTTCTTCCTTACCATACGGCAGGTCATCTTCAATACTTTCGGCCCCGTCAAAACGGGCGATAAGTTCCTGTACTTCCAAGGCGGCTTTTTTTACGACATTGTTATCAGATCCGCGCAGACGAATATCAATATCTGTATTAGGGGAACCAATGCGGCTGGGGTCTTCCAGGACTAATTTGTCTAATCCCGGCATTTCACGGATTTCCTCGTTCCAGGCATTGAGGAACACATTATTGCGGATATCACGTTCTTCAGACGGGATGAGTTCGAGGCGGTAGCTGCCGACATGGTCACCGGTCAGGCGATCCGTGGCACTACGGGTGATCGTTTCCCCTACATGGGCGACACCAACGCGTATGAGCTTTTGTTCTCCGTTTGTCAGTTTGGTTTCGGCGGCAATAGCCGCGCGGCTGAGTTCTTCGAGCATCTGTTCCGTTTTGGCGCGTTCAGAACCGGTGGCAAAGATAACATTGCCCTGGATAATGGATTGTTCCGCACCGGGGAGGAAATTAAACCCAACATAGCCCCCGCCGAGAAACGCGCCGGATAAAATCAACATGGCAATTGCGGCGCATAGCGTGACGTATCGCCTGTTATAGGCATTTTCCACCCATTGCCGAAAGCGGTTGTTACGAAAATGCTGAAAACGTTCATTAAATCGCACCTTAAAGCCGGGTTCTTTGGCTTTGGGGCCACCCAGACCATGACGTAGATGCCCCGGGAGGATCAGGAAACATTCAATCAGGGAGACCACGATGACGATCATGACCGCGATAGGTAATGGTTCAATAATTTGACCGATAAAGTCTTTGACCAGCAAGAGCGGCGCGAAGGCGGAAATTGTCGTCAACGACGCGGCGAAGACCGGGGCGAGCATCCGGTGGCTGCCGATTTCAATGGCATCTTGCAGAGAATAGCCCTGTTCATAGCGGGATGCCGTATGCTCTCCGACGACGATAGCGTCATCAACAATAATCCCCAAGGCCATCAGAAGGCCGATCATGGAAATCATATTAATAGATTGTCCGGTAATCAGCATGATGCCCATGGCCCCCATAATGGAAATAGGGATGCCCATAGCAACCCAGAACGCCAGTCTGACGTTCAGAAACAGATAAAGAATGGATACAACAATCATAAGACCGCCGATACCATTCTTTGTCAGCAGTGAAATACGTTCGGAGACAAGATTGGCGATGATATCATACTGAACCATGGTAATTGAGGCCGGTAAGGTTTTGCGTGCCGTGGTAATATAATCCTTAATTATTCTGGCTGATGTAATACTGTCGTCCTGCTTTTGACGTTTGATATCCAGTTGGATTGCCGGATTGCCGTTATGAAAGAGGGTAGGCATTTCATCGTCATACGTTTCGGTGATGTTGGCAATGTCGCGCAGATAGACCTTGGCCCCGTTTGTCCGGGAGATGATTTCGATATTACCGACATCGGCAGCACTTTCCGCCAATCCGTTGCTGCGAATTTGACGGCTAATGCGTCCTTCAAGGTTTCCAGAAGGTAGGTTCAAGCTGCTAAGGCCAATCGCGCGGGACACATCTTCTATACTTAGACCCAAGGCACGCAGGCGGGCCTCGGGGATTTCCACCCATATTTCCGGTTCGCGCACTCCCATCAGGTCGACTTTTGCCAAACCACTATTGAGAAGATCATCACGTATGGATCGGGCAATTTTTGTGAGGGATTCTTCCGGGAAAGGACCGGATATCAGCAGTTTGGAAACAGGGTCATAACGTTCCACCAGAGAAATGACCGGTTTCTCAGAATCTTCCGGTAAGGTGATAATACGCCCAATAGCCGCCTGCGTATCGGTGAGGGCCTTGGACATATCATGCCCTTGTTCGTATTCGATATAGACTAGTGCAGCGCCTTCTGTTGCGATGGCACTAACCTGATCCACGCCGTCCATAAATCTGACTTCTATTTCTACCGCTTCGACTATATTGGCCGCGACATCTTCGGGGCTGGCCCCGGGCCAAGCAACAGAAACCAATATCATATCCATGGCGATGTCCGGCATAAGCTGCCGGTTTAATTTGGACATGGAAAAGGCCCCGGCGATAATGAGGATCGCCATGAGTAGATTGGCGGCATTACGATGGCGGGCAAAGATAGATATCAAATTTCCAAACATCAGCGCACCTCAACGCGTATGCCATCGCCGGCTTCGGAAAGGCGTTCGGTCATCAGTATATCGCCGGGATTGAAATTGCCCTGAATGATCCAGTTATCTCCGCTTTGCCCCAATATTGTGACAGGTAAGCGCGAAAGCCTGCCGTCTTTTACAACAAAGACATAACTTTTTTCATAGACGGTATTTAGTGGGACTATCAGTGCATTGTCATAAAGGCGGTCTTTAAGGCTGACGCGCACAAAAGCACCGGGCCGTAATGTTGTGGTTAGAGGTTGTGGTGTCAGGCGGGCATAGGCATCAATGCCGCCAGTACGGGGGTCAATTTGACCGCCAACACGTTCTAAAATTGCTTCATAGCTTTTTGTATTGCCGCCGATATCCCAATAAACGATCACAGGGCGACCGGTTAGACTTTCACCACTGTCCTGCAGGCGACTATATTGGTCATTGGTCAGGGTGAAACGGACCTCAAGGCGGGAGACATCAGCCAGGCGTGCAATTTTTTCATTAGCACCGACCCGTTTGTGCTGTTCTGCGGTAACGTCGCTTAAGAAACCGTCGAAGGGGGCCTTAATGACGCTACGTTGCAGATCACGTTCAGCCCTATCCCGGGCAGCGGCCAGTCTTTGTGTTGTGGCCTTTTGTTTCAGTAGACGGGCTTGCAGGATTTTGAGCTGCGTTTCGCGGTTGGTAAATTGCTGAATTTGCTGATTATAGGCTGTCTGCGCATTATCCAGAAACTTTTCCGAAACAGTACCGCTTTTACGTAAAGTCTGCGCGCGGTTATAGTCTTTTTTAATTAGATCTAACTGTGTCTTATCAACAGCGAGCAGTTTGGCTTCGGCCTTGGCTTGTGCCTCCAGTTCAGTATAGGTTGCCTGTGCTTCCTGAAGCTGTGAGCGGCGTTCAATCAGATTTTTTTCATAGTCAAAAGGGTCAATGCGGACCAGAACATCTCCTGTTTTGACGATGCTGCCTTCCTGCATTTTGTCAGAGGCATGGATAATCTCCCCCGTGACATAGCTACGTAAGTCGATTGTGCGACCGGAGCGCAGTTCTCCGTATTGTTCGATATCAGGCTGGACGGGGCCCGGGGAGATGGCTTGGGCGCGGATTGCCCAGACTTTCTCTGCCTGAGGTTTTGGTGTGATCGTAGGGGCAAAAATAACCAGTAATATAGAAAGGAGCACGGCCCCGCCAATGAGAAGAAAGGGTAATGGAACATGTCGCCAGACCCATATCATTAGGCTTTTGGGTAATGTAAAAAAAAGTTGTTTCAACACGTGTCGCCCTTTTTAACTGCATCAGCCCTTATTTGAGTTATAACCTATTTAGAGAGAACACAGGGATGTTTTGTCTGTGTTCAGTCTATAGAGGAACAGTAGCAGCTGAGTCTTTATGCGATAAATAATAAACATAATATTTATATTATACGATCAGTAAGGTGAAAACATGCGCGGCCAATCCCCTAAAAAATACAATAGCGTGCAGATGCTGGAAAAGTTGGTGTCCTTTGATACGACAAGCTGGCGTTCGAATCTGGAACTGATTGATTTTGTAGCCGATTATTTAGGCCGTTACGATATTCCTTTTCGTATTTTTTATGATGAAGAGCAGGCCAAAGCTAATTTATTTGCAACGATCGGCCCGGCCGATCAGGCAGGTATCATTTTATCCGGGCACACAGATGTGGTTCCGGTAGACGGGCAGACATGGGCTACTGATCCTTTTTCCCTGACGTCCGGTGAAAATGATGAAGGAAAAGGGCGTCTATATGGGCGCGGTACTAGCGACATGAAAGGATTTATTGCCTGTGCCCTGGCAATGGTGCCCGCATTTCTGTCACGGCCATTATCTGAACCGCTGCATTTGGCCCTTTCTTATGATGAGGAGGTCGGCTGTACAGGTGTGCATTCATTGGTAGACTATGTGGCAGAGAGGTCGCCTCGTCCACGGGCCTGTATTGTGGGGGAGCCGACATCTATGAAAGTTGTGAATGCCCACAAAGGTATTTGTGCTTTTCACACTAGCCTGTCAGGACGTGAGGCGCATTCCAGCACAGACCGCGGCGTCAACGCGCTTCATTACGGGGCAGAGATCGTGGCGTTCTTAAGTGGTTTGGCAGATGAATATCGCCAGAATGCGGACGAAAACAGCAGTTTTGTGCCGCCGTATACAACAGTGCATGTCGGGCGAATGACAGGAGGTGTCGCGGTTAATATTACGCCGTCTTCCTGCGAATTTGATTGGGAATATCGTTGTTTGCCGGGGATGCCAGAGCGTGAAATATCGGACAGGGTGGAGGCATTTATCGATCAGAATATCCGTCCGCGTATGAACCGCGATGGTGAAGGGATCTTTGATGTGACTACAGAACAGGTGGCGTATGTACCGCCATTAGTGGCACAGACGGGATCATCCGCAGAGACATTAGTTTTGGCCCTGGCTGGACGTAATGAAACGGAGGTTGTTTCTTATGGTACAGAGGCGGGTATATTTCAGGAGAACGGGGGCGTGCCAACAGTTGTATGTGGCCCCGGCAGCATTCAGCAGGCCCATCGTCCTAATGAATATATCGAACAATCTCAATTACAGGTCTGTGATGATTTCCTGCAACGGCTATGTGATGTGATGCAGGAACAGGAGAATTAATTAATGAGTTTGTTCAGTTCAAATTGGTGGTCTGTTTCACAGAAATGACATGTCATGATAATGACACCGTCTTCATTGGCCATTTCTTTCAGGTCTGTTGCTGTGAAATTAGATAAGACCTGCCGCAATTTATCCGCAGAGCAACGACAGCCGTTGACGAGCCCTGTTGGGGTGAACGCCCGGACGCCGTCCTCGTGATATAGCCGGAAGGCGAGGTCCTGCAGGCTGAGTTGCGGATCAATCAATTCGTCGATGGTTAGACTTTCAAACAGGGCTGTGGCCCGTTGCCATTGTTCACGCGGGTCGTCATGCCGCAGATAGCTTTCTATTTCATCGTCGCTGCTTTGTGCCAGATGTTGAACGATCATTGCCCCCGCAATCCATCGTCCGTCAGTGTCTTGCGCACAGGAGAGTTTGAGCAGGGTCGGTAATTGTTCCGATGTTTTGAAATATTCAACTGCGGTATCGGTGACGGACGTTGCCTGTAGTTCGACAATCCCCTGATAACGATCCATATGCTGGCCCTGATCTAGTGTGATGGCCATGTACCCTTTACCTAACAAGGCGGCAAGGCTATCGCCATCATCGTTTAAGTCAGACAGAGCTTGTTCATCAAACTGGGCATGGCAACGCAGTACGCCTTCGCCATTGCCGCTGGTGGCGTAATCACAAACAATAAAGGAGATCGGGCCGTCCCCCTTAATTTGGACCGTCATTATGCCATCAAATTTCATCATGCCCCCCAGAAGGGCAGATAACGATAGCAGCTCTCCCATCAGTCTGTTGACGATTGCGGGATATTGATGTTGCGTCAGAATAGTATCAAGTGTGGACGCCAGACGGACAAGGCGTCCTTTGACATTCATACCTTCTACTTGAAATGGGAGACAATGATTACTGTAAACAGGCGCGGTGGGGGAAGGAGTCGCCGTGCTCATAATGTTATTTTCCTAAACACCACATCAATATGGCTTTTTGTGCATGAAGACGATTTTCTGCTTCATCCCAAATCACGGACTGGGGGCCGTCAATAACCCCGGTGGTGACTTCCTCTTCGCGGTGAGCGGGCAGACAGTGCATAAACAGGGCATCGTCTTTTGCTAAAGCCATAAGGGCTTCATTGACCTGATATGGGGCCAAAGTTGACAGCCGTTCTTCGGCATTGGTATCGCCCATTGAAACCCAGGTGTCGGTTATCATCAGATC
Organism: Kordiimonas sp.; assembly: GCA_002700365.1. Classification (GTDB taxonomy): domain Bacteria; phylum Pseudomonadota; class Alphaproteobacteria; order Sphingomonadales; family Emcibacteraceae. The sequence continues at coordinate 258,743 of PADB01000009.1, read as the reverse complement.
ACAGTCTTTGGCGGCTGCAGAGGGATCCTGCGTGACGGTAATGCGGCCGCCACGTGCTTCAGCCCAGTCCAGAGCTTCTTGCGGGGGTAGATATTCGGGCGGGCAAGCAAGACGCAATTCGCATTCAAAAAGAACAGCCGCATGAATCCATGAAACGGCAACATTATTGCCATCCCCTGACCAAGCCACGATTTTATCCTTTATGCTGCCGCGATGTTCTTCATAGGTCAGGACATCGGCCATAATTTGACAGGGATGCGACCAGTTTGTCAGGGCATTGATGACGGGGACAGAACCTGTCCGTGCCATTTCCAGCAAGGCATCATGCTCCCGCGCGCGAAGCATGATTGCATCAACAAAACGTGATAAAACGCGAGAGGTATCCGCAACAGTTTCCCCCCGTCCTAACTGGGTGTCTCCCCCCTGCAGAACCAGACTATTCCCCCCTAATTGGTGAATAGCCATTTCAAAGGACACACGGGTGCGGGTGGACGGTTTTTCAAAGATCATGGCCAGTGTGATGTCTTGTAAGGGACGTTCTGGGTGGACGGTCCCATGGGGCCTACCCTGGATTTCCGCCTTTAAGCGTTTGGCGTTGGCAATGATACTTTGTGCCTGTTCGGTCGTAAGGTCGCTGAGATCAAGAAAATGATTATATTTCGGGACCGCATTGTGAGTGGTCATGACCCTTACTCTTCTTCACTGTCAATTTGTGCCGCCGCATGTTTTCTTTCTATTGTGGTCAGGACCTTGGAAAGAATATCGGCTGCTTCTGTCACATGTTCTTTGGTAATAATCAATGGGGGCAATAAACGGACGGTGTTATCTGCCGCGGCGACTAATAATAGCCCTTCTTTCAGGGCTTCGGCTACTAATTCCGCGGGGGGATAGGTCAGTTTTAAGCCCAGCATCAGGCCTTGGCCACGGACGAGTTCGATGCTTTCGGGATGGTTGGAGCGTAATTTGACCAAAGCAATGCGCAAGGCATCGGATATGTCCTGGACGTTTTTCAGGAAACCGTCCTCTTCGATCAGATCAAGTACTGCATTGCCAACGGCTGTGGCGAGCGGATTGCCGCCATAGGTGGAACCATGGGTGCCTGCTGTCATGCCCGCTGCGGCTTTTTCTGTGGCGAGGCAAGCACCTAAAGGAAAACCACCGCCAATGCCTTTGGCGATTGCCATGACGTCCGGTGTTACATCAGTTAATTGATGGGCAAAAAAGGCGCCGCTGCGGCCCATGCCGCACTGGACTTCATCAAAAATAAGCAAGAGGTCATGTTCATCGGCCAAGTCACGTAATACTTGTAGACATTCCGGGGTGACAGGACGAATACCACCTTCACCCTGTACAGGCTCAATTGCGATCGCGGCCGTCTCAGAGGTGATAAGCTTTTCTACCTCTGCGCGTTGTACCGGGAATGGGGCATGGTCGAAACCATCGACCTGAGGCCCAAAACTTTTAACCAGTTTTTCTTCGCCGGAGGCGGCAATGGTCGTTAATGTCCGTCCGTGGAAGCAGCCGTCAAAAGTGATGATACGATAACGTTCCGGTTTCCCATTGGAATATTGATAGTTCCGCGCGATCTTAATCGCACATTCCATGGCTTCGGCACCGGAGTTCGTAAAAAAGACTGTATCGGCGAATGTCCGCGACGTAAGACGCTTTGCCAATTTTTCCTGCCCGGGGATACGATATAGATTAGATGTATGCCAGAGCTTGTCCGCCTGTTCTTTCAAGGCGCTCACCAGATGGGGATGGGAAAAGCCAAAGTTATTCACAGCAACCCCACTACCGAAATCAAGGTATTTGCGGCCAGTGGTGTCATAGAGATAGACCCCTTCGCCTTTTTCAAAGGCAATGTCAGCACGGGCATATGTGGGCATTACCGCAGGGATAAGGCTTTCATCTGGATTGTCGGGCTGGCTGTTTTTCATCTTTACTATCTCTATTGAAATCAACGCCGCAGGGAGGGGATGCCCCCCTGAAAAGCCGGTGAGTATCTATGTAAGGGCGTTTTCTGTCAATAATCGTGGCGTAGGTTAATCTAAGTCCTTAGTTTATAACCTGATTTAAGAATGTAATAACAGCAAAGCCAAAGCGCGATATTTAGAATCCCCAGCAAGATGACACCCGTCAGTAACGGTGCGTCAGATTGCCCGGTTAATCCATAGCGAAATCCATCTATGACGTAAAAAAACGGATTTAATTGGCTCAGAGAATACCAGATTCCGGGCAGGGCATGAATGGAATAAAATGTGCCGGATAAAAATGATAATGGCACAATGATAAAATTGTTGATGCCGGCACTTTGATCAAATTTTTCTGCCCAGACGCCTGTGAGTATCCCCATGAGCGATAAGAGTAAAGACGCCGCAATGCTGTAATAGAGAACGGCCCAGACATGGTGGATAGCCAGATCGACAAACATGAGCATGGTAAGACCGATAAAGCTGCCCACAAGCAGACCGCGGGTAATACCGCCTAGCGCAAAGCCGAGAATGATTTCAGTAGGCCCTAAAGGGGCCAGTAGAATATCGGTAATATTTCCCTGCATTTTGGCGGCCATCATAGATGAGGAGGTGTTGGCAAAAGCATTTTGCACAATGGCCATCATGATGAGCCCCGGAGCCAAAAACATCTGAAAGGATAATTCACCCACATACCGGTCACGCCCAAGTGCCACTGTAAAGACGGTCATGAATAAGAACGTCGTGATGGTCGGGGCCATAATGGTCTGCATGAAAACTTTGAAAAATCGCATGACCTCTTTAAGGTAGAGCGTCCAGATTCCCTGCACATTGATCCGCCCAATGCGCTTTTGGCCATAAGGATGTAGGGGAGAATCGTTTTTCATGCGCCGTCCTGATGTTTAATGCTGCCGATGCAGGAAAGAGAACCATTTCTATTCCGATGGGCTGAAATATGGCTTCTATCATGGGGAAGATGTTGGGTTCAAGTGCTGATATCTTGACGTAAGGGGCCTGTCCTGATAGGCAAGGGGCATATGTGCTGTCGAGGCAGAATAACCATTTTAAGGATACACTATGGCGTGGACCGAAGAACGTGTGGCACTTTTGAAAGAGCTTTGGGATAAAGGTCTAAGTGCCAGCCAGATTGCTGCGGAGCTGGCAGAAGGGGTGACCCGTAATGCCGTGATTGGTAAAGCTCACCGTATGGGACTATCGTCGCGCCCATCCCCTGTGAAGTCTGACCGTCGTAAGGCGAAAAAGCCCGCTAAAAGTCGTACAGAAAAGAAAAAAGAGACCGACAAGGTGTCATTGTTGGACCTGACGGAACGTATGTGCAAATGGCCCATCGGTCATCCGGGTGACGAAGACTTCCATTTTTGCGGAAAACCTTCACAGCCGGGGATGCCTTACTGCGCGGCCCATTGCGCAGAAGCCTATCAGGCGCAGACCCCCCGGCGTGAACGGCGGACAAACCGGGGCCGTATTTCGGCAACTCCGGTTAAATAAATTCTATTAGAGAATCTGTGATAACAGTGTGGGAAAAGCGGGGTTATTCCTCGCTTTTTCTATGTAAACAGTGTGTCTGGCAGTCCGGAGTGCTTGCTGTGTAAAAAGTAATGATTTTGGACGCGGCAGGGTCTTATATGGCTTATGGCCCTGTATCAGTAGCTTCATACTAATGGTCGGGCCAATGGCTATTTTCAATAAGTGAGCATCAATCAGATGGTGGAGGGGATAAAATCAATCGACCATCCAAGCTGGCGGCGAAGGCCGCATTGACTTCGGCGATGAGGGCGTCTTTCTGATCGATATACCGATGGGAGAAATGCAGGGGTTCCACCTTCCCCACACGGGCTTGTCCTGCCAGAAAGCCAGCCTGCTCTGTTGTCAGGTGATATCGTTCCCACGCAATGTCTGCATCCTGCTGTCGGAACCCCGCTTCGATAAACAGTGTATCTGCTTTGTGTATCAAGGGCAGCAGCCGGTCAATATTCTGTTGATTGAACTGGCAATCCACAACATAGGCATAGACTTTTCCCGGCTGACATAGGGTAAAGTCGTCCTTTATGGTTTTGAGAGTCTGCATCGGGGGTGATGGGCCATCGGCGATGGGCAGCAAGACGTCACCAGGCTGTTGGTCATGTAGGGCCCGGCGAAAAGTATTCAGCCATCGTCCCGGTAAAAGCCCCTGTTCGACAAGACGATCTTTTTGGATATGATATTGTGGGCTTTCTTCGATGCGGTAGGCTAGGCATGGTAACTTATGGTCAAGAATAGCCATGCGTACGGTGATATCCAGATCGGATAAAATAAGACCGTTTTGAATTGTGACGGAAGTCGTGGGGCCAGGGTCAAAACGATTATGAAAACGAAATTTTTGGCAACGGTATTGACGTGCAGAGACAATTTCATGGACACGAATTTCCAGCCCGCCGGGGCCGGGTTCTGCTAAATTCCAGCTATAGCCTTTGAGGTGGTGGCTGATGTGTTCGCGCAATCCTGATGGCCCGTAAAAGGAGAGGCGCATATTTTGGCGCAGCAAGCCCCTTAGCAGCAGATCAAAACCAGCAAAATGGTCCATATGTGTGTGGGAAATAAAAATATCTGATATTTGTCTTAATTGAGCGGGGGATAGAAGATCAATTGTGCCCAGATCGCAAAGCAATGCGCGCTTTTCAAATTGAAACGGCATGTAAAGGACAGGATCTTGGAACGGATCGTTTAGAATTTGTGGTTTCAGACGATAGGACATGTTTGAAAAGAGCCTCACATCACGAAAACAGAGTTTTGCATAATAGTATAGCCTGACCGGGTTGTTCTGTGGACTTTTAAAGGCTTGTTAAGAGAGACTGTCTTATAATGAGACAATTGTTGATAGTATGCCGCGTATTTCGATTGAGTGTCCGTACGATATGAAGAAAGAAAAGGTTGATAGACGGTCTCCGCCACGATGGTTAAGACGTGGCCGTGTGCGCTATAGAGTTTTGTTTAGTGCATCAAATAAAGATATTAAAAACAGGATCTTAGTGCCGTTTGCAGTGATGTTGACCTTTGTCGTCGGTATTTTCATGGGCCAAACATATTATTCGGAAAAGGCATTGCATGAACATGCCTTGGTAGAAGCCCGGTCAAGCCTGCAACGTCTCTATGACCGTGAAATTGATAGTAATGTGGATCTTTTATCCACAGTGCTTTCCGTTGTGGCGCAAAATGAAGAATTTAGAGCGTTATATCAACAAGGCCAACGGCAGAATTTATACGAGGCAACACTGGAATTAATGAATTGGTTGCGTCGTGAACACGATATTACCCATTTTTATTTCATTGATTTATCAGGAAAAACATTCCTCCGGGGCCATATACCTGAACGTTTCGGTGACCAGATTACGCGCCGGACTTTTGATCTTGCGCGTGAGACAGGTCATGTCAGTGCAGGTGTTGAAATGGGCGGTATTACATCGCTGACTTTGCGGGTAGTACAGCCCTGGTATGTTGACGGACAGCTTATTGGCTATCTTGAATTAGGTAAGGACGTCAATAAAGTACTGCAACCATTGAGCCATGCAATGAAATCGCCTTTGCTGTTGTTACTGCATAAAGATGTGGTGGATCGCGCTAAATGGGAAGACTATACGCATCATTTGGGCGGTGTTCCCCAATGGAATTTGTTGCCGGAGCATGTGGTCTTCTTTGATAAGAGCGTACCGATTTCTGCACAGAGTATTAGCAGACTGGCCGAGCAGCAGGCCCTGCAGGCTGATGCGCATGTGCATGGCATTATTCTTGGCGATAAAAGTTTTAGTACCGTGACCATGCCGGTGACGGATATCCACAATCGAGCCGTCGGGCAAATGTTGTTGCTGCTTGATGAAGAGAGATCGCATGTGTCTTTGGAGCGATCATTAATCATTTCCATGTTGCTCGTGATCGCCGGTGGGGCTGTATTGTACATGGGATTCTCCCGCATATTGGGGCGGGTGGACACGGAGATTAATAGTGTCCGGCAGGCCCTGGAGGAAGAAGTCAAAGTCCGAACGCAGGAATTACAAGTGGCTAAGGAAAGAGCCGAAGTCGCGAATAAGGCTAAATCAACATTTCTCGCCAATATGAGCCATGAATTGCGGACACCGTTAAATGCGATTATCGGTTTTTCATCCATGATCCGGGATCAATTAAACGGGCCTGAAGCTATCGACAAATACAGCGATTATGCCAGTGATATCCACGAAAGTGGCAGTCATTTGCTGGAAATTATTAATGATCTTCTGGATTTGACAAAGGTGGATGCCGGTAAGCTGGAAATGCATGAAGAAAAATGCGACCTGCAAGAAGTCACGGAAGCATGCTTACGATTGCTGCGCCAAAGGACGGGTGATGATGTTACGGGTATCGATATCGAAATGCCGGATGATTTACCGTATTTATATGCGGATCCCCGTTTAGTGAAACAGATATTATTGAACTTACTTAGTAATGCCGTGAAATATAGCCCCGTAGTGGCCGGTATTCGGGTGACCGGGTCGGTCACATCGGATGGGGGTGTGTCATTGCGCGTGCAGGATCAGGGTATTGGCATGGATGAGGAGGGGATCAAGAAGGCTCTGCGGCCTTTTGAACAAGTAGAATCTTCTTATACCCGAAGTCTTCAGGGTACAGGCCTAGGATTGCCTTTATGCGCACGTTATATGGAGGCGCATCAAGGGACCCTTTCGGTGGAAAGTACGTTGGGCGAAGGGACGGCCGTGACGATTACTTTCCCGAAAAAACGCAGTCTTTAGCAGTCTGTGACGTGTAAGTAATAAGGTGAGGGTGTCGAACCATTATCGTAATGAGGTGGGGCTAGACAGCATGGCCTGCTGCATAGCCGCTGGCCCAGGCCCATTGGAAATTATAGCCCCCCAGCCATCCTGTGACATCTACGCATTCGCCAATAAAATACAGCCCTGGCTGTATTTTCGCTTCCATGGTTTTTGAAGACAGGTCAGCGGTATCAATGCCACCGACGGTGACTTCGGCAATGCGGTAGCCTTCTGTCCCTGTAGGCACCAGTGCCCAGTTTTTCAGGAAGGCCGCGACAGCCTTCAGGTTTTTGTTGGATTGTTCAGCCATAACCCGGTTGTCAAACTTACGTTCCACCAGCCCCAATGCAAAACGTGTGGGGAGCTTTTCTGCGATGATGGTTTTAAGTTCCGCCTTGGGGCGTTGCGTTTTCGCATTTATAAGCCATTCGGTAACAGCATCCAAATGCATGTCGGGCAGCAGGTCAATATGCAAACTGTCCATATGTTGCCAGTAAGATGAAATTTGCAGGATGGCGGGGCCGCTAAGGCCACGGTGGGTGAAAAGCAGATTTTCACGGAAGGTGGTTTTGTGGCATCTGACAGTGCAATCAATAGAAATACCACTAAGACTACGCATGAAGCCCAGGTCATTATCCGTGAAGGTCAGGGGGACCAGTGCCGGGCGACAAGGGATAATATTGAGGCCGAATTTGCGGGCCTGTTCATAGGCGAAATTAGTGGCACCAAGTTTGGGAACGGATAGGCCCCCTGTGGCGATGACGAGCTTTTCGGCGCTGTAGCGTTCTTTGCCACCGGCCTTGCCCTGATGGCCGTCCAGATGGTGGCGGCCGTTGCTGTGGCTGATGGTCTCAATGGTGGTGTCCAGCTGTGTCTTGACGCCGGCTGCATCACATTCTTGCACCAGCATGTCGACCACCTGTTCGGCACTGTCATCACAGAAAAGCTGACCCAGCTTTTTTTCGTGATAGGCAATGTTGTGCTTTTCCAGCAGTTCGATAATGTTGCGCGGGGTATAACGGCTGAGCGCCGATTTACAGAAATGACGGTTTTCAGACAGGAAGCGATCGGCACGGGTATCGATATTGGTGAAGTTACAGCGTCCACCGCCAGAGATAATAATCTTCTTTCCCACCTTGTCAGCATGGTCCAGCAGCAGGACCCGGCGACCACGATTGCCCGCCGTGAGGGCGCACATCATCCCGGCGGCTCCGGCCCCAATGACGATAATGTCGAATTCTTTGCTCATGCGCTGTCCTTGCTGTTGTCTGCCCTGTCAGTAGCGCAGCCGGGGTATGCCCACAAGTAAAATAACAACGATTACAAAAATAGCGGCAGAATAAATCTGCCGCTATTTTTGTCTCGGGAAATGGAAAAGGGTGTTTCAGTTACATTATAGTTCCCAGCCAAGGCGTAGGCCAACCACATGGCTGTCATAGTCAACGCTGGCCAGATTGGAAATGGCGTGGGTGAATTCATAATGCAATGTGGCCGTCATGCTGTTGGCGAACGGCACTTCCAGTGAGGTGCGCAGACGGTGACGATTGTCTGAACGTTCTTCGCCAATCAGTGGTGTTATGCCGGTGTAATTGCGCCAGTAGTACCGGTATTTTGCACGGAAAGTGGCATCAATATTGGCCAATGGCAGCGGGGTTTTCAGGCCGATATTGAAATAATGGCCCCAGTAATCAAATTCAGCGGCTGTGGCATCTTCCTTTACCAGTTTGTAACCGGCATTGATGGTCTGGCCTTTGCCCAGAATATAGATAGCCTTGACGGAGCCGGCATGCTGCTTGGCATCACGGGCGGTTTGCCCGGCGAAATCCTTATCCTGATATTCATAAGCCCCAATGACATAAACTTTATTTGTGACAAGTCCGCCAACGCTGGGGCGGACGCTGTGAATGTCCAGGAAGCTGTCATCATCAAGGCGTGTATGGCTATAAAGATAGTTCAGGCCGAGATCCAGTCCCCCCATCTTGGCTTTCAGGCCCAGTGACGGCGTGTGGATCTGCATATCAAAATTGCTGAGGTCTTCATGCCAGCTTTGGGACAGGCTGTAATTAGCATTGAGGCTGACATCATTAGTCAGATTAAAACGGTATCCGATTTCACCATCCAGTGTGGCGATGGCATCACCCTGTTGACTGGTTTGATCGTTGGCATCAACCGTGACGTTATCATCATATTCTGCGCCGATTTCAAGTGACAGGGTCAGTGGGGAATTGTCATCAGCCGCCAGGGCAGGGGAGGCAATGCCACAGGTCATCAGGGCAGCAGTTGCAAAAAGTGTTTTTTTCATGGGGAGTTCCTTATGGGGGCGTTCCTTATGGGTAGGCGGGGCACCACATGATTGAGGGGCCCCGCCTGTGTTGTGTATTGTGTTGTTTTATGCGTCTTCGGCAGCTTCTTGTGCCGCTTCACGTGCTTCTTCGGCGGCTTCCTTTGCAGCTTCGCGGGCTTCTTCAGCGGCTTCCTTTGCGGCCTCACGTGCTTCTTCAGCGGCCTCTTTTGCAGCTTCGCGTGCTTCTTCAGCGGCCTCTTTTGCAGCCTCGCGGGCTTCTTCAGTGCCGGCCTCGCGTGCTTCCTCGCGCGCTTCTTTAGCAGCTTCACGCGCCTCTTCACGTGCTTCTTTAGCGGCCTCACGCGCTTCTTCACGGGCGTCCTTTGCAGCCTCACGTGCGTCTTCACGTGCCTCTTTGGCGGTTTTGCGTGCTTCCTCGCGGGCCTCTTTCGCCTTTTCGCGGGCTTCTTCGCGGATTTGCTTTAATTCTTCACGGGTTTCTTCATCAAGTTCGACATCGTCATCCAGATCGTCTTCGATTTCGTTCTCGACTTCAACCTCGACTTCGTTTTCCAGTTCTGACGCGTTGGCCAGCATTGGGGCCGTTGTCAGGAAGGTGCCCGCCATCAAGGCGATCATCAGTTGTTTTTTTGTCATCATATCGTCCTTTGTGTTCTCTACTGCCTGTTCATGTTTTTCCGGTTGCTACCGTAATTGCAGTTAGATCGTTCCCTCGCCACATTTTGTTATGCAGACATGCTTGCCTCAAAATATGGCATTTTTGTGTCTATTGTAGTGACAATAACAAAGCGAAAATGAATATTGTATGAACAAAAATTTTCGAAAAATTTTATTTAAATACAGTGGGTTGGTGGTTTATTAGAACAAGGAACCCTGTTCCGGAAAAGGAATTGTAGGCTCGGGTTGCGCCAGACAGCCGGGGTCGTCATGGCGGACATTATTGACGTAAGTGCTGACGGGGCGGGCCTGAAGAATGTCGTCGTCTGCGGGGCGCATCATGGCCTGTAGATGTTTGGGCCGGGCAGCGGGGGACAGCCAGCTGTCAAACTGATCCGGCGTGATCATGACCGGCATGCGGGCATGCAGTGGCTTTAGCGTTTGATTGGCAGGGCAGGTGAGGATGGTGCAGCTGAGTAGTATTTCCCCGCTAGGCGCCGCCCATTCATCCCAAAGGGCCGCGAAAAAAAGCGGTTGTTTATCATGGCGGGAAATGAAATGGGGCTGTTTGCCGGTGGCGCGGCGGTTTTGCCATTCGTAAAAGCCGCTGGCGGGGACCAGGCCGCGGTGTTGTCGCCAGGGGCCACGAAAGGCGGGCTTTTGCGCGGCGGTCTCGGACCGGGCATTAATGGGCTTGGGTGCCTGGGCCAGGTCCTTTGACCAGTGGGGTACCAGCCCCCATTGCATTAGGTCTGTGGTCAATTGTTGTTGACGATTATAGATCAGCACGGGGATGGGCATGCCGGGGGCCAGATTGTAACAAGCGGGCAGGTCCGGGACCATGTCGACGGGCAGGCCGGCAAGGACCTTTTTCAAATCATCAACGAGGGCATAACGACCACACATGGCATAACCCGGCTTAAGAAGAAGAAATGAAAAGAGGGCCAGGTGGCCCTCTTTATACTGATGTTGTCAGATCAGGGGACTTAGTCCTGATTTTCAACAATACTGACCAATTCCAGATCAAAAATTAAGGCCTTGCCCGCCAGAGGATGGTTGGCATCCAATACAGCATGCTCGTCATCCAGTTCGACAATTTCCAGGCGAATTTGCTGGCCATCGGGTGTTTGCGCCAGCAGCGGCATGCCGATTTGTGGGGCAGGATCCGGTGGTAACTCTGTAAGAGGGACTTTGTGCAGCAATTGATCCTGACGGGGGCCATAGGCCTGATCGACAGGAATATTAACGGTTTTGGTATCGCCTACGCTCATTTCCAGCAGGGCAGCTTCGAAGCCAGGGATAACCTGGCCGGCGCCCAGTGTCACTGTCAGCGGTTCGCGCTCGCGTGAGCTGTCAAATTCATCACCGCTTTCTAGGCGACCTGTGTAATGGACATGAACGGTCATGCCAGTGGTTACTTGTGTCATTATAAACTCCGTCTTTGGGTCGACAGTTAATAGTCAACAGTCATTTCCATTACAGGCCCGGTGGGATTTAAAAGAAAAATAATGGCCACGGCAATGCCGATGTGCTGAAAATAACAAGAATCCCTTTGCCCCTACCCTAAGGGGTAAGGCGGCGTTTGTCGCGGGGAAAATTATATTGTGGTGTTGCAATGCCTTAATACGGATGATGCATTGTTTGGCCTTTTCTTTAGTGAAGGCTATGATATGGTGCCGCACAATGTCAGCCACAAGGAAAGTTAGGCCAATGAATGAGGTTGAAAAAGAAATGACTGAGTTGCGAACAAGGGTGTCTGACTCTGATTACGTGATCTCGTTGGGTGAGATGTTTAGCATCCTGTGGCATAAAAAGTTGACTATTACAGCTTTTGTCTCTTTGGTGGCGATCGGGACAATTATTGTGACTTTGCTGATGCCCAATATTTACCGTTCTCATGTGCGCCTCGCGCCTTCCGAAGAAAGTTCGAAAGGGCTGGCATCTAAACTTGGCGGTGAGTTGGGCGGCTTTGCCCAATTGGCAGGCGTCAGTATAGGGGACGGGGCTGTGACGCCAGTGACCTATGCGATGGAAGTAATGCGGTCACGGGAGTTTGTGGGGAATTTTATTGAGAAACATGACGTTCTTGTTCCTTTATTCGCCGGTAAAGGGTGGGATTGGAATAAAAAAGAACTTGTTCTGGATGGCGATGTTTATGACGCAGAGAAGAAAGAATGGGTAAGAGAAGCGGATTTCCCCAAAACGCCTAAGCCGTCGCGTCAGGAAGCTTACGAAGAGTTCATGGAAATTCTGTCAGTCAATCAGGACAAGAAGACCTCCATGGTTGACGTGACTGTTGATTTTATCTCCCCGGTTCATGCGCAGAAGTGGGCCAGTTTGATGGTTGCGGAAATCAATCAACTTTTAAAAGCCCGTGACGTGGGAGAGGCTGAGCGCAGTATTTCTTATCTGGAAGAGAAACTGGCAGAAACCCGCAATCCGGAAGTACGGATGGCGTTGTCCCAGTTGATTGAGCAGAATATGAAGGTTGAAGTACTGGCCAATGTTCGTGACGAGTACTTCTTTGAGACGGTTGACCCCGCAATTGCGGCTGAGAAGAAAATAAAGCCCCGCCGAGGGACCATTGTTGGCTTATCAGTAATCGGTTCTTTCGTCTTTATTTGTATGATGGTTCTGGTATTGGCGCTGTCGAGAGAACGCCGATAATGCTGTTATCTGTCGATATTACAGGCGGGCAATGCCACTTCCTGAATGAACCGGTTACAGGGCAGCTGGTACAGAGGGAAGAAAAGGGTCATTGCTTTATCCTGCATGGGCAGAATAAAAATCTGATGGACCGGTTCAAGGCAGTCGCGACCATATCAGATTTTAAGAAGTTTGTTGGGGATGAGTGTGCGTCTTTCGTTGCCCTATGCCTGAATAAAGATACAGGGGAACTGTATATCGGTCGTGAGTATTCAGGGACATGGCCGTTATATTATGTCATATCGGATGGGGTTGTTTACCTGTCTGATAATCTGTTTGAGTTATCGGCCTATGCTAAAGGGGTAGATGAGCGGAGCTGTTTTCAGTTCCTGTATTTTGAATATCCCAAGAACCCGTCCACCTATTTTGAGAACGTCAAGTCTGTACCTAATGGGGCTGTTGTTCGCATCACCGCAGATAACAAGTCAGAGACGGTTCAGGATAACTTCGAATTACCAAACGCCGTTATAAAGTCGTCAGAAGAGATGCTTGCGTCCCAATTGCGTGATGAAATCACAAAGGCGCATGAGCGGCGTATTGCAGAAAGTGGTAATGCAGTTTTCGTTTCCGGTGGATTGGATTCCCAGGTGATGTCCATTGCCTTGGTAAAGGATCTGAGGCTTCAGGATGTCAAAGGTCTGCATTTTTCCATTGAAGGGGCAGAAGAAACAGAGTGGCGGGATGCCCAGAAGGTTTGTGGCAGCCTGGGTATGGAGTTTGTGCACCACATTGTTGACCCCAATAAGGAAATAAACCTTCGGGAGTATCTTGCGCGTTCAAGTTCACCGTATCTGGGGTCTGTCTTTATTAGTGAATTGCTACAAAAGGCGACAAAATCTGGCGATGTTAACACAGTTTTTGCGGGGCAGGATACGCGTCTGCATACGCCAGCATTGTCACGTATAGATCTTATATATTGGTCCTTTTTTAGTAAGGGACGGCCATTTCATCATTTATTTTCTCCGATTGCAGCTTATGTGCGTGGGCAGAAAAAAAGCGGCGCGGCAAATAAGCGTCAAAGATTGTGGGGATTGGCGGCTGAACTGGACCGGCCGGGTCGTTTCCTGGCGAAAAGGTCTTTCCATGCCCATGATTTTGACTTTCTGCATGACGTTCAAGAATATGAGCAGGAACTGGACGAGATTGCCGAGAGTCTGATGCCGTCATTCTGCCATGAGCAGCGGGGGGTTTATAACCATCTGGTGCAGAAAAACTGGCGTCGGCAGTATTTATTCGACATTGAATATATGGTTGGCGTGTCCAGAACTAGCGGTATCAACTGCGAAATGCCGTTTTATGATCGTGACTTATCCAGATTTTCAGCACAGATACCGTTTTCAATAGCAACGCGCCATACATATGGCCGGGCATCGCATTCGTCTAAGAAAATTAAGGTCAATAAGTACCTGTTGCGCAAGGCCTATGAGGATGACCTTGATTTCGACCTTATCTATCGGGACAAGGCGGTTTGTAGAACGAATTATCTGTTCTTAAATGGGGGGCTGAAAGGGCCGCTGGAAGAATTACTGGCGGATGCGGAATTCTTTGAAAGTGACTTTGCTTTAAAATACAAGTTGCCCGACCTGCGCGATATTATTCGTGGGAAGCATGGAAAGTGGCGGCCAGAAGATAACAGTTTGGCGCAGACGGTCCTAAACCTGCTTTTCGTTCATCTGATTATGCGGCAAGTCGTTTCATTGTGAGAGGGGTAATCTTGTAATGGCTGGCCTCAATAAAATAATGACGTACGTTATATACGGTTTTCTCGCGTTCGTTGTTCTTTTGTCCTCTTTTGCCGATACGGTGTTTAGCGCGGCCAGTACGGCTTCTTATGCCGCCATTTTCTTGATCCTGGTTTTCATTTCTTATGCTTCGGGAGGGCGCTATAATAAATATGCCCTTCTTTATGTAATGTTCTTAATTACTGCAGCGGCGTGCTGTTATGCGCTGATATGGAATGGATTTGATCATTACATTCTGTATGTTTCGGCCCTTTTGGCATTGGTCGTTGTCTCTTTCGAACAGCAACATGGTGTGAATGTTGTCGAAAAAGCGCTGCGTGTTTTAATTCCCATTGTTTTATTGCTGGCGGTATTCGAATTCGTGACGGAGAGCTATTTATTCGTCTTGGAAAAAGAGGGATCCGTTCTGGACGAAAAGCTATTTGCGGGCGGGGGCGATTTATTCAGGGCCAAAGCGAGTTTTTATGGGCCTTTGACGCTAGGGAAGTTCTGTATTCTAGCGGCGATTATTACGCGCAAAAATAACGTGTTCCCGGTGTTATGTCTGTTGGCGTCTATCACAACACAGAGCAGAACCGCGATGGGGCTTTGTCTGGTTATTGTGCTGTATAACAGTCTTCATAATGACAATTTTAAAACAATATTGTTGAAGCTGGGAGGGCCAATACTGGCCTTCCTGTTGTTTTTTCCCGTCGAGCAGATTTCAATGGATCGTATCGCCAGTGGTGTTGATGTGACGGATAATACCAATGCCGCGCGCGCGTTTTATTGGATTACCTCTATTCAGTATTATCTGACTTACGACCTTCTCTATCTTATTTTTGGTAATTCTGGCGATTGGGCAAGTTATAGCGATGGGGCACCCACAGAAAGCGCCGTCATATATACCTTATTAGAAGGTGGCGCCTTTCTTCTGTTGTTATTGCTGATCCCACTGGTCCGGGCGGGACTGGACCGAGAGTTCTGGTTTTACGCTGTTTTGATCTTTATCGCCGGCAATGTGAATATGTTCTTCTATGGGCGGATGAGTTCATTCTTCTTTATGTATGTGTTGCTATCAGAATGGATGGCAAAGCGTGAAAGAGACAAAGTCGGATACACTGCTGCGGACAGGTCAAGGTGATTAAACAAATACGTTTATTACAGCGTTACAGTTTTTCGGCTTTGTCTTTTGGACTGTCGAAAAGTGCCGTGCTGCTTGGCCCCCTGCTGTTATCGAATGTTCTTACCGTATCAGATTACGGGCTTGTTGAAGGTGCTTTGGCCTATGCTGCAATAGGGGCTGTTTTATTAAATCTGGGGATTTCGTCAGCGATCCCGCAATTCCTTATTACGGAAGACAAAAAGCAGAATATAGCCGGTGTCTATATTCACTTAGGCGGGGTGTCTTTATTTCTCCTTGCAGTGAGTGTGGCTGCGCTGTTTTCAAATGTCGTGTTCGGCGGGCTTGTCTTGTTGCTAGTGCTGTATTCTTGTTTCCAGCGCGTTATGTCGGTTGAATATGCGGCAAAGTCACATCCGGTATTATCCAGTATGTCCGGGTCATATATGTTCTTTTTGCTGCTGCTTGCGGGGGCGTGGGGATATGGCGCCACCAACATGACGTTGACGAATGTCATTATCATTTTGGTGATTGGCCTGCCCGTTTTGCTTATCTGGTTGGGAATGCGACTGGATATTGGTTCGGTCCGCCAGCATAGCTGGAGTGTTCAGAAAACCGTTTATGCCTTTTCCGTGCCGAACCTGGTCCTGGGACTTTTTGTTCTGGCGTTTGTGTCATCAGTACGCTTGTTAGGGGTGCCGCTGTTTGGCGCGGGCCAATTGGGGGAATATGCCTTTTTCTTCCGTCTGGCTTCAATACCCGTGGTGCTATATCAGTTCCTTAATGTGATATGGTACCAACAGATTTATAGCGCAGAGCCAAGGCCGGCAGACCGCCTGTTCTGCCGCATTATTATTATTTCGTTGCTTGCTCTGGGTGTGGGGTATGCCCTGATCCCGGCAATATTATCAGGTTATGCTGTTTTGCTTGAGGGATATACCGCCCTCGTGCCTGATGATCTGTATTTATGGTCGTCCATATTTGCGTTTTTCTGGATTGCAATTGCGATGACTGAATTGCTGATTTACCGGGAGAAGCTTGCCCTTAAGACTTTTCTGATAGATGGTGGAATATTCTTGCTGCTCTTGGTGGGCTTCTTGATCTGGAGCATGTTCTTTAATGTTCAGGCTGATATTGTATCATTTGTTAAGGTCCATATTGTATCAGCAGGGTTGGTAACATTTGCGCATTGTGAGATTTTGAGAAGAGTGGGTGTCTATCTTAAAGGTTTTTTCGTCCTTAATATTCTGATATTTACCTTGGTTCTCATATTGATTGCGTTCTTTTGATACATCTACGTGTGTGAAATTCTTCTGGAGTGAGAAAATAACGTAATGACTATTCAGGCATTAGAAATATTACGAGAATCGATGAATCCGCGATTAAGCCTTCACGAGAAAAAGATACGCTTTTGTGGGCGGCATCCGTGGATGCGTAAGACAGCGTCATCAGAGCCTGTTTCCCGGAATATACCGCGGTCATCTGAGAGTGCAGCAAGCCCATATTTGGAAAAGGACCATGGGGACGATGCCTTACTGCAAAATGTTCGAGAAAAAGGATATGCAGCAGGTTTAAGAATTGCCGTTGATGCTGTTGACGAAATTTTGAATTATTGTCAGAGGCAGCAATTTAGTCCTAATCGTGATGCAGTTAGGAAAGTTCCATTTTCGTTGGAAAGTGATGATCCGTCATTGCGTGTGTTGTCCCTGATGAACCCGCATGAGAATAACGAAATTGTTAAAAGCTTGTCTGTAGATAAAACAATCCTGAGTGTTGTTGAAGGATATTTTAAATCCAGTCCTGTTTTACACAGTTCCCAGATTTGGGTGACATTACCTACGGCGGGTAAGCCTGAACATCACGATTACGGTTTCCACTATGATATTGATGCGTATGAAATGTTGAAGGTGTTTTTTTATTTGACAGAGGTAGATACGGAAAGCGGTCCACATGTGTTAATAGAAGCGACACACCGGGAAGGGACAGCTTATAAGTTCTTCAATAGAAGATTGTCTGATGAACAAGCTGCTGACCGATATGGCGATCGGGTAAAAAGCATGATGGGACGCAAAGGCGAAGGGTTTTTCGAGGATACCTTTGCCTATCATAAAGGTCAGTATCCAAAGCGTGCGCGGGTGATCCTGCAATTAGAATATGTAGTGGGCTAGAGAATAAATGCGTCGCGCGTTCAGCATATTCTTACATAATTTAATTACGCTATTTTGTCTACCATCCTGGAAGGGGTGGTTGCTAAGTTTATGTGGTCACAATATTGAGGGCAGTTTTAGGGCTGGGCCGTTTTTTTACTTTAAAGGCCAGATTACCTCTCAGGGAAAATCCCGGATAGGTGTTGGTAATGTTATTGCTTGCAATGAGGTGAGGTTGAAAGATGCCCGCATTGGGCATTTTAATGTCTTATCAGGTAATTTAAATTTGCTTCTTAAATCAGACGCATTGATTGGTAATTTTAATAAAATCAAGCGGGGACGGGTTTTTAAAAAAGAGGTGCCATCGACTTTGATCATGTCTGATTGGTCTCAGATTACAGGACACCATTATCTGGATCTTGCATGTAATATTTCCTTGGGCGCGAATGTGGTTGTAGGCGGCCGTTCTTCACAATTCTGGACTCACGGGTTTTGCCATTTGGATAAAGGTAAGCTACGTGTCATGGTGATGGGAGATATCGAGATTGGCGAAGGTTGCTATGTGGGTAGCGCTTGTTTGTTTAATCCCGGCGTGAAGATTGCCGACGAGGTAAATATTGGCGCTGGTGCGATTATATCTAAAGATATTAATGAACAAGGGTTGGTCACGGCAGCTCCCTTGGTTTCGCGCATGCTGTCGTTAGAGACGTTTTGTGAGAAATACGCGATTTCTGAGGAGGAACTTCGGCAGAAACTGCGCGTAACTAAATAGTCTGTTGATAGATATCTGACAGACTATTTATGGACTTGGCAAGCGTAAACTCATTATGAAAACGCTGCGCGGCATTTTCTGAAAATGTTTTATAGAGATTGGCATCTGTCATGAGCCGATTTATGGCACTCGCAATATCGTCGATCTGTCGTGGCTTGATGTTGTATCCAGTTTCCCCATCTACATTGACCCAGTCAACGCCGGACTGTTTGACCTTGGTGCCGATAATGGGCTTGCCAAAGCTCATAGCTTCGATTTGCACAACCCCAAAGGCTTCTGAACAACTGACGGATGGAAAACAGAACGCGTCACAGGCCTTGTAATAATTGCCAATTGAGCTGAAAGGGACTTTGCCTAGCAGGATGACCTTGTCCTGCACATTATGTTCCGTAATCAGGCTTTGCAGATTATCATGTTCAGGACCAATGCCGCCGATGAGGAAGACGATATCATCATTGACTTGCGTGGCCGCCTGGATGAGGGCATCAAAGCCCTTATAGGTGACCAATCGGCCAAGACTGAACATGATCTTTTTACCTGCATACGTTTTGCGAATGCTGGCAACTTCGTCATCATTAATGAGGAATTCGCGCGGGTTGATACCAATGGGGACAACTTCGGTCTTTTCCTGATGGTTTTGCAGATAAATGGATTCTGCCTTGAGTTTAGGTGAGGTCGTAATAATGGTTCTGGCACGGGCCAGCAGTCGGTCCTGTATGGGGTTATAGAGGCGTGCGATCCATTTTTTGAGGCCGGTAAGGTCTGCATCGCAATGCCAGTGCGCCACGATTTTAGCGTTGCCGCGAATAAAAAAGGCGGCAAGATTCGCCATGGGATTTGGTAGATGTATGTGAATAATGTCGTAATCAGGTGAAATTTTCCATAGGCGGTACAGCATACCGGGGCTGAAGGCTGTGGATAAGGCCTTGCCGTAGGTTTTTTGACGGTAAACCGTATAGCCTCTGTCACTCTCATTGGATGATGGTTGTAAATTCTCGTGATGGGAACAAAGCACATCGCAAGACACTGTGTCCGTATTTATTGCTTCACAGATGTCATAAACGACTTTTTCCAGCCCGCCAAAGAAGGGGGGGTAGTACTTGCTGACTTGTAGTATTTTCACGATATTCTGCTTATGGGTTGTAGTTTATATTTGTAGATTTCTTTTGTTTATATGGTGCATTAAGCATAACTATAAGAGTTGTGCAATATAGTATATAGACAGAAAGTTGTGCACTCTTATAATGCGGCCTACATATTCATATTTTTACCTGCGATGTGCCGGGGTAAAGACAATTTCTTGGTGAAGTAATGTTTAATGATAAGTCGATCTTGATTACCGGGGGGACCGGGTCTTTTGGTAAAAAATATACGAAAACAATATTAGAGCGCTACAAACCGCGCCGACTAATTATTTTTTCCCGTGATGAGTTGAAACAATATGAAATGCAGCAGGAATTTAATGACCCCTGCATGCGTTATTTTATTGGCGATGTCCGCGATGGGGAGCGGTTGATGCAGGCGATGCAGGGGGTGGACTATGTTATCCATGCAGCGGCGCTGAAGCAGGTGCCCGCGGCGGAATATAACCCGATGGAATGTATTAAAACCAATATCCATGGGGCGGAAAATGTCATCAAGGCGGCGGTGGCGAATAATGTGGATAAGGTCATTGCGCTGTCCACCGACAAGGCGGCCAACCCGATCAATCTATATGGGGCGACAAAGTTGGCGTCTGATAAGCTTTTTGTCGCGGCGAATAACACCGTGGGGGGGGCGCGCACACGCTTTTCCGTGGTGCGTTACGGCAATGTGGTGGGGTCACGCGGTTCTGTGGTGCCGTTTTTCAAAAAGCTGTTGGAAGACGGTGCGGACCATCTGCCGATCACCCATGAGGACATGACCCGTTTCTGGATTACCTTGCAGCAGGGTGTCGATTTCGTGCTGAAGAACTTCTCCCGCATGTATGGCGGCGAAATTTTTGTGCCTAAAATTCCGTCTGTACGGATTATGGATTTGGCGGCGGCCTATGCCCCGGGGATTCCGACAAAAATCATTGGTATCCGCCCGGGTGAGAAATTGCATGAGATCATGTGCCCTGCGGATGATTCACATTTGACCCTTGAATTCCCGGATCATTATGTGTTGTGCCCGACCATTACTTTTCAGGATCAGAATAGCAATTTTGCCAAGAACCGTTTGGGGGAAGATGGCAAGCCGGTGCCGCAGGGGTATGAGTATCATTCCGGGAATAATCCCCATTTTCTCACCATTGATGAAATTCGTGAATTTGATGTATTGGCATCGCAATGATCCCCTATGGCCGTCAGGATATCTCACAACAGGACATTGACGCGGTCGTTGATGTCCTGAAAAGTGACTTTTTGACGCAGGGACCACAGGTGCCGGCGTTTGAGGCTGCGGTGGCAAATTACTGCGGAGCAGCACATGCCTTTGCCATGAACAGTGCCACGTCGGCCTTGCATGTTGCCTGTCTGGCACTGGAGGTGGGGCCGGGGGATGTGGTGTGGACAAGCCCGGTGACTTTTGTTGCCTCGGCCAACGCGGCGCGTTATTGCGGTGCGGATGTGGATTTCGTTGATATCGACCCCGTGACCTATACCCTGAGCGCAGAAGCCCTGGCCCGGAAGCTGGCCACGACCAAAGCCCAAGGTGGGCGGTTGCCAAAAGTGGTGATTCCGGTGCATCTATGCGGGCAATCATGTGATATGGAAGCAATCGCCGCACTGGCCGAAGAGTATGGCTTTGCGATTATTGAAGATGCGGCCCATGCCATAGGCGGCACATATCAGGACCGACCGATTGGAAGCTGCGCCTATGCTGACATCGCCGTGTTCAGTTTTCATCCTGTGAAGATTATTACAACGGCCGAAGGGGGAATGGCCGTAACAAACCGTGATGATCTCGCGGCGCGCATGGCGTTACTGCGCAGCCACGGGGTGACGCGGGATGAGACGCTGATGACCAAGCCGTCCGAGGGGCCGTGGTATTACCAGCAAATTGAGTTGGGCTATAATTATCGTATGACGGAACTACAGGCGGCACTGGGGTCCAGCCAGATGGCGCGTTTGGGCCCGTTTGTGGCGGATCGCAACCGGCTGGCGGATCGGTATGATGATCTGTTGGCGGCCTTCCCGGTGATCACACCCAGACAAAGTCCGGCCTGTTATTCTGCACGGCATTTATATGTGATCTGCTTGAACCTAGATGAAATTACCGCAACACATCGTGAGGTTTTTGAAAGTTTGAGGTCGGCGGGGATTGGTGTGAACCTGCATTATATCCCTGTGCATCTGCAGCCGTATTATCAGGCGTTGGGCTTTAAGGAAGGTGATTTTCCGGTGGCGGAAGATTATTACCAGAAAGCGATAAGCATACCGTTGTTCCACCATATGACCGAGGCACAACAGGATCAGGTTGTGGATGCCCTGCATCAGGCCCTGCGATGAATATCGCCATTATTCCTGCACGCGGTGGCAGTAAGCGTATTCCGGGCAAGAATATCCGCGACTTTTGCGGCCAGCCCATGATCAAGTACAGTATTGATGCGGCTTTACGGACGACAGGTATCGACCGGGTGGTGGTCTCAACAGACGATGAGAAAATCGCGCAGGTAGCACGGGAGAGTGGCGCAGAGGTGCCGTTTATGCGCCCGGTAGACCTGTCAGATGATTATACGGGAACCGTGCCCGTGATACGCCATGCCATAGAGCAGATGCAGGCACAAGGGGAGAGTCCGGAATATGTTTGCTGCCTTTATGCGACGGCCCCGTTTGCGCAGTCAAAATATTTGGCAGAGGGCTTAGCCTTATTAGAGTCACAACAAGCATCATATGCTTTTTCTGTGACCAGCTTTCCATTTCCTGTTCAACGGGCCGTGCGGGTTAATGCACAAGGGCGTGTTGAAGCCTTATATCCTGAGCATCGCCAGACCCGATCACAAGAACTGGAAGAGGCGTATCACGATGCCGGGCAATTTTATTGGGGAACAGCGAAAGCCTTTTGTGATGAGCAGGAGCTGTTTGCGCCGCATTCTATCCCGGTGATCTTGCCCCGCCATTTTGTGCAGGATGTGGATACGCCCGAAGACTGGCAACGCGCGGAAGTTATGTACGAGGTTCTGCGCAAACAGGGCATGTTATCGTGAGCACTATAGTTTTCCGGGTGGATAGCAGCATTGATATGGGGACAGGCCATGTGATGCGCTGCCTGACGCTGGCGGCAGCATTGCGTGAGCGGGGGGCGATATGCCATTTTATCTGTCGTGATTTGCCGGGACATATTTCTGACATCATAGCAGATAAGGGATATGACACGCATATATTGCCGGCTGTCTCTATGCAAGACATCGCGGAAACAGCAGCAGATGAGGACGATTTGGGACATCAGCACTGGCTGGTGGCGGGGTGGCAACGCGATCAAGCGGAGACCGCCGATTGTCTGGAGAAAATCACAAGATATGGCCCCATTAAAGCGATTGTGGTTGACCATTACGGTATTGATGCCCGCTGGGAGGTGCCGTTCCGGGATCAGGGCTATGTGGTGATGGTCATTGATGACCTGAATGACCGGGCACATGCCTGCGACATTCTACTGGACCAGACAGCCCTAAAAGACCCGCATTTATATGCGGGGCTTGTTCCTGAAGACTGCCAGCTTTGTATCGGTGCCGATTATGCCTTGCTGCGCCCTGAGTTTGCCGAGTGGCGGGCAAAAAGTCTGGCGCGCCGGGAAGGGCTGCAACAGGTTGGGCATATTCTGGTTACCATGGGCGGAATGGATATTCACAATGCCACCGGATTGACGCTAGAGGCTTTGGAGCTATGTTCGCTGACGGCGGATGTGAAAGTGACGGTTATCATGGGGGCAAAATCGCCGCATTTGCAGCATGTGGAGGCGTACTGCCAACAATCATCGATGGCGATAGATTTGTGTGTTGGTGTGGATAATATGGCAGAGCTTATGTCCGCGGCCGATTTATGTATCGGTGCGGCGGGCAGTACATCGTGGGAGCGATGTGCCCTGGGCCTGCCGGCAATAAATCTGGTGCTGGCAGAGAATCAAAAGGCAGCTTGCGCATTACTGGAAAGTGCAGGGGCGGTGGTCAGTGCGGGGCCTGTTAGCGAGCTTGCCATGGAAAATCTTGCGCATGAGTATATTATGCTGCTGTTGAATGACATGACGGCATTGCGGAAAATGACGGCGGTTTCTGCCAGCCTTTGTAAAGGGGATGGCGCGGTCAAAATGACGGAAATAGTCATGGCGCAAATTGCCGGGACTTCGTAAGGGAGGCAATATGGGACAGCAACAAATATCGATTAACGGCCGGGCTATTGGTGCGGACCATGCGCCCTATATCATTGCGGAGCTGTCGGCCAACCATAATGGCGATTTTAACCGTGCGGTAGACATTCTACTGGCGGCGAAAAAGGCGGGGGTCGATGCCGTGAAGCTGCAATCCTATACGGCGGATACGATTACCATCCCGTCTGACGCGCCGGAGTTTCGTATTGAAGGCGGTCTGTGGGACGGAAAAAGCCTGTATAAGCTGTATGAATGGGCGCATATGCCGTGGGACTGGCACAAACCGCTGTTTGATAAGGCGCGGGCACTGGACCTGACCATCTTCAGTTCGCCCTTTGATTTTAGTGCCGTGGATATGCTGGAAGACCTGAACGCCCCGGCCTATAAAATTGCATCATTTGAGGCAGTGGATCTGCCATTGGTGCGCTATACGGCCGGAACGGGTAAGCCGATGATTATTTCCACCGGCATGACCAGTGAAGAGGAAATTGCCGAAGTCATCGCCGCCGCCCGCGATGGGGGATGCAAGGATCTGGTGATACTGCATTGCGTCAGTGCCTATCCCGCAGAACCAGAGGATTACAATCTGCGTATGTTACAGGACATCGCCCAAAAACATGATGTATTGGTCGGGTTGTCGGACCACACCATTGATAATGTGACGGCGGTGACCTCTGTGGCCTTGGGCGCGTGCCTGATTGAAAAGCATTTTACATTGGACCGTTCAGCGGGCGGTCCCGATGACAGTTTTTCTCTGGAGCCTTCAGAATTAGAGGAGCTGGTGACTGACAGTAAAACAGCCTGGCAGGCCTTGGGCCGGGTGAACTATGAACGCAGCGAAAAAGAGCGGGGCAATATCAAATTCCGCCGGTCGCTTTATATTGTTGAGGATGTAAAAAAGGGTGATGTGCTGACGTCTGAGAATATGCGCAGCATTCGTCCGGGTTACGGCTTGGCCCCCAGGCATTATGAGGCACTATTGGGGCGGAAAATGGTGGTGGATGCGGCGAAAGGCACGGCGCTGAGTTTCGAGATGGTGGAATAGGCCGCCCGACAAGACGGGGTGGTGGTTATGCCGGACATTATGAAGAACTAGCTTTTGCGGGGTTTGCGGGCGGCGTTCCAATAGCCAGACGTATATGTCAGTTCTTTATCGTAGTAAGGGGCCGACTTCAGGTATCCTAGCATCGCTTGCACATGGGCCCCTTCGGCGGCGATAAAGACGGCAGGCTTACCTTCAAGAACCTCGGCATTTTTCAGGCATTCCAGCAGGATGTTCTGTGAATTATCGTCATTGATGAGCCAGTGTAAATTCATATTGTCAGGGAGCGTCAGTTCCTGTTTGTCTTCTGCGGACGGCACGTGAATATAAATAGCTCCCCGTGCGGTTTGAGGTAACCTTTCCAGAGTGGCGGCTATCGCGGGGAAGGCGGTTATATCCCCCAGCAGCAGATGCCAATCGGCATTAAAGTCTTTATGTTTGACGGGGCCGGGACCTGCAATGCCGAGGAAATCACCTACCTTTGCGTTCTTGGCCCAATTGGTGCACAGACCCTCATGGCGGTTGACGACAAAATCCAGGGTCAGTAAATGCCAGTTTTTGTCAAAATGACGTATGGTATAGGAACGCATGTATTTCTTCATGCCAGAATGAGGGGCAAGCTCTGGCTTTTCCTGCCCGGGCCGCGGCACAATGACTTTCACATGAGCACTTTCCATGTCAGTGGGGAAGCTTGACAGTTCTTCGCCCATTAACACTATTCTGCGCATATGGGGGGCAAGGTCAATGACTTCATGCACCTGTGTCATTCGCATTTCCATTGTATTTACCTTTCGGAATTGACCTGACTTTACACAGCGTGAGAAATTCTGGATCACATATGTAAGAGTAGGTATTTTTGCGGGAGAGGCCCGTACTTTTGTTAAGGTAAATATGGGAAGTTATGCAGGAATTCAAGCGGGGGCAAACAGGTTTTTATATTGCTGGTCGCGATCAGTAGCCCAATGGTCCGCAAACAGGGCCAGTTCGACAATATCCTGAAATTCACCGTCCTTGAAGAAATGGCCGACACGATGGCCTTCTTCGACAAAACCGAAGCGCTTGTGCATTTTTATAACACCGGCATTGAATGTGAAGACTTCACAACAAAGCTTATGCAGGGACAATTCGTCAAAGGCATAGTTGAGCGCCAGATATTCCATCACGGCCCCACTGCCCTTGCGCACGTCGCCTTCGCCCAGATAGAAGGCCCAGTCGGCGCGGCGATGGACCGGGTCAATATCGTAAAAGCCCACCAGGCCGATGGGGCGGCCCTGATGTTGGAAAATGAAATAGGCGCGATTGTCAGCCTGCAAGGTGGCCTCAATCCAGCGGGCATGTTCGCCCGGTGTGATGACCCGGTCGTTATACATGTATTTGCGGACATTTTCCTGATTGCGCCAATCCAGCACCATCTGCTGGTCATCGCCGGTCAGGGGGCGCAGGGTGAAATCGATATATGTGTGATTTAAGGACATGCCTGATTTTTTAGCATAGATGGTTATATTGTTTTCTGTAAGAAAGAATAAAAGTCTATCATATTTTTCTATGTTTAGAAATTGGGGAAACTAAATGAGTGAACTTAAACGGACAGCATTAATTTATGATTACGATGGTACACTAGCCCGAGGAAATATTCAGGAGAACAGTTTTCTGCCAGCGTTGGACATTGATGTTACAGATTTTTGGGGCGAGGTAAAAAAATTAACCAAAGAAAATGATGCTGATGAAGTACTTGTGTACATGCAATTGATGCTAAAGAAGGCCAAAGAGAGAGATATTGCAGTCACAAAAGAGAAATTGCGGGAGCATGGGGAATCTTCAGAATTATTTGATGGGTTAATGGGACAGACATCTTGGTTTCAAAGGCTAAACGAGTTTGCTTGTGAGCGGGGCCTTGATCTGGAGCATTATATACTGTCGTCCGGAACGCAGGAAATGATCGAGGGCAGTAAAATTTGTAAGGAGTTTAAGAAGGTTTTTGCGTCCTGCTATATTTACAATGAGAAAGATGAAGCAGAGTGGCCTGGGCTTGCGATTAATTATACAACGAAAACACAGTTCCTGTTCCGTATCAATAAAGGCATTAATAATGCGTGGAATAATGATGATATCAATGTGTATATGCCCGAAAATGAGAGGCCAATCCCATTTTCGCGTATGATGTTCATCGGTGACGGGGATACTGATATTCCAGCGATGAAAATGACAACACATTATGGCGGTCATTCAATTGCGGTTTATGACCCTGAACGTGATACGCGTTCCTTAGGTAAGATCCATAGATTGATTTCGGATGGGCGAGTTAATTTTGTTGCTCCGGCCGATTATTCAGAAAACTCGCAGATGGAAATCTTAGTTAAGGGCATAATAGGTCGCATTGCTCGCGCAGAAGGATATCGGCCACAAGAACGTGAATAGCTTGAAAAATGGCGCACCCAACAGGACTAACTTCAAACCTTCTATTCTATTTTGATCGCTTGGAATAAAAAAATTACGTCCATATTACTCTGAAAGAAGATTTTCATTTTCTATTCTATAACTTTTGAAACAAAGGGAGATGTCATTGCGCGAAGTAAGGCACTGTAGTTGGGTATGAATTTTATCTCACTGCCAATTGGTAATTGTTGACTGCCCGCATTCAAAATAAGATGGTCGCTACTTGCGCCTATAATTTCCATACAATCAGGTGGTAGCAAGCCATTAGGGTCTATATCTTGTTCCCCAGCAGCTAATAAGGCCTGAGAAATAAGCCCGTTATCCTTGCTTGTTTTAACAGTTCCAAATGCTGTTTCTGCAATGTCGCCCCGGGGTTTCGATGGTTTTATTTTTACCTCTATCACTTCAGCGCTTAGAGTAATGGCATCAATGTGCAAACCCTCAATTGGTTCTCGGTTTAACGGGTCACAGCCAAGAAGAATGGCTTCACCTAACCGAAGATTGTTTATACGCCCTGTATCCACGTCACTAAGTGCCCAGCCAAGGTTACTAGAGTTACCACCAGAAATGGTTTCCATAACAAAGCCAAAGGTCGTATCGAGCGTATCTGCGAGAGTTGACAACTCATTCATATTGGTTGCATCAGGGGAAACCCCGCTGCGACAGGCTAAGTTTGTGCCGATGCCTTTAAATGCAATATTGGAGAATTTTAGTGTCTCACGCACCATGCTCTCCATATCACAAGGCATAATGCCTTCGCGTAAATCACCTAGTTCGACCATCAATATTACGCCATGAACGCGCTTTTGCTTCTGTGCTTCTGCGGATAGTGCGCCAATAACTTCAAGCTCGGTGTTATGACTGACGTCTGAATAGTGAACGACTTGTTTGGCTTGACTGAGCATGGGGGAGCGAATAAGTGAAATTTGAACCTTATCGTGTGCATGGCGCATCGACTTAATATTTTCAATGCGAGAGTCCCCGAGGGTACTGACACCTGCATGGAGCAATGCTTCTGCTATTTTTAATGACCCAAGTGTAGCCTTCGTAACACCAGTAACCGAAATATTTTTATCGGCCAAACGTTCGACTAATATACGCGCATTATCATGGATTTTATCTAGATTTATATCTAGCCGTGGGGCATTTATCATATTGCCACAGGTAGGTTTTTCCTTAGTCCAGGGAATGCGGATAAGACCATCCCTACAAGATGTTCGGAAGAGCGTGTTAAGGCATCAGTGGCAGGAATTTCAAGCTCCTCTTCATACTGTGTAATACAGGCGTCTATTTCATCTTCACTCATGAATTCGTGGTTGATTGTAAGGCCAATAACTTTCGTATCTGAAAAGGTCTCTATAAGCTTAATCTCATCAGATGGTTCTGGCATTGGCATGTGCTCAAAATCACAACGATGCGCTCGTTTGGGTGCATGTTGAAGCACCACGCCATTTGGACAGCTCCCTCTTAGAAGAAACGCAGAGCTAGAAAAAGCCGGATGACTGAGGGAGCTTTGCCCCTCAACAATAATTATATCTGGATTTTCGTTTTCAAAAGCTCGGACAACTTCTGCTTCTACCTCTCCTGCACAAAAATTAGATGCGATAGCATCAAGGGCAACGCCATAGCGGGCACCTTGAATTAATCCGGTTTGGCCAGTGCCGACCATCACCGCATTTATACCGTAATCCTCAAGGGCTTTGGTGAGTATGGTTGCCGTCGTACGTTTGCCAATGGCGCAATCCGTCCCAAGCACAGCAATGCGTGGGCAGGTAACTTCTTTAATGCGGCCAGTAAACACCCGCAATTCTTTTCTGCAACGAGGTTTTCGGATGTCAAGGATCGTAACATTATTTGCTTTGCTGGCCTCTATAAACTCCGGATCATCATTTAGAAACTCATGAAGACCATTTACAATATTTATTCCAAGGCTTATGGCCTTTAGCATAAGTGCACGTTCGTTATTTGATAACATCCCACTTACAGGGGCCACACCGTAGATAAGATAATCAGGGACTTCGCCAGCATGTGTAATAGCATCATCTAGGTCGCGATAAATCGGTATATCATTTATTATATCATCCAGAACCTCACCGGAATTCAGGCCAGCCTTGTCGCTGTCAATAACGGAAAGGATTTTGTATCGCTCGGAATAACGAACAAGTCCATTAGCGGTTTTCCCGTCTATACGACCAAAGTTTTTTTCGCAGTAAACAATAGCTGTGGGGTGCAGGGTTGGTCTGTCTTGAAGAAGTTTTTTGGGGAAATCGACATTAGGCATAGTATGTCCTTATTTTTGGTGCATTTTATAGTGATGCACAAACACAACGCCTTCCTACACAGCGTAAGGGGCGTATTAAAAGCCAGAATAGGCGCAAAAACTTAAAGTTAAACTTTGCTGAAAGAGGTGAGAATAAAGGGCGCTCTCACACATTGCCGTTAGCAGGCAGATATTTTCTCGGAAAATTATCTCAATAGAGGGCTTTTGCCAAACTCTGCACAGTTAGTAACAGGTATAATGTTACTAGTCAAATTTCGACAGCAGCCAGAGAGATGCAATGGGAGAGCGCCGCGTCGCTCTTGCCAAGATGTGTAAAACGAAAAATCGAAGATTTGTAGTACAGCACACATCTTGTGGTCATTCTTAAGTTTCTTTACGGAAAATGCTTTAGCACACGTCTTTCTTTTTTTAGTGCCGTTCAGACTCACTCACAACACAACACTATAAGCATGATCGGCCAGCGTGATGACCTGATCGTTATACATGTATTTGCGGACATTTTCCTGATTGCGCCAATCCAACACCATCTGCTGGTCATCGCCGGTCAGGGGACGGAGGGTAAAATCGGTATAAATATGATTTAAGGGCATGTCTGGTTATCACCAAGAGTTTATGTGTTCTATGTATGTCGGGCCATAGCAGAAACAACACTTTGTTTTTGAAGGTGGATTACCTTGAAGATCTACTTTAGGATTGTTTGTGAATGATAATCTTTTTTTATGATATGAGAGAATAGAGTGAAGCTTGGGTAGGGTATGGAAGGTGGCTATATACAATCCTTTCGCGCTCGCACAGCTTTTTTTATTTTACAGATATTCAATGTACCAAAAAAAAATCCTTTTTGTTGAAAACAAGTTCAAAACCCTATTCTGGGATGAAATTGCCAAACGTTTGATCGCGCAGGGGCATGATGTTCACTGGATTGTGCAGAACAGACTGTTTTATCCAAAGCATGGCACTGTCCATCAGATATTCTTGCCATCTGAACATGACCTGACAGTAGCGAACAATGCTATAGTAGGCGAGGACGTGTTCTTTCAACGGCTGTCGGCAATGGACCGCAGTGTTTATTTTTATAATAATACGGATCGCCATTATTCCTACTATCTGCAGAAAATTAGCGACATTCTGACGTATGTAGGCCCGGATTTTGTTTTTGGTGAAACAACCCTTTTTCATGAACTGATGACGGTTGAATTGTGCCGCCGACAGAATATTCTTTATCTGCACCCCACATCATGTCGTTATCCGTCGGGGCGTTTTTCATTTTATTTATATGATTCATTACAGCCTTATATAGAAAGGAAGGATTGTGTCATCGTCCGTGGGGATCAGCAGGTTGAGCATAATATTGTCTCCCGTCGTGTGCAGCCGGATTATATGGCCTCTGCTGTGAAGAAAAAAAAGTCATTTTCAGAGAAATATCGTTTTTATAAGAATCTGGGATTCTCGCTGTTATCCCGCTGGAGTGGAGAGCGATATAACACACCGTCTCTGCGACAAAAGATGGATATTGAAGGCCGGCTGAAAGTTTGGAAGCAACGGTGGGAAGAGGAACTGGCCTCTGCCAGCGATGACATTAAGGATTGGTCAAAGATACTTGTGGTGCCCCTACAAATGCAGCCGGAGGCGAATATTGATGTCTGGGGGCATCCCCATAATGACCAATTGAGTAATATTAAGACGTTATATTCAGGCTTGCCAGAGGGATGGTCACTGGCGATTAAGCCTAATCCTAAGGCTAAGTATGAATTGAGCGAAGCACTGATGGATTTCATCCGTGAAACAGACAATGTCTATGCTTTTTCTCATAACGAGGGAATGGAGGCGATTTTCAATAAGGCAGACGTTTTTTATTCGGTGTCCGGGACGGTGGCGATCGAGGCACTTATGGCGGGAAAGGCAGGATACTGTAGTGGGCTGCCCATTGTTAGCGTATTTAACCCGAATTTACATAGAGCACCGCAAGAAGTTGATGTGTCGCAGGCGGGGACTGACAAGAAGGCGGTTATGCTGGCCCCGGGGCAGGTTATCGCCTATTTGCGCACCAACAGTTATGCAGGGGTCATCGGTGATCCGATTACGGCTCCGTTTGTAGTTGAAGACGAAAACCTGGCCCAGGTGACGGCGGCCTTTGCCGATGTGGTTGCGGATAATAATTCGAACGCATGATAGTAAATGATTTGGGGGAAAGACGTTGAATTGTCCAGTTTGCAAAACAGCCATACGCGGCACAGAACCAACAGTTGGGAACTATACGGATATAGATTTCCGGCAATATGATAAGTATCGAATTTCTGACACTTTGGTGTGGTCATTGATGGAAAGATTGGGGGTTATCCCGAGAGACGTCGTTATGTCGCCAACGCTTGCGAAAGATGTCATTGCATGGCTCACGTATGATAATTCGGGAGTGTACTGTGAGGCTGGTTATGCGGAAGGGTTGGGGAAAAAGTCATATACACCTGTAAGAAGGATACGAAGACACATTTTGATGTCTGTAATTTATAGACTGTATTTTGGGATATTGGTCAACCGGATACTGCTGCAGGGCAATTGAAGGCTGTTATCGGGAACTCAATAGCGGGCTAAGATGCAAGACCAAAATGAGGATGCAGCGGGATAGTCCGGTCTAGCTAGCGTTATGGTCGTAAATAAATGGCGCACCCGAGAGGATTCGAACCTCTGGCCTCTGCCTTCGGAGGGCAGCGCTCTATCCAGCTGAGCTACGGGTGCCAAGGCCATATGGGGTTCCATGGGCTGAACCTGGCGGGGCAAGCGTAAAACAACTTGCCAACTGTCGTAGGTCATAACGATTTTTGCCGGATATTTCCACCTTTTATATCATGCTGTGGTAAAATAATCGGACCCTTGGCACAGGCCCTGGTTAATGCCATGCCCTGTCAGGGACTGAAACGGGTGAGGACTGCAGAAAGGGTCCTGTATGCGATTGTGGAAAATTCTGGAAATTGCCGCAGAGTGCGATAGCGTGACCGATGTGGAGCTGCGGTTGATTGAGGAGACGGAAATCCGCCTGAGCCGCGATGAGCTTCTGTCTATTTTGTCTGGTTATCAAATGGATCTAAAAGCCGCTTTACGCCATGAGATATGTACATTGGAACGCGGGAATTCATAGAGCAGTACTTTTGTTAAATCATTGATATCTGATATACTGTTTTCATGAGGAAACTGTGGACTACCCCCTTTGACGTTATGCCTATTATTCTGGCCGTGTTGTGTGTAGGCAGTGTAACGCAAATATCAATAGCCAGCTTTGCAGCGGAGGCGGCCTCTGCGTCAGAGAGTTCATTACAGCAGACAATTGAGGCGCGCCCCGATCTTTCGATGGGAGGGGTGAGTAAACCGCCGGAACGTCCGTTATTTGATGCGGCCGCCCCTGTACCTGTGTGGTCCCCCTTGCCGCCTAACTGGCTCTATGGGGATGACCGGGTTGAAGGCGTGCGCGATCCTTATGTTGTGCAAAGTCCTTATGTGGGGCAGGCGTCACGGGCGGGGAGGGTGGTGTCGTTATCGGTCATTACATCGTTATCTAATGTGTCCTTACCGGAGGACGGGGCTGTTTTGTCTGTTTATGGTCTATCGCAAGATCTGGACTATTGGGAAAATCAAAGATTAAGACGTTTAGACCCCAGTCTGCTGTGGCGGGAAATGCGGCTGCGCCCAAAATATTTTGGCATGGAAATATTATACAGATATTAGGCCGTGTGCTGGGAGGTGCAGGTCATAAGAAAGCGGCTCCGGGGGGGAGCCGCTTTCTTGTAACATTGGTGTTTGCTGCGCGTTATTCGCGATTGCCGAGCAGTTGCAGCAGGAACATGAACATATTCAGGAAGTCCAGATAAAGGCGCAGGGCCCCGAGGATGGACTTTTTCGTCATGACATCATTGCCATCACTTTCCAGATACATTTCTTTGATCTGTTGTGTGTCATAGGCTGTAAGCCCGGCAAAAATCAACACGCCGATCACAGAAATGGCAAACTGCATGGCACTGGAGGCGAGGAAGATATTGACGACACTGGCCACAATCAGGCCGATCAGTCCCATAATCAGGAAAGACCCCATGCCGGACAGGTTCTTCTTCGTTGTGTAGCCATAGAGGCTTAGGCCGCCAAAGGCAACGGCGGTAATGAAGAAGACCCGTGTGATGCTAACACCCGTATAAACCCGGAAAATATAAGCCAGCGACAGTCCCATCAGGCCAGCATAAATCCAAAAGGTGACCTGTGCGGCCTTGGCGCTCATATGATTAAGGCGTGCTGATAAGAAAAAGACAACACCCAGTGGGGCCAACATGACCACCCACTGCAGCGGTGTATTGAAAATAGCCGCCATCATGGCATCGCTTTGTGCAGTGGCAAAAGCAACCATGCCAGTCAGTAACATGGCAGAGGCCATGTAGTTATACACAGTTAGCATGTAGCTACGTAAGCCAGCATCGACTTCTGCTGCAGTGCGACCTGTGGAGAGTGTGGCGTACTGGGATTTGAAATCCTCTGCCATAGTGTTACATCCTCTTTCTTTGGATTAGAACAAAACTCATTCTTAAGTGATATTGGCATCTTAGGTCAGAAAATCAAGAGAAACCGATGGGTCTTTTCGTGACTTTATGATGAAATTTTGATGAATTCAGAACTGGTGGCGGGCTCTGATGTGGTCAAGCAGGCCGAGGCTACCCTGTTCGATAACATCATAGACCCTGTCAAAGCCATCTTCCGGCCCGTAATAGGGGTCGGGGACTTCTGAAATGCCATAAAGATGCGGGGCATGATTAAGAAGCAGATCAAGCCTTGTATGATGATCGGCAGAGCAGCGGGCCTGCATCTCTTCCAGATTGTCGCGGTCCATGGCTAAAATGTAATCGAAATCGGTAAAGTCCTGAGCTTCCAATTGGCGACTGCGGATGGGGGATAAATCAACACCACGGCGGCGGGCAACAGCCTGACTTCGTTTGTCGGGGGGGGCACCAATGTGAAAGCCGTGGGTGCCTGCGGAATCAATATAGATCGTCTTTCCCCAGCCTTCTTCCAGCCCGGCCTGGCGTACATGGTGCCGAAAGACAGCTTCTGCGGTCGGGGAACGACAAATATTTCCCATACAGACAAACAGTACTTTAATCATGTAATTTCCACAGTCATCGTTATTACTTTAGCGCGCGTATCATGGCCTAAGGCCTGCATAAAGTGAATAGGTAATTCATGGTTTTGCCTTCACATGATGTGCGCCGCATGAGAGAATAACTTGTGAGAAAAGAGTGACTCATTTGCATAATGACGTGACGCGGAACATGTACTGGAGCGGGCCGGACGTCAGGGTGGATAAGAAGAGTTGAGCCGTAGAATGAAGACCAGAGCTTTCAGGAATTTGAGGACAAGAGGGTGAGGTCAGGGGAACGTATCGTGATTCTGACAGGGGCAGGAATTTCTGCAGAATCAGGTCTTGAGACGTATCGCGATGGCGGCGGTTTGTGGGAAAAATATGACCTGATGGAATTAGCCACGCTCGAAGCTTTTGCCGCGCGTCCTGATGTTGTGCTGGATTTTTACAATATGCGCCGCCGTGCGGCAGAGAAGGCACAGCCGAATGCAGCCCATCTTGCGCTGGCCCGATTGGAGAGCGCATTTGACGGGCAGGTGGACATTATTACACAGAATGTGGATGGCCTGCATGAGGCGGCGGGGAGCCGCAACCTGTGGCACATGCATGGATGTTTGAATCAAATGCGATGCATGGCTTGTGGCGGGGTGCATGACTGGGCGGGCAACGCGACCCGGCAAGACAAATGCCCCACATGCGGTGAGATTGGGCGATTGCGGCCGCATATCGTTTGGTTTGGAGAGATGCCCCACCATATGCCGGAAATTCAGATGATGTTGGCCCAGTGCGATCTTTTTATTTCGATCGGAACATCGGGAACCGTGTACCCGGCAGCGGGGTTTGCGGCGGCCGTTCAAGAGCAGGGCCGGGCGCAAACAGTAGAGCTGAATTTGGAACCGTCACAGGGCAATTCCCCGTTCGATATACAATACTATGGCCCGGCAACGGAAATTGTTCCCCATTATGTCAATCAATTACTTCGTTCAGAGAGGGAGAAGCATGGATAAACTATCTGCAGAGGCCCTTGGGGCCGTACGGGAAATATTGCCTGCATGGACATTGTCTGATGATGGTCAGGCGTTGCAACGGTCATTTGTTTTTGATGATTTCATACAGGCCTTTGGTTTTATGACCCAGGTTGCGATGCAGGCAGAACGTATGGATCACCATCCTGAATGGTTTAACGTTTATAATAAAGTGGAGGTGACATTGCGCACTCATGACGCGGGTGGGGTGACGTTGCTGGACCAAGAAATGGCACAAATTATGGACAGGCTGGTTATGGATAAAGAGGCGACCTAAAAGGGGCATAAATGATGTCGATTTTTCGTTCTCAACCAAGTGACCCGCAGCCACAGAGTGATTCCAAGCGTCGAAAGGATGCAAAGACAGACGAGACACTTCTGGCACGTAGCCGTCGTTTCATTAACCCGCAGCAATGGGGGCGTAATGAACGTATCGTCAAGGCCGGGTTCGGACGCAAAGTACGCAAGTTGGCGGGACGATTGCCGTTCGCGAAAGATTTAGTCGCAGGCTATTATTGTGCGGTAGATCCAAAAACACCCTTTAAAGCCAAGGCCTTGTTAATGGGGGCGCTGGCATATTTTGTAATCCCTACCGATTTGATACCGGACTTTATGGCGGTCGTGGGTTACGGGGATGATTTGTCCGTATTGATGGCGACCATTGCTATGGTCCGCGAACACATGACACCAGACCATATGGAGCGGGCAGAAAAGTTCTTACGTGGTGACAGGCGCAGTTTGTCCGAATGACGCGGGCCATTTGGCTGATGTCATAAGAACGGGTGGCATAAGAACAGACACAGGGATTAGGATTTGTTGACCTGTTCGTCGGGGGGGACGGAGGTGCTGCGGCGCTGTTTGATGGCCTGTCGCCAGGCAATAAACAGGCTGGACCCGCAAATGATAATTGTCCCGATAATCGTATATTGATCGGGAATTTCAGCAAAGACGATATAGCCGGCCGCTGTTACGAAAATAAGCCGGGTGTAATCAAATGGGGAAACCACAGAGGCTTCGCCATAAGTGAAAGCCCGAACGATGCAATATTGCGTCATGGCCGATGAAAAGCCCAAAAAGATGAGCATGGCCAATGTGGGAATGTCCGGGGTTACCCAATAATAATATGTGGGTATGAGGGAAATCAGCAAAGGGCCTATACTGCCATAAATCATCAAGGTGGAGGTTTTATCAGTTTTTGTCAGTTTACGGGTCAGGATTGGTACGATGGCAGAACACATGACGCCGCCCACCATCATCAGCATAGCGGGGTGCATGTCATCACCGGGGCGTAAAATAATCAGCACGCCGATAAAGCCAACGAAGGTGGCCACAGAACGCGGTAGGCGTACTTTTTCCCCTAAAAATAAAGCCGCTAGCACTAACACATAAATAGGGCGTGAAAATTGTATGGACATGACCTGTACCAGCGGTAATTCCTTTAACGCGAGATACATGGTGACCATGGAGATGGAAATCATCAGCGTGCGAAATAGCAATTTTCCCGGTTGTTCTGTATGCAGGATGGTAAGTCCCTGTTGTCGTGACATGACGAGAACGATAAGCATGCTGATAATGCTGCGGAAGAATAGTGTCTCAAAACTGCCAACGCTTTGACTGGCGGTTTTGATGACCAAAAAAGAAAGGGTCATGCTGAGGCCCGCTGCCATAATGAAGCCAATACCCAAAAGATTATTCTGGGATTGTTTGGTGTCCTGCCGGGGAGCCGTTTTTTCAGTCATGGCCATCGTTAAGACCCGTCATGAGGCAGAATAGCCGCCTTTTCGCGCCGGGCATGTAAGGCTTCGCGGTGCGCCGCATAGATAGAACTCGCAAGAATGACCCCGGCACCAATAAAACTGTAGATATCCGGTTGTTCAGCAAACAGGACAAATCCGACGAGGGCGGCAAAGATCAGCCGGGTGAAATCTATGGGGATCACGGCGGAGGCATCGGCCTGCGATAAGGACTTACCGAGAAATGTTTGGGAAATAGCCGAAAAAGCCCCGACACCGCACAAAAGCAATAGCTGTTGCCAATTGGGCCAGTACCAGTGGTAAATGGCAATGGGAATAACAATGGGTAACATCATCACGAAGCCCTGTGCCGCAATAGTCTGGGGGTTTTCATCCCTGGCACTGAGCCTTTTCATTGTCAAAATAACCCCGGCAATGCTGACAGAGGCGAGAAGAGCTGCCATAACCCCGGCATTGATCGTATTGATACCAGGTCGCATCAAAATCAGCATGCCAATAAAACCGGTGATTACCGTAGCGATGCGCGGAAGATGTAATTTTTCCTTGAGGAACAGGGCTGCCCCTAACGTTGCAAATATTGGTGCCGCATAGCTATAGGCCACGGCATCGGTTAATGGTAAGGCCCCGACCGCATAAAACATGGAAAATACCGTGATGCAGGACATTAAGGCCCGCAGTGCAAAAAGGGGGAGGTTTGCGCGATGCTGAATGCGCAGGTGACGGCCGCGTAGTGCCGTGGGTAACAGAAAAAGAAGGCCGAAGGCCGTACGGTAAAAGGCCACCAGAAAGGGGTGCATATCAACGATAAGATAACGTGTGCATGTCCATATTCCCACAAAGGCGAGACAGGAAATCAGCATATAGACCGATGCCAGCAAGACATTATCGGGACGCGCGGTATTCTCTGCCTGTGGTGCCATCTGAAATCCGGTGGTTTCGTAGGTTTTACAGATATCCATACACCCGTTGTCAGGGGAAGGAAACAAATAAGGCAAAGGCCATCAAAGAATTAAGAAGGACCTGTTTATGTGGCGATGTGACGTAACGCAGGGATTTGGCGCAATGGAAGCGTCGGGCGCCCATCATTACATGCGTGCTGTTATCATAAGTAAAGCCCCCGGCGATGCGGGGGCTTTTTGTAGGGATATCGGTTAGGTATTACTGCTGGAATACCGCCTTTGTCGTGGCATCACTGACAACCCCTGAGCCGGAACTTGGGAATTGTGATGTATCCTTTTGATATTGGTCAGCATAAGGCCCAAATGGAAGGCCTTGACCATCAAGGGCAATTGCCTGATTTGTCGCCGCATTGGCGGCAGGGGTATAGTCCGCACGAGCGTTGTCAACAGCTGTCGTGATCGCTGCGGTGATCATGTCAGCAAAGATATTGCCCGAACCACCCGAAGTTTGGTGGAAAAAGGCTTCTTCATCCTGCCATAGCAGCTGGCCTGTTTTGCCATCGCGTAGAGAATAGATAAAGTGGACGTTGATCCCAGATGAAACTAAGGCATATTTTGCTGTCCAATCGAGAATTTCCACATAAAACACGGTGTCTGCGCCAAATAGCGATGCCACATCCGATGGATTTGCTGTGTGCACCAGCATTGGGTCTGCGAGGCCATCGCTTTCCATCAGATGCTTGACCATATAGTTCGGGAACACGTAGTAGCCACGTTCCGCCAGAGGCTGAGACAGCGTTGATAGGAATAGGTCAGCGGCCAGTGCTTCTGTTGAGTGATTGATCACAGGAACAATCACGACAGATCTTGGGTTTGCTTCACGGAAAGCTGTGTAGTCTTTGCTTTCTTTTGTACTGGCACATGCAGAAATCGTCACTGTAATGGCCAGGGCGATAAGAAGTTTGATAGATTTTGTCATCGTCTGATCTCCTTGAGCTTACAGGGTATCTGCCTGGGCAGATTGTTTTGGTGAAAGACGTGTGATGACTTTTTCCATCAGATATGCAGATTCAGGCCATGCATTTTTTTCTTTCTGGAAGTAAAGGATGGCTTTATTTGCATCGCCCTGTTGCAGCAGGATATAGCCGTATTCAGCATAAAGGCCAGGTGGAACACTTCCTTTTTCTTCTGCCTTTGTAAGGTTCTTTTCCAGTGATTGGGCGAATTCGTTCAAATCGCCATCATAATAGTAATCCAGAAGGTCCTGGTTATAGTTCCCCCATTCATACTTGGTGTTTTTCATACAGGCGGACAGGCTGAAAACTAGCCCAATCATCGCTGTAATTTTGATAAATCTACTATTCATTAGATTGGTATCCCCCTAATTTATGTAAGGTTATTTTGTTGGTATCGTACTGAGATCAATTTCTTTACGTGTGCCGTTCTCGATAAAGATTGTGCGTTCATAAATAACGCTGCCGGCATTCATAATACTTATGTCGTGACTGCCTTTAGCCACGGGTATAATATGGCGTTCAGCAGTAACGGCCCCGATGTTTTGGCCGTCCAAAAGCAGGGTGCTGCCTTCAGGTGCGTTCATGATTGAAATTTCAGGGGTATCAGTGCCACGGGTGTTGTAATGCTTGGGCATGCTGCCGCATGCTGCAAGGACAAGACACATGGTCAGAGCTAGAACTCTTAACATTGTTGTTCTCCGTCTTCTAAATCAGATTATTGTGGCGTTGTGACAAACAGACCTTCAGGGCGGCCGTTTTCGAGTGTACCGGTTGTTAATCGAGTGACGGCACCTTCGTTAAGTTCACTATCGCCAAAGAGGGAGACTACTTCCAGCTCACCTACTTTCTCAGGTGGTAAAGCGATATTAAAGCCTGTTTGTCCGCTTTGGATGGTTTCACCAGCTTTCATAACGGTGAGTTTGTCGCCGACTTGCAAGCCTTGGGTTTTGCCACCAGAGATAAAGACGGTCTTGTCGCTTACTTTCAGAATGTCCGTTTTCCATGTGCGTCCGGATAAGGTGTTGATCAGTTCTTCGATCACATCTTCAATAGCAAGGGAGAGGACCTTGTCGCTGAGGGTGGCGTTATACTTAGAGGAGCTACCCATACCCAGCACTGTACTTGTTTCGGTATTAGCTTCGCCCTGCCCGGTGGCAGAGTGAAATACATGACCGGTTTTGACGTCCACAAGGCGGATGGCAACCTTCGCATGGGCCCGCTGGATTTTCTTTTTATTGAAAAGGCCGCGTTTGCCATCTGTTGTGCGGCCAAATTCGACAACAGAGCCAAGGATCAGTGTATCAGCACCGATTAGATTACTGTCGGCGGCTTGGCCAGAGACATTCTGTTCTCTTTGGATCTTCACAAGATCGGGTCGTTCAAAGACCATAAATTTGCCGCTTTGGATTAGGTAGGTGGATAAGATATCCGCGGCCTGTTTGCCAAGAGGGTCAAGATCCTGATCGCGCAGCAAGCTTTTGCCGTAAACGGTTTCGTTGGTGAAACGGCCGAGCGCGAGTTTGAGTTTGAGCTTTTTTTGTGCCTGTGCTGAGGATGCTTGTGCTAGTGCAGCAGTTGTATCAAGGGCAAGCGTAGGTGTGGTAATAGCCGCAGAAGATAAAAGAACAGCGGCAGTACAGAGAATGCGAGAGTGCTTAGAGCGTAAAAGCATAATCCCCCCAATTAGATTACGATTAAAAAATATGACGCTGCATCATGGATAAGTTTATGACGTAATGTCAATTAAAAAAGTCGTGTTTGCAAGTGTGTTAGCGGGCTCTCAGGGCATAAAAAAAAGCCCCCGGAAGGTCGGGGGCTTCTTTTACGGATGAAGTTGTGGCGGGCTGTTGCCGTGGAGATTATAGCCCTTCTGCGATGGTGAAATCAGCTTCGGTGCGTTCTTTGACATCCTCAACGGTGACATCAGGTGCCAACTGGATCAATGTCAGGCGGCCCTCCTTAATTTCAAAAACACCCACATCACTGATAATCATGTCGACAACCCCCTGACCCGTGAGCGGCAGGTCACATGCTTTCAGTAATTTGGGCGACCCATCACGGGCATTGTGATCCATGATGACGACCACGCGCTTCACACCGGCAACCAGGTCCATTGCCCCGCCCATGCCTTTTACCATTTTGCCGGGGATCATCCAGTTTGCTAAATCACCATTCTGGGCGACCTGCATCGCCCCAAGAATTGAGAGGTCGATGTGACCACCGCGCACCATGCCAAAACTATCTGCGGATGAAAAATAGCTGGTTTGCGGGAGTTCAGTGATAGTTTGCTTTCCGGCATTAATCAGATCAGGATCTTCTTCACCTTCATAGGGGAACGGGCCCATACCCAACATGCCGTTTTCACTTTGCAGCGTGACATGCATACCTTCCGGAATAAAATTTGCCACCAAGGTGGGGATCCCGATTCCCAGATTGACATAAAATCCATCACGGAGCTCTTGTGCGGCGCGTTCGGCCATTTGTTCGCGTGTCCAAGCCATATGCTGTGCTCCCCTTATGCGTCTGCAGTTGCCGGGCGTGGCCGGGTCGTGCGTTGTTCGATGCGCTTTTCGTGTTGACCGACAATAATGCGTTGCACGAAGATGCCGGGGGTATGGATATGGTCCGGGTCAAGAACACCGGGTTCCACCAGTTCTTCAACCTCGGCCACGGTGACTTTGCCGGCGGTTGCCATCATCGGGTTAAAATTACGGGCGGTTTTACGGTAAATAAGATTACCTTCCGTATCGCCTTTCCATGCTTTGACCAGCGAAACATCGGCTACAAGGCCAGTTTCCATGATATAGGTTTCGCCATTGAAATCTTTATGTTCTTTTCCTTCGGCGACCAACGTACCGACGCCAGTTTTTGTATAAAATGCAGGAATTCCTGCACCACCCGCGCGACAACGTTCGGCCAACGTGCCCTGGGGATTGAATTCAAGCTCCAGTTCCCCGCTGAGATACTGGCGTTCGAATTCTTTATTTTCGCCCACATAAGAGGAAATCATTTTTTTAATTTGGCGTGTCTGTAGCAATAACCCCAGACCCCAGTCATCAACCCCGGCATTATTTGAAATAGCCGTGATGCCTGTTGTGCCTGAA
The DNA here is from genome assembly GCA_002700365.1 of Kordiimonas sp. Taxonomy (GTDB): domain Bacteria; phylum Pseudomonadota; class Alphaproteobacteria; order Sphingomonadales; family Emcibacteraceae. The sequence goes on along the minus strand of PADB01000009.1, from coordinate 216,542 downwards.
TCATGCAGTGCCATAATCAGGTTTTCCGGTATGCCGCACAGGCCAAAGCCCCCGGCCATAATGGTCATGTCATCAAATAACAGACCTTCCAGTGCAGATGCGGCATCTGTGAAGACCTTTTGCATGATTCTCTACTCCTCAAAATTCTGGTGGTCTGATGTGGAAAAGGCGGGCACTGTGATGTACAGTCTTTTTGTTATGCCCCATGAGATTTATTGCAGCCCATATTTATGACCACTGTTCAGACGTAATTATTTGCAGTGCAGCAAATTACGAGGGCTTTGTCAATAAGGCCTTGTGGGGTGTTGTAGATATTATGATTTATATAATGTGCGCCGCAATAAATTTGGCGGTGGGACAAAGGGCATGATGCGCGGTTATTTTGGTATTGGGATTGAACGTGTTCATAAAGGGCGTAATTTAGGAAACCTTTTTCGTACGGCCCATGGTTTCGGGGCCTCTTTCGTTTTTACAATCGAGGCGGATTATAAAGCGGAACATGCAAAAATAGACACCAGTCAGGCGCAAGACAATATCCCCCTTTATCATTACCAGTCGATTGATGAAATGACTTTACCGCAAGGTTGTCAGGTGGTGGGCGTGGAATTGACAGATAGTTCGGTTGAGCTGCCCAGTTTTCGGCATCCGCGTTCTGCTATTTATATTCTGGGGTCGGAATGGTATGGCCTGACCGAGGAGACGCAAGCACGATGCGATCATATGATCCAAATTCCGACAAAATTCTCTCTTAATGTGGCAACTGCCGGCGCGATTATTATGTATGACAGGATGTGTAGTATGGGTCGTTTTGCCGAAAGGCCGGTAAAGCCCGGCGGGCCGACAGAAATTCTGCCACCTCATGTGCAGGGAGATCCGATCCGCCGAAAGAAATGGCCTTAAAAAGGCGGGTCTCTCTCTTGTTCGTGGAGGGGTGGTTTGTTAGTGTGGCGCGGGGCCAGGGATATGTTGAAGGATGTAGAAGAGATGCGGCGAAAGCATTTGGGACAGGCAAATAAAGGGATTGTTAGCAGCACCATGATGCAGATGGACATTTGTTTGAAGAACAATGTCATGAAATTAGTCGTTATGACGTTGTTGATATGCGTTGGCGGTATGACGTTAGCAAATAGTCCTGCCCGGGCAGATGCCCGACAGTTATTAGGGAGCTATCGGGACTGGGATGCTTTTTTACTTAAAAAACAGAACAACGAAAAAATCTGTTATATGATTTCCGTGCCAAAGGATACGCACCCCAAAAATGTCCGGCGCGGAGATATATACATTACTGTAAAACATCGCCCGAGAACCAAAGTGAAGAATGAAATTAATGTGGTGGTCGGGTATCCATTCAAGAAAAACAGTACTTCTAAAGTCGTGATTGATAAGCGGTCCTACACATTATTTACGTCGGGTGATGGGGCGTGGGCCTATGATGCGAAACAGGATACCGCGATGGCGGCGGCAATGAAGCGGGGGAATGTACTGTATGTGCATGGCGTATCAAGCCGGGGAACCAAGACAAAGGATAAATATAGTTTGTCAGGATTTACAGCTGCACACAATGCGATTACAAAGGCCTGCAGATAATAGACAGGTCGTAAACAGGTCGTACGTAATGATCGCGGCGTTATGCACGGTCGTGTCCTTGTGAATAAGACCCTTGATAGGGTGGTGGAAGCATGCAGACAACAGCATTAGGGAAAGAGCCGATAGTGGTTGCCCGCCCTTTACAGGGGGCGACACGTTCGCTTGTGGGATTGAGCAGAGATGAAATCGGCGAACGACTGAAAGCGATTGGCGTTGCGGATAAGCAGATAAAAATGCGCGTCCAGCAGGTATGGCACTGGATGTATCACCGTGGTGTCCAGAGCTTTGAAGAGATGAGCAACGTGTCCAAGGACCTGCGGGAAAAGCTGATTGCGCATTACGAAATCGGTCGCCCGGAAATTATCGAATCCCTGTTATCAGAAGATGGCACGCGTAAATGGTTGATGCGTTTTCCCGATGGGCAGGATGTGGAGACGGTTTTCATTCCCGATGACGACAGGGGGACCCTATGTGTTTCATCACAAGTGGGGTGCACGCTGACCTGTAAGTTTTGTCATACCGGTACCCAAAACCTGGTGCGTAACCTGACGCCACAGGAAATCGTCATGCAGGTGTTGGTGGCGCGCGATACATTGGGGGAATGGCCCAGCCCCATTGAAGGACGGTTGCTGACCAATATTGTGCTCATGGGTATGGGGGAGCCTTTATATAATTTTGATAATGTGAAGACCGCCATGCAGGTGTTAATGGATGAACAGGGTATTTCCTTGTCCCGTCGCCGGATCACATTATCCACATCCGGGGTGGTGCCGGAAATGAAGCGTTGTGGCGAGGAGCTGGGGGTTAATCTGGCGATTTCCCTGCATGCGGTGGACAATAAGACCCGCAGTGACATCATGCCCATTAATAACAAATATCCGCTGGAGGAATTATTGGCGGCGTGCCGGGATTATCCGGGGGCCAGCAATGCCCGGCGCATCACCTTTGAATATATTATGTTAAAAGGCATCAACGATTCAGACGAGGACGCGCGTGAGTTAGTGCGCCTGCTGCGCCAGTATAATATTCCCGCGAAGGTGAACCTGATCCCCTTTAACCCGTGGCCCGGGTCCGGTTATGAACGGTCGAGCAATAACCGGGTGCGGCGTTTTTCGGATATTATTTTTGAAGCGGGGATTTCCGCGCCCATCCGGGCGACACGCGGGCAGGATATCCTGGCGGCCTGCGGGCAGTTGAAGTCTGAAAGTCAGAAAAAGCGCAAGAGTGAAATTCTGGCGGAAGAGAAACGCGGATCTGTTTCCTGAAGATCATAGAGCAGCTGAAATGGTAATCGTCTTTACAGGTCAAAAAAGACCTGTGTAAGATATTTTTAAGGGCCTGATGATACTTAGAGGCAACCTTAACATAGCTGGACCTGTCCCTGTGAATGTAGAAAATACCCCTGCTGCGGAAGATAAACCATTTGCCCTTGTGGCGATGGATGATAATGACTGGTTCACGCCGTGGATGAACAGACAACAGATTTTGTCACGTTTGGGGGCGATGGGATGGCCTGTACTTTATAGCACCGGGGCTTTTACCGTCTGGGAGCGCAAGACAGCGAACTGGCAACAAGCCAATCATTACCCGGACGTTGTGTCGGCGGATAATGTGTTGGTCGAAAAGCGTGGGCGGCGTTTTTGTATTTGGCCGGGTAAAGGGTTTTTACATCGTCTTGCTGTGGGGTTCCATGCCCGCTTTCTGAAGCGGTCACTGCAACAGGGGCATGATAAGCCGTTGCTGTTTTATTGTTATAATCCGCAATTTGCAGATTATCTGGATGCCCTTCGGCCAGTCCGTACGGTTTTTCACATCCGTGATTATTATTTGAAAGCAGAGACGAAGATACCGGTCAAAGACCGTTTTGAGACATTATGTAACCGGGCAGATCTTATTATTGCCTCCGGGGCGGATATGGCGCGGGGTGTGCCGGACAAAGACCAACATAAGTTGCATATTATTCCAAACGGTGCGGATGCAGCGGCGTTTCAGGCAGCGTTACAATTACCGGAACCGGATGATTTAAAAGAAATCCCTCATCCCCGTATTGGTTATGTTGGCAATGTCAGTAAAAAATTTGATGTGGATTTATTGGATCAGTTGAGCGCGATGCGCCCGGACTGGCATTTTGTTATTGTCGGGGAGCTGATATTGGAGGGCGATGATTTGGCGTTATGGCAGAAATGTGTAGCCCGTTCCAATGTCCATTTTCTTAATTTCAAACAGACCGCAGAAGTACCAGCGTATGTCGCGCATATGGATGTGAATGCCATGTTCTACCGTGTTCGCGGCGGGTGGTGGGAATTTGGTTACCCTTTAAAAATGCATGAATATCTGGCGACAGGACACCCGGTTGTCAGTACGGAATTGCCGGCCATTCGTGAATTTGAGCGTGTTATTGATATTGTGCATGGCCCGGAAGAATGCATGAGCGCAATTGAGCGGGCCGTGGCAGGAAGGGGTAAGGGCAGCAGGGAAGAACGTCAGGCTGTCGCGTTTGCCAATACCTGGGACCAGCGCTGCCAGCAGATAGATGAGCTGTTGCAGGGGTTAGCGGTCCAGCCTGAGGGCGCGGAATAAATCGCGATAAGATGTGACCATTCTTTCGATGGAAAATTCTTTGCGGACGAAATGTTTTAAATTTTCGGCTTTGTTCTGGCGCGTCTGCGGGTGTGCAATGAGATGGCCAAGTGCTGTTGTCAGGGACTCAATGTCGTCAGCGGGGACCAGTGTTCCATAGTGGTCATCGGCTATAATTTCAGGGATGCCTCCAACGCGGGTTGCCAATAGGGGGGTTCCCATAAAGGCGGCTTCCAGAATAACATTGGGCAGGCCTTCGGATCGTGAGGGGGCCAGACATAATGTCGCTGCGTGTAAGACAGTAGGGATATGATCAGAATCTAGTTGCCCTATTAAATGTACGCGATCCTTTAGTTTGTATTGGTCTATTAATGCAGCAAGAGCCGGGCGTTCATCACCTTCGCCAATGATGACATAATGAAGATCGGGCGCGTGATATTGGGTATTATGAAAAGCCTGAATAGCCAGATCGAATCCTTTTACCGGGTGTAATCTGCCGATGGAAACGATGAAGCTTTGGGGAAGTTCAAATGGAAGCGCGTCCCTGGTTTGGGGGGGTGTCAGCGCAACGCCATTGTGAATGGTTGTAATCTGCGGGATGTCCTGAAAAATTGTGCGGGCATGGTGAGCAAGTCCTTTGCTGACTGCGGTGAGGGCCACAGCGCCATGCGCCAGTTTGTATAAGGTTTTCTGGACGCCAGAGGGTAAATCATGAAAATAATAGATCTCGCTTCCATGCAGAACACAGATGTAACGCAGCCCACAAAATTTGGATAACCAGTAAAAATACATATGACGGGCATGTAGATAGGTGACAATGTAATCGATGCGATGTTTACGACAAAAAAAGTAAAGGCGCAGTGTCACGATAATAAATTTAGGCAGCCACATGATATACCGCCATAAGACATTGGCTTTCCCGGTATTGGTGGGTAGCCTGATCGAAAGGCAGGGTTGAGCGGTGTCTGTTTCTTCATGCCCCCAAAGCCCGGCATCCATATCTGCATTAATATAAAAACTGTGCATGTCATCAATGGCATCCATGTTTTTGGCCAATCGGGTTGTGGCCATGGTGATGCCTTCTGAAATGCGTTCGGGGTGGCCGGTGAGTGTAAAGAGAATATTCATGAGGCAGGTTTCTTAATAAATTTAGCCGTTATGAAATCAAGTGTCGCTTGTTCACCGCTATTGGGACGACCGGAAAGGGACCACAGGGCCAGAAGAACAAATCCGTAGAGCAATGCCCCCAGTAAAATTAATCCCAACAATATGAGAAGCTGTTCAACAGATGTGAGCGTCGTGGGTAATTGCTGCATAATATAATCCAGCCCAAACCACATTGCCCCCGTGGCTACAGCCTGCCGCCATATCGTGGAAAAAAGTCCAGTGAGAGGTAAGGGTAGTATCATTTTACATAAGGTAATACCAATCACGGTGCCCACAACATTGCTGATGACCAAAGCCCAGGCCACGCCGAGAATATCGAAATAATACATACCAAGGAAAAGTAATGGCAGGCGGAGGGCCGTATTTAACATGACGTGCAGTGTGCCGAATTTGGGCTGTCCACAGGCAACATATAAAGAAGAGACATGACCCAGCGATACACGAATGGCGCCGCCAATGGCCAGAACTTGGATCAGCGGGATGGTGTCCAGCCAGTTTTGTCCCAAGACCACGGGCACCAAGAGAGGGGCTGTGACCAAAATACCAATAGAGGCCGGGAACGCCAGAATGGTTATTACCCCTACGGCCTTGAGATACATGTTAATTAATGTTTGGTGGTCATGACCGATCTTTGACAGGCCCGGCAGCATGGCCCGTGACATAGGGTGAATAAGTTCGGTGGTGGGAAGGTTAGAGATTTCATAGCTGACATTGTAGACACCGAGTTTTGCCGTATTGGTGTATTTACCGATCAAAAACTGGTCTGTGCGGTCCGCCAGATAAACAATGATATTGCTTATCCATAACCATGTGGAAAAACCAAAAATTGATTTTGCATGCTTTAGGCCGAATGTTGGACGATAGTGGTGCATCACATAGCCCAAAAGGAATTGCGTAACCTGATTGGCGGTAATCCCGATGACCAGTGCCCAATAGCTTCGCAAATAAAAAGCGGCGGCGATGGTGACGACAAAACGAATAATTTTCGGAAAAAGTAAATAACGAAATTCTTGTTTAAAATTCATGTCCTTGCGGAAATGGACAACGCCAATATTCTGAAATCCGTTTAGGAATGTCAGTCCGGCTAAGCAGAATAATATTTCTGTCAGACGTTCATCATTAAAAAATAACGCAATCTGGTAGGAACATAGAGCTAATATGATCGCTACCGCGCCACCGCGTATCACCGCCAAGGTCCAGGCGGTATTGAAATGGTCATCTGTTGTTTGCTGATTTTGGATGAGGGCAGTATCAAACCGGAATTCTGTCATGATAACGAGGAAACCGGCAATGATGGTTGCCAGTGCGACCAGACCAAAGTCTTCGGGAAATAACAGGCGGGCCAATATCAATGTGCTGATTGTGCCAATGCCCCGTTCGAGGAATTTGAGCAGGATCATCCACAATGCACCGCTGGTGATGGATTGACCGAGTGATTTGGTCTGTTCTGACATTTTGTTCTAACCAGTTATTTTTCACTACTTTATGCCAGCATCATGCCGGGCACAAAGGGGAAGATCGCTTTTGCCGGACAGAATTGCACAGTAGTCGTTAAGTCATTCTGAAGTTTTTATGAAAAAGCTCAGCTCTGTGTCAAAAAAACAGCAGCAAAGACCATAAAAAAACATAAATGCAATTTTAGGCAGGTCGCAGCGTATTGTACGCTTGCGGGTGATGCTATTCCGCTTGCGCCGCAAAGGCTTTTGCCTATACTGCGCGCAACGTTTAGACATGCTCAAGTGATGAAGGAAGCGTCCCATGGGTGATAAAATCAATAAAGTGGTTCTGGCCTATTCCGGTGGTCTGGATACATCAATTATTCTGAAATGGCTGGAAGAAACATATAATTGTGAAGTGGTGACCTTTACAGCGGACCTGGGCCAGGGTGAAGAACTGGAGCCAGCCCGCCAGAAGGCCGAAATGTTCGGGGTGAAGGAAATCTTCATTGAAGACCTGCGTGAAGAATTTGTCCGCGATTATGTCTTCCCGATGTTCCGCGCCAATGCCCAATATGAGGGGGTTTACCTGCTGGGTACCGCGATTGCCCGCCCTTTGATCGCCAAACGCCAGATTGAAATTGCCAAAGCTGTGGGGGCCGATGCAGTGTGCCACGGGGCGACCGGTAAAGGGAACGATCAGGTGCGGTTTGAATTGGGTTATTATGGCCTGAACCCGGAGATCAAAGTGATTGCCCCATGGCGCGAATGGGACCTTAATTCCCGTGCCAAGCTGATTGCCTATGCCGAAGAGCATGGTATTCCTATTGCCAAGGACAAGCGCGGCGAAGCCCCGTTTTCTGTGGATGCCAACCTGCTGCATACCTCGTCCGAAGGGAAGGCGCTGGAAGATCCATGGGCGGAATGTCCGGAATATGTGTATCAGCGCACAGTATCGCCCGAGGACGCCCCAGACGAGCCGACCTATATTGAAATAGAATTCAAAAAAGGTGATCCGGTTGCTATTAATGGTGAGGCCATGTCGCCGGCAACGTTGCTGGCGGCCCTCAATGAATATGGCCGGGCCAATGGTATTGGGCGTCTGGACCTTCTGGAAAATCGTTTCGTCGGCATGAAATCCCGGGGTATTTATGAAACACCAGGCGGCACCATTTTGCTGACGGCCCACCGTGGTATTGAGCAGGCCACGCTGGACCGCGGGGCTATGCATCTGAAAGATGAAGTGATGCCACGCTATGCCGAGCTGATTTATAATGGGTTCTGGTTCTCACCAGAACGGGAGATGCTGCAAGCACTTATTGATAAGTCACAGGAGCATGTGGAAGGGGCCGTTCGTTTGAAGCTTTATAAAGGCGGTGTCCATCTGGTTGGCCGTAAATCTGACAAGTCTTTGTATTCTATGGAGCATGTCACCTTCGAAGAAGATCAGGTCTATGATCAGCGCGATGCCGAAGGGTTTATTAAACTGAACGCATTAAGACTACGTTTGCAAAAACAGCGTGGTCATGTTGCTGTCGATCCCAGTTATGAATAAGCCAGCTTTGAACGCAGGTAGATCATGAAAAAAAGGCCGCTCAACAGCGGCCTTTTTTGTGGAAATAAATGCGAGCTAATACTGATAGCAGTGTGCCAGTAGAATTAATAACCGGGATGATAATTGCTGTTATGCGCAGCATTTAACAGCTCGGTACGTAACTTGGTGGCCCGGTCCTGCCAGTGGCTATCGTAGTCATAGATTTTAATAAGACGGTCTAGCTGATGAAGTTGATAGTCAACTTTATGCTGGCTTACAAAAATGGGGTCTTTTTTCAACTGCTCGATAAGATTTTTGGGCTCATCTTCGAGAGTTTCACGGGAATCCCGGTAAGTGGATAACATTTTTTACGCTCCTGATAATATCAATGATATTAAGGCCCTTTGGGCTCTTTTTATTAATAATGAAAATCATACCTACTTACATATAATACGCAAGCTGCATTCTTAAAGGGCGTAGAGGAGAAGAAAGCGTTTGGCTTTAGATGTCAGGTTCATCAATGCCAGCCTGACGACAGGCGGCGGTGACGGTGTTTTTTAACAGGCAGGCAATCGTCATGGGGCCAACACCGCCGGGAACAGGGGTAATTGCCCCCACGTGATCTGTTGCGGCGTCAAAATCCACATCGCCAACCAGACGGGTTTTGCCATCCCCTTTTTCCGGAGCAGGGATGCGATTAATCCCCACATCGATGACGGTGGCACCCGGTTTTATCCATTCCCCATTAATCATTTGTGGGCGACCTACTGCTGCAACGACAATATCCGCCCGGCCGATCACAGCGGGTAAATCTTTCGTGCGGCTATGGCAGATGGTGACGGTGCAGCTCTCATCCAGAAGTAGCTGGGCCATAGGCTTGCCGACAATATTAGATCGTCCGACGACAACGGCATCAAGGCCGCTAAGATCCCCTAGCGTATCTTTAAGCATAAGCAGACAGCCCAGAGGCGTGCACGGCACCATGGCATTCTGACCTGTCGCCAGCAAACCAGAATTGATAATATGAAAACCGTCAACGTCTTTTGCCGGGTTGATAGCCGCGATCACCGCGGCTTCATCAATTTGCGCCGGGAGGGGTAATTGCACAAGAATGCCGTGTACAGCTGGGTCGGCATTTAGTTTTTCTACGACGGCGATAAGGTCATCCTGTGTTGTGGATTCCGGCAGCTTATGTTCAAAGGATTGCATGCCCGCTTCTAATGTGGACTTCCCTTTGCTACGGACATACACCTGACTGGCGGGGTCTTCTCCCACCAGGACGACTGCAAGGCCGGGGGTTAGGTTGTGATCTGCCTTTAACTTGGCCACTTGTTGGGCAATTTTATCACGCAAGTCTTGGGCAAAGGCCTTGCCATCAATAATTTTGGCACTCACAACATTTATCCTTTTATCTTACTTTCGTGGACAGCATTAAGCCAGGCATGGACCTGTTGGTAGAGCAGGTCGGGGTCACCTGTAATGTGTAATTGTTTATTACGATTTGTGACGCCGGATGCAACTGTAATTGTGCTAACGGGCCGTCCCAGTGATTTGGCCACAAATTTGAGAAGGGTTTTGTTGGCCTTGCCGTCTTCAGGGTATGTCGTCACGCGGCACTTTAGTCGGGGGCCATAGGGGCCGTCTTCGATGGGGCCGATACCGGAAGTAGCGGCGTTCGGCGTGAGGCGGATTGCCAGTATGACGCCAGTGGGTGTTTTCTGCAGTGGCATCAAGGCACAACAATCATCAGGTCAGATGGGGTAACAGGTCATAAAGTAATAAATTTTTCAGGAATATCAGCCCCAGAATCAGCACGATCGGGGATAGGTCCAATCCCCCCATATCAGGGAGAATATTGCGGATCGGGCGAAGGGCGGGTGCCGTGATTCTATTCAGAAAATCCATAACGGTCAGTACAAATTTGTTCCCTGTGTTGACGACGTTATAGGCAACAAGCCAGCTGAGAATCACAGAGATAATCAGTGCCCAGATATAAAGATCGATAACGGTGGCAATTAGATTAAATAACGCATACATGCTTTCTGTCCTGTTTCGCCCTTTCGCGGCTCATCTTGTCCATAAGATATAAGCGAAGCAGGGGATGGTGCAACTGTTGTTGTGGAAATGAGTTGTTCTATTCCTGCATTTTCAGGATAACCTTTTCAAAAGGTAAATGTTAATGTAATCTTAAGCGATGAAGGCCAGAATGGCTTCACGGATGTGTGTGCCGCTTTCCCGATAAAAATCAGGAACGGTGAAAATACGCAAGGTTGTGTGAGGTCCCGGTAAATGGTCAGCCTTTTTTCCACAAATGATGCACCGACTTTTACGATCATTGGCTTAGATACGTCAGTGCTGAGTGGTTATTATTCCGCACAGGTGCAGGCCCGGACTTTGTCCAGTCTGCCGACAGCGGCGCAAAGCAGTGCCAGTCGCGGTCCGGCCGTTGTTACACCATGGGATAATCAAGGTGCAGAAAAGACGCTGGTGCGTCGTTTTAATGAATTGCGGGATCAGGATGATTTTATCCGGTTGGACAGTGCAGCGGTACTGGAAGCGGGGGCGAATAAAGATGAAAAAGCCCTATTTGCTTTATATGAGGGATTAAGCGATCTGCAGGCATTGGCGCAATATGCGGCGGATGAGGCAACACCGGACGCTTTATTGGCGCGTATTCACAATCAGTTCCAAAACGGGCTCGCCCAAGTGCAGGATTATATTTCCGATGTGGAGCTGGATAAGCTGGTTTTGTTGTTCGGTGAAAAAGCAAACAGGGTGGAGACAGGGGTTTCATTAGGCAAAGATCCACGGGAACAAGTCTTTCAGACCGTTCATGTGGGCGATAAAACCGCGCCTCTTGTGGGTGTGCAGGGCGATGAAGTTTTTACGATCAATATCACAGCCGGCAGCAACAGCGATGACGTGATTGTTGACCTGTCAGAAATTGAGGGGGATGTCACAATCACCAGTTTGAATAGTCTGATTAACAGCAAAATTGCCGAATTCACAACTGTTGATTCGAATGGTGAGAATGTCAGTAAATATTCAACGCGGTTCAGTGTGGAAGAAGTAGCGGAAGAGCGTTACGCCCTGAAAGTAAAATTGGCGTCCCTGGAGGAATTGACTTTTAGTGCAGCGGTGACGGAACCTGCGCTTTATGTCACAGGAACCCATCTGGATGATGGTTTGGACGCGGTTGAGACGGGCACTTTAACAAAACTTGGCGGATTGACAGGCAGCAATGCAACTCAGGATTTCAAGCAGGATATTGCCGGGTTGACCGGTGAAATATCAGAGGTGCCGACCAATGACGATGAAGATGTGGTGACAGACGTACCGGTCGGGACAACTTCCGCCGTGGCGACGGCCGTTGATAGTCAGGGTTCTGTTTACGTTGTGGGACAGAGTATTGGCAGTTTTGATCGCGAAATAAATACCGCAGAGATATCGGATGTCTTTTTGACCAAGTATGATGCGTCCGGCAATGTCGTTTGGAACAGGTTATTGGGGGCAGCTGACCAGGCGGAGGCTTATGCAGTTGCCGTAGATAATGATGATAATGTTCTGATTGCGGGCCATGTTAATTCGGAAATCGAAGATGCAGACCTGTACACCGGACAAGACAGCTTTGTCGCAAAGTATGACGGATTAGGCACCGAATTGTGGGTGCAGCAATTGGATAGTGTAGCGTCAGACCAGGCGGCTTCCTTAGCCGTGGACAGTAATGGTGATGTTATCGTTGTGGGGCAAACCAGCGGCATTATCTCTAGTAGTTTGACTTCTGCGGGTGGCAAAGACGCTTATGCCCTGAGGCTGTCCGGTAGTGATGGAAGCGTTCTGGCCAGCAGTCAGTTTGGTGCTGCCAATGATGATATCGCTCGTGCAACAGCGCTTGCCAGTGATGGCCATGTTCTGGTGGCAAGCGAAGAAGATGGCCGGGCGGTTTTACGAAAATTAGATGCAGCAGATTTGTCATCGACGCTATGGTCCGTTGATTTGGGAGACCTGAACGGCGGCCGCATTTCCGGCCTAGCGGTGGAAGGTGGTAATGTTTATCTGGCCGGTGTGACAGGCAATAGTAGTTTGTCCGGCGGGGGGAGTGTGGTGAATGCCGCCAGCGGAGGAGATGACGGCTTTGTCACGCGCATTAGTGATAATGGGGGAAGCGGGGCTGCCGATTGGACGCATTTTCTGGGGTCCAATGATACAGATAGCATTGAGGCGATCATTGCCCAGGGGGGTAATGTGTATGTTGCCGGACGGACGACAGGTAGCTTGCCAGGGGAAACATTAATCGGCAGCAGCAATGGATATGCGGCGAAAATTAATGGTACGACAGGTAGCACCGACTGGATACAACAATTTGGCGGTGTGCAAGGACAGAACGGTTCTACGGGGATTGCTTTTTCACAAAACGGTTCTTCCATCTTAACGACACTGGGGTTGCCAGTGGGAACAGTAAATTACGATCAGGAACGCACTATCGTCGATCAGACAACGGCGCGTGCCGGGGATCATTTTTATATTTCCATAGATGACCGCGCGCCGATAAAAGTGACAATACGTGAGGATGATACGTATGAATCATTGGCGGCCCGTATTGACCGTTTGTCATTAACAAAAATGGAAGCATCCAAAGTTTTCAGCGCAGAGGGACCGACTTTAAAAATTGAAGCCAAGAACGGCGGTGAAATCAGGATCCTTGCCGGGGATGGCGGTGAAGATGCACTTGCGAAGTTAGGGCTGGAGCCAGCAAAAATTCTGCCGACAGAGGTATTGTTTAAATTAGATAGTGAATCTGAAGGAACGGACCCCGACGACCTGGGCGGCGTGTTCGGGTTGCGGTTAGAGACAAATTGGGGGACGCGCAGCAAAAAAGAGGCAGAGTATGTGGCAAACCAGTTAGATTTTGCCCTATCTACAATCCAGCGCGCATTTCGGTCTTTGACTTTTGATCCGCTGAAAGCACAACTTTTGCAGCAAAGCCGGTTACAAAGCGGGACCATTTCAAGCTATCAAGCCAGCCAATTAGCAAACTATCAAAGTGGCCTAAATAATTTATTGATCGGGTCAGGTGGCGTTTTAGTTTAAATCAATTATTGGTGATATTTTTGCATAAAAAAAAGCACCCAGAATTTGAGGTGCTATTTTCATCTTACATCCTGGAGTAGGCGGAGCCAAGTAGTCCGTTGGGGGTCGGATAAGTACTTGTCTCCGCCCCTGCTCCAGAGGCACGCGCAATATAAGGGAAAGCTTAGATTTAGACAAGATAGAAGTTACGTTTTTTGTAACAAAATTGACATTATTTAGGCCTTTTTTAAGAGCCTTCTGATATAAAATGTCATAATCACTATATGAAACAGGGATTTAATAGCAGGTCACCTTTTGATGAAAATAAGGTACATTATCGTCTTTTTAGGCTGTTTTATGCAGTTTTCAGCGATGTCATTTGCGGCAAGCGGGGCCGAATCTGAAGAGGCTAGTGTAAAACAGGAATATATATATATGCATATGCAGCCGCTGGTCGCGAATCTGTATAAAGGCGTACGGCGCGAAGGGGTCGTAACCGTGCATGTGACGCTCGTGATTGAAGATGAAGAAGTTCAATCTGAGGTTGAAAGACAGCGGATGAGAGTGCAGGATGCCCTGCTTCGTAAATTTTCAGACCTTTCGCGTCTGTATCTGCGGGTGGATCAGCCCGTTGATATAGAATTTCTGACCCAGTATTTCCAATATGAAACTGATCGCGTCTTGAGCGAAAAAGGTGGTGTAGAGGTCCTCATTTCTGATGTGAGCATGCAGCGTCGTTGAGCGGCCAAAGGTGTCTGTGTGCGTTCCTTTAGTTACAGCCCGTGGCAGTATCTGTGGAACGTTGTGGCAAGGGGGGCGTTTGTGGCCAGATCAGGTTTTGCAGGTAGATTTGCCAAAGTCCTGAGTGTATAGACGCATTATCTAGAAACCTGCGGGGGCGAGCCTGCGGATACAGTTGAGGCCGTGGCCGCTTTCACGTTCGATCCAGCCAATGACATCTTTCAAGGGATCAATGCTGACGCGCATATGCGTAGCATTGGCATGCAATAGATGCATATCATCCAGCATGATGCCAACATGACCGGGAAAGAAAGCAAGATCACCTTTTTCAGGCACGTCTTCGCCGTCCAGAGGGGTGCCGAGTATGGCTTCCTGCATATCACTATCACGCGGTGCGGCGCGTCCTGTTGCGGCTAAGGAAATTTGCACAAGGGCAGAGCAGTCAAGCCCAGCATGGCTCCGGCCCCCCCAAAGATAAGGTGTATAGAGAAATTTAAGGGCCTCTGCCGTATGGTCGGTTCCATAATCACGGCTTATATGTTCCGCATAGACCCAGCCGCCCCCCTTGACGGCAATAAAGCCATTTTCCGTGGGTTGTGTGGTGTCCGTGTCGATACAAACAGGCGACATGAAATAAATCGGGTGGTAAGGCGGGGATTTCACGTCTGGTGAGGAAAAAAGATAGGTGCTGAGGGCACTGACATAGTGACTTGCGGGGGAGGTATCCGTGCGGAGGTGTTCTTCGCGCAGGTAGCCGACATAATCGTCATGTTCACATTGGCCCCAGGCCCAGCCATCCTGTTGATCATAAACTATAAATTTTTCACCATACAAAAGCGTACTGGTGGTAGGGGTATTATCATCTGGCATGGCATAGAGCGGAGCCAGAGGGCTGAGGACTTGTTGGGTGGTGCCTGTGGTGTAACGTGGTGCGGTTACAACGTCTGACAAATGCTTCGCCGCAAGATCATCGCGGTAGGGGGATGTGCGGTTGTCTAGCGAATGTGTCATTTCCACCTTTGTGATTTCATCTTGCGATTAAGCGGAGAGGAGGAGTGTATACCCCCCCCTTTGGATTATTTATAATTCACTATTGGTCTTTTCTATTAAATCTGCAAGGTCCGTTAAATATACCGCCCCTTTAACCGTGCGCTGAACCAATACATTACGTTTATCTGCTTCATCGCGTTTGCGACGGACCAGCCCCATGGTGCTGAGTGTGTCTAAGGCCCGCGTCACAACGGGCTTGGACACCTGTAAGGCGGCCGCGAGGCCGCGAACTGTATGAGGAGCCGGTTCCAGGTATATTTGCAACAATAAAGCCTGTTGGCGTGCGGACAGGTCAATACTGTCCTGACGCACTGTTTTTAATAACGTGCCGTGCCAGAGGCGTAGGCCGTTATGACCGCTAAGGTCAAAGGTTAATTCCTGATCGGCATTCACGTTGCCGTCTCCTTCATGCTGCATTGCGAAATAATGCCAATGAGAGGTGTCTAATGCAAGGGTTAGATGGGCTAAGACTTATATCTTTCACATAGTAAGGCGTAGACAGACCTGAGGCCCATAGCCTCACCGCCCTTGGGCCGCCCGGGACGATCGGCCATATTCCATGCAAAGACGTCAAAATGTACCCATGAGGGGGTCTTTTCCACGAAATTCTTAAGATACAGTGCGGCGGTAATGGCGCCAGCAAAGGAACTGTCGCTTACATTGCACAGGTCAGCAATGGGGCTGTCCAGTTGTTCCGCATAGGGGCCATACAACGGCAGCCGCCAGACAGGGTCGGCTTGTGCAGCGGCATGATTGGCAAGATCCGCGGCTAATTGATGATCGTCTGTGAAGAAGGGAGGGATATCGGCCCCCAAGGCCACACGTGCGGCGCCAGTTAATGTCGCAAAATCCAACATCAATTCTGGCTGTTCTTCATCGGCAAGTGTCAGGGCATCACAAAGGATCAGACGGCCTTCGGCATCGGTATTGCCAATTTCTACCGTCAGCCCTTTATAGGTGCGGATAATGTCACCGGGGCGAAACGCGTTTCCGCTGATATTATTTTCAACAGCGGGAATGAGTACCCGCAAACGGATATCCAGTCCCGTACGCATAATCGCGGTTGCCAGACCCAGAACATGGGCGGCCCCTCCCATATCTTTTTTCATATTGCGCATGGCAGAGGAAGGTTTGAGGTCCAGTCCGCCGGTGTCAAAACAAACGCCTTTACCGACCAGCGTGACTTTCGGGGCGTCTGACCGTCCCCAAGTGATATCAATGAGGCGCGAAGCTTTTGCGGCTGCGCGGCCTACGGTGTGAATGGTGCGATACCCCGCCGCAAGCAAGTCATCGCCAATAATTTGTGTGATCTGAGCACCATATTCCGCGGCAATATGTTCGCTGACATCGCCCAAGGTATCCGGTCCCATGTCTTCGGTCGGTAGATTCACCAAATCCCGGGTTAATTGTGTGCCCGCCGCCAGGGCTAATATGTTTTCTGCCTGTTCGGGGCGGGGCAATACCAAGCGGGCTTTTTGTGGATCGTTTTCTTTGTAATGGGTAAAACGGTAGCTGCTGAGAGCCCATCCTAACCCCGCATGAAAAGCGGCCTGCTCAGAAAGGGGGGCATCGATGTAATAAAGGCCTGCGGGAAGTTTTTTCGCCAAACTGGCGTAAGGCCAAGGGTCGGCCTCAAGCCCGTTGTTTTGCCCTAATCCTAAGATTACCCCGGCGATCTCCCCTTGGGTATCGGGCAGCAAAAGGATCGTATTTTTGGCGGCGGTAAAGTCGGAACTAGATGCCCATTTTTGCCATAGAGGTTCTTGCTGTGCGACCCAGTCCGGGTAACTTTCCTGATCTATGGGCCAAACGGGTATAGCGTCGTCCGAAGAGGGACCAAAAGGGGATGGAAGATCACGAAAAATAAAATCCAGTGTTGAGGCGGCGGGTTGTGTTTCTGTTGAAGGCACAGCGGATATTCCCTGATTGCGTCTTGATAAGATGTGAAGTACCAGTTTAAGCAAGAGATGGGTATTGTAAATATCACCTGCAAGAGGAAATCGTGCCTTATGACAACATATCAATTAGTGATCGGTAACAAGAATTGGTCGACATGGTCATTACGTCCGTGGCTGCTGATGAAAATGGCAGGCATTGAATTTGAAGAAGTCTTTATTCAACTGCGCCAAGATGATACCCGGGCGCAATGTCGCGCCCATTCCCCGTCCTTCAAAGTGCCCGTATTGAAAGCGGGGGAGTTGAAAGTCTGGGACAGTTTGGCGATTTGTGAGTTTCTCGCGGATTGTTACCCGGAGAAAATGTTGTGGCCACAAGAGGCCAGGGTCCGTGCGGTGGCCCGTGCGGTCAGCGCGGAAATGCATTCCGGTTTTCAATCATTACGACAGCAAATGCCGATGGAATGCAAGGCAATACATGATCCCATCGTTATGGATGAGGCATTACAGCATGATGTCCAGCGGATTATGGAAATTTGGCAGGATTGCCGTCATTGTTACGGGCAGGGCGGCCCGTTTCTGTTTGGTGATTTTTCAATTGCCGATGCCATGTTTGCCCCCGTCGCATCGCGCTTTGTCACGTTTCAGGTGCCGTTGGCGGAGCCATGCCTTTCTTATGTGAAGACCATAATGGCCTTACCGGCGATGCAAGAGTGGATCGCGGCGGCCTGAGCAGGCCTCAGGGATAGCTGCACTTTAACAGCGCCACAGCCATAAAGCTGCGATTGCCTGCACTGAGGGTAAAGCGATATTCGGTGTCGCCCAGGATAACAGTGTGATGAAGGGGGAGTGTGCCGCTAATTTTTTGTGTCTCACCACCGGGAAGGGTAAAGCTGATATCAACATCCTGAGCAGGATCGTACCAGGCTTCCGGTTTGCCTTCAGCATTCAGGGAGGGGCGACCCTTACCACTTACGGTCAGGAGGCCTTTTTCAAAGGAAACTACCCCACTTCCTGTCGTGAGAATGGCGGTGGGCACGATAAAGCGTTTCAGTTGTGAGGTATCCTCACATTTCTGGGTGGGCGACAAGGTGGCGATAACCTGCGCCAGACGCTGGGAAGGCAGTCCTTCGTCCAGTCGTTTGTTGATAAGGGTCAGTAAACTCTGTGACCGTTCATCGGGGACGCGTTTTTCTAATTCCTGAACGCGGGCCTGTGATTTACCCAGTTCGAGTTGCAGGCCCTCATAATCCAGTTGCAGCTTTGTATAACGTTCATTGAGAAGGTCTATATCAAGGCGGGCTATTTTTGACCCTGTGTTCCATGCGAAGTATCCCATGCCCGCAAAAACGGCCACGATAAAAAGCCATTTAAAAAATCCAAGCCAGAAACGGCGGCGACGCCTTAAGCGTTCTTTTTGTCGGGAACTGCCAAGAGACATTCAGGGACCTATGAGTAGATGTATGCGTTTTTAATTTATGGATCCAGCCGCACTTTGGCCTATTTTCCACCAAGATGCAATGTCTTAGGTATTGGAGATGCAGCGTTGGATGTGCAAAGGGGCATGGATCTTCGGTAGTCGTGGTTGAAACCGGTTTTCCATGCATGAAGGGGGAGGCACCCCCCCTTCATGCATTCAGGACCGGGACCATACCAGGCCATAGCTTCGGACCAGATGTGTCAGTATATATCGGTAAAGGTGAAGGTGTTCTTCCCCCGGTATACAGTCGGGTGTGAAGCGTAGCGCCTGTCCGCTGAACCGTTATTATTTTTTATATTTTTCTTTGTGTTTTTCCTTCATTTCCTCATGACGTTCTTTCATGTCATCTTCGGCGTCATCAGCTTTGTCTTTTAAGGCCTCTTTATTTTTTTTCTTGGCTTCTTTGGCTGTGGCTTTTTCGGCTTTCCAGTCATCATGTTTGTGTTTCATTTCTTCGGCGTGACTGCGCCCATGATCGCCGGGCATTTTACCTTTTCCATGATCGTCCGCCAGCGCAGGGGCGGCCATGGATAATGTGAAGGCAATGGCCAGAGATAGAGATCTGGTGTGTGATATCGTCAACATTATGAGGCTCCCTATATAAAAATGTGTTTTAGACTTTGAAAGTTTTGAAGAACAATGCGGCAGATTTAGGGCACTCCTGCTCTGATAGCGGGGGGACGGCAGATGTTCGGGGTCTGGACAAAAGGCGGGGCCGACAGTACATCTATAGTCTACCGCGCCCTCTATATGAGTTTGGAAGACGTTATGTTGAAAGCCGCCATTGTTCCTGTGACTCCCTTTGCCCAGAATTGTACGATTTTATGGGATGATGCCACCATGACGGGGGCAGCGGTTGATCCCGGCGGGGATATTGCGGCTGTTATCAAGGCGGCCGAAGATAATAAGGTGACATTGGAAAAAATATTATTGACCCATGGGCATTTGGACCATGCAGGCGGGGCCGCGGAATTAAAAGAATTACAGAATTTGCCCATTATCGGCCCGGAACGTGGGGATCAGTTCTGGCTGGAAGGGATAGAGGCACAGGGCAAGGAATACGGGTTTGCGGGTGCGCGCAGTTGTGTGCCGGATCAGTGGTTAAAAGATGGGGATCAGGTAACGGTGGGCCAATTAACACTGGATGTGATTCACTGTCCCGGACATACCCCCGGTCATGTGGTTTTTTATCATGAACCTTCAAAAGTGGCGTTGGTGGGGGATGTTCTGTTTCAAGGATCTATCGGTCGGACCGATTTCCCGAAGGGCAATCATGCGGACCTGATAGCCTCTATACGTAACAAACTTTTCCCGCTTGGGGATGATATTACGTTTGTCTCGGGCCATGGCCCCTTGTCAACTTTTGGTCAGGAGCGGGAAACGAATCCTTTTGTCAGTGATGCGGCGGTCAGCAAGTAAGAATGGTATCGGGGTGTTTTATCATCGGGGGCCAAACCGCCCTTATGAACAAATAGCCGCGTCCAGGAGCGGCTGGCATTTTGTTGCATCGCCAGCGCAGCAGTCTTCCAGCAGGAAAGCCAACAAATCGCGCATGCCGTCAAAATCCGCAAAATAGCGGATACTGCGCCCTTCGCGCTGTTTGCGGATCATGCCAGCGCGGTGCAATATCCCAAGATTTGTGGACAATGTATTTTGCAGGACACCTAGTTGTTCGGCAATTTCGCCAGCCGTAAGCCCGGCTTCTCCCGCCCGCACGAGATGACGGAAGGTTTGTAGGCGTGTGTCCTGCGCCAAGGCTGACAACGCGATAAGTGATCTTTCGGTATCCATACTTCTGGAAATATCATGGCTTTGCGCATTTGTGTCAAGTTTGGCCTTTATGTAAAGGATTTAGACGGCGTGTGGCCATGCCTTGGGAGATGACATTAATCTGCAAGATCAAATGGTTATGATTGGTTTGTGTGATGAGGGTGAGTGTGTTTGGCATTATTTTGGGCCGGAGACTGTCGGTATTTTTTACAAAAAATGCAGTCAGGCGGGATTTTTTTTAGAATATATCAAGGATAATTGCTTTAACTATATGTTTTATATGAATAAAAAAATATTGGCGCGATATTTGCTTAATTAATATCAAGCATTAGAGCAGTAAAAGCATACAGCGATAAGGTATATGTTAATACGTTTTCAGTATGTAATGAGATGCATCAACGCGATGACTGCATTGGAAAGTAGGTTGTAGTATTATGACGACACTAAAAACATCAGCAAGTTTGGTTGCGCTGTCCCTGGGGATGGGACTGGCGGCATCCGTGGCGCAGGCCGCAGTGGTCGATGGGATCCTGACTGGTGCGGATAGCTATGATTTTTCATATGATTTGGGTTTTGCACAAAATTCTTCTCCGGTTGGGGCAACCCCGGAATCAGGAAAATTGATGTATTCCATTGATGGCACTTTGGGGGATGCGGGCAGTAAGATTTTTGTCCTGTTTGCCCTGCCAGAAGATTTTGTTGATAACGTCTTTGGTAATCCCGCAGATGACCCCGCCCGCGATTGGCTAAAAGGTGGTGGTGCTGGTACAGGTGGTCACACATTTAAAGACCTGATTGTTAGTGATAATTTTGTCATTGATATCACGAGCGACTTAGGTACCAATACGATTGAGCTGGACCTTCTGGATGATGAAAGTAAGAAGACAAAAGGTCCGTCTTCGCCAGATTATGTGGCCCAAATCGAGAGCGACCCGGATGGGATCGTTCTGGATGTGGCAACGTCACTGGAATATGATATGACATTGTATACAGCGGCGGAGCTGATTGATATTAAATCAGACATCAGTGACGTGGATTCGTTAAACGCGCCGATTACAAGCCCCATATACAATCCGTTAGACCCAGCCCGGATTGATGCCAATTGGGAAACACAGGTGATCTATGAATTTGTCTTGGACGGTAGTGCGTTTTCAAGTTTCTCACTGGCCAATTTGGCATCGCCCGGCGCGCATGCCTCACCCGCTAAACAGGGGGCCCCTGAAGACTTTAACCCACCGTGTATAGATGCCAATAATTGTGATCCGACGACCCCGCCGGGTGAGGTGTCGGAGCCTGCGGGCATGGCGTTATTGGGGATGGGATTAGCGGCCTTGGGCTGGCGGCGACATCGGCGACGCCACTAGCAGGTAGAGGCTGACCTATTCAGTATCAGGTCCGTATTTAAAGAAAGGCTGCCGTATGGTGGCCTTTTTTAATGTGACGACCATGATAAGGCAGGCGGTGTTAGGTTATGGAATTACTGATATTGCTTTGCCAGAGCATCCAGAGCATCCAGAGCATCCAGAGCATCCAGAGCATCCAGAGCATCCAGAGCATCCAGAGCATCCAGAGCATCCAGAGTACCTGTTCAGGCCATAATCTGCAGTCTGGCTTCAGGCTGCGGGATGGGAAAGGTCGTTGTTGGCAGGCGTCATTAAGTACAATGTGCCTGCAACGGGTTTTTTGTTTTCATAACGCAATATGTCTTCGTTTTGGCGCAGAATAGTGAAGTTATACTGTTGGGCCAGGTCGTGAATATAACTGTCGCTATGTTGATAACGCCCGGTGATATCAAGGTGGAAGCCTTCATGGTCTGTCTTTTCAACGGAAAAAGCAAACAGTCCACCGCTGCGTAAGGCATGGACACAGGCGGCGAAAATTGCAGATAGATCACCGATGTAGACGAAAACATCGGCGGACAAACATAGGTCAAGGCTATGATATTCATCTTCCAATGCCGCCAGTGCATCACAAAGCGTGAGGCGATCGTACACATCGCGGGCGGCGGCCTTGTCCAGCATTCCCTGGGAGAGGTCAATGCCGGTGAGCTTTTTAGCTGCGGGTTTGATCAGCGGGCCACAAAGTCCGGTTCCACATCCCAGATCAAGCATATTCCATTGCGGGGTGTCCGGAAGATGGTCGGCCAGAAGTTGCTGCAGCAATTGAGGCGTTTGATAGCCCAGGCCATTGACCAGATGGTCATCAAAGCGATCGGCATAATCGTCAAAAAGGTCGCGGACATAGTCTTCATCAGCGATTTCAGGGGTCTTCTTTTCTGAAACGGCGGCCAGTAAATGCGCGGTTGCATGATCGCCGGGGAAGAGGTGTTGCAGGCGCCGATAGGCCCAGGCCGCCTTTGACAGACGTCCTTGTTGTGCCATCAGGCCAGCCAGCCGCGATAAGCTGGTCGGGTGTTGTGGCATGAGGGAGAGGGCCTTGCGGCAGGCGGTAATGGCGGGTTGTATTTCGCCATCACGTTCCAATAAGGCGGATAGTTCCATATAGCCTCCCGGGATATCGGGCCGTAACGTGATGGCGGTCTTAAAACAATCCCGTGCGGGCGCGGTCTGCCCGCAGTAGGCGAGACTGCGGCCTAGTTTTATGAGCCGATGGGCGTCCTGATTCTGGCTGCCATAAAGATTAATGGCTTTGGCGTATTCGGCAATGGCAGCTTTACGATCTTTTAGGCGGCGGTGACATTCTGCTGTCAGGTAATGCAGATCCGGGTCATCTTTTAATGTTTGAGAGGCGCGTTCAAGATGTGGCAGGGCCAGTTCAGTTTTGTGTAAATTATTATATAGGGCCGCGATATTCTTATGTGGTCCTGATCGTTCCGGGGTAAGGGCAATAGCCCGCTGCAAGGCTGATAGTGCCTGCCGCACTTTTCCGATATTCGATAAAGCATAAGCAATACGCTCATGCGCCAGAGACAGGCTTTCAGGGTTAAGCTGGTCTTCCGCTGCCAAGACCTGTTGGTAACTGTCTATGGCATCGTTCCACTTTCGTAATTGCAAGAAACGATCGCCTGCTTTTAATAATGCGTCGGGAGATAAGGATTGACGCCGCAGTTGTTGTTGTAGCTTGCGCGCTTCTGCGGCTTGCTTCTGTTTCTGTGCACGTCTTTCCTGACGGTTCATCCCGACGACCTTTTATAAGAGCCTATTTGTCAAGCAGGCTGGTTAAGAGGCGAGAGGCTTCATTATCGGCATCTAATTGCTGTGTGAGGGCCAAGCTGCGTTGAAGCGTTTCGATGGCTTCGGCTCTGTTATTCGTTTGAATCAGTGCTGTGGCAGTGTGATAGGCTATTTCCAAGTCCGCAGGGGCGCGACTATGGGCATTTCGCAGGAGGGACAGGCCTTTATCCATGACGCCCTTGCGAATAAGAATCCAGCCTAACGTATCCATCACAGCGGGGTTATCAGGTGCACGGGTATAAGCCATTTGTGCATATTCTTCTGCACGAGGATCACCGGTCTGCATATAAAGTGCGGCAAGGTTATTAAGCAAAACAGGGTTTTGAGGGTCATTGGTTAATAAAAACCCATTAATCTTGGCCGCCTTATTATATTCACCATTGCGGGTGTATGCTGCGCCCAGGGCCTGAAGAACAGAAGTGTTTTGGGTTCTATGTTGTGTTTCCCAATCGGCCAGATACTTTAACGCTGGTTCCAGGCCATCCTTTTTTTCCACGATTTTGTAGATACGCAGGGCGAGTGCTGCCGCATCTGGGCGTTGTTGCAGACCACGTTGCAGGTAAGTGAGGGCCTGTTGATGGTTGTTTTGTATCATCATGATATCAGACGCCATGCTGTATCCCACAGGGTGGTCAGGGGCCTGAGTAATAAGGTTTTCAGCCCCTGCCAGCGCATCCTGGTAGCGGTGGCTGACAATATCCAGTTCCGCTAAAATAGTGTGGGTACGTAAGTTATCGGCATCATATTCCAATGCCAGCTGCAAGGTGTCACGGGCGGCGTCAATATCACGGATATCCTTCTGCCGCCGGGCAATGCGATGTAGCCAATAGAGCGTGTCAGGGGAATTTACCGCGCGACTGCTGATCTGGCGGTATAAACTTCGGGCGCGGTTGACATCGCCATGCATGGTTTTAATCAAGGCGGAAGCTTCCAGTACGCGCAGGTTATCCTCATGGGCGGCGGTGAGGGCATCAATGACGGTGGTCGCTGCGGTGAGGTTGTTCGTCTTTAGGTGCAGATTGGCCAGACGTAAGCTTTCATCAATGGAGTCGTAATCCGTCAGGGCCCGTTCCAGCCAGCGCACGGCATTGTTGAGATCATGTTCAGCCTGTGCAATGCGCGATAATTGAATCATCGCCATATGGTTGTTGCTATCAATATCAACGACACGATTGAGTAACTGTTTGGCCGCGGCCAGCCGGCCCTGTTTATGGTCAAGGCTGGCCAGATTAAACATGGCGGGCGTGTAACGCGGGGCCAACGCAATGGCCTTTAGATAATCGGCGCGGGCGGCTTCATCTTGCCCCAGTGCCAAATGGGCGCTGGCGGAAATGTTGTAAAGCAGAGGAACCTTTGGATATGTTTCTTTTAGGGTTGCTGTGTATTCTATGGCCTTTGAGAATTCCTGATTGCGGATGTAGAGGTTGGCCAACACCAATGCGCTATCTAAGCCTTCTTCCTTCCCGTGGGAGAGTTCTTCCAGTTTGCGGATGGCTTCACCCCGGACGCCAGTGGAAAATTTTGCCAGTGCCAGTTCCCGCTGCAAGCTTTCGTTATCGGGGACAGTATTGGAGAGGAACTCATAGGTTTCTGCGGCTTCTTCATAACGGCCAAGTTCCATAAATGTGCGGCCCAGAAGCTCCATGAGCGGTAAATTTTTGTCTTCGTAATACAGTCCATCCCGCAATGTTTTAAGAGCATCGCGGGGCATGCCGTGTTTGAGCTGCGCCGATGCGAGAATGCGGCGGACTTCATTGTTGTGGGGAGCAATGTTGAGATACAGGTCCAGGGCATTAATGGCGTCCTGATGACGGTTCAAGAAATAGTAGACCGCGCCGGCAATATTTAACGTGCGGGGGTCGTCCTGATAATCCGTGAGGGTTTCACTATCAAGGATTTTTCCCGTCTTTTCCAAAGCCGCCGCCGCCCCGCGCCGATCCCCTTTATTGGATAGCATTAAAGTGTGCAAATAGGCGACGTGCAGATTAGAGGGGTATTTTTTGCGTAGGGCAGCAATAAGGCTTTCCGCCTGTCCAATACTGCCTGTATCCAGGAGAAGGCCAGCCTTGGTAACAAGGGCCATAAGGTGATCTGGATCTGCCTGCAGGGTTTTGTCATAAAAGGCAATCGCCTGATCGAATTGGTGGCGTTGACGATAAAGTTCCCCCCATAAATATAAATATTCCGCCCCGGTCATATTGTAGCTTTGGGCTGTTTTGAGGGCCTGTTCGGCAGCATCTGTCTGCCCGGTCAGAAGACGAAGGCGAGAAAGTTGTACGTGGGCTTCGGCCAACGTGGGGGTCAGGGCCAACGCGCTTTCGAAGGCGTGTTCGGCACTGGCATAATTACGCAAGCCTAGATAGGCCTTCCCGCGCCATAAGGTAATCTTACTTTGAAGGTCAATTGCCAATCCGACCGCGGGCAGCGTTTCTAATAGTTCTTCATATCGGCTTTGACGAAAATAGGCTGTGGCCATAAGTTCCGCGTAAAGAGAAATATCGACGTTTTTGGACCGCAGTCGGCCCAAGGTCCATTCGGCGGCGGCCGGTTGATCCAACTGAAGATATGTTTCAGCCAATTTAATATAGGCCGGCAAACTATCGGGATTATATTTGATTGCATTGCGCAGATGAATGGTTGCCTCATCAAGGGCATTATCATTGAGACTGTCGAGGGCTTCTTCATAGGCGGCGGCAGATTGCGCCAGCTTATCCTCATTCGCCCATGATGATGTCACTGTTAAAGCCGTCATCATCACAGCGATACTGTAAGAAAAGATCATGTTTTTCTTCATGAAGATCATACCTCTGGCTGAAAATATTACAATAAGCCTAGCGTGTCGGAGTAAGGCAGACAAGCAGTAGTTCAGGCCTCATATAAATAGAAAATGTTGGTCAAGTCATAACGTCTGTCTTTTGCTACTTTAACACCGATAGGCCTAATAAAGCCTTTATCGAAGATAAAAATATAATAGGACTTTGCATGTAGAATTATTGTGAGGAAGCCTATTTGTTATTGTCTCATCATGTAAATTGTAGTTGCATGCCATGTTGCGAGGGACCATTTTTCTTTATTGATAGACCTTTTTGCGTTTTTGTACTTTCTTGCTGTTTCGAATCCGTTATATTGCACGGTGATCCTAGGGGGACGTGGCTTTGTGGCTGTATTATCATGGGATTGACTTATGCACGATGTAATGTCGATATCAGAAAAGAATGTGTAGAGGAGAATTAGATGTCGGAAGTAAGTGACGCGGACATTCAACGCGGCGCAGAGATGCTTCGAGTGGCAGCAGAGAAGGGTGAGCCTTGCCCGCCATTAAGCAGTTTTTTGCCTGCTGATGATCTTGATGTTGGTTATGCCGTACAAGACGCCAATACAGCTTACTGGCTGGAACAGGGCCGTCGTCTGGTGGGCCGCAAGATCGGTTTGACCGCGAAGGCCGTTCAGGCCCAGTTGGGTGTGGATCAGCCGGACTTCGGCATGCTGTATGCGGATATGGCTTATGCTGATGGTGCAGAAATTCCATTGTCGCGTCTGTTGCAGCCTAAAATCGAAGGCGAAATTGCCTTTGTATTGGGTGACGACCTGGACAGCGATAATCTGACCATCACGGATGTCATGAGCGCCATTGATTATGCGGTGGCCGCAATTGAAATTGTGGACAGTCGGGTTGCTGACTGGAAAATCACGATTATGAATACTATTGCTGATAATGCCTCCTCCGGTCTTTATGTGTTGGGAAGTGAGCCAAAAGCATTGGGTGAGTTTGATCCGCGTCTGTGTGGGATGGTGATCGAACATGCCGGTGATCCCGTGGCGACAGGGGCTGGTGCAGCCTGTCTGGGGAATCCGCTGAACGCGACCTTATGGCTTGCACAGACAATGGTAAAGGCAGGCCGTCCGCTGATGGCTGGCGATACTGTTTTGTCTGGCGCGCTGGGGCCGATGGTGCCGGTTAATGGGCCGGGTGTTTATGAGCTGCGTATTAACGGACTGGGTTCCGTACGCGCTAATTTTGTATAGTATGAGGGGGATAAAAGATGAGCAATAAAGTAAAAGTTGCCATTATCGGTTCCGGTAATATTGGTACAGACCTTATGATTAAAGTCCTGCGGACCAGTGAGCTTCTGGAAATGGGTGCCATGGTTGGGGTTGATCCAAAATCAGATGGTCTTGCCCGGGCGGAACGTATGGGTGTTGCAACCACCGCGGAAGGCATTGAAGGCCTGCAAAAAATGGACGTATGGGACGACATCAAAGTTGTGTTTGATGCCACATCCGCATATGCCCACAAAATCCATTCTGACGTTTGCCAGAAGGCAGGCAAGGTTATTGTTGACCTGACACCTGCGGCGATTGGCCCGTACACGGTGCCAGTTGTGAACATGGAAGCGCACCTGGACGAGCCAAACGTGAACATGGTGACATGTGGTGGTCAGGCGACTATTCCGATCGTTGCTGCCGTGAGCCGCGTTGCCAAAGTTCATTACGGTGAGATTGTGGCCAGTATTTCATCAAAGTCTGCGGGCCCGGGTACCCGTGCGAACATCGATGAATTTACCGAAACCACATCACGCGCCATCGAAAAAGTTGGTGGTGCCGGTAAAGGTAAAGCCATTATTATTTTGAACCCTGCTGAACCGCCTTTGTTGATGCGGGACACTGTTTTCACTTTGTCTGATATGGCTGATGAAAAAGAAGTTGAAGCCAGCATTGAGCAAATGGTGAAAGACGTACAGAGCTACGTTCCTGGCTACCGTCTGAAACAAAAAGTTCAGTTCGAGCGTTTTGGTTCCAATAACCCGCTGACCATTCCGGGGTATGGTGAGTTTGAGGGCCTGAAGACGTCCGTATTCCTGGAAGTTGAAGGTGCTGCCCATTACCTGCCTGCTTATGCTGGTAATCTGGACATCATGACTTCAGCAGCGCTGGGTACTGGTGAGAAAATTGCCGAACTTAAATTTGGCGCCGCAGCGTAAGGAGAATTGAGATGGATAAGAAACTTTACATTCAGGACGTTACCCTGCGCGATGGGATGCATGCCATCCGTCACCAGTATAGCATTGACCATGTCCGCAATATTGCCAAGGCGTTGGAAGATGCCGGTGTAGATGCCATTGAGGTTGCCCATGGTGACGGTCTGGCCGGTTCCAGCTTCAACTATGGCTTCGGTGCCCACACTGACTGGGAATGGCTGGAAGCTGTTGCTGACGTACTGGACAAAGCCAAGCTGGCAACACTGTTGCTGCCAGGTATTGGTACCAAAGAAGATCTGAAGCGTGCCTATGATCTGGGTGTGCGGTCTGTACGTATTGCTACGCATTGTACAGAAGCGGATATTTCCAAGCAGCATATCGAAATTGCCCGTGAAATGGGTATGGATACTGTTGGCTTCCTGATGATGTCCCACATGATCGAGCCTGCCCATCTGGCTGAACAAGCTAAGATGATGGAAAGCTACGGTGCGACAACTGTTTATGTTGTGGACAGTGGCGGGGCGCAGAACATGGACGATATCGCAGCCCGTATGCAGGCGTTTAACGACGTGCTGGATCCTGCGACGGAACGCGGTGTGCATGCACACCACAACCTGTCACTGGGTGTTGCGAACTCTATCGCCGCTGTTCAAAACGGTGCCGTGCGCGTTGATGCCTCACTGACAGGTATGGGCGCGGGTGCGGGTAATGCACCTCTGGAAGTGTTTATTGCAGCAGCCGACCGCATGGGTTGGGAACATGGTTGTGACCTGTTCAAGCTGATGGATGCCGCTGATGAGCTGGTTCGTCCACTGCAAGATCGTCCAGTACGTGTTGACCGTGAGACATTGTCGCTGGGTTATGCCGGTGTGTATTCTTCATTCCTGCGTCACTCAGAAACTGCTGCGGAAACATATGGTCTGGACGTACGTGATATCCTGGTTGAGCTGGGGGCACGTAAAATGGTTGGCGGCCAGGAAGATATGATTGTTGACGTGGCTTTGGACATTCTTAAAGAGAGAGAAGAAGCCTAATGAACGTGAATGAACTTCAGAAAATCGCGGAAATCGTAGATACCGCGGCTAAAGACGGCAATGCCATTGCACAGCTGTCTGAAACTTATGAACTGACCTTGGAAGAAGCTTACGAAGTGCAGGCATTATCCATGGGGCGCCGTTATGGCCGTGGTGAAATGCAGGTAGGGGTCAAAATGGGATTTACCTCCCGTGCCAAAATGGTCCAGATGGGCCTGGATGATCTGATCTGGGGTCGCCTGACAGACAAGATGCTGGTTGAAGACGGCGGCGAAATTGATATCGCTGATTATGTTCATCCACGTGTTGAGCCTGAACTGGCCTTTCTGCTAAAGCGTCCACTTTACGGTAACATGACACCATTTGAAGCTATGGAAGCGGTTGAAGCCATTGCCCCGGCGATGGAAATCATCGACAGTCGCTATGAAAACTTCAAATTTAATTTGCCCGATGTGGTTGCTGATAACAGTTCTTCTTCAAGCTTTGTAATTGGTAACTGGAATCGTCCTGACCAGGATTTTTCAAACCTCGGTATGGTGATGGAATTTGATGGCCGTCCCGTGGAAATCGGTTCAACTGCCTCAATTCTGGGCCACCCGACAAGGGCATTGGTCGGTGCCGCCCGTATGGCGGCCGAAGCCGGAATGGTTCTGGAAGAAGGCTGGATTATTCTGGCAGGTGGGGCGACAGCAGCGGCGGCATTGTCCCGCGGCCTGAATGTTCGTTTAGATGCTGAAAATATCGGACGGGTGAATTTTTCCACAAAAGCCTAGCCCTTTTTCAATGAAAAGAAAGCCTGTCGCTTGCGGCAGGCTTTTTTTGTTTGTTGCGATGCGGGAAATAGGATTTAATGGGGTGATAAACAACGTCTTTATTTTTCACGCTTAATTATGGAATTTTGTCCCTAATGCATACGGAACATTATCTGGTCGAGGTCGTTTATTTTCTTATGGCCGCCGTGGTCATTGTCCCTATTTTCAAACGGCTGAATTTAAGTGCTGTTTTAGGATATCTGGTGGCAGGTTTTATAATCGGTCCTTCTATTTTAGGAGTGATTAAAGCCGAAGAGCATATTCTGGTTCTGGCGGAATTCGGTATCGTCTTTTTGATGTTCCTGATCGGTATGGAGCTGTCCTTTGATCGCTTAAAGATGATGCGGCGGGATATTTTTGGGATTGGTGGTACGCAGGTGGTGGCCACCGGCATAGCGATTGGCGGGGTGAGTTATTTTTTTATAGGGTTAGGCCCGACGGCATCTATAATTGTCGCCTGCGCGCTGGCGTTATCATCAACGGCATTCGTCATGCAGATGATTATGGAACGCCAAGAGCAGATTACCTATCACGGCCGTCTCTCTATTGCGATTTTGCTGATGCAGGATTTGGCGGTTGTGCCGATATTGGCATTGCTCCCCGTTCTGGCCCAGGGAAGCGGTACTGAAGGCGGGATTGGGACCGCCTTGTTAGAGGCTTTGGCGACAGCCACCGTTGCCGTGATTGCGATTGTCATATTGGGGCGGGTCATATTGGCCCCGGTTTATCGCATGGTCGCGGTGGCAAAGGTGCCGGAATTGTTCCTGGCAGTAACGTTGCTGATCCTTGTGGGCAGCGGGGTTGCTATGGTGAGCATGGGGATTTCTATGACCTTGAGTGCTTTCCTGTGTGGTGTATTGATTGCGGAAACGGAATATCACCATCAGGTAGAGGCCGATATCGGTCCATTTAAAGGAATGCTGTTGGGGCTGTTCTTTATGACGGTGGGCATGGGAATAGATGTCAATCTTATACAGGAAAACTTACTGAACGTGGTATTGCTGCTTGTGGGGATGTTGGGCTTAAAGTTCTTATTGATTTCACTGTCCTGTTTTGTGTTTGGCACACCATGGCCAGTGTCAGGTCGTGTGGGCATGTTGCTTGGCCAGGGGGGGGAATTTGCCTTTGTCATTTTGGCAACAGCCACCATGCATAGTCTTATTGCGGATAATATTGCCCAGACCATTACAGCCGTTGTCGTGTTGTCAATGATTGCGACACCGTTTCTGGACTGGATGGGACAAAAATGGAATGCGATGTTCCATGCGGTTCAGGACGAACAGTTGACAGATATTAAGGGGGCGATGGGCGATTTCGAGGGGCATGTGGTGATCGCAGGTTTTGGCCGCGTTGGTAAAATGGCGGCGCAAATGTTAGGAAATCTGGGGGTGCCCTACGTAGCATTGGATATGGACCAAAACCGTGTGCGGGATTGTTTACGTAATGATTTGACGGTTTTTTATGGTGATGCGACATCGTTAAATGTAATGCGCGATTCAGGCGTAGACCGGGCCTGTGCGGTGTTATTGACGCTGGATAATAAACAGCAGGTCAATAAGGCTATACACATGTTGAGGCAGAATTTCCCAGAGGTGCCCATTATTAGCCGTTCACGCGATGAGACTCATGCCCGTGAATTAGAAACATTGGGCGTGGTTCATTCGGTGCCGGAACTGACGGAAACGAGCTTACAACTGGGGGCCACTGTACTTCGCGAGGTGGGGGTCAGTGAAGATGCCGTGACAGATGTGCTGTTGAAGATGCGCCAGGAGGAAGAGGCAGCCTAATGTTTAGTTAGGCTGCCGCATGTTAACTCATTGTCTTTACTAACGCAGTGATAACTTGCTTGCGCCGATTAGTGAGCCGGGGTGGCCTGACGGGCCATTTTCTTAAGCATTTTTTGCGATAGGTTGGGGGCGATGCCCGGGCGGCTCCATGGACAGGTGGACAGGCAGAGGCCACAGGCCTTATGTTCGGCGAGGAATGGCATGCATTTATCAAAATCTACGTACCATTTCACATCCCCGCGGACCAGCTGCTTTTCATTGGAAATGGCCCCGGGTGGGCAATCGGTCTGACATTTTTTGCAGGATGTGCAAAATTCATCAACGCCAATTTCGCGGGGCTGGTCGGCGACAAAGGGCATATCGGTCAGGACGGTTGCCAAACGAAAACAGCTGCCGAGCTGGTCGTTAATCATGGAGCCATTTTTGGCGAGCTGGCCAATTCCGCATTCGATGGCCGGGGGGATCATGACATGCCATTCATCTTTGATCATCGTCAACCCGCCATAGCCTTTAGCACTGTAGCCCTGTTTCAGGATCCAGTTGGCAATGTCGACAACGGCTTTATGGTTGCGTTCATACCCTCCCATTACTGCTTTGACAGCAGTGCGGAAATCTCCCTTTAAATTGTAGGACAGGGTGTCGTAATCCATGGCCTTCGCAACGACCACAATCCAGGGGTGCTTTGGAGGAAGTTGCCCTTTGAACATCCATTCGGGGCGCATGCGGGTAAAGCCAACAATATCGGCTTCGGGATGGTCAGCAGCAAAAGCACGTAAGCGTTTGGTAAATTCTTCTGGTGTCGCTTCTACGCGCTTTTCTGCTTGACGGACATGGCCGAAGCGGTCCCGCCAGCCATGGACAAATTGCTGTATCAGAATAGTGAGATTATCGTAATTTTCCCGGACCTTGAAATAGAGCATTATGCTCATCCACGGGTGTTTTTCCGGTCCATGAAATAGAGGAGACGGGCGTTCGTGTCTTGCAGAGCCGACACGATTGTAATCATTGCCAGAGGCGTTCTTTGGGATAAGCCATTGTGTCAGTAAGGCGGGTTCCCATACGTTTTGGGCAATTTTGCGTCCACGAAAAAGTCCCATCTAGATCCTCCCATGATATCAGAATAGGTGAGCAAATATTATTTTTTATCATATGATATGTTATAGCAGTCAAAGTTAGGGTAAAGCTAAAAAACTGCAGCGGGTGTGGCGTGATTTTGCAGGCTCATATTTTTTGGGGTAAAAATAAAAAAAAGCAGCAGCCCCTGGGGAGGAGGAGGCAACACTGTGAGATACAGACAGTGTGCCCGGGACTACTGCTTTTAAGGATAAGTCGTCCTGATGAAGTGACTTAGAATTTTATTGTTATTGTCCTGATAATTACTTATTCGGCCATTGCAGCCTCTGTTGCGGTTTCACGGCGGGCCAATTTTTTGAGCATTTTTTGTGATAGGCTGGGGGCGATGCCGGGGCGGCTCCAGGGACAGGTGGATAGGCAAATAGCGCAGGCCTTATTTTCAGACATAAAGGGAATACATTTATCGAAATCCACGTACCACTTCTCTACACCCCGCACGAGTTTCTTTTCATCATAGATGGCCCCGGGTGGACAGTCCGTCGTACATTTGCGGCAAGAGACGCAAAATTCATCGACCCCCTGTTCACGGGGCTGGTCGGCTACCAGCGGCATGGTGGTCATGACGGTTGCAATACGGAAGCAGCTTCCCAGTTTGTCGCTGATTAAAGAGCCGTTTTTTGCCAGTTGTCCGATTCCGGCTTCAATGGCCGGTGGTATGACCGCGTGCCATTCGTTTTTAACCGGGGCAAGACCACCGAAACCTTTTGCCATATACCCTTGTTTACGCATCCAGTTGGCAACGTCAACGGCGGCAAACTGTGTGCGTTCATAACCGCCAATGACCTGTTTCAGCGCGGGGGTAAAATCACCTTTCAGGTTATGCGCTAATTCGTCGTAGTCCATAGCCTTGGCAATCACAACAACCCAGTCCCCAAAAGGGGCATGCATGCCTTGAAACATCCAGTCGGGATTCATGCGCGCAACACCCAGGATATCAATTTGCGGGTGGTCCTTGGTGAATTCTTTAAGGTCGGCTTTGAATTCTGCGGCTGTTTTATTTGCTTTCTGGTCAGCAATTTTGACGTGGCCGAATTTTTCACGCCAATTGTAAATGATAAAGGAACGGAACGTATTAAAGTTACCAAGGTAACAGCGAAATAAGAACACCAGGCCTAAAGGGAGCCACGCTTTCCGTTCAGACCCCGTGAGGAAGTTTACGGGTTGTGACTTTTCTTTGATACCAACGCCATTGCCTGATGGGCCATTACCGCTTAAGCCTTTGGGGAAGAGCCAGCGTGTAATCCACGCAGGTTTATAATTGTGGGGCCCTAATTGTTCTCCGACGAATAATCCCATGTTTGTACCTATGTCCAATATCTTCGTTATGGTTTAGACGAATTATACCGGAAATAGGGACGTACCGCCTTCTTCATATAATGCGGTTTATTGTTCAATTGTTTAAACTTTACGTTCCGTTGTCTATATCTTAGGCGTCATCCTTGTTGCGGGCCATTTTGGCCAACATTTTCTTCGATAAGCTTGGGGCGACCCCAGGGCGGCTCCAGGGGCAGGTAGACAGACAAATTGCACAGGCCTTATGTTCGGCCATATAAGGCATACATTTGTCAAAATTGACGTACCATTTCATGACGCCACGGACTAAATGTTTTTCATTTGTGATGGCCCCGGCAGGGCAGTCAGTTTGGCATTTTTTACAGGCATAACAGAATTCATCCACGCCAATTTCACGGGGGCTATCAGCCGCGAGCGGAATTTCTGTAATCACAGAGGCCAGACGAAAACAGCTCCCCAGTTTGTCACTGATAATAGAGCCATTTTTGGCCAACTGACCGATCCCGGATTCAATGGCCGCAGGAATGACGAGATGCCATTCATCCTTGACCGGGGCCATGCCGCCAAAACCCTTCGCATCATAACCGCGCGCCCGAATCCAATTGGCAATATCAACGGCCGCCTTCTGTGTGCGTTCGTAACCACCGATGACCTGGGTCAGGGTAGGGTTAAAATTGCCCTTTAGGTTTGCGGCGACTTTTTCATAATCCATTGCCTTGGCAATGACGATGATCCATTTGCCGCGCGGTGGTTTCTGCCCGACAAACATCCATTCATCGCGCATGTGTGTGATGCCGAGAATGTCAATTTGGGGGTGGTCTTTTGCATATTCTCGTAAGGCCGCTGCGGTTTTTTCACCACTTTCTTCTATTTTTTGCGGGGCGACATCAATATGACCGGACTTTTCCCTTTTCATGTAAATGAAGAAAGACTTTAGCGTTTCCATGTTGCCGACATAACAGCGCACCAGAAACCACAGCCCCGGTGCCACCCAGTATTTTTTGTTGGGGCCATCCAGCATCTGCGTCGGCGGGACCTTTTCTTTGACACCATAACCGTTGGACTCATTACCGGATAAGTGCTTTGGCCAGAGCCAGCGCATTATGGCCCCCGGCCGATATTCATTATTAGGTAATTCTTTGCCGACAAAAAGTCCCATGTCACACTCCTGAGAACGTCGCCTCTTCTTGAAGAAGATTATTATGGTTACAAGTTAATAGCCTTAACGCCATTGCCCATGGCGGGCAGGAAATTTCCGTGATTTCTTTTATTATCGTTGTTAAATGCTTTTGGTGCGTCCTTTGCCGCCGTTATTATTGCGGGCGTTAAGGGGCAAGCTGCCGTGGTCTGAATTATACATCTCAAACAATATTCAAAATCTGTAATATTCGTTGCAGATTAGTCTATGGCAGATGTTTGAGCGCAACTGCCTCAAGGGTTGGGCTGTTATTTATCTTATTATTTGAAAAAAATAACGTGGCGGATTTTGAAAGGCAATTTGTATCAAAGCCAACAGCACCGGGACCTGTATTTTCGGTCTTGGGGACAATAAAGGTCGCCGGACTGAATATCGCGAAGAGAGGAAATCAGTCCGGCGTTATGATTTATGATGCGACTGCGGTGTCTGATTTTCGGGCCATTTTGGCGAGCATCTTTTTCGATAAGCTTGGGGCGACGCCCGGATGGCTCCACGGGCAGGTGGATAGACATAATGCACAGCCGTGGTTTTCCAGCATTACGGAGATGCATTTATCAAAATCCACATACCAGCGTTCTACACCACGGACCAGCTGTTTCTCGTTGGAAATGGCACCGGGGGGACAGTCTGTCTGACATTTTTTACAAGACAGGCAAAATTCATCGACCCCGACTTCGCGGAAGCTGTCGGCGACGAGTGGCATGTCTGTGAGGACTGTGGCCAAGCGGAAGGCACTGCCGAGTTTGTCACTGATAATAGAGCCATTTTTTGCCAGTTCACCGATACCGGCTTTTATAGCAGGCGGAATCATGACATGCCATTCGCCGGGAATGACAGTAAGTCCACCATAGGGTTTAGCATTATAACCCTGATTACGGATCCAGTTAGAGGTATCAATGGCGGCGATATGGGTTTCTTCATAGCCGCGATGCACTGTATGGCCGCCGATCTTAAAATTACCTTCCAGATTCTGGGCGAGGGCGTCGTATTCCATGCGTTGCGCCAGAACGATGATCCATGGATATTCCTTTGACATGTCCTTTTGCCCCTGATGCATGTAGTCCACGCGCATCTGGGTCACACCCGTCTGATGTATGTAGGGGTGATCTTCAAGGAAGGAGTTTAATTCTTTTTTGAATTCTTCGGCAGTGCCAGATTTTTTCTTTGGCGCAACAGGCTTATGGCCGAATTTGTCTAACAGCATACAGCGTAGTTCAACAAACCAAATAGGGGGATTAGGCACTTTACCCTTGATGAGCAGCCACACCATCATCCCATTCCACGGATGTGTGTCTGGGCCATGCATAAGGGGGCCGGCTCGGCGTTTCACGGTTTCCCCTAACCCATTGTAATCATTGCCAAATGGTTTTTGTTTAGGGGTGAACCACTTCGTAATTAGCGCGGGATCATAATCATGATGACCGCGTAATTTTCCCGAGAAAATTCCCATTTTCTAATCCTTAAAGGCGCTATTTTATGTATTCTTTAGAAACAATATATTAATACAATCGTATAAAACAAGAGAAAAGTGGATTTCTGTAAAAGGTTGTGACCAGGGGGTGAGAGAGGAATAGCGTGGAGAGTCTATAGGACGGGCACGAAAAAAGGTTCCCACCGCTATGATAGGAACCTTTTTGTGTTCAGTGTAATGTCTTTCCAGACGTCATAAAAAGACAAGAAATGTTTAGACTTTAGGCTGTGGTTGCGGGGCCCTCATCTGTTTTTTTATTAGCTGCGGCCATTTTTTTCAGCATCTTCTTCGATAGGCCGGGGGCAACGCCGGGACGGCTCCATGGGCAGGTAGAGACACAAATGGCACAGCCATTTTGTTCCAGCATATAGGGCATGCAAACATCAAAATCCACGTACCACTTTTCGACGCCACGTACCATTTGCTTTTCATTGCCAATGGCCCCAGGGGGGCAGTCGGTATGACATTTTTTGCAGGACATACAGAATTCGTCGACACCGATTTCACGGGGCTCATCTGTTATAAGCGGCATGTCCGTCAGTGTTGTTGACAGGCGGAAGGCACTGCCGAGTTTGTCACTAATCATCGAGCCATTTTTAGCAAGCTGACCAATCCCCCCGTCAATTGCCGGAGGGATCATGGTATGCCATTCCCCTTTAATAATGGATGTGCCGCCATAGCCTTTGGCTTTGTAGCCTTTGGCGCGGATCCAGTTGGCGACGTCCACGGCCCCGACATGGGTTTCTTCATAGCCTTTGTGAATAATCGCCCCGGAACGTTTAAATTCGCCTTCCAGGTTTTTCACCAGCACATCATATTCCATGCGTTGGGCAACGCTAATAACCCATGGATATTCTTTTGACAGATCATTTTGGCCCGCAAACATATAGCTTTCTTTCATCCGCGTGACCCCCATTTGGTGGATGAAGGGGTGGGCTTCCGCAAATTCTTCCAGGCCTTTTTTAAATTCTTCTGCGGTGCCCTTGGCTTTTGCCGGGGCAATGGGTTTATGGCCGAATTTGTCACGGATCATGCCGCGGACTTCCACGAACCAAATGGGAGGGTTGGGCACTTTACCCTTGATGAGTAGCCATACCATCATCCCTTTCCATGGGTGATTATCGGGTCCATGCATCAGCGGGCCAGGCCGACGCTTTACGGTTTCGCCTAAGCCGTTATAATCATTGCCATATGGCTTTTGTTTAGGGATGAACCACTTTGTAATCAGCGCGGGATCATAATCATGATGACCGCGTATTTTTCCCGAGAAAATTCCCATTTTTCACCTGTCATTATCATATTTATACATTTGTATGATAATGGATTGTTTTTCGGTAATGTAGAAAAAAAAGGGAAATAGTCTGTTGTTATAATGGATATAATGGTGCTGACGTCAGAAGCCATTGTGATATCAAACATTGTGATCTCATAAATAAAAAAAGATGTGATAAATGCCAGACATTGAAGAGACGAAAGAGTGGGTGGGGCTATTGCATGCAGGTCAGGTAGATAAGACCGGCGCCCCCTATATCACGCATGTGATGGGCGTGTATGAGCGATTATGTCGTCTTTTCCCGGAAGCGGGCATAGACGTGAGGTTGGCGGCCTTACTTCATGATACTGTTGAGGATTGCGATATTAGTCCAGATGATTTGCGGGCACGTGGATATAGTGAAAATACGATTGCAATAGTCGAAGCGGTGACAATAGACCCTTCGGATGGCTTCACCTATCAACAGAGAATGGAAAATTTGGCGGCGACAGGACCTTTGGCAGCGGTGCAGGTCAAGGTCTGTGATTTAATGGATAACAGCGATCCTGTACGGTTAGCTAAATTACCCCCGGAGCGCGCCCAATCTTTGGCAAAGCGTTATCAACGGGCGCTAGAGGTGATGAGGAAACGGCTCAGCCGGGGATGACTATCTTTAAGTAAGTTATGCCATTATTAAGCAGCTTGCTGATCAGATATTATGTGTTGGTCCATCAGAGCTTTAGGTCTTTTGCGCGATATAAAAACCGTAGCTATAATATTGACAGTATTGTTCATATAATTTGATTTCATCTTGCTCGGCCAAGACAATCGCCCGTGCATCGGGTGTGTCGTGTGCTGTGAGAAAGTCGTTAAAACGTGATTGCAAGGGGGCATAGTAGTTATTGCGCCAGCAGCTTTCCGGTAGCGGGAAATAGCCTTTTATAATAAAGCCCTCGTTCTCCAGAATGCGGATTTTTTCTGCGGCTGTCGCTATTTCAGGATATTCGCTGTCCCAATACTGTGTAAGAGCGGGAGGCCGTTGGTTTGTCAGCCAGGTTATTTCCGATACGGCCAATATCCCGCCTTGTTTTAGAAATGGTTTGAAGGCGGCAATGCCCGCTGCGAAGCCCATGTTATAAATAGCACCTTCCGACCAGATGGCGTCCAAACTGCAAGGGGCGAAGGGAAGGCTTTCCATGGAACAAAGAAGCGGGGTGATATGCCCTTGTATGTGGGCTGCCTTTGCGCGTTCCTTCAGGCGTTCCAAAAAGGCTGGAAAAAGGTCAACTGCGGTAATGTCAGCCTTTAAATATTCGGCGAGAAGCAAAGTCGAAGCCCCTGTGCCACATCCAATGTCTGCAATCTGTAAAGGTCCCGCCTTTTCCATAAGTCCCGATAATTGCAAGGCTTGCAATGTTTCGGTTTCTCCGCCCGGCCCCTGACGTTCTTCTGCTTTATGCAGATCAATGAGAAGATCGTAATTCATCTTTATCTTGGCTCGGAAGTTGACAGCGAATTTTGGTGCCAGACACGAAAGACATCTGCTTTCATGACGTGTGCATACTATAGGTGGATGTTATTGTAACTGGCGGGGAAATTAAACATGTAATGGCGGAGCGACGGGGATTCGAACCCCGGAGGGCTTGCCGTCTTGCACGCGGATAAAGCCCGGTCACTTCCAAAACGATATCACCGCGCCCTTGATAGACTGCGACTGCCTTTAGGTGAGGGGTGATAGTGCAGAGTGTTGTGGGGACGTGCCGTTGCAGGGAGGGTGGGGTTCTTAATTTTCAGCTCTGTGCTTGTGTTATGTAGCTGAGTTATGAGAGAGTTCTCATGTGAGCGCAATAATTCTTGGGGGAATACATTGTTGGATAAAATTTTTCCGTCTTTGTCAGGCCAACGTATGTCAGCTTGGTTGGAGACCAACAGATGTGGCATGCTAAATCTTTCAATTATGTTGTTTTTTTAAGTATCCCAAAATGAATATTGAAGAATATACGCAGTATGGCTTCGGGCGATATGGAAAGTTTGCGCAAATTGTGCGGGACCTTTTGGAGGTTGAGCTGGAAGCTGCGGGCAGTTATCGGCTACAGCAGATTCAGTGCCGAGCGAAGACAATAGATTCGCTGAAGCGAAGGCTTGCAGAGAAAGGCCAATCTGATAGCAGCGAGATTGAGTTGTGTCGTAAGGATTTGGCAGGTTGTCGGATACTTTTTTATACGAACAATGATGTAAATCGTTTTACTAGCTCGGGACTTCTTACTGATTTATTTGATGTTGACTGGCAGCGGTCAAAGTTCCACCACCCGCATCCAGGTGAAAAGAGTGTCGATCGGCTTTTCCAGTCTAATAATTATGTAGTAAAGCTTAAAGCTGACCGAACGAGCCTACGTGAGTATCGTGAGTTTGAGGGGCTTTATTGTGAAGTGCAGGTTCAAACGACTCTTAACCATGCTTGGGCTGAGATGGCACATGATACAATTTATAAAAAGCCTGAGTTAGATGGTTTTGAGGAGAAGGAGGCGGCCATCATTGGCGAGCGCCTTAGAGATGTAATGCAGAAGCACCTTCTGCCTGCAGGATACCTTTTTCAACAGATTGCAACAGATGTAGAGCGGCTTGCTGAGGGGAAACGTTTGTTCGATCAGGGGGTGCTGAGGAAAGTACTTACCGCAAAAAATAATAATGAACGTCATGAAGCGCTGCGGAAGCTTAAGGAAGATGTGCTTCCTTATTATGATGATCTTGAGACGATAGTTCCTGAAATTCGTACAAACCTGAAAGAAGTATGGATTGCTGCTGAGGTGGACGAGGTCATTCCACATGAAACACCTTTTGGCAACTTTTCCGGCTGTAAACCAAGTGATGTAACTGGCCTTATTGCTGATATTATTGATGAGTATCGTTATATTGATGCGGGCGAGACGTATGCGTTTATTCGCTACCTTTATGCTGAAACCTCTACTGCTGAGGCGAAAGAACAACTTGTTAAAATTGCTGAACACCTAGCATGCCCTACACTACAAGTTTGGGAAAAGCTTGGTCCATACATGCAGGTTCAATTAGCTGATATCCTCACAAAGGAAGAGGATATTGCCCCATATGCGCAGCTTGCATTGGCTATTGCCAGAGAAATTCTCTCATCTGAAATTACCGGGACTACAGCAGGTTCTGAAACCGTTACATTTCATAGGGGAGCCATTCGTTATAGCGAAGAGCTAAAAGATGCGCGGCGTGCAATGATTGACCTGATTGCAAATCATGCGGAGACCGTGATTTCTGATGAAGACGCGCTTCAACGTGCTATTTCCATTCTATTTGAGGCAGGGGAGTTGCCGCGTCTCAATGATGAGAGTGCTGAGGTTGCCGCGATGATATATGGTGACTTGGCATATGCATTCGAACGCATAACAAGTTTTATCAATGGTACTAGTCTAAGTATTCGTCAAGAGACAGAGTATATCTTATGGTTAAACTGGCGTAGTCATAAAACTCTGCCGGACAGATTTGAGACTGAAGATGATGTAAAGGTTGCTCATGGACAGCTGAGTGATGCTATGGGGGCTTTGC
Source organism: Kordiimonas sp. (assembly GCA_002700365.1). Lineage (GTDB taxonomy): Bacteria > Pseudomonadota > Alphaproteobacteria > Sphingomonadales > Emcibacteraceae. The sequence continues at coordinate 174,505 of PADB01000009.1, read as the reverse complement.
GTGAAAAACTGAATGCTGATGATGAGTTTGCTATCTTTAAGACTATCGTCGGATTTAGATCTGTTTTTCCGCATATGTGGGGCAAGTATGAATATGATCGCGAGCGCGATGAGAAAATCCGTTATACAAAACAGGACGAACTTATTCAGTCGGTCACGTCGGATACTTGGCCGCAATGGAAAGAACGATTGGGGCTGGCGGCGTGTGTAAAGTCTTCTGACTTAGCATTTTTTCCACCATATAGTCGGTTTTTATCAGTTCTTGCAGCACGTCATACAGAATTTGCTATCGAATTACTGCGAGACCGTGAAGCTACTCCAGCATGGACGATTCAGCCAATTGCGAGGGCACTATTAGGTGGAGAACGTCAGGCGGAGATGGAGAGTTTATTGATTAATTGGCTTAAGGAAGGCCAGTTTATAAGCGAAATAGCCAAAATTGCTGCTTTCTCGGAGAGTGTTAGCAAAGAGCTTGTTCACAAAGCAAAAAAGTACGTGATTAAGTCAGGTAAGTGGGACGCTTGTGAATATATGCTCGACGGAGCGGTTCGTCGCTTTTCTGATGACCCAGCGCTCTGGCGCGATGAGGTGTTCTTCCCCTGCTTGAAGGTTTTACGTGAAGCTGACATTACCATTTGGGTTGATAGAATTGGGTATAGTGGTGGAGAGGAATCACTCTTTTGTCACTTGACCGATGAGCAAGCGCAAACCCTTCTTAACTCTATGATCAGTATGAAGCGGGTTAACTATCCAGCGGAACAAATTTTGACCGATCTAGGCGAAGAGCGCCATGATGTGATACTAGATTGGTTCGGAGAGCGTCTGAAGTACGCTAAGGAAGTTGTCGTTTCTGACTACGATGCAGTTCCTTTTTCTTTCCAATCTGTTCATACAATACTGCAGCCTTACCCTGATGATGTGATTGCGCATGTGAGACTTTGGCAGGAGGACAGTGACGTTATTAGCAGTTGGGATAGGTCCCATTTTTTGAGTAAGGTTTACCCTGCATTTGAGGTGCCTTTATCGACGGCACTTTTTAGCATGATAGAAAGTGGCGATACGAGTGACTTAGCTTTTATTATTGCATCATTAAAAGGATATGATGGGCGGGAAGATTTGTTACCTTTGCTGCGAGCTGTTTTATCTTCAGATGAGGTAACAGATGATATAGAACGCGCTGTCTCGCTAATTTTTCATGAGACAGGAACTATGACTGGCGATTTTGGTCGTGTTGAGGCTTGTCAGGAGAAAGTAAGGCAATTGGAGGGCTGGCTTGCAGATGGGAATACTAAGGTCGTTCAATTTGCAGAAAAAGAGATTAGATCGCTAAAATTACAAATTGCTGATTTTACACGTCATACGCAGCAGAACATTGCTATGCGCAAACTTGAATACGGTGAAGATTTGGATAACGATACCCCTAAGGCAACTGAGAGTGATGCCTAATAGAAATCAATCAATGTATCAGGGATAATGGCGGAGCGACGGGGATTCGAACCCCGGAGGGCTTGCGCCCAACACGCTTTCCAGGCGTGCGCCTTAAACCACTCGGCCATCGCTCCCCAAGAAAGATGGGGGCAATATAGCGAACATCGGCACAGACGCAAGAGGGCATTGGTTCTTTACAGCTTTTTTTCTTTTCTTAAATAGCGGCGTAGTGTGAATGTGCGAACGTAAGTTTGTTGTTGGAGACGCGCGGTTATAGGCAATGGGATTTTTTTACTACTTGCAGTTTTAGAGCTTTGGGTCTGTGTGGGGGGGAGTGATGACGACGCTACGGCCTATTTGTGGCATTGTGTTTTTCACAGCGGCATTTTTCGGATAATCTATGCCTATGGGTGCATTTATCGTGACGACAGTGGGAAGGTTATTGCTTGCGACCAGCATTGTTTTGCTGGGAATGGAGTTGTTGCGGTTCGTGGAGTCAGGCCGGTATGCCCCATTAAGTACGATTGCGCTGTGGGCGATTCTGGACATTGAGAGTCTGCAGGCGTTAGAAAACGCGGTCACACAAGGAATGTTCCCGGGTATCTGGCAAGGATTATTGCAGCCTGTGATGGACATTGCGGCACTTTATATGGCCGTGGGGATTGGCAGTATTGCGCTATTTTTAGGTAAAAAGACCTCATAAGAATTGGGGGAATGCCGTGTGAGATCCATGTGATATGTCTTTTTTACGGTTTTGCTGTAGAGAATCCTTGACTTAAGCGCCTGAATTTACCACAAAGGCGCTCATGCGAATTCAGGGGAGCAATCCCCATGCCCCTTATCTTTGTTGAAGGTAAAAGAAAATGGCTGTACCAAAGCGGAAAGTAACCCCCATGCGTCGCGGCAACCGTCGCTCTCATGATGCACTCAAGGCACCGTCCTATGTAGAAGATCAGGAAAGCGGTGAACTGCGTCGTCGTCACCATATTGACCTGTCCACAGGTAAATATCGTGGTAAGCAAATTCTGGAACCACAAGACGTTTAAGTGTTGAGGTTTCAAGTTTTAAGAAGAGCCGGGTTTTTGAACCCGGCTTTTTTGTGTCTGCGGTTATGTGTTGGGGTTGGATGGGCATTAAAAAAGGAGGCTGATTAGTCCCCTTATTTTTTGTTTCTTGTCGTCCGTGCCCTATTTTTTGTCATCCATGCGCAGGGCGGCAATAAAGGCATCATGGGGGATGTCAACCTTACCATAGGTGCGCATTTTCTTCTTACCGGCTTTTTGTTTTTCCAGCAGTTTACGTTTACGGGTAATATCACCGCCGTAACATTTTGCCGTCACGTCCTTACGCATAGCACTGATGGTTTCACGGGCGATGACTTTTCCGCCGATGGCGGCCTGTATTGGAATCTTAAACAATTGCCGTGGAATGAGGTCCTTTAACCGTTCACATAATAAACGTCCGCGGGGTTCGGCCATAGAGCGATGCACCATGATCGAGAGGGCGTCCACTGGTTCCGCGTTGACCAGTATAGACATCTTCACCAGATCAGAGGTGCGGTAACCTTCCATCTGGTAGTCAAAACTGGCATAGCCGCGGCTGACGGATTTCAGGCGGTCATAAAAGTCATAAACGACTTCGTTTAAGGGCAGTAAATAGATCAACATAGCGCGACTGCCCGCATAGGTTAGTTCTACTTGCTCTCCGCGTTTATCTTCACAGAGTTTCAGAACAGCCCCTAAATGTTCATCAGGGACCAAAATGGTGGCCCGTATCCATGGTTCTTCGATATGATCGACTTTGACCACATCAGGCATATCGGCCGGATTATGCAGTTCCATCAGGCTACCATCCGTCATATGCAGTTTGTAGATCACGCTGGGGGAGGTGGTGATGATATCAAGGTCGAATTCACGGATTAGCCGTTCCTGAATAATTTCCAGATGCAGCATACCGAGAAAACCACAACGGAAACCGAACCCGAGTGCCGCAGAGCTTTCGGCTTCGAATTCGAAAGAGGCGTCATTGAGTTTAAGTTTATGCAGGCTTTCGCGGAGGCGTTCAAAATCACCGCTATCGGCGGGAAACAGTCCACAAAAGACAACGCTTTGCACGGGTTTGAAACCGGGGAGTGGTTCGGCCGTAGGGGTGCGGGCATCGGTTATCGTGTCACCAACCGCGGTATCGGCAACTTCTTTGATGGCGGCGGTGATAAAGCCGACTTCTCCCGGTCCCAACTGGTCAACCATTACGCCTTTGGGCGTAAAGACACCTACGCGGTCCACAAGATGCTCTGTGCCATGGGCCATCATTTTGATGCGTTGGCCCTTTTTAATGACACCATCCATGACGCGCACCAAGATCATAACGCCCAGATAGGCATCATACCAACTATCAACCAAAAGCGCCTTTAGCGGGGCATTGATATCGCCTTGGGGGGCGGGAAGTTTTGTGACCAGTGTTTCCAGAGCGTCGATAATGCCTTCCCCTGTTTTGGCTGAGGTGGGAATAGCATCTGAGGCATCAAGACCGATCACGTCTTCAATCTGGGCACGTACACGTTCAGGCTCGGCCGCCGGCAGGTCAATTTTGTTCAGGACAGAAATGATTTCGTGGTCCTGTTCAATGGCCTGATAGACATTAGCGAGCGTTTGCGCTTCGACCCCCTGACTGGCATCGACCACCAGAAGGGAGCCTTCACAGGCATAAAGGCAGCGGCTCACTTCATAGGCGAAATCCACATGGCCGGGGGTGTCCATTAAATTGAGAATATAAGTCTCACCATTTCGGGCTTTGTATTCTAGGCGCACGGTTTGGGCTTTGATCGTGATGCCCCGTTCGCGTTCGATCTCCATTGAATCGAGCACCTGTTCTTTCATTTCCCGGTCGCTCAATGCCCCACATTCCTGAATAAGACGATCCGCAAGGGTCGATTTACCATGGTCAATATGGGCAATGATAGAGAAGTTACGTATGTGCGTGATATCAGTCATGCGCCGCTTTTATCATTGCGGTGCGATGCTGCCAAGTCTGAAAAAATAATGGTGATCAGATTACGGTCGGCTTACTGGCCAAAAAGCGCCATACCTTGAGGTGTCCCTGTTCCATCAGGCGCGTGCGGCGGGTCCAAAATTCCGCCTCGCGGAGCAATGTATCGATGACATTCCGTGAATCCGGGCCATCTTCAGCCAATTTTGCTATGACTTTATCGGCCCCCGCCCATGCCTGCGATATCATATTCATATACATATCGGTGATATCTTCATTCACACGGATAACAAATCCGGCATCTTTCAAATCTTGTTCCATGGTTTGATGAGAACACGGATGCGGTTTTAAGGGTTCTTGGGCAATCCAATCTTTCACATCGCCATTGTCTATGAGGCTATCATCAGACAATACATAATCAGAGATTAGAAACAGGCCGTCTTTCTTCAGATTATGTTCGACATTTTTATACAATCCTGCTTTGTCTTCGACGGTAAAGCTGGCTTCTTTTGAAAAAGCGCGATCAAAAGTGCGTTCAAATGTTTCCGAACTTGCCGGATCAAAATGTGTGATTGGGGCCTTTTTTTGCAATCCGGCCATGGTAGATAATTCCATGCCTTTAATGGCCAAGGGCTCTGCCGCTTCGTAACCCGTGATCCAGACCCCAAACTCCTGTGCCAAGGCCCGCGCAGGTCCACCAAGGCCTGCCCCAATGACAACAGCGCTCATTTTAGGTGACATGGCCAATAGCTTAGACATGGCGATAATATGATCTGGGCCCCCGGGGCCACAATAACCGTCTCCCCAGATTAACTGGGCAATTTCCATGCGTGCGTCATCCCAGGGAAGGCGAACGACCTTTTTATCGCTGGTAATTAGTGTTTCATCGTCACGGGTATCAAACTCAGAAGAGGTGCCGGCCCCCACGCCATGGGGATCGTCACTTAGGAGCATACGATCACGTATGCGCGCTTTTAATTCTTCAATGTCGTATCCCTCCCACCAGGCTTTAAGACGCCATTTCAGGGGGATCTTGACCTTTTCTGTTGTCGCCATATCCACTGTGCTGACCTTTTAGGATCATCTCTTTATTATATGGTCATGTTCCCGTGTGAGAACGCTACAATAACAAACTTGATAAATGGTAAAGATCATTAATTACAATTAATTACTGTATAATAATGATAAGTGCGTATAAAAAAAGCCCCTGATCAGGGGCTTTTTCATTCTCATATATAGGGAAGTGTTATTGGCGCAGGGTGCCACCCGTTGCTTTGGCCACTTCCGCAATGGCTTTTTCAGAGAAAGCCTCAATTTCCTTATCCGTCAGGGTGCGGTCCATAGCCTGTAATCTGACACTTAGCGCGACAGACTTTTTATCTTCATCAACCCCGGGACCAGTGTACAGATCAAAGATTGTGATGTCTTCGATCAGTTTTTTGTCTGCTTTGGCAATCGCGCGGACAAGATCGCCCGCAGGGCAGTTCTGATCTACGATAAAGGCAAAATCACGGTCGACAGCCTGAAAATCGGAAGCTTTCATTGGGCCGCGGTTGGTGGACGGTTTGCCTTTTGGTAAGGGGATGTTTTCCAGAAAGATTTCAAAAGCGAAGAGGGGGCCTTTTACGTCCATGGCCTGAAGCAGCCGGGGATGGACTTCCCCAAAATACGCTAATGTGTTTTTCGGGCCGAGTTGTATGGCTCCAGAACGGCCCGGGTGATACCAGTCCGCGGCATTGGCTGTGATTTGCACACTTGCGGGATTGGCACCAAGGCCCGCCAGAAGAGCAAGAGCATCTTCACGTACGCTGTAGGTGTCATAGGGGCGTGGGGTACCTTCCCAATGACGGTCAGCCACTGCACCGCGACGGACTGCGCTGAGCATGCGGATCTGATCTGCCGGGTCATCACTGCCATATTGGGCGGCGGCCTCGAACAGGCCAATATTCTTGAAGCCGCGGTCCACGTTGCGACCAATAGCCGCGATCAGGTTAGGCAACAAATTCGGGCGCATTGTGTCAAGGTCTGTACTGATGGGGTTTGTTAGTACTGTCTTATCGCTGACAGTGCCAAACAGTTCAGCCTGGGCGCGGGGCAGGAAGGACCATGTGACAGCCTCGCTCAGGCCACGGCCAGCAGCGAGACGTTTTGCAAGGCGGGTGCGTTTCTGTATCGGGCTGAGGCCCGGCTTCATACCAGTAAATTGTTCGGGGAGTGGCACGGCAGGGATATTATCATAGCCATAAATTCGCAGGACTTCTTCGACCAGATCGGCTTCGCCGTCGATGTCATTACGCCAGCTTGGCGCGGTGACGGTGAGGTCATCACCGGCAGGGGTCACATCAAAGCCCAGTGTGGTCAGGATATCAGCGCATTCCTGCATGGGCACATCAATGCCGCCCAGTGCATTTACGCGACCGGCGCGCAATGTGATGTCTTTGCGCAGGTTAGGGATATCACCGGCGACAACCATTTCACTGGCTTCGCCACCACAAAGGTCGAGGATTATCTGACAGGCCTGATCCAGGCCGCCTAGGGTATATTCAGGGTCAACACCACGTTCGAAACGATAGCGGGCATCTGAATCGATGCTGAGCTTACGACCGGTCATGGCGGTGCGGATCGGATCAAAAAAGGCCGATTCAACAAAGACATCAACCGTGTCTTCTGTGCATCCGGAGTCCAGACCACCAATAATGCCCCCGAGACCAAGCACGCGGTTGTCATCGGCGATGACACAGGCGGTATCGTCCAGCGTGTATTCCACATCGTCCAGTGCGGTAAATTTCTCACCAGCGACACTTTTGCGCACGGTAATACCACCATTGAGTTTGGCCGCGTCATAAACATGCAGCGGGCGGGCCTGGTCATAGGTGAGATAATTGGTGATATCCACCAGCGTGGAGATCGGGCGCAGACCAATGGCTTTCAGGCGGCGTTGCAGCCAGTCGGGGCTGGGGCCGTTTTTCACACCACGGATAAAGCGGCCAGCAAACAGTGGACAGGTGTCTTTTGCATCCGCGTCAAAGTCTAGTGTGACGCTGACGGGACTTGTGTAGCTGCCCTGAATATCCGTGGCCGGACGGGATTTCAGTGTGCCAAGACCCGCGGCCGCCATATCACGGGCAATACCGTAGACACCCAGTGCATCCTGACGGTTTGGTGTGATGGCAATTTCAATGACCGGATCGTCAAGCCCCGCATAAGTGGCAAACGGTGTACCCACTGATGCGTCTTCGGGCAGGTCAATGATTCCTGAGTGTTCATCGCTGAGTTCTAATTCCCGTTCAGAACACATCATGCCATTGGATTCAACACCACGGATTTTAGTTTTACGTAAAGTCACATCCAGGCTGGCAATATATGTCCCGGCGGGGGCAAAGGCACCCTTCAGGCCAGCACGGGCATTAGGTGCCCCGCAGACAACCTGGAGGGTTTCTGTCCCCGTATTGACCTGACAAACCTGTAGTTTATCTGCATCGGGGTGTTTTTCTGCGCTGATGACTTCGGCAATGACGATATTCGCCATTTCCTTAGCCGGATCGGTGACGTCTTCTACTTCTAACCCAAGCGCGGTCAGTTTTTCCAGAATAGTATCCAGATCGGCGATCGTATCCAGATAGTCCTTCAGCCAGGATAAAGTGAATTTCATGGCTTATACCCCCCGGGTGCTAAGGGTTGGGATATCAAGTGCCGCAAAGCCGTAATGCTTTAGCCAGCGTAAGTCGGCATCAAAAAAGGCGCGCAGATCGGGAATGCCGTATTTGAGCATGGCAATACGATCAATACCAACGCCAAAGGCAAAGCCCTGATATTCATTAGGGTCGATACCAACATTTTCCAAAACGCGAGGATTGACCATGCCGCAACCGAGAATTTCCAGCCAATCATCGCCTTCACCGATCTTAATTTCACCGGCCTTAAAATCGCAGCCAATATCCACCTCGGCTGAAGGCTCTGTGAAAGGAAAATAACTGGGGCGGAAACGCATGGTGACGTTATTAACTTCAAAGAACGCCTTAATAAAGGCTTCCAGTGTTCCTTTCAGGTGACCCATATGAATATCTTTATCAATGACCAAGGCTTCGACCTGATGAAACATGGGTGTATGGGTGGCGTCTGAATCACAGCGGAATGTTCGGCCCGGCGCGATGATACGATGGGGGGGCGGTGAGGACATCATGGTGCGAATTTGCACGGGGGATGTATGAGTGCGTAAGACTTTGCGGTTGCCGTCTTCGTCTTCCGGGAAATAAAATGTGTCGTGCATTTGTCGTGCAGGGTGTTCCGCCGGAATATTCAAAGCGGTGAAGTTATAAAAATCTTCTTCGATATCCGGACCTTCAGCGACGGCAAAACCCATTTCCGCAAAAATTTCGGTAACTTCGTCAATGACCTGTGAAATCGGGTGGATGCTACCTTGGACTTCTGCAGGGCCGGGCAGCGTAATGTCGATTTTTTCCGCCTGAAGCCGGGCGTCCAATGCGGCCGCCTCCATTTCGTTTTTTCGATCGGCGATACGGTCGAGAAGCCGGGTTTTTAGGCCGTTCAGAGCAGGGCCGAATTCCTGGCGTTGTTCCGGGGTCATTTTACCCAGTTCACGCATCATCAAGCTGACACGGCCTTTTTTACCTAAGGCTGCTACTCTGATATCTTCGAGACTGTTAAGATCATTGGCCGCGTTTACGGTTGCGGTCAGTTCCTGTTCCAGCACCTGGAGATCTTCCATCCTGTTATCCGATCGGAAAAGTGGTCTTTATCAGTGGTCATATAAAAGGGGGCTTGTCCATGGACAGGCCCCCTTTCGAATTCGGTTTGGGCCCGCAGTCAGCGCGTAAGGCGCGTTACCGGGCTGCTTTGGCCGCTTTAGGCAGCCAATGCGGCCTGTGCCTGTTCCACCAATGCTTTAAAGGCTTCAGGTTCGCGTACGGCGATATCTGCCAAAACTTTACGATCCAGCTCAATACCTGCCTTGCTGAGGCCGTTCATGAAACGGGAGTACGTCATGTCATGCAGGCGTGTTGCCGCATTAATCCGCTGAATCCATAGCGCCCGGAATTGACGCTTGCGAACGCGACGGTCGCGATATGCGTATTGACCGGCCTTTTCAACAGCCTGAACCGCAGTGCGGAATGTATTTTTACGACGACCGCGGTAACCAGCGGCGGCATCAATAACTTTTTTGTGACGGGCGTGTGTTGTAGTCCCGCGTTTTACACGTGCCATTTTCTGTTCTCCTTAACCGTAGGGGAGGAATTTTTTAACAATACGTGCATCAGCATCACAGAGAACTGTGGTTCCGCGCTGATTACGAATTTGTTTGTTTGTGCGTTTAATCATGCCGTGCTGCTTACCAGCCTGGCCTGCGCGTACTTTCCCCTTAGAAGTAAGGTTGAAGCGTTTTTTGGCGCCGCTTTTCGTTTTTAGCTTGGGCATTTAGCTTTCCTAACGTGTTCTTAAATGTTGATCCATAAGCTTTTGGAAGCTTTTTCTGGCAGCGAGGCATGCCCTTGCGAGCCATACTGCCAGTGAGCGCAGGGTTATACTCTGAACTGATCTGTTGTGCAAGTCCCCCGACAGCGGAAAAATGCCTTTTGTGTTGCGGGGTGTGATAAAGAAGACATCATTATGGGGCATAACGATATTGGAAATGGTCTTATTGTGATTAACATATTGAAATACAAGAGCTTTAAAAACTATGTCTGTGGGTTCGTCTTAGGGCTTGCGGTGTTGTTATGCCCATTAGCCTCCGGTGTTGCCGCAGAAATTGGCCCGCAGACAATTATAGAAAAGGCTGAGGTTCGCCCAGCCCTGTGGAAAATTGATTCTGCCAAGAGCGACATATATTTGTTTGGGTCCGTGCATATGTTGCGTTCTGGTGTGGATTGGTACAGGTCATCATTGCGCAAGGCGTTTTCCACCGCAGATATGCTGGTGATGGAAACGGTGATAGATGAAGGCGCGCAACGTGAAATACGTCATTTCATTGCAGCACATGGACTATATCCAGCTGGTGAAACCTTACAAAGGAATATTTCATCAGATCTATTCGCAGAGGTTGTCAGTATGGCAGAGGGCCATGGGATCCCGGGAGCGGCGATAAATGCGCTTCGCCCTTGGTATGTATCCATGTTGCTGAGTGTGCAAGCAGTACAGAAATTAGGGCTTAGTCAGAATAACGGCGTGGAAGCCGTGTTGATGAAGGAAGCAAGGCAGGCCCAAAAGGGTTTGCGCGGATTGGAGCGACCATTGCAACAAATGCAGGCCATGTCAAATTATGCGCCTGCGGTACAAGAAGAAATGCTGAAAGATACGTTGGCGCAATTAGGCGACATTGATAATGTTGTTGACCGAATGGAAGCGGCATGGGGCAGTGGTGATCTGCGGCGTATTGAAGATGTGATTTTAAAACCCATGCAAGAACAGCGCAGGGTTTATCAGGTTCTTTTGGTGGATCGCAACCGTGCCTGGGTTGAACAGATAGAAGAATTAATTCAGAACGGGGCTCATGCTTTTGTCGTTGTGGGGGCGGCGCATCTGGCGGGCGAAGATAGCCTGATTGAAATGCTGCGCCATCGCGGACACCATATACGCCGGGTGCCGTAAATTTTGTTTTTCGGCCTGCATCAATTCTGAAAAGACACTTTTGATATTATGGGGATATCGCAACCGGGACTTAGGTAATGTCCCGGTTCAATTCTTTTTCCTGTCGTTCGCGTGTTTGTTGTGTTGCCTGTGGGGAGCCTGTCCCCCGGGCAATCAGGAGATACGCGGTGGGCACAATATACAGCGTCAGGAATGTCGCGGCCAATACACCTGAGATGACCACAACACCAATGACATAACGGGTTTCTGCGCCCGCCCCGGAACTGAAGATCAGGGCCATGGCACCCATGATGGTGGTGATGGCGGTCATGATAATAGGGCGTAGACGCAGGGCCGCCGCATGATGAATAGCCTCACTGAATTCTACCCCCTTGTCTCGGAGCTGGTTGGCAAATTCAACAATTAAAATACCGTTCTTTGCTGCAAGACCGATTAGCATAATCAGTGCAATTTGGCTGTAAATATTCAGGGTTTGCCCGGTGAGGTAAAGGCCGATAAAGGCACCGGCGATGGCAAGGGGCACTGTTAACATAATGATCAGGGGGTGGCGAAAGCTTTCAAACTGAGCGGCCAGTACCAGATAGACGACAATCAGTGCCAGAACAAATACGAAGGCGACCGATTGACCGCTTTCCTTAAAGTCCAGAGATTCCCCTTTATAGTCGTAGCTGACTTCATTGGGCATTTCATTGGCGACGATATCTTCCAGGTAGGCCAGGGCATCACCCACCGTATAGTTACCCACGACCAAGGCATCGATCGTGATCGCACGCATACGGTTATAACGGTTCAGAGTTGCGGCAGTTGCGACTTCGCGGGTGGTGACAAGATTAGATAACGGGATAAGTTCCCCACTTCTTTCGGAACGGACGTAGATGTTTGAAAGGTCCCCGGGCGTTTGGTGTGATCCTTTGCGCGCTTCGAGGATGACGTCATATTCTTCGCCGCGGTCGATATAGGTGGTAACCTTACGTGACCCCAGCAGCGTTTCCAGTGTGCGACCAATATTTTGCAGGGAAACCCCAAGATCAGCGGCGCGGTTGCGGTTAATATCCACAACAAGTTGGGGTTTTGTTTCTTTATAATCGCTATCAAGGGCAATCAGATTAGGATTTTCTGAGGCCTTGCGAATAAGGTGGTCACGCCATTTTGCCAATTGTTCATAGTCATTACCCTGTAAGACGAACTGTACAGGTTTGCCATAACCGCGCGAAAGGCCCTGTCGCATCACAGGGAACGCACGGACTTCGGGGTGCTTTGCAAATTTACCGCTAAGTTCCCCCATGATATCCCACGCGGATTTGTCGCGGTTATCCCAATGATCCAACAGGACGAAGCTAATGCCGCTATTGACCAGGTCGGTGGAACCAAAAGAACCGGGGACGCGCACCAGAATACGATTGGCATCCTGACGTTCGACCAAAGGTAGCAGATCCTGTTCAATATCCCGCATATTGTCCTGCATCGCATCGTATCCGGTCCCTTCCGGTGCGGAGACAATCACGGCAAAGGAACCGCGGTCTTCTTTGGGGGCAAATTCCGCCGGAAGCAGGGTAAATAGAAACCAGCTGCCAACAAGTATGGCCAGAAGCAGACCAGATAGCAGGAGTGGGTGTCGCGTGATACGGTGAAGTGATGCTTCGTATTGGCCTTCAAAACGTTGAAATAGCCGGTCTACGATTTGTCCGAAACGCCCATTACGGTCACGTTTGCGTAAAAGTTTAGAACAAAGCATGGGCGCAAGGGTGAGTGCCACAAGTGATGAAAAGGCAACCGCCGCCGCCATGGCCATGGCAAACTCTGTAAACAGGCGGCCTGTATTTCCTTCAATAAATATAATCGGCACAAATACGGAGATGAGTACGATAGTTGTGGCGATAACCGCGAAGCCGACCTGTCGTGCGCCGTGATGGGCGGCGACCAATGGGGGTTCGCCTGATTCAATGCGCCGATAGATATTTTCCAGCACCAAAATTGCATCGTCAACCACCAGGCCAATGGACAGTACCATCGCCAGCAGGGTCAGAAGGTTGATGGAAAAGTCGGCAATGTAAAGGAAGATGAAAGCTGAAATGATAGAAACAGGTACAGTAACCGCCGGGATGAGCATCGCGCGGGCATTGCCGAGGAACAGGTAGATGACGATGACGACCAATAGGCCGGCAATAAATAACGTTTTGTAGACTTCATCGATGGCCTGGTCGATGAAAATAGACGTGTCATAGCTATTATGCAGGACGATACCATCGGGCAGCGTTTTGTTGATTTCCGTGACTTCTTTTTTGACAGCACGGGTTACAGCCAATGTGTTTGCACGGGACTGTTTCACGATCCCAAGCCCCAGCATCAGTTCGCCATTACCACGCATTTCGCTGCGGTAGTCTCCCGCGCCAATTTCGACTTGTGCAACATCGCCAAGACGGGTGAGGTGGCCGTCCGGAGATTCGCTTATCACCATTGCCGCGAAGTCATCGGCGCTGTTATAGCTGCGGCTGACACGGACAGTGAATTCGCGTGTAATGGATTCGACACGCCCGGCGGGTAATTCAACATTTTCACGGCGCAGGACATTTTCTACATCATTTACCGTCAGGTTGCGGGCCGCGAGTGCGGTCCGGTCCAACCATATCCGCATGGCATAATCCCGCGATGTACCAACACGCACCCGGGCCACACCATCAATTACGGATAAACGGTCAACAAGGTTGCGGCGCGCAAAATCAGCAAGAGCCATAGGGTTTAAGGTGTCGCTGGCGAGATTGAGCCATAAAATAACGCTGGTATTTGAATCGACTTTGAAAATTTCAGGGGCGTCAGCCTCATCCGGGAGGTTCCCGAGGACACGTGAAAGGCGTTCGCGTACATCATTGGCGGCCGCGTCAATGTCACGGGACAGAGTGAATTCAATCGTGATGGAAGAGAGGCCATCGCGGCTTTTGGAATCAATGGTCTTAATGCCTTCGATGCCGGAAATACGGTCTTCTAATACTTGTGTGATTTTGGTTTCGACAATTGCTGCGGCTGCACCGGTATATTTTGTTTCCACTGAAACAATCGGCGGATTGACGTCAGGATATTCCCGCAAAGGGAGTTGGCTGNAGGCCATCGCCCCAAAAACAACGAGTATAAGGCTGATAACAGTGGCAAAAACCGGGCGGTCTACAGAAATGTCGGAGAGGATCATGGTGTGTCCTCATTGTTTTTGGGTGTCGGGGTCGTCACGGACGATGAGGTCGGGTCGGACTTGGGACTCCGGTTTGAAATAAACGTAGGTTTTACGGGGCTGCCGTCACGCACACGTATGGTGCCGGCGATGACAACATTCTCATCTGCCTTTAGTCCGGATGTGATTTCCACGTGCCCGGGACGGCGGCGGCCTATGGTGACGAATTTCTTTTGGACGGCATCGTTATTCAAGACATAGATATAGTTTTTATCCTGATCGGCGAGCAGAGCCTGTTCCGGGATTGTTAACGCCAGCGTACGGTTATGGATCAGTTCCACGGTCATGAGCATGCCGGGACGTAACGCCGCGTCCGGGTTGGGAATTTCTGCGCGAATAGTGACTGCACGGGACACAGGGTTAATACGTGTGTCGATTGTGGTGACTTTACCGGTAAAGACTTTGTCAGGCCAGGCACTGGCGCGGGCCTTGACTGTCAGGCCGGGGCGTAGGCTGGCCAATACGGTTTCCGGCACGGTGAAATCCAATTTGATGATCGAAATATCATCCAGCGTGCTGATGGGGGTGCCGGGAACAACAAGTGCCCCGGGACTTACGAGCCGAAGGCCCAGTACGCCATCAAAAGGGGCAACGATCTGACGGTCATCGATGCGGGCCTCTGCCACCTGCACTTCGGCCTGTGCTTTTTCATAAAGCGTTTTTTGTTCGTCAAGGCGCGCAGTTGGAAAGGTGCGTGCCTTAACCAGATTCGTCACGCGTTTTAATTCACGTTTTTGTTCTGCCAAATTGGCTTTGGCCGCACGGAGTTCTGCAATTTCTTCATCAATATCCAGCGTGGCAATGATGGTGCCTTTTGTCACGGTCATCCCGTCGCTGAAGCGAAGATCCTTGATTTTATCCGTGGTGGACGCGGTGAGCGTAACTGATTCTCTGGCCTTTGCTGTGCCCAGAGCTTCGAATTTATCGACAAATTCCGTCAGAATGGCGGGGGTGACATCTACGGGGGTAGGTGATTTGGGCGGTTGTGCCTGTGCGGTTATGGCCGTGGTGATAATGGTACCAAACACAAAAATCATACAAAACTGGCGGAAAATAGACATAAATCAATGGCCTCTATGAGCAGCGCAAACAGAATATATTATGATGATTACGTATATACGAAATCATCATGTTCATCAGATTACGCAACAGATAAAAAATATGTTCTTCGGTCACTGGAGCATGTGGATCAAAAGATTTTACAAATATTATGTAATCTGCGCGTAGTATTATCATACGTGCGAAACATATAAAACATGCGATTAAAATACAAAACCCGCCGGGCGCGATTGCCAACGGCGGGTTATTTGTTTGTATAGCATTGCTGAAGCCAGCTGGTTCTTCATCAATGTACACGCGGGTGCGGACCTAAGGGTGCACCATTTATGAGCATGCATTTTAGCAAAAAAAGCTTCAAAAAGCAAAAGGCAGACCATGGTCTGCCTTTCATGTCGCAGCATACGACAATGGATTAACGCGGGGCCAGTACCATTATGACCTGACGACCTTCCATTTTGGGCATTTGTTCGACTTTTGCCAATTCTTCCACGTCATCTTTGACACGATTAAGAACGTCCATGCCGAGTTCCTGGTGTGCCATTTCCCGACCACGAAAACGCAGCGTGACTTTGACTTTATCGCCTGCTTCAAGGAATTTATGCACGGCCCGCATTTTGACATCATAGTCGTGTTTTTCAATGCCCGGCCGCATCTTGATTTCTTTGACTTCAATGGTCTTTTGCTTCTTACGAGCAGCAGCGGCTTTTTTCTGTGCTTCGTATTTGAATTTACCAAAGTCCAGAATTTTACAGACGGGCGGTGTTACGTTCGGAGAGATTTCCACCAAGTCCAGCCCGGAATCAGACGCCATTTCAAGTGCCTTTGTGATGGGGACGATTCCGTGGTTTTCACCTTCTGCATCGATAAGCCGTACTTCGTTTTCGGCGATGTTTTCATTGACCCGCGGCCCCTTTTGTGGGGGCGGCTGTTGGCCACGCATTGGTCTTTTAGCTATGGATTTTCTCCATGAACTGTGCATCCTTTCAATGGTTTTATAACGCTCTGTCCCGATTAAGCATCGACAGTGTCAATAATTCACGGGGCTTTCGCTTCTTCGATAATACTATGGATTGCATCACTTAAATCAAGGGTTTCCTGATTTTTACTGCCTAAGCGGCGAATGGTGATGGTCTGTTCTGACGCTTCGCGGTTTCCAGCCACAAAAATCGCCGGGATTTTAGCGTGGCTGTGTTCACGTATTTTGTAATTTATTTTTTCGTTTCTCAGGTCTGTTTCTACACGAATACCGGCCTTGCGCAGCTTTGCCGCCACATCGCGCACATAATCATCCTGATCCGAGGTAATGCCGGTGACCACTACCTGTACAGGAGCCAGCCACAGTGGGAAGCGGGCTGCATAATGTTCGATCAGAATACCGATAAAGCGTTCGAAAGAACCAAGTACCGCACGGTGAAGCATGACAGGACGATGTTTCTGCCCATCTTCGGCGATATAGGTGGCATCGAGTCTTTCCGGCAGAACAAAGTCGAGCTGTAAGGTGCCACATTGCCAGTCACGACCGATGGTATCGGTGAGGACGAATTCCAGCTTCGGGCCATAGAAGGCGCCCTCACCAGGGTTCAATGTGTAATCAAGGCCCAGTTTATCGATGGCGGACTTCAGGTCGGCTTCGGCACGGTCCCAGACGTCATCATCACCGGCGCGCATTTCAGGCCGGTCAGAGAATTTGATTTTTATGTCTTCGAAGCCAAAGTCTTCATAGACTTCCAGCAGCATTTTAATGAAGTTTTCAGTCTCTGACGTGATTTGATCTTCACGACAGAAAATATGGGCATCGTCCTGGACGAAAGAACGTACCCGCATCAGTCCATGCAGGGCGCCGGAAGGTTCATACCGATGGCAACTACCAAATTCGGCCAGCCGCAGAGGTAAGTCACGGTAGCTGACCTGCCAGCGGTTAAAAACTTCGATATGGCAGGGGCAGTTCATGGGTTTTAAGGCAAAGACACGCTCATCCGATTCCGAGGTGTACATATGTTCGCGAAATTTATCCCAGTGACCGGACTGTTCCCAGAGTTTTCGGTCCACTAATTGCGGCGTTTTGATTTCTTTGTAGCCATATTCGCGCTGTTTGCGTTGGATATAGGTCTGAATTTCCTGATAGATCGTCCAGCCATGGGGATGCCAGAACGGCATGCCGGCGGCTTCTTCCTGGAAGTGGAACAGGTCTAGTTCCCGGCCGAGACGGCGGTGGTCACGCTTTTCCGCTTCTTCCAGGCGGTTGAGGTAAGCCTTTAGCTGCTTTTTGTCAGGCCAAGCGGTGCCGTAAATACGCTGTAGCATTTCGTTGTTAGAATCGCCGCGCCAATAGGCCCCGGCCACCTTTGTCAGTTTGAAGCCATCCCCCAGTTTGCCGGTGGACGGCAGGTGCGGGCCACGGCACAGATCGATGAAATCACCCTGACGGTACAGGGTGATGTCCTGTTCGGCCGGAATGTCGGAGATGATTTCTGCCTTATATTCTTCGCCCATGTCACGGAAGAATTTGACGGCGTCGTCCCGGCTCCAGACTTCGCGCACGATGTCTTCGTCACGGGCGACGATTTCCTTCATGCGGGCTTCGATTTTTTCCAGATCATCCGGGGTGAAGGGTTCCGGGCGGGCAAAATCGTAATAGAAGCCGTTTTCAATGGCCGGGCCAATGGTCACTTGCGTTTCAGGATAGAGTTCCTTTACGGCCTCTGCCAGCACGTGGGCAGCATCATGACGCAGCAGTTCCAGGGCATCTTCATCCTTACGCGTGATGATAGACAGGTCGGCGTCCGTCGTGATGTCACGGGTGAGATCCCATTGTTCACCGTTGACAACAACGGCCAGGGCTGCCTTGGCAAGACCCGGGCCAATATCCTGTGCTACCTGCAGGCCGGTGACCGGCCCGTCATAGTCGCGAATGTTCCCGTCTGGGAGGGTGATTTGTACCATCTGCTGCTTGTATGTTTTTCGTTAATCCACTAGGCTTTTTGGGCGATTTTTTATCGCTCTAGCGCAACTTAACCGGTTTAGGTTTACTGTCAAGTTAAGCCTTCTAAATGGCCCCTATTTCAGGATAGAAAATATGCCCAATCAGCCTTCATACCTTACTTGCGCGGATGGAACGCGCCTGGCCTATCACAAGACCGAGGGCAAAAGCCCGGTGGTGGTGTTTTGTGGCGGGTTGATGTCTGACATGACCGGGACAAAGGCTACGGCATTGGAAGATTTCTGCCGCGAGGAAGGGCAGGCCTTTATCCGCTTTGATTATTATGGTCATGGCCAGTCGGACGGGGAGTTTGTGGACGGCACCATTGGTCGCTGGGCCGAAGATGTGACCCTTGTGCTGGATCAGTTGACGGACGGCCCCGTGGTGCTGGTGGGGTCGAGCATGGGGGGCTGGGCCTCACTGCTGGCGGCGGTGGCGCGCAAAGATCGCATTGCCGGTTGGCTGGGCATTGCCCCGGCCCCGGATTTTACCAAAGACCTGATGTGGGAAGCGTACAGCGATGAGATCCGCCAGACATTGAAGCGCGACGGGGTGTATTACGAGCCATCAGATTATAGTGATGAACCTTACGCCATTTCCATGAAGCTGATCGAAGATGGTTATAACCAGTTGCTGCTGGAGGAGCCCATCGCGCTGGAGTGCCCGATCCGCATGTTGCATGGCCTGCGCGATGTGGATGTGCCGCCGCGCAAATCCCATGAAATCTGCGCACAAGTGACGTCTGAAGATGTGGTGATGACCTTTGTCAAAGAGGCCGATCACCGCATGTCAGAGCCTGCGGATATCAACCGCATCATTAAGATCGTCAAGGAATTGTGTCATTATCCGCAATAGATAGATGATTTGCTGCACAAGTGGTGATTAATGGGCTTCGTCCCAGTTATCGCCCACGCCGGCATCAACGATTAACGGTACGGACAACTGTAGCGCCGGATGTGCTGCATTTTCCATAACATCTTTGACAACGGTAATGGTTTGATCCATTTCGTCATCGGGGACTTCGAAGACCAATTCATCATGCACCTGCAGCAACATGCGGGCGTTGAGGTTGGCGTCAGTTAAGGCAGAGGGCAGGCGGATCATAGCGCGGCGGATGATGTCCGCAGCCGCGCCCTGAATGGGGGCGTTAATGGCAGCACGTTCTGCAAAGGCGCGTTTTGCGCCATTCTTATCCTGTATGCCGCTGATGTGACAACGGCGTCCAAAGATGGTTTCGACATAACTGTGATCGCGACAGAAGACCTTGGTGTCTTCCATATATTTCTGAATGCCGGGAAACTTTTCAAAATAGGCGTCGATATAGTTTTTGGCTTCGGTGCGGCTAATGCCGAGTTGCCGGGCAAGGCCAAAAGCACTGATGCCGTAGATAATGCCAAAGTTGATGGCTTTGGCCTGACGGCGGACGATGGGGTCCATGCCTTCCAAGGGAACACCAAAGACCTGCGAGGCCGTCATGGCGTGAATGTCATGACCATGATGAAAGGCGTCTTTCAGGCTGTCCAAATCCGCAATATGGGCGAGAAGACGTAGTTCAATCTGGCTGTAATCAGCGGCCATGAGTTTATGGCCTGGCTCTGCAATAAAGGCCTGACGGATTTTGCGGCCTTCTTCGGTGCGAATGGGAATATTCTGCAAATTAGGTTCTGTAGAGGCCAGACGTCCGGTAGTTGTCCCCGCAAGAGAGTAAGATGTATGAATGCGGCCCGTATCGGGATTGATCTGTTTTTGCAGGGCATCTGTATAGGTGCTTTTCAGTTTGGCCAGTTGCCGCCAGTCCAGCACGCGGGCCGGCAATTCATGTCCTTCTGCGGCCAGGCCTTCCAAAACATCCGCGTTGGTACTATAGGCCCCTGTTTTACTTTTTTTGCCACCGGGCAGGCCCAGTTCACCAAAGAGGACATCCCCCAGCTGTTTGGGTGAGGCGATGTTAAAGGTGTGCCCGACAAGATCGTGAATTTGTTGTTCCAAAAGGTCAAGACGCCCGGCAAAATCAGTTGATAGTCGCGACAGAATTGCACGGTCAACTTTTACACCCTCGCATTCCATACCGGCCAGAACTGAAGGCATGGGCCGTTCCAGTGTTTCATAGACCGTGGTCATGCTTTCTTTTGCCAGTCGGGGTTTTAGCAGGCGGTGGAGGCGGCCTGTGATATCTGCGTCTTCGGCCGCATATTCCGTGGCTTTGTCCAGAGGCACTCTATCAAATGTAATTTGCTTTTTGCCTGTTCCGACGATGTCCTTGAACGGGATGGTTTTATGGTCCAGATGTTTTTCGGCCAATTCGTCCATGCCGTGACCGCCGCGACCTGAATCGAGGGTATAGGAAAGCAGCATGGTGTCGTCATAGGGCGTCACATTTAGCCCAACATTCCTGAGGACCAGCAGGTCATATTTAATGTTCTGGCCAATTTTCAGCACAGACGGGTCCACCAGCAATGGCTTTAACATCGCCAGTGCGGTGTCCTGATCGATCTGGTCCGGGGCCTGGCCGCCATCAAAGGACAGCTCGCCATCGGTTTCCCCCACATGGGCCAGCGGAATATAACAGGCCTTGCCCGCCTCAATGGAAAGAGAAATGCCGACAAGTCTGGCCCGCATGGCATTAAGGTCTGTTGTTTCGGTATCTAAGGTGACTTGCCCGGCCTTATATGCTTCATCAATCCAGTATTGCAGGCGGTCGGTTGTGGTCACTGTTTCGTAGGATATGCTGTCCGGCGCGATTTCACGCGCTTCATCCGACAGGTGTTCCGCCGATTGTCCCCCCATATGGGAAATGACCTTGCTTTGCAGGGCGCGAAAGTTTTGTTCTTCCAAAAACGGCATTAGGCGTTCGACTTCGATGCTGTGCAGTTTCATGCTGTCCAGGGGGGGGAGGTCCGGGACGTCACACCGCAGCGTGACCAGGTCACGGCTGATACGGGCGAGATCGGCATTTTCCTGCAGGTTCTGGCGCCGTTTGGGCTGCTTAATCTCATCAGCCCGGTCCAGTAAATTATCCAGATCACCGTATTCATGGATCAATTGCGCCGCGGTTTTAACACCAATGCCGGGCACGCCGGGCACGTTATCAGAGCTATCCCCGGCCAGTGCCTGCACATCAATGACGCGATCAGGGGTCACGCCAAATTTTTCAAAGACCTCATCAACCCCAATATGTCGGTTCTTCATGCTGTCAAGCATAGTGACCTGGTCGCCCACCAGTTGCATCAGATCCTTGTCTGAGGACACGATCGTGACCGTGTAACCACTGCTGGCGGCCTGTGTTGCATAGGTCGCGATGATGTCGTCAGCCTCAAAACCATTACTATCAATTGCCGGGACATTAAAGGCTCTGACGCTTTCACGGATGATGGAAAACTGTGGCACAAGATCTTCAGGTGCCGGTGGGCGGTGCGCTTTGTAATCCGGAAAAATGTCATTGCGGAATGTTTTGCGGGCGGCATCAAAAATGACCGCAAGGTGGGTGGGCTGTTCCGGTCCTTCGAGGTCCTGCAATAATTTAAACAGCATATTGCAAAACCCCATAACCGCGTTGACCGGTGTGCCATCGTCACGGGTTAAGGGAGGGAGGGCATGATAGGCCCGGAATATATAGCTGGAGCCATCGATGAGATAGAGATGTTCCGGGGCCGGAGTGGTCATATATAATTTCCGTCAGAGAAGGAGAGAGCGATCAGTGTCAGGCCGTTTAGGCGGATTTCTGGGTTTTCAGGATGAATTTGCGTCCACAATAAGGGCATACCACAGAAGATTTTTGTCCCATTTCCAAGTAGACGCGGGGATGGCCAAGCGGGCCTTCACCACCATCACAGGATGTGCGGGTTTTGTCCGTATATACGACTTCGGGGGATTCGGCTGTCATTATATTAACTCCACAGGCTGACAGGGATCAATGTTCAAGGCCGTTGACCAGCATTGCTGCGGATGATACCGATTGTCCCTGTACAATCAATATGCAATCACCATATTAAAAGCGTATCAGCACTTTGCCAGTATATTTTGCAGCTATAATTTGCGGCCTTTATCATTGCGTCAAGCAGGCAGCATAATCCAAGAAGTATTTTTAGGGAATATATGACAGACGATTGTGAAAAGAGTAATGCCGACGGCGGGTCAGATAAGAAGGCGGGAGATGTGACATCGGCATTGGCCATCGATGTTGTGGGCCTGAAAAAGACCTATCAGGGCGGCGGTGGGGCGCCAGCGAAAGAGGCGTTGAAAGGGATAGATCTTAAGATCCGGCGCGGGTCAATTTTTGGCTTGCTGGGCCCTAATGGTGCCGGGAAATCAACGACCATAAATATATTGGCGGGTTTGGTGAAGAAGTCAGCAGGGCGTGCAGAGGTCTGGGGCTTTGATATTGATGAAAACCCGCGCAATGCCAAAGCCTGTATTGGTATCGTGCCGCAAGAAATTTATTTTGATGCCTATTTTACCCCGCGTGAAATGCTGGAGCAGCAGGCCGGATATTACGGTGTTGCCCGTAAGGACAGGCGTACTGATGAATTGCTGGAGCTGCTGCATCTTAGTGACAAGGCGGATGCCTATGCCAGATCACTTTCGGGCGGGATGAAACGGCGGCTTCTGGTGGGAAAGGCGATGGTACACAACCCGCCTATTCTTGTGCTGGATGAGCCAACAGCGGGTGTAGATATTCAACTGCGTCAACAATTATGGAATAATGTGCGTAAATTGAATGAGCAGGGTGTGACGATCATTCTCACGACGCATTATCTGGAAGAGGCAGAAGAGCTTTGTGATGAAATCGCCATCATTAATCATGGTGAGGTCGTGGCTTGCGACAGTACGTCAAATCTGCTGCAGCAAATGGATGAAAAGATCATCCGTATACGCCCCATGGAACCAATAGGTGAGCTTCCGGCGACCTTGCAGACATTGGGGGCAGAGATCAATGATGAACTGGGGGTGACGATACGTTATCGTCCTTCGGAACGGGAGCTGGGTCATATTCTGCAACAGGTCAGCCAAAGCGGTATCGGGATAGCGGATTTGTCGACAGAAGAAAGTGATCTGGAAGATATTTTTCTGCAACTGACTGGCAATGAATGACATAAAAGCAAACGGATCAGAATACGAAAGCGATAGAGTGTCGACATATTACGATTTTGATGTATTGGTGATCGGGAGCGGTGCCGCAGGATTAAGTTTGGCCCTGCGACTGGCGGATCATGCCAAAGTTGCAGTGATTTCCAAAAATAAACTGAATAGTGGGGCAACGTCCTGGGCGCAGGGCGGGATTGCCGCCGTGCTGAGCAGTAAAGATACCATTGCATCCCATGTGGCCGACACCATGGCCGCCGGGGGAGGGCTTTGCCATGAGGATACCGTGCAGCATGTGGTGGAGAAGAGTGCCGCCTGCATTGACTGGCTAATTGAAAAAGGGGTGGCCTTTACCCCGTTCGAGCCGAGCATCGCCCGCCCGAAAGATACCTATGTGGAAAATCATTACCACCTGACGCGCGAGGGCGGGCACAGTCACCGTCGGGTTATTCATGCGGCGGATGCCACGGGTAAGGTGTTGCATAATACGCTGGAAGATCAGGTGTGCGACCATGACAATGTGTTTTTGTTTGAACACCATATGGCGGTTGATCTGATTTCCAATGGTGCAGGATCATTAGATGGTCGTCAGTGTCTGGGGGCTTATGTGCTGGACACGAAAAATGACGAGGTGCAGGTCTTCAGGGCAAAAAAAACCGTTCTGGCAACGGGCGGGGCGAGCCGGGTTTATTTGTACAGCAGTAACCCCGATGGATCGACCGGGGATGGTATTGCCATGGCCTGGCGGATGGGCTGTTCGGTTGTGAATATGGAATTCAACCAGTTCCATCCCACCTGTTTGTATAATCCCGAAGCCCGTACATTCCTGCTGACGGAAGCCTTGCGCGGTGAAGGGGCCAAGCTACGACTGCCGAATGGTGAAGCCTTCATGCATAAGTTTGATGAGCGTGAAGAACTGGCCCCGCGCGATGTGGTGGCGCGCGCCATTGACCATGAAATGAAACGATTGGGGGCGGACTGCGTTTATCTGGATATCAGTCACAAGGATGCGGATTTCATCCGTGAGCATTTTCCGACCATTTATAAGCGGTGTATGAAGTTAGGCTATGACCTGACACAGGAACCTATCCCGGTGGTGCCAGCGGCGCATTATACGTCAGGCGGCGTGCGGACAAATTTAGCCGGACAGACTGAAGTGGACGGGTTATATGCCATTGGCGAAGTGGCACATACAGGCCTCCACGGGGCGAACCGTATGGCCAGTAACAGCCTGCTGGAATGTCTGGTCTATAGCTATGCGGCGGCAAATGACATTTTGGAAAAACTGCCGCAGGCGGGCCAGCATCGCAGTATTGACCCATGGGATGCGACACGGGTGACGGATTCGGATGAAGAAGTAATCGTGTCGCATAACTGGTCGGAACTGCGACATTTTATGTGGGATTATGTGGGGATTGTGCGTACAACACGGCGGCTGGAACGCGCGGCGCGGCGTATT
The DNA here is from genome assembly GCA_002700365.1 of Kordiimonas sp. Lineage (GTDB taxonomy): Bacteria > Pseudomonadota > Alphaproteobacteria > Sphingomonadales > Emcibacteraceae. The sequence continues at coordinate 149,681 of PADB01000009.1, read as the reverse complement.
GAGATGCTGGCCGGGGAAATTCGTGAATATTACGGGTCGTTCCGGATTACGCCGGATTTGCTGGAGCTGCGCAATCTGGTGACGGTGGCGGAACTGATTGTGCGGTCTGCCCTGCTGAGGACCGAAAGCCGCGGCCTGCATTATACGCTGGATTATCCGGACACAGACCCCGAACAAGCCCGGGATACAGTGCTGCGCCCCCCACGCCGCCCGCGGTAATTGTCGCTCAAGATAAATTACCCGGGATAACCGTGTCTAAGGCGTTTTGGCGTCATTTCCCCCGTGATGGTGATAGCTATTGCTATTGGAAAGTCCCCCATCCTAGCGGACAGGTAGCAGATGGGTTGCAACACTACAAACAATAGCAGGGACATTAGGAATTCAACGCTGTGGGTTAGGTCGGTCATGGGGCGAGGGTAAGTCTATGAGTGCTGATGGGCAAGGGGGGGGGTACTAGAAGGCGAAAGTTTCCATTTGGTTGATATGATTTGATATGATTTCGTCTCGTTCAAAAAAGTAGGAATTTAGGCTTTTCTGGTAAGTGCTAATCAAGTTGTCTGGAGCATCAGGAGACAGGGCGAAAGTCCACATTTCTTTATAAGGATTTCTACCTTCTCCTGGGAAAAAGTCTGAAGGAATATTAGCACGATCAAATTGGTCTAAGCATAAAGTGCCATGGATGTCTCTATAGCTGGCCTGGCCATGTTTGAGTTTTGTATATAGGTCATCAATGATAAAAATGAGGGGCTTATTCGTAGTCTGTTCTTCTGTGTCCTTGTCGCCGTTTTGCGGGTTTGTTAGCGTCTGAGCTAGATCAGTTAGTGCTTCTCTAAAGTGTTTCAGAATGTCTTGCTCTGTCTCAGCAGAACTAAGGCGTTCTGTAATGATATTGCTGAATGCTTCTTCTTGTGTTGTCGCAATTTGGGCGAGGTCTTCTGTAGTGAGGTGGCCGCCACTGACGGTACGTAGGCCGATGTCTGCTATGGCATGGTACGTATTCTTAGACGTGATAATTTTTGCTGCTTTTTGCGTAAGATTGCTTCGTTTCTCGTTTAGTTCCTCACGGAAGTCATTTTCTTTATCTTCTTCTCCATCTTCATCTGAACCTGTTGCTTTTTTTTGTTCAAAAGATGTGATTTGGCTGGCTAAGGCAAGGAAGGCATCTTCTTGGAAGTCATGGGCGAAGGCATNGAAGTAGATGACCTTGGTGTCGGTTAGAAGACTTTGCCATTGGCGGATGAAGGTTGATTTGCCAGTGCCCCAGTCACCATCGAGAATGAGGGTCAGTGGTGTGTCAACGTTATAGACTAGTTTTCTTAGGCGTTCCCCGAAGTCTTTATAACCGAAGATGTCTTTATTGAAATTGGTCAGGCGAGAGGTGTCGGGTGGTGTCAGGCGCATATGTTCCCCCAAGAAATTGCGGTTGTAGTCGGCGTAGAGCGTAATGTATTCGTTGGCGTGGGGGAATAAGAAAAAAGCAGTCCGGGGGATGCCCCGGACTGCCCAAGTTTAGCAAGGAGGGTTTCGATCCTCTGGCCACAGGCGGGGTTGCCTGTGGCCGATAAAGGCGACCAAGAGCGGAGGCCTTTATCCGTGAATCAGGAGGGCTTCGTTCCTGATCCATCTTTGAGTCTATGCATTTTCCTATTGATAGGCAAATAAAATAATTTATGTCATTTTTTAATCAATTTTAAGGCTATATTAAGACGTTTATTATCCTGTTTAATTCAATAAAAACAATATATTAAAATATAATAGGAAAAAATAGGAAAATAACAGTTGATGTGGCGGGGGAGATAGGGTAGTATTTTCCCAAGATCAGGGAAAAGGGCCTGCCGGGATGGCGGTGCCCTTTTGTTTTTTTATAAGTCAATATCATTGAAAGCCTATTGCTGAGAAGCGGTAGGTTTTTTTTATAGGATAAGAAGGGCTGTGCGCAGGTGCCAAAGAAGAAGCAACGCCTGAAATGGACGCCCTGCAAACGAAGTTTGAAGAACGTTGACGCATCGGAAGCGAGCCGTCATTATCGGGGCGGAAAATCATAAGGTCATGGAAATGAACGCACAAAAAAACTACTCCGGGCGCAAACCGCTGCGTCAGCGGGTGGCCGATCGCAAAGCGGGGCGTGTTGAAGAAACTCCTGAAGATAAAAAAAGAGCGCGGCTTTTGAAACGCGTGGCGCTGGCCGCGAATATCTTACAGGGCGTTGGGCTGGTGATGTTGTTGTTTGCGGTGGGGGGCTTTGTGTCCAGTGATTTTCAATTCGTGAATTGGGACCATATTATCCTGTATTCTGCGATTTTCCTGTTGGGAAGAGGGGCACGGATGGTGGTGAGCATCTATAGGTCCACGCACAAATGAACAACCAATAACACATAGTGACGTTATTCCCTGCAAGGCCCGCTTCTGAGCGGGCTTTTTTTATGGAGATTACAAAAGGAAAAAGATGATGGAAACGATGCTGGACCATCTGGTTGTTAAATTAAGTGTTGATAGCGATGCCCTGACAACCAGTCTGAATGCAGTGCAGGGGGATCTGTCGGGTCTGGCGCGGGCTGGCGATGATGTTGCAGGCGGGTTGATGAAGTCTTTTGAACAAATGGCCCAACAAGGAAGGCTGAGTTTTGAAGGATTAAAGGCTGCCGCATTGCAAAGTTTACAAGATATTGGGCTGGCATTGTTGCAAGCAGGCATCGATCAGGTCTTTGGTGGCGGCGGCCAGACATTTTTATCGGCGGTCGCACCGGGAATATTTTCCGGCCTTTTGGGGCGCGCGGGAGGCGGGCCAGTTAGCGCAGGGCAGGCTTATTGGGTGGGGGAGCAAGGCCCGGAATTATTTATGCCCCATCAAGGCGGACAGATTATGCCTATGGGTGGTGTGGGGCAGGTGGGTCCTGATCGTCAAGTTACCCCCCCGAAGAATATAAATATTACGATTAATATGGCATCCCCTGTGGCGTCCGGGCGTCGTGGCCCGGGGTATGACAGTGGCAGGCAGACAGCGATGGCCCTGCATCAGGCGGTTATGCGTGCGGCGCGGGATATTTAGGACAAAGGAGGCTGCGCATGTGGCTGGCGACAGCGAGCGATCAAAGCGGGCAGGACTATATCAGTCGCTTTGAAGCGGCATATTGGACATTAAACTTCCCCCGTCCCATGATGGGTGCGGTTATCACAGAGGGGGCTGATCATATCCGTGTTCCTCTTATTTTTTATCGTAAAGATGACCTGGCGGGGTTGATATGGTTCAGTGAGGATACGATCGACCATGCGCAATTAAGCCTCTTCTGGGTTAATTGGCAAGATACAACGGCAGGACATATTCCTCTTTATCAGGGGAGTATGGGGGAAATCCGCCTGAGCGGACAGGTGTTTGAGGCGGAATTACGCAGCCTTTCCCAGACGTTGCAACAGACGGTTGGTAAAATATGCACACCGGAATGTCGTGCAGATCTTGGGGATGAAGATTGTCAGGTGACCTTACGCCATTATCAGACCATGGGGGATGTGGCGTCCGTTTTGGCCCCGGACCACTTTACAGATGCGCAGCGCACAGAAAGCGATGGATGGTTTGATTATGGCCACCTATTATGGGTGAGCGGCGCGAATGCAGGATTGCGTAGCGTTGTAAAACATGCGGCGGGCACGGAACTTATATTACAGGAAGCCCCGCCAGCGGCCATTACAATGGGCGACCGTTATCGTCTGTTTGCGGGTTGTGACCGCCGGGCACTGACATGCCGGGATAAATTTGACAACTTGATAAATTTTCAGGGTGAGCCACAAGTGCCGGGATTGGACGCAGTGCTGGCCTATCCCGACAGTGTGTGAAAGCCTATTTTTCTTTTGTGTCTGCGGTGGGGTTCGCTTTTTCCTGATCCGGGCTTTGAGCCTTATTCTGGTCGGGGAACAGTTGTTCATGTGCCTGAACAACGCGGTGATTTACATTGGCCAGCGCCGTGATGATCGCCTGTAGATCAAAAGCTTCGCCGCGATAATAATATGTTTTGGTTTCCAGATCGTAGGCCCGGTAAATATTTGCTATTGCGGGTTGTGGTTCCAGGGTGCTGATTTGTCCCACAAAATCAAACAGAATTTTCTGTTCTTTTGTGCCGGAAATCCATTTATCTGTCCGGCTGTCTGCCTGATCCCAAAAATTATGTATCTGCTCTTTATGGAGGTCATATTCTGCAGGCAGTTGCAACGTTTTGCGTAGCAGCTCGCCGCGGTCTTTGGCTTTTTGTTTTTGTGGCCAGAGAAGACGGGAAACCTGTGCGGCACTTGTCATCAGGTTTTGAATGGCAAAGAAAACACCAACGCCGGAATTTTGTTCCAGACTTTGATTAAGCAGGCCGACAGCCGCTTCGCTGTAGGCGCATTGATTACGCAACTCGTGAATATAAAGCGCGAGAGAATTAACATCCATTGTCACAGAAAATCTCCATATATGACGTCTTTTTTATCATTCACGCATAACACAATTATTCCTGTGAAGGCCAGTGACGATCCAGTGCGTCAGCAGATTATTGTGGCGGCCCGGCAGTTATGCGGTACTCCTTTCTGCCATCAGGGGCGCCATGCAGCGTTAGGTCTGGATTGTATAGGGGTGATTGCCCTCACGGCTGAGGCGATAGGATTATCTGTCAAGGTTCCTGAGGATTATGGTCGCTTACCTACATCAGGGCGGTTGTTACGGGAAATGAAGAGCGCCGGGATGATACCCCGGAATGCAAGCGCGGCCCGGATGGGAGATGTGGTGCTGATGCGTTTTGCGCAAGATCCCCAACATTTGGGACTACTGACTGATCGGGGGATATTACATGCCTGGCAAGGTGTGGATAAGGTCGTTGAGCATAACCTGTCGCCCATTTGGCAGCGCCGTGTTGTTGCTGTCTTTTCATATCCGGGAGTAAAATAAAAATGGCATCAATAGTGCTGACGGCAGTGGGAACAGCAGTGGGCGGTCCCGTAGGAGGCATGATCGGCAATATTGTCGGTCGCCAGTTGGACCAGATGGTATTTGGATATCCCGGGCGGCGGGTCGAAGGGCGGCGACTAGAGGATTTGTCGGTTCAGCTGTCCAGTTACGGGCAGGATATTCCCCGCCTTTATGGACACGGACGTGTGGCGGGCAATATTATCTGGTCCACGGGGCTGATCGAAACGCGTCATGAGGATCGTCAGTCGACAGGTGGCAAGGGGAGCGGGCCAAAAGTTACACAAGTGACGTATCGTTATGCGGCGTCCTTTGCGGTGGCCTTATCATCACGACCGATAACAGATATCGGCCGTATATGGGCAGATGGAAAATTACTGCGTGATCCTGACGGGAATTGTGTAAACGCGGGGGATGTGCGTCTGTATCCTGGTCATCGACATCAGCAGATTGATCCTCTTATCGAAGCATATGAAGGGACGGCAAGTGCCCCCGCATATCGCAACACGGCATATATTGTGTTCGAAGAACTGGACCTGGCGGATTATGCGAACCGTATTCCCAATATTACAGTTGAGTATTTCGCTGATGAAGGCGGTCAATTGCGGCTTTCTTCTCTGGTGGAAGATGTATGTCTTTTGTCAGGGATTGGGGCTGAAAAAATTGATGCCAGTGCGCTTGATGTCATGGTTGAAGGCTATAGCCTGCGGGGTGGCACGTCACCGCGAGAGACGTTGGACCTTCTCGCTGAAGCTTATGGATTCGATGTCATTGAACGGGGCGACAGGTTGGTTTTTCGACCGATCAGTCGGGAGGCTTCATTGCTGGTGGCGCGCGAAGATATTGTCCCCCAGGAACGAGATGAGGGGCATGGTGCTATCGGATATGCGGATCCATTGGATGTGCGGCGTATACAAAGCATCGAATTGCCAGAGGTCATGCGGTTGCGTTATGTGGCGCAAAGCAGGAATTATCAACCCGCGCTGGCGCAGGCCTGCCATAAAGATCAGCAAAATAGCCATAGCGGTCAGATGCGGCATTATCGTGTGCAAGCAGAAGATGTGGCCCTTTTGTTGTCGGAAACAGATGCCAAACGGATGGCAGAAGCGCGTCTGTCCCGGTTGTGGCAGGAGCGGACATCGATACGTTTTCGCCTTCCTCCCCGCTATTTCGGGGTGGAGGCCGGTGATGTTATCCGTTTAGAGGTGAAATCAGGGCAACTTGTAGATTTCCGACTGGAAGAGGTGCGTCATGAAAAAGGGGGGGTGACCTGTGTGGCCCGCCAGCATGTCCCTGCGGTGTGGCAGCAATATGGGGCCGCATCTGTATTGTCCGTCCCTCAACAACAGATATTTTTACCCCACCCCAGCGCGTGGCAGTTATTTGAATTACCGTCCATTAGGGATGATGATAGTGATGCATTTGCATACTGGGCAGCAGGGCCAAGCATGCCGCCATCAGAAACGCAACGTTGGCGTGGTGCGGTGCTTTATATGTCCACAGATGGTGCGGAGAACTTCCGCCCGCAGCTACAAATGACAACGCCGGCGGTATTGGCAGAGTTAGGGGCTACTTTACCTGCCGGACCCGTCACCCATTGGGATATGTCAACGGTCATGATTATTGATATGCTAACGGCTGGTGTGACGCTGGAAAGCCATACGCCTCTTGCGGTGTTGAACGGGGCAAATGCCCTGTTGGTAGGTGAAGAGATTATACAATTTGCTACGGCAACACGCCTGTCCGACAGCCGCTATGCTCTTTCGCAACTGCTGCGAGGACGATTGGGAACGGAATTTGCCGTGGGGATGCACCAATCTGGTGATCGTGTGGTTTTATTGGACAAAGACCGGATTGTGCCGCTGACATCGACGACAATCGGTCGGGAAGACCTTTTTAAGACGGTGACGACTGGCCAGTTATTAGAGAGTGTGGCGGCGTTACCTTTTCGGTCTCAGGGTATTGCCTGGCGTCCTTATGCGCCAGTGCATGGTCGGGCAGTGCGTTCTGAAAATAACGACCTGACGTTCAGCTGGATGCGGCGTAGTCGTATCAGTGCCTCCTGGCAGGATGGACATGATGTTCCTTTGGGTGAGAAGACGGAAGCCTATGATATCGAGATTGTTGTTGATGGGCAGGTTATCCGCCATTTGAACGCAGAAGAACAAAGCGTGGTGTACACACAGGCGGCGCAAATGGCAGATTTTGGCGCGTTGGCCCAGACATTTGAGTTGCGTATATATCAGATCAGCGACCGTGTTGGTCGCGGCGTGCCGCTCATCATGTATTTTAATGCAGATATATAATGGTTTATTTCTTTTTTCACGTAAGGAGTTAAATCTTGTGAATGATACGACAGCCCGTCTTGAGCTACCTTATATTTTTACAAATCAGTCACAAAAGGAAATTACGCATAATGAAGCGTTAGAAAGATTAGACTGGTTAGTGCAGACAAAAATTGAATCCGCACAATTGACTGTACCGCCAGTTTCACCAGAGGAGGGACAGTGTTGGGTTGTGGCTACGGGGGGCAGTGGAGAATGGAGCGGTAAAGAGACGCAGATTGCACGCTGGCAAGGAACGGGATGGGTGTTTCATGAGCCTATTGAAGGGCAAAATGTATGGGCATCTGATCGTCAGATCGTCGGGCGTTTTGTGAGTGGTAGTTGGCAGTGGGGGGGAAGCCCCATTGCAGATGCCATTGGCGGCAGTGTTGTTGATGTGGAGGCGCGTGCTGTCTTGTCGACTCTATTGAACGTCTGCCGCACGCAAGGGTTGATTGAGGATTAGACTGTCCTGATATGGGACAATTTGTTGTAATTACGCCGTTTTACGGGGCAATATCCCGTTAAAAACGTCCTATATGCAACATAGTTAACAAATTGTTACCACAATTACGACACTTTCCCGTGTATACTCCTTATTTATAAAGGGTGGCGGTATTAAAACGTGATACCTAAGCTTTTATGAGTGTGTAAAAGTATGAAAGAGGGAAAACCCTCTACAGCTGCAAGGAGGAAAAAATGACAAAGGTAGTAACATATGCAGCCATTGGTGCCTTGGCACTGGGGATGGCGACAGCGGCACAGGCCGCAGATGAGGGTCATTGGTATGCGGGGATACAGGGTGGCGTTGCCATGCCTGGCGGCGAAACGTTTAATGACGGCGATGCTGGCCTGAATTTGCAGCAGGAGCTGGATGGCGGATGGGCCGGCGGTCTATTGGGGGGTTATGATTTCGGTAACCTGCGCTTAGAGGCCGATATGACACGCCGATACAATGATATGGATGAAATTGAGGTTTTCAATGCTGGTGGTTTGGGCTTCCCCTTAGGGGAAAGCACGGCGCAAGGCGAGACAACCGCAAACAGCCTGATGCTGAACGTTCTGTTGGATTGGGATGATATGGGCGATGGTAAAATTGAACCATTCTTTGGGGGTGGTCTTGGTATTGCCAAATTGAAATATGATGATATTGCAGCGGGTATGAACGCCTTGGTAGATGACAGTGATACGGTCTTTGCCTATCAGGCGATTGCGGGATTGCGTTATGCGATTACCGAAGCCGTGGAATTGGCCCTGAGCTATCGTTATTTCAAAACAGAAGATGCCACTTTACAAGATGCGCTGAATAACAGTTTCAAGGCGGATTATGATAGCCATGACCTGATGATGGCATTGGTATATCGCTTTGGTACGGAAAAGAAAGAAGTTAAGCAACCCGTAGCCGTTGCCCCCGCGCCTGCTCCGGAGCCAGAGCCTGTCGTTGCGGCGGTTGAGCCTGCGGCGGGGCCAGAGCCAGTAGCAACGCCAGTTGTGAATATGGGACCATATATTGTCTATTTTGATTTTGATGATGATGGCCTGACAGAGGCCGCGCAAGATGTACTGGAAGATGTTACTGAGGCGGCAAAGGCCAAAGAAGATGCCAAAGTCCATCTTTCCGGACATGCGGACCGTGCTGGTAATGAAGGTTATAATGAGGCATTGGCTGATCGTCGTAATACGGCAGTGGCGGGCCAATTACAACGTAATGGCGTTGCCGCAGAGCGTCTGGTGACGGAAGGCCATGGTGAACGGAAACGTGCCGTTGAAACCAATGACGGTATCGCAGAACAAATGAACCGTCGGGTTGAAATTAATCTGAAATAATTATGATCTGAGCATCCTAAGACCTGAGCGTCGGTTTGACCGACGCTCTTCTTTTATCCAGACAGGTCATATGGGGAGGGTCAAGGCTGATGAAGGCTTTGCGGTTAAGGCGAATGAGTGACAAGAAGACCGTTTTTAAGAAAAAATATCACCAAGTTTAAGTGCAAGGCTCATGTCCCCGTCAATTTGCAGTTTTCCTGACATGAAAGCCATTTGAGGGTCAATGTCACCGGCCAACATACCATCAAGGGTGTCAGTCGTCATGGTTAGGGTTACATCCGCATCTTTGTCGTTATTATGTATGTTGCCATCGGCCTCTAAAATAATGATCCCATCCCCGGTAAGATTGATTTTAACGACATGACCAATGCCTGCGGTGATGGTTTGTTGCAGTTGTGTCGTGAGATTTTCCAGACTCATGCGGTGTTTCCCCTTGTTCCCCGTAATATTGCAGTATTTATGATAAGGAAATACGGCGACAAGTGCAAATAGCGGTGAGGGGATCAGTATCCGTAAGAAACGGATGCCTATTGTGGCTTATATACCCTATTGACGATTATGTGTTCTGGGGTCTGGTCTTTTATGGTCGTGTTTTTATGTTTACCAGTCGTTTCGTAAAGCGCGAAGTGCCAAAAAGACTTTCTTTTCGTCAGGGCTATCGCCGGGGTCTTGGGTGGTTCCTTTAAGCGCGGCAATGACGCCAGGGCTGGTGAGACGGAAGAAGGTATTAAAGGTCTTTTCTTCGGCCAGGGTGGTCACATAAGCATTATGAGGGTCCTGATCGCGCAGTTTTTCCAGCATTGCTTCGGCTGCAGGGTTGCCCGGTTCACGGTCCAGTGAGAATTTCAAATTACCGACAATATAATCATGGCCGGGGAAAATACGTGTATTGTCGGGCAGTGTTGCTAACTGATTGACAAATGTTTCATATAGCTCTTCCGGGTGGCCGCCATTATGACAGTTGCCCGCCCCGGCATTAAACAGTGTATCCCCACAAAACAGCGCCGGGTTATCCCCATCGGCATAGGCACAGACATGGCTCATGGTATGGCCCGGCGTGTCCATGACATTCAATTCGACAGTGGTGCCGATTTTAATAATATCCCCAGCCTTTAAGTGAATATCAATATTGGGAATTTTTGCACCGTGATGCGCTAAAATTTTTGCGCCCGTTGCCTTCACCATTTCCGGATTACCGTTAATGTGATCCGGATGTTCGTGGGTGTTGAGGATTTGTGTAATATTCCACCCTTCTACAGCGGCCGCGTCCAGACAGCGTTTCACATCCAATGGATCAATGACCAGAGCATCTTTTGTTTCCGGGCAGGCAATCAGGTAGTGGAAATTCCGGTAATTGTTTTCAGCATAAATCTGTTTGACCAGCATGAGGCATTCCTGTGCGATATTTCTGGTTAAATTGTTTTAGGCGTCTTTACCATAGGGTTGTGTGGGGCCGCCCGCGCGGATTTTTTCACGCTGGCTTAGGGGATTTTTATCTTGGTCCACACTGACGACATAAGCATCAACAATCGTATTGTGTGCCATGTCATTCGCGGCAACAGATTGCCCCTGTGCCAAGGTTTCATCGGTAAAGATCGTGGCGTTAGCAAGATCGGTGGTCCATTGCCCCCGCCCTTCCTCAAGGATTAAATAAACAATATTGCCTTCCGCAAGGCGGTTGGCTGTGATGACATTCAGTGGGGTGTTGCTCATGTCTTTTACTTCATCGTTATATGCACAAAAAATAGTGCAGCCCTACCATAAAGCTGGCCCTTTACGTGTGTTTAGCTGCATGAGTGCAAGAAATAGCACGGAAACAAAGTATTGATACAGAAGATATGTTTTTTTCGCAAGAAACCTACAAAAAATGAGCCGGGCGTGAACGAAAAGGGGGTAACAACGATGCCTTTTACAGTAGCCGGCTGGCAGGAAGGTGCAGGTTCACAGTAGTGCCCTGGCCATAACGACTGGCGATTGACACTGTACCGTTATGCTGTTCAATCATTTTCTTTACGTAAGGAAGACCAAAGCCCAGGCCCGTATTGGGGTCAGCATAGATATCACTGAATTGGTTGTCATGGCTGAAGGCCTTAGCCACCTGTTGTGGCCGCATACCTGTGCCTTCATCCTGACAGGAAATAATAAGCGTACCGCCTTCGTTCAGGCGGGCTTTCAACATGACCCGATTACCGGATGGCGTGAATTTTAAGGCGTTAAAGAGCAGGCTGGTGATAATTTTACGGAAACGGACACGATCACCATTTACATTCGGCAGATCACGGCAGATATAACGGCTAAGTTTGACATCTGCTTTTTGGGCGTCTTCACGCAGGCTATCCAGACACTCTCCGAGTAGTTCGGCCAGATCAAAGCTTTCCTCTGATAGTTCAAGTTCGGCCAGTTCCAGTTTTTTCAAATCCAGAAGGTGGTCGATCAGTTGCAGCATGTCCTGTCCGGCGCCGTGAATATCCTTGGCATATTGTTTGTAGCTGTCCTGCCCGACCGGCCCTAACAATTCGTCCTTGATAATTTCGGAAAAGCCCAAAATGCCATTAAGGGGAGTGCGGAATGTATGATGCATGGCTGCGAGTAGTTTACGTTTTGCCTCGCGTGCGGCGGCGGCAACATGGCTGTCCTCACTGCCTTGGGGGCGCAGGACGCAGATAAAGCGGTTAATATCTTTTTCTGCTGTAATGGGCCGAACAGTTATATTGAGCGGAAGCGGGTTACCATCTTTATGAACGCAGGGACTGTTGACGACGGCCGTCTGGCGTTCTTCAAAGGCTTCTTCCAGAATAGGGCGGGTGTCGGCAGCGGTATCATCCAGAAGTTTTAATAAATCCATATCGGTGACTTCATCAACCCAGTAGCCAGTGAGTTGTTCGAATTCGTGATTGGCATCTATGACGACAGGACCATTGTTATCTTCGGTGACCATGACAATGGCAATGGCGTCATTGACTTCGTGGAATACGGAATCAAAAAGCCCCATTTCATGTCCTGTGTTGGGGCCTTTAGAGAGAGGGGAGCCAGCCGGCGTGGGGCGTTCGTCTGTTGCCTTGTGTCCGACCTTTGGCGTTCTGCCATTGTGTTTGTAGAACGTTTCCATTCTTTATATCCCGCGTGTAAGGTTGATGTTGCTCAGCCTTTTGGTCCACTTTCCCAAAACTATTAACGTGGATTCTTATATTGTTTTTCATATGTTAGACCGAATCATCACTTATCTGATTCGCCGAATCAACAAAAAAGTTAACGCATTGTTAACCATATTGTTAAGTTATTCGTAATGAACGATTTTTTTATATACATCTATTCTCCTCATGCGCATTATTCTGACGCAAGAGTTAGGTCGTGAAGTGAAAAAACAGAAAATTAATTGATGGATATTGAATTTTTTCAGGTTTTTATTTTGTTGGGGGCAGGCTGTATTGCGGGTTTTGTCGGTGGGCTTTTTGGCGTCGGCGGCGGTTTTATAGTGGTGCCGGTTTTATTTAATCTTTTTCAGCATTTTGGTATTTCTCAGGACATTTCCATGCATCTGGCTGTCGGGTCTTCGTTGGCAATTATATTGCCAACATCGGCGATGTCGTGCTGGTCACATCATAAACGGGGCTCTGTGGATTTCGGGCGTTTTCGCAAAATAGCACCAGCCTGTTTTATTGGGGTTATTCTGGGAGCTATTGTTGCCAGCTATTTGAGTGCCGTTGGGCTTGCCAGTGTATTTGGCATCACAGGTATTGCCATGGGATTATGGATGTTGATGGGAAAGAATGAAAAACGGCAGCAAACCCCGTCTTCTTCGCCCCTGGTACCGTGGATCGGTGGGAGCGGAATTGGCATGCTGTCTTCGATGGTAGGGATCGGGGGAGGAGCCTATAGTGTGATGGTCCTGTCGTTTATGGGGGCAAAAATACATCTGGCGGTGGGCACCGCGTCGGCGATGGCGTTAGTTGTGACGTTGCCCGGGGCGATAGGGTTTATGGTCAGCGGTTGGCAAATAGCGGGATTACCGCCGTTCAGCCTGGGTTATGTGAATCTGATGGCCGTGGCCTGTATCATTCCCGCGTCTATTGTGTTTAGTCCGCTGGGTGTGCGCACAGCGCATTATTTCAGCCCCGTATTGTTACAGCGGCTTTTTGCCCTCTTCATGATCGGTGTTTCTATACGGATGCTCTATAGCGTTTATATCTGATGACCTTGCCCGCGGACAGCGGCAAAGTCATCAGAAGTATGGCGTTGGCCTTAATGTTTAGGCGCCGTCACAGCTATCTGTTAGCGGCAGGGAGCCAAAGCGGGGTTTGTATGCCGCGACTTTATAAAGCTGGGTGTCCGTAAAGACATTGTTTTCTATGAAGTTACCACCATTGGCAAGGAACGGCTTGTAATCATAGTATAGTTCCGCGATGACCGTTGTTTCACCATCATCCAATGTGAAGTCGGTGCCGAGGATGCCGAGGTTAGCTGTGGACCCTGTTGTGCCGACTTTACTGGGGCCATCATAATTTCCTGCGGGTGAGCATTGATAGTCAACCATGCCATCCCCCCCGTTACCGACAACGGTTGTGATGATGACTTTGCCATTACCTTCAATGTCATATGGTTCCATAATGTGGTCTACGGCATCAAAGGTGTTTTGAATAATGTTGCCCGTTAACATCTGATTTTGCGAAATAAGGTTGGCAAGGCTCATGGTTGTCTGGGTGATTTTCTGCTGGATGAGCAAAAAGCGATATAGTTCAAAGCCGCCCAGTGCCAGCATCAGTGTGACCGGCAGCATCATGGCGAGTTCCACCAGTACAGAGCCTTTTTCATGGTGACGTATTTTGGCAAATGCACGGCGGAAGCTAAGGAATTTTTTGTCTAGGGTATATGATTTCATGACATGTCCTCCTTATGCCGGACAATCTTGACTAACAACGCCAAAAGGTTCGTTCTTAATCACGGTGCTGGCTTTGAGCTGGATGCGGCCATCTTGGTCACCGATCTGGCGGGAAAAATAGCCTGTCATAAAACTGGCATCATATTCGATGCTATAGGCAACGATCGCGCCTGAACCCCCGAGGCCGGCCGCCCCGATATCGTCATCGTATTCACCGTTGCCGTTTTCATCAACGAAGGGCTCGCCATCGTCATACATGCCATTGTAATTTTCGTCGTTGTATATTTCACCCCGGTCCACATCGCCAAAACTGTCATAGATTTCCTGGGTGATGGTCATATTGTCGATATCAATCATCCCGAAGGTACGATCTTTAATCAGGTCATTGATATATTCTTCACGGGTTTTCCCGCAAATAACATAACCGGTCATCCCTGTCCGTGAGGCATCTTTAATTGCGCCTTCCAGCAGGACGGTACTGGCCATGACGTACCCCATTTCCAGAATACCTAATGACATCAATAGCACAAGCGGCAGTGCAAAGGCTGTTTCAAGGGCAGCCACACCCTTTTCACAGCGCAAAAGCTGGCGTAGTTTCCGTGGCTGATGTTGTGCCATATCATTTTTCATTTTTGCGTTCGATCTTCTCATCATTGTTATGCCTTTCTTTGGCTGACCTGCGTGATGTGATGTTGTTGTTTTCACAGGCAGGTGCAGAAGATCTCCTTGCTATTATCTTATTTACCCATACCAACAAGATTGTCGGAGATGCTACAGGCCGCAGGTCCCATCAACACCACAAAAAGAGTGGGCATGATGAACATAATCAGCGGCACCGTCATAATGGCGGGCAGGCGGGCAGCTTTTTCTTCTGCCTTCATGACGCGCTCATTTCGGAATTCATTCGATAGCACCCGCAGTGACTGTGATAACGGGGTGCCGTATTTTTCAGACTGGATAAGTGTGGCGGTGACGGCGCGGATGGCCGGTAAGGTCACCCGTTCGGCTAAATTAATAAGGGCCTGCTTTCGATCAGGCAAAAAGCCCAGCTCTACAGCCGTCAGGCCCAGCTCATCGGCCATTTCCGGATTGGTGTCACCGTTTTCACGCACGACCCGTTGCAGGGCCGCGTCCAGTGTCAGTCCCGCTTCCGTACAGATGACCAACAGGTCCAATGCATCAGGAAGTGCCTTCCGCAGAACGTCATTGCGTTTGCTTGTACAGTTTTTAACGTAAATTTCAGGGGCCATGGAAGCCACCAGAATAGCCCCGATAGCGGCCCCGGATTTTACGATTTGCGGCCAGTCTGTAATATCGAAGCCAAAGAGGACAATCAGAGCAACCAGCCCAATTAACATTGGCAGGGCCAGTTTGAAGAACAAAAAGATCACCAGAGCGTCTTTGGTGCGGAAGCCGGCCTGTTCCAGTTGCTTTTCATATTTACGGGCCTGTTCATCTTTCAACAGATTCATTTTGCTGACGATAATGCGCATCAGACCAACGCCCTTGGCACTTTTTACCGGGCTGCGACGCTTTGTGGGGGCGATATAGCCTTTTTTCAAGGCGTCCCTGCGGTCTTGCAGATTTTTAAGGCGGCCATGCATTGGCTGTTTGACGATGCCTGTACTCCAGACCGCCATCATCATGAGGAAGCCAGCCAGCCCCGCCATCAGCGTGATAATGTCTTCGATTGTGACCCCATTGGGCAGAAATTGTTCCATGTGCTGTGCCCCTTACAATTCGAAGTTGATCATTTTTGAGATGATAAACATACCAATGCCCATCCAAATCATCGCGCCGATCATGGCAATCTGGCCGCGTGGGTCGGTGAGCAGCACCGATGCGTATTCGCTGTTCATCATGTAAATCAAACCAAACATAATGAACGGCAGCGCGCCAATGATATAGGCGCTGGCACGGCCTTCGGATGACATGGCCTTGATTTTCAATTTTAGCTGCTGGCGACCACGAAGAATGGTGGATAGGTTTTCTAACGTTTCCGCCAGATTGCCCCCGGTTTCCTGTTGGATTGTTAGGCTGATGACAAAGAATTTGAAGTCTTGTGTCTCCAGACGGCTCGATGCTTTCCACAGGGCTTCGGCCAGGGTTTTGCCTAGTTTGATGTCATCTGCGACTTTGCGAAACTCAACACCGACAGGATCAGGCATTTCGCGCCCGACCGCAAAGATCGATTCTGTAATGGGCAGACCCGCTTTAAGACCACGGACCATGAGGTCAATGGCTTCGGGAAAAATTTTGGTAAATTTATCACGCCGTTTGCTAATCATTTGCCCGATAACGATATGGGGAATAGCGAGCCCTAATAATAAGCCCACCATTAAACTGGGCAGGTAGGACAGTCCCGCTAGTCCCATACAGAGCAATAAACCGAAGACAGCACTAGCCCCCATACCAATGGCATAATGTTGCAATGTAATCGGCAGTCCCGTGCGGATAAGCCGTTTGCGCACTTCCTGTGGGCGAGGAATGAAGCGGTTGAGAAAGAGATCAAACGGCGTACTGCTTTCGCGGCGGATCAGGCTTCGTTTGGCCTGGCCAATGATGGACTGGGATTTGCTATGGCGGTTCTTGATTTTATTCAGGCGCTGGTTAATAGCTCTGTTACTGGTGCCAAAGGCCCCCATGGCAACCGCCCCGGACATCACGACAATCAGCATGCACAGAAAAATACCAATAATAACAAGGTTCGGGTTCGCAATCATTATGCCATGGCCTCCATTAATGCGCGGTCGAGACCAAAATAGGTGGCCTTGTCCATGAAATAGGGGCGTACACCCGTGGAACGGAATTCGCCAGTGAGGTTGCCCTCTGCATCCTCACCCGTGAAGACATAGGTAAATAAATCCTGTGTAGTGATGACGTCGCCTTCCATGCCGACCACTTCGGTAATGGCCTGACAGCGGCGTTTACCGTCACGCATCCGGGAGACCTGTACGATGAGGTCAACAGAGCCGGAAATTTGTGTTTTTACTGCATGGGATGGCAAATTCAGGTCAGCCATTCCCACCATATTTTCCATTCGGTTTAATGCTTCGCGTGGATTATTGGCGTGAAGGGTACACATAGACCCATCATGACCAGTGTTCATAGCTTGCAAAACATCGACCATTTCCGGGCCGCGGACCTCCCCCAGAATGATGCGGTCTGGCCGCATCCGCAGGGCATTTTTCACAAGATCACGCATGGAAATTTCACCTTTGCCTTCCAGGTTGGAGGGGCGGGTTTCCAGACGCACCACATGGGGCTGTTGCAGTTGCAGTTCCGCGGCATCCTCAATGGTGACGACGCGTTCACCCTGGTCAACCATGCGCGATAGCGCGTTGAGCATGGTGGTCTTACCAGAACCGGTACCACCGGAAATCACGATATTCAGGCGGGCGGCACCCGCGATTTTCAGGACAGTGGCCATTTTGTGGGAGACACTGCCGTAATCCAGCATCTTATCCAGTGTAATTTTCTGTTTGGCGAATTTACGAATTGATATGGATGGTCCATCAATGGCGAGTGGCGGAATAATGATATTGACACGGCTACCGTCCGCAAGACGGGCATCACATATGGGGGAGCTTTCATCAACACGGCGCCCGACGTATGACACAATCCGGGTGCAGATATTCAAAAGATGCTGATTATCGCGAAAGTGAATATCGCTGAGCGTTAATTTACCATTCTTTTCGATATAGACCTGTTTCGGCCCATTGACCATAATGTCGGTTATGCTTTCATCTTCCAGCAGCGGCTCCAGTGGCCCCAGTCCCAACATGTCATGCAGCAGCATGTTGACCAATTCGCGTTGTTCACGCAGGTTCAGGTTTATTTTTTCCTGAACCATTAATTCGCTTATGGCTTCACTAACTTGTTCAGCCAGTTCACTGCGATCCATCTCATTGGCTGCGGTGGCATCAATGTATTCCAGGAGCAAGGGTTGCAGCTTTTCTTTTGCCTCATTAACGCTTTCCTGGCTGGCCTTCTGCTTTTGTTCGTTATTTTGAACAGTTGCAGCCTGGCGTTGGGCAATAAGGTCGTCTTCCTGTTTCAGGTCGACCACATTGTCTTGTTCAGCATCGCTGTTGCTCTGTTCTGCAGCGGCAAGAGCTTCTGGGACTTTTTCTTCCAGTAAGTCATTGAGAAGCACGGTAACAAGGTCCCGCACTTCCAGATCATTAAGGTCGAGATTATGCTGCGTGGCCGTCTCGGAAATTAATGTGCCCAGGGATTCAGAAATATCGCTTTTGGGTATATCGGCAACAGTGGCCAGATCAAAATGTTCCGCCAATAGCGGCTCAATCAGATCATAAGCCCGGTCAACGGCACTGGCGTTTGAGGCACTGGCCGCAGGGGCAGGCTGTGGTTTTTTGCTGGGCTTAGCAGGAGTGCTGCTTGTGGTTGCCGTAGTTTCTTCAGTGCCGGGTTTTAGATTTTGGCGACCAAAACCACCACTGGCGCGGCGGGGGCCACCACGTCCTGTTGTTCCTGTTCTGCGTCCAAAAGCTGCTGGTTTCATTGTTGCTTACGTAATCCTATTTTTGCAGCGAAAAGCTTTTCCAGAAAGGTTTCTTGGTCGGGGCGAAATCCTCACCCACGATGTCGTCAGCCATCTGACGGATAGCGGTGACGAGCTTACTGCCTTTTGCCGCCTGGGGGAGGGGTTTACCCATGCGGGACGCCGCAACCATGGTTTTATAATCAGATGGAATCAGCCAATTGACCTTACGTTCGATAGAGGCTCCGAAATCCTTCTGGTCTACTTCAACCAGGCCGGGCCCGTTAGTACGGTTAATGATGACGCGGACATCGGCCCCGGGTGAAATTTCCTTTGCATAGGACAAAAAGCGAATAGTATCGCGTGTTGCCGGGAGCGTGAGGTCCGCCACCACAAGAATTTGGTCGGCTTCTGACAGGAGCAGGGGATAATCTGCTGCCATGTTCCGGGGCAGATCCATGATCACATAGGTGAAGTTGCCCTTTAATTCTGTGAGCAAGTGAGACAAGGCTGCCGGATCCGTATAAGCCGCATCGTTTAGTGGGGCTTCGGCCCCTAAAATAGACAGGTTGTCGCTTTCTTTCAGGACCGCACGTTCCAAAAACAGACCATCAACACGGCTGGGATTTTCCAATGCATCCACCAGACCGCGTCCGGGTTCCATGTCGAAGGTTAAGGCATCAGTCCCGAAGTAAATATCCAGATCAAGCAGGGCTGTTTTATGGTCTTTATCATTGGCCAGCAACCATGACAGACTGGAGGCAATCGTGCTGGTGCCGACACCGCCGCGCATACCAACAACCGCGACCAGTTTTTGTTCCACTGAATCTGATTTTTCGCCTTCGCTATCCAAGGGCAGGCGCAAGGCATGTTCGGCATCCAGTAACGCGGTTCGCAGTGCATCTTCGCTGACAGGCTTTAGCAGATATTCCTGAACACCGGACGCTAGCAATTCACGGTAAAGGTCCACATCATTTGCGGTGCCAATAGCGATAACCATGGTGCCAGGTTCACAAACTTCAGCCAGTGCATTGACATCATCCAGCGGGTCTGCGGAATTAGAGACGTCCACAATCAGATATTGCGGGCAAGGTACGGCTCCTAAAGTGCGGATGGCGTTTTCAATGCCACCGGATTTAATCTGTCCGGGGTCCCAATCGCGTTCATTGATGACGGGAAGCAGTGTTTTGGTGACATCGTCATCACAGACAAAGGCCCCAAATACCGTTTCGGCATCATTCTTTTTTACAGTATTTTTTAAATTTGCGATCATATTCATCGTTATCCGCCCTTATTTCTGGCCACCGCCGCTAGAGGCGCTGGTCTTGGTTTTGGTGGATGAGGATTTCTTTTTGCCGCCGCTCATATACTTATTGACGGCTTTGGCGGCCACGGCTGCATGGGGGCCGTCATATGTCTGTCCAACCACCAGATCTTTGGGGTTTGCAACCATCAGGCCCAGATTTGTCGCATGGGCGCAGCCGAAATTGCTGGTTGTTGCATTCGCATAATTGGGCGATGAATCCTGTCGCCAGTCCGGGCATTTGGGGAGTTCCACAGTGTAGCGACTGACCACCAGGCGGGCATTCCCAGGGGCTAATGCAATGCCGTATGGGGTGAATTCTGCTGACAACATGAGGCCACGTTTTTTAAGATATTCGGCGATAGATGCGTGGCGTTTCTGGTCGATATCCGAAACATGACCGGCATGGTCCAAGGGGACATCCATTGATAAGCTATCACCATAGCCCACATTGATATCCCTGAAAAAGGTTTGCAATGATTGTTTTTGGGCTGCTGATAATTCAGTAGAGCCTTCTGCAAAATAAAGCGGATGGCTTAGTCTTACCATTTCTACGGTGCTGCGTTTGCGCGTTTCCGCGTCAGACCAATGGCCGTTACTATCTGCACAAGCCGTCAACAAGCCTGCTGAGAATATAACCAGAAGAAGGGATAAAATACGCGTTTTCATGAGGGGGCCTCCTTCCTAATTCAGCATAAAGCCTGCGGCCGTAATAGACTGGCCTTTGGGGGATTGGGCACTAGGCATATTGCCTTGCGGGGTGGATTTGTACGGTTTGCCTTTCAGATAGCGTTCCAGATCCGTTGGGGCCTTTAGCCCATCTGTTGGTAATGCCATCTGACTATCTTTGTGGGGGCGCACAATATACGGCGTGACAATAATCACCAGTTCGGTTTCACGACGTTGAAAGCGGTCGGACTGGAATAAAGCCCCCAGGATCGGCAGATCGCCAAGTCCTGGAATTTTGCCCAGATCACGGGTCATGGTATTTTGCAACAAACCAGCAATGGCAAAACTTTGACCAGACCCCAATTCAACGGTGGTCTCTGCACGACGTGTGGACAGGGCAGGAATGTTAAAACCGTTTAGCGTAATTGCACCACTGGAAGACAGTTCAGAGACTTCCGGTTTGACCTTTAGGTTGATTTTCTTATCATCCAGAACGGTCGGCATGAATTCCAGACTGACGCCGAATTCTTTATAATCAATAACAACTTCACCATCATCCAGTGTTGGGATCGGATATTCACCACCCGCAAGGAATTTGGCCTGCTCACCGCTAAGAGCGGTCAGGTTAGGTTCGGCCAGGACTGACAGAACACCTTCTTCTTCCAGGGCATCAATAATCCCGTTGATATCAAGGTTGCCCGTTTGGAATGAGCCGTAGATGCTGTTGGTACCCTGATTACCTGTAAAAATTTCCCGTACAGGCTGGGTCGGGTCAAAGACGCTGGGGACAACATCAAAGACATCGGCCCCCTGGAAGATACCCACAGTCGCATTGCCGCTGCTGAGGAAGCTTTCCCAGTTAAAGCCCAATTGCTTCATTGTATCGCGGCCGACTTCGGCAATTTTAACACGTAAATTGACCTGTGTCGGGGTGGCGACATTAACGCGGTTAATGATAGTGTGCTTCTTACCGATGAATGTTTCCGCCATGGTGCGGGCTTCTTCCGCCTCTTCGGGAGAGTCAACATGGCCCGTGAGGACCAGAAGCCCCTGATAGGCTTTCACATCAATGCGGGCATCGGGCATGACGCTGCTGATAGCTTCACGCAGGTTACCCAGATTATGATGTACAGTCACCGCGCCACTATAGAGAATAGTGTCTTTTTCAGAGACGGCATAAATGCTGGTTTCACCCTGTTTTTTACCATAAACGTAAACAAGCGTTGGTGATTTAACCTGAATGTCTGCAATGTCAGGGTCAGCGATAAAGACGTTATTGGCGGGATGCTTTAATTTAATCAGCGTCCCTTTGCTGACTTCCACGTTGATGCGTGCATTGTCGGGGTTAATCACATTTGCCGCGTGGCTACTGGTGATGCTGTGGACAGGGGTGAGGCCTGTCGCCATCATAATGCCGGCAACGATAGAAACCCATGTTGTTGTTTTTTTAAGCCCGGTAAACATTTATTACTGCCTCCTGAAGCCCAAGGCTTCTACTTCCTTGCCGCGGACAACGTTCACTTTGAAACTTTGACCTCCGGAACCGGAACCGGGCAGCAATTTGCTGACCTCACTGTCCCAGGTATAACTTTCGCGCTGTTTTGCGCTGTCTTTGTCAATAGCTAAAGACCGCAGGCTGAGGGACAATTCCCCTAACTTGCTAACCAATGCGATTTTCTCGGCATCCTTCGGGGTCACTTCAACGGTGACGGTCTTACCAATGCTGGGGGTGTTATTGGTATTTTCTGTGCGTTGGTCGATGGCTAAAACGCGAATATTGCTCAAGACTGTCTCACTCGCTTGCACGGAAGAGCGGTCTTCGCCAGGGGATGGAATCTGGTGGGTTAGGATCACATCAACATGGTCGCCGGGAAAGATAAACCCGGCAATACCAGTCGTCGCGTTGACCTTAATAGACACTGCCCGTGCGCCGGGTGTCAGGACGGCAGCCATAAAGCCGCGGTTGCCAGGGCGTACGACAAAATCTTCGACCAGCGGCTGACCGCTCATGATGCTGTTACGCAGGACGGCTCCCGCAAAGGCATCACGTTTTTTACCTTGTGACTTTTGAATATATTGTTTGTTCAGCCCTTCTTCTGGCCACGGTACCCAACGAAGATCGCCCGCCTGCAGAATATGTCCGGCCTGCAGGTCTTCACGTGTGACCAGAATAGACTGGGTGCTCTGGGCTTTTGGCGCAGGGGCCCCTTCGGTAGCTAGCTGAGTGGGTTCTGAACTCACCAGGCTGCGGGCCATAAGTGCTGTAATCCCAGCGATGACGAGCGCGACAAGGATCAGTAGTACACTTCTCATATTTATATTCATGGCTTTACCTATATGCCTGTCGTTGTGTTGCCCTGTGGGCGTGTTTTAAATCCATGGCTGGGAAAGTTGCCAGGCGACAAAAAGTCCGCCAGCGGCGATTCCAACGCCATAAGGAACCTGTATTTCTGCCATATTAGGGGACGGAAGGTTTACATCCGGTGAAGATTTCAGAAAGTTTGAGCGTTTTAAGCCGTATTGGGCCAGAACGAACAGCGTAACCAGCCCGCCAATGATCGAGGTGATGAATAAAAATGGTAAGACGAATGTAGGGCCAGCCCACAATGCTACAACCGGCAGCAATTTGACGTCTCCTCCGCCCATAATGCCGCGCGCAAACAAGACGACGCCCACGGCAAAAATAATCAATGCGATAAAGAGCGTGATCAATAGGTCAGTGCCACCGGGGGCGGCGTTGTTGAACCACAGACTCATTATATATAGGGGATAAAGGGCGGCGACGGTCAGGCAGAGACGGTTTGAAAGAAGATAGGCTCTGACATCTGACACCAATGCCCAGACCATGGTCAAAGCAAAAAGCGTGATACATATAAGAGGCATGTTAGTGGCCAACACAATGAGACTCCGTTTATTCTTATGATCTTTATACAGAGCGGTGGTGTGTTTTTGGTTAACGGCGAAAAAAGACGCCATTGTCACGGGAGGCTAGAGGTTTGTGGCAATGTCTTTGTGGCCTTAATGGATAAAAATCACGAATTTAGATTAAGGCAGCACCGCCGCTAACAGGGCCCGTGGTAAGCCATATGTTAGAGTGGAGGCAGACGCGCCACCATGCGCATCCGTTACTATTAATCTTCGCAATTCCCGTCCATACAATTCACTGTGGTATCAAGAATTTGAAAGAGGCTTTGGCCAACGTCGCTGGCGATACCGATATAGGCCAGAATAATCAGGGCGAGTGTCAAGGAATATTCGATCGCGGTGGCCCCGGTCTGATTATGGCGCAGGTCCCGTTGCAACAGGTTTTGCAGGAAACGTATGTATGTGAGGGTACGCATTTCAGTCTCCTTTAACTTTAAGGGTAGGGGCAGGAAGACAAACGCCCCCGCCATGACGGTCATGACAGGGGCGTGTATGCCGTTTAAGTTAGCAATAACGGATCTTAAGTACCGTCAAAGCCTTCGTTAGCCAGCTCAGTCTTAACGTCTGTAAAGGCTTCGCCTACGCCGTCACCAATAGCGCCCATAGAACCAATAGCTGCAACAGCAACCAGAGCAGCAATCAGACCGTATTCGATCGCAGTTGCACCTTTTTCTGACTTACGTAATTTATGAATAAGAGTTTTCATGGTTTTTCTCCATCTGCCAAGTTGTGATGGCTACAATATGCAGGAGAGGTGTAAACAAAACGTTAATCCGTTGTTCTAAATTATCTAAATATATCAATAGTTTATTGCATAAAAAGCCGAGAAAATACTGCTAAAAATAAAGGCGAATTTGATTAAAATTTTATCTATTTGCCGCGTGATAATATATGTATGCGCGGCCGGTAGGGGGGCTACTACGTTTCACATTAAAAAACAATATGTTACGGATTTTTTGGCAGGTTACTTATTTGCAGGGCCAGATGAGTGACCAGCCCGTCCTGACTGACGACATTCAGTGTGCCGCCAAGACGTTCGGCCATTTTCCTGGCGATGGCTAGCCCGAAACCGGGGCCAATTTTTTTTGAAAAAATATCCGGTGCAGGTCTATTATTGTCTTTTTTGTCGAGGAAATCAGGTTCGATAAACAGGTTTTCCTGTTCTGAATCTGTTATTTTTTCGCCGAGAAGGGGAGTTTCGATTCTAATATGGCCATCACTGTTGACCAAAATAGATAAAGACATGCTGTCCCCCGCCTGTGCGCCTTCTATGGAGGCGATTAGCATTTTCGTAATGCAAAAGGCAATGGCTTTCGGGTCATTGTGAACGATAACATCAATATTATTGTCACCACTTTCTATGCTTACGCGCCTGTCTCGTGCCTCGGCCTCTATTGTCTGTAGACAGTCTTTAAGCAGTGCCTTTAAGGAAAAAGACTCAGGGTGTAATTCTTCTATTTGTGCATCCAGCTTTGCTGCGTCCAGAATGTCATTCACGACATTTTTCAAATTATGGGCTGCAGACAAGATATTGTGGGTTTGCTTGTGATAGCGGTCATTAATGGGCCCCCACGCTTCTGTGTCGATCATTTCTGAAAATCCGATAATGGCATTTAACGGGGTGCGAAATTCGTGACTCAGTTGCTGCATCATCTCTACCGCCTGATGAGCGGCGACTTGTGGAGAGTGATCAGTATGTCCGGTTTCTGCTGCTTCTGGGATATGAAGCGGGTGAGTAGTGCCGTCTGTGCCATTGGCGGGCATCGTCATTTGGCGGGCGGCGGCGTCTTCTGGCGCGGGGGGCGTATTCGTGTCATCTGTGATGTCATCGGACAGTTTCATCTGGTCCTGTCGGGCGCTGCCACGGAAGCCGCGAAAGCGGCCGGAATGGGTATCAAATACGGCAACGCCGCTCAATAACCAGGAAGACGCCAGACCATCTGCAGAAATCACCGTAAAGGGGATGTCACGGAAAGAGCTGCGTTTTTCAAAAAGTTCATCAAAACCATCATGGGGATTGTGTTCTGATAATTCGGTCGCGGCAATTTGGCATAAATCGGCAAAATATTCACCGACCAAGGCTTGTGGCGGGCGGCCAAAGGGGACAAAAGCCTGATCGGAAATAAAGCTGACGGTGCCGGCGCGGTTAACTTCCCAGTACCAATCTGCGGATGCACGGCCGTAATCGGCCTGCTGTTGGGAGGTGGATTGAATATCATGCAGCCGCGCATTTATGTCTTTTTGCAAACCGGGGTCTTCGCCGACCAATGTGACCTTGGGCTTGTGATCGTGGGAAGGTGTTTCCGGTGCAGTGGGCTTTTGCGTGTTTGTTGTTTGTTGTGGGCGGCGATTTTCATTAGAGGGGTGTAACGACGGGGGTGTGTCCTCAGGCGGTGTTTGGCGAGAGGCCGTATGAGTCTGAGGGGCATATTCAGATGCGGTGACGCCCGTTTTCTGTTGATCTTTTTTTGTTGATGCCGTGTTGCCCGTGGGGTCTGATTGTGTCAGTTCCTGAATACTACGGGCGAGGGGACGGTGAAATTGATGTGTTGAAGCGGGGGGGGGCGTACCTTTTGGGGACTGCCCTTCAGGGTGGCTTGGGCCGCCTTGCGGAACCTTATGCTCAACATCATGCGTGGATGTATCAGGCCTCATCAGGTCGTTTTGTTCCTGTGTCACTTGTTGGCGTATAATTGACAGAATATCCGCAGTGGTTTGTTCGTCCAGAAGTTCCGGTGCCATTGCAGGGCTGTCATCTTCGCTTTCCACACCGGTTGCCTGGGTTTTGCTTTCCATCCGTTCGAGTTCAGCCCTGACCATGGGGGACAGGCCAAAACGACGGCTGATGCGCAGGCGGTGGGCTTCGCTGCCATGCCGAATAATGTAAATGAGCTGTTCGTCGGGGATAATCGCCCGGTCGAGTAGGGGGCCCGCCACGGCAATTTCGTCTTCTGATAAAACCTGCACCAGATCTGAAGGGGGATTGGAAATATCACATATCTGGGCGGCAATTTCCCGGCGGACGGTTAAATCAACCCGGGAGAGAAGTTCATACATAATTTCCCGTAACATGCGCCGCTGGCTTTTGGCATTCGGGACGCGGCCCTGCAAAAACAGATCACATATATGATGAAAAAGTAACGTGCGGCTTTCTTTTGAGCTGTCCTGAGCCAGTTCAATTAAATTCCGTATTTTATCATCAAACTGTGTGAAACGATTGTCCACCGTCCGGCGCCCCTACAACAATGAGAGAGCGAATTCGATCGCCCCTGATCATCCTGAGCAACAGTATATAGTGTTCGAATCTTCGATTCTATACAAAATACACTTAAAGACTGACCTAAGTTGGGACAGTTGTCTGACATCTGCGTAAATGCTGTATCGTTACGGGACAGAGAGGAAAGATAGGGCTGTTGTGATTTCGCAGGCAATGGTTGTTTGCGATGTGTTCTAATATAATCTTATAAAAAAACGTCATTTTATTGCTGAAAATAGTAGAGAATTGTATTAAAAGTACAAAGAGGCATAATAAATATAAACCGTGAGAGACCCATGCATCGTGTAAAATTTGACGAAATTGATTGGCGTATCCTGAAATATCTTCAGGACGATGGCCGTATTACAAACGTCCAATTGGCGGAAAAGTCTGGCATTACCGCACCACCATGTTTGCGTCGTGTGCGGGCGTTGGAAGAGGATGGCTATATTCGTGGTTATCACGCGGATTTAAATGCCGAAGCATTGGGGTATAGCTTGACGGTGTTTGCGATGGTGGGGTTGCACAGTCAGGCAGAAAATGATTTGCAGTCTTTTGAAGAGTTGGTGGCCAGTTGGCCTTTGGTGCGCGAAGCTTATATGCTGAATGGTGAAATTGATTTTATTTTGAAAATTGTCGCAAAAGATTTGTCGCAATTTCAGCATTTTCTGACAACGCAGCTGACACCCGCTCCTAATGTTGCCAATGTTAAAACATCCCTGACCATTCGAACCAGCAAAAATGAACATGGTGTGCCGTTAGATATGGGCGCAAACCTTTAGGCGTAGTGGAAAATAATCCACAGCGGACAATAATTCAAAGAAACAGATCTTCACGGTGAAAGTATAAAAAACCCGGCGTTATGGTGCCGGGTTTTTGTATTTATAAGTGACGCCTTGTGGCGGCGTATTATGCGATCAAGATTGTGAAAATTAAAATACTACATCCAGTGCAAATTTGATCCATAGTGCCAACAGTATCACCATGGACAGCAGGTAGACGATGGCACGGTGCATGGGATTGTTGTAGCCTAAATGTATGGCACTGTGAATGATACGTAGCCCGGCATATCCCCATGCCATCCACATGACGGTATCATCAACGTTACCCGTGACATAAAACATTACAGCCAATATCAGGAAGAGCGGCGGGAATTCTGTGAGGTTGGTCAGGTGTTGCGCCGGAACGTCTACGTTAGCGGCAAGCTGTTGGCGGTAACTACTGGTTTTTAGCTCATCCGGTTGCAGTTTTGCGGCATTAATGGCGGGGATCCGCTTTGACATGAGGCGTATCAGCGTCACAAAATATAGAGCGGCAACAACAACGGCCGGCGCAAAAATTTCTGATTGTCCAAATGTGAGATCCATGATGTCTGTCCTATATTGAATGTGGGTTTATATATTTTTTATTGGCTTTGTGGTGTGACGCTAGCAGGTTAGCATAAAAAAGGCCACCCATGGGGTGGCCTGAAAGATCATGATGATGTGATATGCAGTAGGGGTTATGCACGAGGCCCTAGATGCATTCGATTTTGATGATCTCATAATATTTTTCGCCGCTTGGCGTTTTAACTTCCACTTCATCGCCCACTTTGCGGCCAATGAGTGCGCGACCAAGAGGGGAGCTGTTGGAAATTTTGCCAGCTTTGACATCAGCTTCTTCAATACCAACGATCTGATAGCGGACTTCTTGGTCATCTTCATCGGCTAGCGTGACTGTCGTCGCAAACATTACGGTCGATCCGTCCAGTGTTGTCGGGTCGATAATGTCAGCACGTGAGGTTTTGTCTTCCAATTCCTGAATGCGGGCTTCGATCATGCCCTGACGTTCTTTTGCCGCATGATATTCGGCGTTTTCGGACAAATCACCATGTGCACGGGCCTCTTCAATAGCCTGAATAACTTCTTGGCGGTCCACATGTTTAAGCTGCTTTAATTCTGCCTCCAGGGCAGTAAACCCCGCGAGGGTCATTGGGACTTTATCTACTATCATCTTCTTATTCGTCTGTTTCTAGCAACAAAAAAAACACCCACATCATCTTTGTTTCTGCCAGCAACATGGGCATGATACAAAGGTTGTGCGTGTTTTCGTGCGAATCTACGCAATTAATCTACAATACTTATTTTGCATAAGACTGCAAGGGTTCAACGCCAAGAGTGCCTGTTTTTAACACTTCGATGGCTTCGGTTGCGGCCAAAGCGGCGGCAACAGTTGTGTAATAAGGGATTTTTTCCATCAGCGCGGTGCGGCGCAATTCGTAGCTGTCTTTGATGGATTGTGCGCCCGCCGTGGTATTAAACACCAGATTGACAGCCCCATTTTTCATTTCATCAACAATATGTGGGCGGCCCTCCAGCACTTTATTCACCCGTGTGATGGTCAGGCCCTGTTCCAGCAAATGGGTGGCCGTTCCGCCGGTTGCAATAATATCAAAACCCATACCCAGCAATTTTTTCGCTGCGGCCGTAATTGCGGGTTTGTCGCTGTCACGTACGGAAATGAAGACAGTGCCTTTCAGCGGAAGGACGGAGCCTGCCGCCATTTGTGCCTTGGCATATGAACGGGCAAAGCTGCGGTCAAGGCCGATGACTTCGCCAGTAGAGCGCATTTCCGGGCCAAGCAGAATATCAACGCCGGGGAAGCGGGCAAACGGGAAGACGGCTTCCTTGACGGCAATATGATCTGTGGTTGTTTGTGGCAGGTCAAAGGTCGATAGTTTTTCGCCAGTCATGACGCGTGCCGCGATCTTTGCGATTGGCGCACCTATGGTTTTTGCAACAAAAGGCACAGTACGACTGGCGCGGGGGTTAACTTCGATCAGGTAGATGTCACCATCCTTGACAGCATATTGCACATTCATCAGACCAACGACATTCAGTGCCAGGGCCAATTGTCTGGTCTGGGCGCGGATGCCCTCTAGGACATCGTCGCTTAAGGAATATGGCGGCAGGGAGCAGGCGGAGTCACCTGAATGAATGCCGGCTTCTTCAATATGTTGCATGATGCCTGCCACATAAACATCTTCACCATCACAGAGAGCGTCGACATCTACTTCGATCGCGCCGGACAGGTAACTGTCAATCAGCACAGGGCTGTCGCCAGAGACGGAGACCGCCTCTTTCATATAACGGCGCAATGCGGTGGTGTCATGGACGATTTCCATGGCCCGTCCCCCTAAAACATATGATGGACGGATCAGGACCGGGTAACCAATATGTTCGGCAATTTCAACGGCCTGCTCTGTGGAGGTGGCAATACCATTTTTAGGCTGACGCAGGGATAACCGTTCCAGAAGGTCCTGGAAACGTTCACGGTCTTCGGCCAGATCAATGGCATCGGGTGATGTGCCAAGGATAGGAATATTTGCAGCTTCTAATGCATGTGCCAGTTTCAGCGGTGTTTGTCCGCCAAACTGAACGATAACGCCCAAGACGTTGCCGGATGTCTGTTCTTTGCGGATTAATTCGATGACGTCTTCAGCCGTAAGCGGTTCAAAATACAAACGGTCAGATGTGTCATAATCCGTAGAGACGGTTTCGGGGTTGCAATTGACCATGATGGTTTCAATGCCATTATCAGACAGAGAAAAGGCGGCATGACAACAGCAGTAGTCAAATTCGATACCCTGACCGATACGGTTGGGGCCTCCTCCTAAAATGACGACCTTTTTCTTGTCTGTTGGGACAGATTCACATTCTGCGTGGCCTTCGGCATCGGTTTCGTATGACGAATACATATAAGGCGTGCGGGCTTCGAATTCCGCTGCGCAGGTATCAATGCGCTTATAGACGGGATGAACATTAAGAGCCGTGCGTTGTGCGGTAACGGCGTTTTCTTCCTGGCCCGCAAGTTCTGCAAGGCGGTTATCGGAGAAGCCAAGGGCTTTCAGGCGGTTAAAATCAGCCTTTTCGGTTGGCAGGCCATTTTCTTTAATTTCTTTTTCCGCATCGGTAATACGTTTTAATTGGGCGATGAACCAAGGGTCGTATTTGGTGATGCTGTGAACTTCTTCCGGAGACATGCCAAGCCGTAATGCCTGTGCCATGACCAGTAGTCGGTCAGGTGTCGGCCGTGACAAGGCTGCCTTGAGCGGCAGTAGATCATCGCTGTCATGATCTAACCCGGGGACATCAATCTCGCTCAGACCGTTCAATCCGGTTTCCAGTGAGCGTAATGCTTTTTGCAGGCTTTCAGGGAATGATCGGCCAATGGCCATTGCTTCACCGACAGATTTCATCGCCGTGGTCAATAAAGGCTCTGTGCCCTGAAACTTTTCAAAGGTGAAACGTGGGATTTTTGTCACGACATAATCAATGGTCGGTTCAAATGAGGCCGGTGTCGCCCCGGTGATATCGTTATCCAGTTCATCCAGCGTATAACCCACGGCAAGTTTCGCGGCAATTTTTGCAATCGGAAAGCCTGTTGCTTTTGATGCCAGTGCGGAAGAGCGGCTGACCCGCGGATTCATTTCAATGACGATAAGCTCGCCATTTTCCGGGTTCACAGCGAACTGGACGTTGGACCCCCCGGTTTCAACACCGATTTCCCGCAAGACAGCAATAGAAGCATCCCGCATGATTTGATATTCTTTGTCGGTCAGTGTCAGGGCGGGGGCAACAGTAATGGAGTCGCCGGTATGGACCCCCATGGGGTCAACATTTTCGATGGAGCAAACGATGATACAGTTATCGTTTTTGTCGCGCACGACCTCCATCTCGTATTCTTTCCAGCCCAAAACTGATTGTTCCACCAGAACTTCGTTCACGGGGGACGCTTCCAGTCCGTTGGAGATAATCTCATTATATTCTTCACGGTTATAGGCAATGCCGCCGCCTGTACCACCCATGGTGAAGGAAGGGCGAATAATTGCAGGCAGGCGAATATCCGGGAGGACGGCTTCGGCTTCGGCCAGTGTGCTGACGACTGCACTGCGTGGAGTGCCCAAGTTCAGGCGGTCCATGGCATCGCGGAAAAGCTGGCGATCTTCGGCCATATTAATGGCGTCTTCATTGGCGCCGATCAACTGAACATTATGCTTCGAGAGAACGCCTCTGCGAGAGAGTTCCAGTGCAGTATTCAATCCGGTCTGACCGCCCATGGTTGGCAAAATGGCATCGGGTTTTTCTTTTTCGATAATTTTTTCCACCATTTCCGGCGTAATGGGTTCCACATAGGTGGCATCCGCGATATCCGGGTCTGTCATGATGGTGGCGGGGTTGGAATTCACCAGAATAATGCGGTAGCCTTCTTCGCGCAGGGCCTTACAGGCCTGACTGCCGGAATAATCAAATTCGCAGGCCTGGCCGATGATGATCGGTCCTGCGCCGATAATGAGAATGCTGTTTATGTCGGTTCTTTTAGGCATTTTCGTCAGTGACCTTGCATTTAATGTTTTGAGTATCCGGCTTTTTTTATTGTTAGAGACGATTTATGTCGCGTGTGCGGCGACCTGCTCCATAAAGCGATCAAAGAGATAGTGACTATCCTGAGGCCCTGGGCTGGCTTCCGGGTGGTGTTGGACAGAGAATATCGGTTTGTCTGTGACTTCGAGCCCGCAAAGCGTTTGGTCGAAGAGGGAAATATGGCTGGCCCGTAGTTGATCCGGCAGGCTGTCCATATCAACCATGAAGCCGTGATTCATGGAAGTGATTTCCACTTTGCCCGTGGTCAAATCTTTGACCGGGTGATTGGCACCGCGGTGTCCCTGGTGCATTTTTGATGTTTTTGCGCCCAGGGCTAAGGCTAGTAACTGATGTCCCAGACAGATACCAAAAATAGGTTTGCCGCTGTCAATCAGGCTTTTAATAATCGGCAGGGCGTATGCCCCTGTCGCGGCGGGATCGCCCGGACCATTCGACAAAAATATGCCGTCAGGGCCAAGGGAGAGAATTTCTTCGGCGCTGGTGGTGGCGGGAACTACGGTTACTTTGGCCCCTGCCGATGTCAGGCATCGCAGAATATTGCGTTTGATGCCATAATCAATGGCTACAATATGATAATTCCCGTCTTGCTGCCGGGTGTAGCCGTCTGCAAGAGACCAGCGTTTTTCGTTCCAGTCGTAAGCCCCTTTGCATGTGACTTCGCTGGCGAGGTCCATACCTTTCAGACCGGGCCATGCTTTGGCCTGCGCGATGAGGGCGGGGATATCGAATTCACCCGAAGGGCTATGGCAGATGACGCCGTTTGGCGCACCATTTTCACGGATATAGCGGGTCAGACGGCGGGTATCAATGCCTGAGATCCCCACCAGATTATGATCTTTCAACCACGTGTCCAGATGTGCGGTGGCCCGGAAATTAGAAGGTTCTGTGATCGGCTCGCGAATGACAAGGCCGCGTGCCACAGGGGTGATGGTTTCTATATCTTCTTCATTGGTGCCGACATTGCCAATATGAGGAAAGGTAAATGTGATGATCTGTCCCGCGTAGGAAGGATCGGTCAGGACTTCCTGATATCCGGTCATCGCCGTGTTAAAGCAAACCTCACCAACAGCACTATTTTCTGCACCAATGCCGTATCCCCAAAAAACTTTTCCGTCCGCAAGGACGAGTGCCGCTGTAATTGCTGAATGTGGTGGGCTGAGGACTGGGGGGGTGCTGTCTGCCATAGGTTCGTCTCGTCTTTCCACGGGTTCGCATCAATCTACATGACATTATGTCTGTGACATATGGCCCCACCTTAAATGATTTAAAGGGGGGTTTTCTGTAAAAAAATGCAGTCTGTTACGCAAATTGGCCGGAAGATAAGCAATTGCTTCGTTATCGTCAAGAAATACCGTAACAAAAAATTTACTTATAAATCAATAGGTTAGAAGGTAAAAACCTATTTGCCTTATGGCGGCCTTTGCTATAGAGTCTTCAGCTTCCGGTTCTGCAGCCTCCATGTATTGTGGCGCAGGGACTGGCTGGCCATAAAAACAGAAAAGAAAACAAGATGTTGCGCGATAAGCTAACTGAAGCGGTAAAACTTGCTCTTAAGGCAAAAGATTCGCGGAGAGTGTCAACTATACGATTGATTCTCGCAGCCATTAAAGATCGTGAGATCTGCAAACGGACCGCGGAGGGGGATAAAACCGTCAGTGATGCGGAAATTATCGAAATCTTATCCAAAATGGTCAAACAGCGCAGAGAGAGCATAAAAGCTTATGAAGAGGGTGGCCGATTAGAGCTTGCCGAGCAAGAGCGCGATGAAACAGTCATCATTCAGGAATTTCTGCCGCGCCAGATGGATGAGGCTGAGGTAGAAGCCGCGGTACAGGCAGCGATTGCTGAAGTTGAGGCAAAGGGATTGAAAGATATCGGTAAAGTCATGGCTGTCCTTAAAGGGCAGTATGCAGGTACGATGGATTTTGCGATGGCCAGCAAGAAAGTAAAGGCGTTGTTGGGCTAATGACTTTGGGATAAATTTCCTGGGATTTGGGGCTCTTATATAATCAGGGCTTGTCCGCCCCACTGTCATAGCGTCTAATTATACACATGTCATTTACACCTGATTTTTTAGATGAATTACGGGCACGACTACCACTGAGTGATGTGGTGGGGCGCCGGGTGAAGCTTATTCGCCGAGGTCGCGAACATAGCGGACTTTGCCCGTTTCATAATGAAAAGACCCCGTCTTTTACGGTTAATGATGATAAATCCTTCTACCATTGTTTTGGTTGTGGGGCGCATGGCGATGTCATTAAATTTGTCATGGAAACGGAAGGTTTATCGTTTCCCGAAACGATCGAAAGACTGGCAGAACAAGCAGGTCTCGCCATTCCGGAAAGCCGCCCGGAAGATCGCGAACGAAGCGCACAACGTAAATCATTGCTCGACGTTATGGAGCTGGTCGCCCGCTGGTACGAAAGTCAGTTACGCAGCCAGCAGGGCCAGGAGGGCTTGTCCTATCTACGTCATCGTGGCTTAAAAGATGAAACTATTAAAAGATTTCGATTGGGGTATGCCCCGGCGGGTCGGACGGCATTAAAAGACAGCCTTTTGGCCCGCGATGGAATCACAGAAGAAATGTTGGTGGCTGCCGGGATGTTGATCCAGCCGGAAGAGGCGAACAAAGACAGCTATGATCGTTTCCGTCATAGAGTGATGTTCCCCATTTGTGATCGCCAAGGTCGCATCGTCGCCTTTGGCGGGCGGGCGTTAGATAAAGATGCACGCGCCAAATACTTAAATTCACCAGAAACCACTTTATTTCATAAAGGCCGCCTTCTGTATAATCTGGATAAGGCGCGTAAAGCGGCTTTTGACCATCAGCGATTATTGGTGGCGGAAGGTTATATGGATGTTATTGCCTTGGCGCAGGCGGGGTTCTCAGAAGCGGTGGCCCCTTTGGGGACGGCGGTCACAGAAGAGCAGATCGGCGAGATGTGGCGTCTCACGCCAGAACCAACGTTATGTTTTGATGGAGACAAGGCCGGACAACGGGCCGCACTTCGCGTGGTTGATCGTGCCCTGCCGTTGTTAAAGCCGGGATATTCATTGCGCTTCCTGCATTTGCCGGAAGGCGAGGATCCCGATAGCTTCGTTCAGGGGCAAGGACAGGCTGCCTTTGAGGATTTGCTTGCGCAAAGCAAGCCGTTGGCAGATGTGCTTTGGCGAGGGCTTGTCAGTGATGCTGGTGCCGGGGGAATTGAGACACCGGAACAGCGGGCCGGGCTGGAACAGAAGGTCTATAAGCGACTCAATGAGATTCGCGATGAAAAGCTGAAGGGATATTACCGCACTGACTATAGAAAACGTCTCATTTCTCTGTTGGGGGATGTGGCATCGCCTGCGGGCGGGCGGGCGGCAAGGTGGTCGCAGGGTAAAGGGGGGCGTTACCTTTCAGGTAACCCCAGTAAACTTAAGCAAGGCTATGGTGTTCAGGGCGTGAGGGAGCAATCATTGCGCCGTGAACGGTTGCTTCTTTTAGTCATGATTAATCATCCCGAATTGCTGGATAGCTATCAGGAAGAGTTGGCGGCTCTCGATTTTCGTACAACGGAGCTTGACAACCTTAGAAGTGAAATCATACGTATTACAAATCGCGACTCGGACCTTGAACGTGAAAGCCTCATTCGCCATTTAGAAAACAATGGCTATGCCAAGGCTTTAGAAATCATTTTTGAACAAGGCGTGTCGAAACTCGAACGGTATGCATGGCCGGATGCGTCCCTAACGGATGCAGCGCAGGGTTTTATGGATACCATGAATTTACACAGGCGGGTGCAGTTAGAGGAAGAACTTGCCCAACTGGAAAAGGAACTGGCGGATCAATTAACGCCCGAGAATTTCGCACGTTTGCAGGCTTTAAAGGCAGAAATAGAGCAGGCATCGGGATAAAAGTGCAATGAATGAATTGCAGTGGTGGTCCTGAACGTGGGTTGTAACATGGATGTGCCGACATTAAATGTGGCACAAGAGAAGCGATAAACGCCCTTAGGAGATAGAGGTTTATGTCTACGATGGCTTCCCAAGCTAAAGAGAACAAGTCAGGACGCGAAGAAACGACTGAAAGCCCTCTAGTAAATACTACCGAAGAAAGCATCAAAAAAATGATCGCCGCTGCGAAGGAGCGGGGATACATCACTTATGATGAGCTTAATGCGGCCTTGCCACAAGATGAAATGTCTTCGGAGCAGATCGAAGACGTGATGACCATGTTATCAGAAATGGGCATTAACGTAATTGATAATGAAGAAGCCGAAGAAGAAGAGGCCGCCGCAGCTGCCTTAAAAAATGGCAAAGCCAAAGAGAAAGACAAGGCCGAAGAAAGCGATAAAACGGAGTCTGAAGAGACAACGGAATTAGTCAGCAACGAAAAAGCCGAAACCGTTGACCGCACGGACGACCCGGTGCGCATGTATTTGCGCGAGATGGGCAGCGTGGAGTTGTTATCCCGTGAAGGTGAAATCGCCATTGCAAAACGGATTGAAGCGGGTCGTGAAACGATGATTGCCGGGCTGTGTGAAAGCCCGTTGACCTTCCGGGCGCTGGTGGAATGGGCGCAGATGCTGGAAGAAGAAGAGATCTTGCTGCGCGATATTATCGACCTTGATGCCATGTATGGGAATGATCCGGGCGTTGAAGGCGAAGGCGGTGAGGTGCCGGAAAAACCGGTCGCTAGTGTGGATAAAGATAAAGACGAAGAGCCTGCGGAAACGTCAAATGCAGCGTCCGAAGATGATGATGCCGATGACGATGAAAGTACGGATGAAGAGGGCTCTGACGAGGACGAAGATCTGGACGCCGAAAATAATATGTCATTGGCGGCGATGGAAGAGGCTCTTGCGCCGAAAGTTCTTGAGACCTTTAGCCAAATTACATCGACATACAAGAAGCTGGCAAAGCTGCAGGATAGCCGTCACGAGGCACATACGCGAAACGAAGTGTTGAGTACTGCGCAGGAAAGACGTTACCAGAAACTACAGGCAGAATTGATTGTGCTGGTGAAAAGCATACGTTTCAATAATGCCCGTATCGAGGCTCTGGTCGATCAACTTTATAACCAGAACCGTCGCATGATGGGGCTGGAAGGTAAGATGCTGCGGTTGGCAGAGCGTTATAAAATCAAGCGGGATAGCTATTTGCAGAATTATATCGGCCGTGAATTGGAAGAGGAGTGGGTCGATCAGGCTGGCTCTTTTACCGGTAAGGGCTGGTCGGACTTCATTGAACGTGAAGGAGATGTTCTACGCAATATGCGCTCACAGGTCGCGGATATTGCACAGGATGTCGGGCTAACAGTTTCAGAGTTTCGCACCATTGTGACAATGGTGCAAAAAGGTGAAAAAGAAGCCCGTATTGCCAAGAAAGAAATGGTGGAAGCCAACCTGCGTCTGGTGATTTCCATCGCCAAGAAATACACAAACCGTGGATTGCAGTTCCTGGATCTGATTCAGGAAGGTAATATTGGTTTGATGAAGGCGGTTGATAAATTTGAATATCGTCGTGGATATAAGTTTTCAACCTATGCGACATGGTGGATCCGCCAGGCCATTACGCGATCAATTGCGGATCAGGCGCGGACCATTCGTATTCCTGTCCATATGATTGAGACGATTAATAAATTAGTCCGCACAGGGCGGCAAATGATGCATGAGATTGGCCGTGAAGCGACACCGGAAGAATTGGCCGAACGGCTGGGTATGCCCTTGGAGAAAGTCCGCAAGGTGATGAAAATCGCCAAGGAGCCCATCTCGCTGGAAACGCCGATTGGTGATGAAGAAGATAGTCACTTAGGCGACTTTATCGAAGACAAGAATGCGATCTTACCCATTGATAGTGCCATTCAATCCAATTTGCGGGAAACGACAACCCGTGTGCTCGCGACATTGACACCCCGCGAAGAGCGGGTGCTGCGGATGCGTTTCGGGATTGGTATGAACACGGATCATACGCTGGAAGAGGTGGGCCAGCAATTCTCGGTAACCCGCGAACGTATCCGGCAGATTGAAGCAAAGGCCCTGCGGAAATTAAAACACCCCAGCCGGTCGCGTAAATTGCGTAGTTTCCTGGATACTTAAGGGCAGATAAAAAAATAACGAGGGTAAGTAAAACTTCTCTGTATTCTTGTTCCTGAATTTGTTATTGAGCATTTCATCACGCTGTCCAGCGTGCGGTGGGCCTGTAGCTCAGGTGGTTAGAGCGGACCGCTCATAACGGTTTGGTCGCGGGTTCGAGTCCTGCCAGGCCCACCATTTTACAAATCTTGCGTTACATATCTCGCGGCAGCTTGCCGCGCTCGCGCCTCCGATAGGGCGGCCTGTCCGGCCGGCGCGCAGTCGCGTTTGCGAACCCTTCGGGTTCGAACGTTTTCTATCCGGCTCCACCATCCTAAAATCAAGTGCTTCATTTTCAATTTTTTTCCTTAGTGCCTCATGCCAGTACCGGACTGTTTGGTACGGGGGTAAGTTCATCAGACAGCCGTTTGTTTGAAGTCTTTTGGATTATATTTAATGCATATACAATCAAATATATATATTTCACCGATTTAATATTGAATGAATTTTTATGTTAAAGTTCATCATTAACTTCCGATAATCATGCGGTAATGGCTTATGGTTATCGGGCAGGACAGGTGAGACAATTCAGATATTGGATAACCTAATTAGAATTTTGGACATATCTACCTTTCCGTAATTATACGATAGTATAAGAGCGTGGATCTGCGGAGGAGTTTAAAGATACCGCGTGTAATTGCCTCTGAACGGAGAAAAAATAATTCCGTCTTAAGGCATAACAGGGAGGAATATATGTCTAATCCAACAGTGTTGGCTGGTGGCTTCCGCCGTCGGCTGTGTTGTTCTGTGAGTGCCGTCGTTATGACGGCGATTGCGGGACCAATGGCTTTTGCCGAAGAGGCCGTAGAGGCGTCCGGCGAAGGTTTCTTTAGTATGGACGAAATTGTCGTGTCTGCGCGTAAGCGGGACGAAAGTCTGCAGGATGTGCCGATTTCGATTCTGGTAACAGACGGCGGGACCATTGAACGTAGTGGTTTTAAAAACCTGCAGGATTTGCGCAGCCGCATGCCAGCGGTGAACATTTCCAAGGGTGCCGCGGCGGATAGTTTGTCTATTCGTGGTGTTGGTTCTGGAACAAACCCCGGCTTTGAACAGTCTGTGGGGACATTCGTGGATGGTATCTATCGGGGCCGTGCGCGGACATCACGTAATGCTTTCGTTGATATTTCACGGGTTGAAGTGCTGAAAGGCCCGCAGTCAACTTATTTTGGTTATAATACCATTGCCGGTGCGTTAAATATTCACACAAATGCGCCTACGCCGGGCGGTGAATTCGAAGGTTTTGTTTCTGGTCTGTATCAGCCCACATATAATGAACTGGATCTGCAAGCTGCGGTAACCGTGCCGATTACAGAAGATCTGTCTGTTCGTGCGGCAGGGCGTGTCTATGACTTTGATGGCACAGTTAAAAATGCATTTAACGGTGATGACTTGATGGGGGCCGAGGATTATTTTGGCCGCGTTACTGCTGTTTGGCAGGCTACAGATGATGTTGATGTGACATTGCGGGCGGAATATGGTGATTCCACTTCAAAACTGTCAGTACCATTTGAATGGATTGATTGTCCGCCAAATCCAGCGTTCTATTCTGGTCCTCCCTCCCCTTCTTGCGCCGGGGCACTTACGGTGCCAGGTTTTGAAGCCGAGGCAGACCGGGTCACGAGCCTAGACACAGATGGGTACGATAAAGATAAATTCTTTGAGACTAGTGCCACGATCAATTGGCAGGTGGCAGACCACACAGTGACCAGTGTGACCGGTTATTCAGATTATTCAACAGACCAGCTGTATGATTTGGATGGTTCATCTCTGCCCGGTTTTGTCACAAGTGAAAGTGGCGGCATGCCGGCCTTTCCTGCCTTTGGTGGTGAAGAAAACACACAGTTCAGTCAGGAATTCCGCCTGACATCACCGGGAGACCAATTCCTGGAATATACAGCGGGCTTATACTATCAGCACAGTGAACTTGGTGTTGACCGGCATCTAGGCTTCTTCTTCGTGCCATGGTTCCTGACGCCGCTGGGCTTCCCGCCAGGTACTGCGGTGACACACCGGTTGAATAGTGACAAGAAGAAGATACCTATTCGGCGTATCTGTCATTGACCTTTAATATTACAGATGAATTCCGGGTCAATGCGGGCTTACGTTACACAGAGGTTGAAAAGTCCATTGTTCGTAATTCACAATTGGGGACGACATCTAGCATAGATGATATCAATGTTGATTCGTTCGTGGATATCTACCCACTACCAGTGCAGACTGGTATCGCGGCAGGGATCGGTGCAGGTGCGTTTTATGATCTAACATTTGATAGAAGCGATAACGACTGGACCCCGTCCATAGGCGTCGAATATGACTTGGCTGAAGACATTATGGTTTATGCAAGCTATTCTGATGGCTTTAAAGCCGGTGGCTTCGATATGTCAGCAAGTGCCTTTGATGACTTGAATATGAACCTGCTTCCTGACAGCCCTGCGGAACTTGAAAACTTCACATTCGATCCTGAGACTGTGGATGCTTTCGAAGCTGGTGTTAAGGCAAAATGGCTGGATGGTCGTTTAACGACAAACCTGAATGTGTTCAGAAGTACCTATTCCAATTTGCAGCAAAGTACATTGTTAGCAGATGGTGTTAGCTTCCGTGTGCAGAATGCAGGTAAATCCCGTTCAGAAGGTGTAGAATTTGACTTTAACTGGATTGCGTCATCAAATGTGATGATCGGCGGTAATTTAAGTTATCTGGATTCCAAATTTATTGAATACGTTGGTGCGACGCCAACGGCACAACAGGTCTTCTTAGGGTTAACGTCGCAGGACCTGTCCGGTTCTGACCGCCCATTCTCACCTGAGTTTAGCGGTAATATCTTTGCGGACATCCGTATGCCTTTGGCAAATGAGTATGTCTTGTCCTTCCAGCCGAACCTGTTCTTTACAAGTTCATACTTCATTCAGGCGGATCTGGATCCCGGTTCAAAGGTTGACAGCTTTGCGAAAATTGACCTTCGTGTTGCTCTCTCACCTGCGGATGAGCGTTGGGAAGTTGCCATTGTTGGTAAAAACCTGACGAACAAGGATACGCCGTTCTACCTGAACGATAACCCTACGTCGACGGGCTCACGTTTGGTGATGTTTGACCGTCCGCGCACGGTCGCGCTGCAGGGTCGCTTTAATTTCTAAGCGGGCCGCGGGATAAAACCCAGCGTGTAACAACGTTTATATAAAATATGGAAAGCCCCCGAATTTTCGGGGGCTTTCTTTGTTGTATGCGGGTGAAAAAATATATTTTTTTAGTCTTAATCGGCCGATAAACATTTGCAAATTCAGGGCGAGTAAGAGAACATAGCGCACAGAATAAAAAGGGAGCAGGGAATATGACACCTCATAGAAAAGAACAGATGCAAATGCGGAGGGGAGCTTTGCGTCAGGTTGTTATCTTATTGGCGATGCTGATGGGGCTAATGCTCCCTCTGTCGGCGATGGCAGCAGAGGGCGATGGGCAACAGCGGCCCAATATTTTGCTGATTATCGTTGATGATATGGGATATGCGGAATTAGGCGCATTCGGGGGCGAAATACGCACCCCGAATATTGATGCGCTGGCCGCGCGTGGGCTGAAGTTTACGGATTTTAACGTGGCGCCGAGCTGCTCTCCGACCCGTTCGATGTTATTTTCCGGAACGGACAATCATCTGGCGGGCTTGGGGGCTATGGAGGAAATGGTGTCGGGACGAATTGATCTGGAAGGCCTGCCGCGCCCGGTGAAGCAATTGGCAGAACGTATGCAAGGGGTGCCCGGTTACGAAGGCCATTTAAATGATCGCGTTATTTCCTTCCCAAAATTATTACAAGAGGCGGGCTATAATACTTTCATGGCGGGGAAATGGCATATAGGCCTCACCGAAGAATATTGGCCGGATAAGCGCGGTTTTGATCGTTCATTTGTGATGCTGGAGGGATTGGCGAGCCACTTTAAAGATGACTGGAAGGGCTTTCCAAAGCCTGGTCCTTCGATCTATGTAGAAGATGGCGACTATGCTTTCATCCCGGATGACTTTTATTCTTCAACGGCATATGCCGATAAAATGATTGGCTGGTTGTCAGATAGTTTTGCCGCCGGAGATGAAAATCC
Organism: Kordiimonas sp.; assembly: GCA_002700365.1. GTDB lineage: Bacteria > Pseudomonadota > Alphaproteobacteria > Sphingomonadales > Emcibacteraceae. The sequence continues at coordinate 107,430 of PADB01000009.1, read as the reverse complement.
GTTTTTTGCTTATTTAGCCCCGACAGCGCCGCACGACCCGCTGCATGTCCCGGATCAGGATATTGATCTGTATAAAGGGCAATATGATGTTGGTTATGAGGTTATTAAGGCACGTCGCCTTGCCAAAATGAAATCATTGGGACTGGTGGCGGAAGACGCGGAAGGAGCGGCGCGTATGTCTAACGTGCCCGCATGGGATGACTTATCCGCCGATGAAAAGAAAACACAAGCGCGGTTTATGGAAATTTATGCAGCAAAGCTGGAAGTGTTAGATCGCGAAATCGGGCGCCTGTTGGCATTTTTAGAAGAACACGGGAAAATGGATAATACTGTGATTTTCTTTATGTCTGATAATGGGGCTGCTGGCGGATTAGGGGCCAATTTCTATGGCTTCCCAGAGGAAGACTTTGACAACCGCCCGGAAAATTATGGTCGTCCGAATTCCTTTATTGCCTATGGCCCGGGATGGGCGCAGGCGGGATCTGTCCCCTTTAATAACTTCAAGGGAACAACATATGATGGGGGCATTCGCGCCCCGTTGATTGTGGCAGGACCAGGGGTGTCACGCACGGGTATAACACGCGCCTTTAGCCATGTTAGTGATCTGGCCCCTACTTTATTGGGACTTGCTGGTGTGATGGCCCCACAGGATACAGTCCCGCATCCGATTACCGGGAAATCCTTGCTGCCTGTGCTGCAAAACAATGCAGATGCCGTGCGCAGTGATGAAGATGTAGTGGGCTGGGAGGTCCATGGTCGTGCCGCTGTACGTAAAGGGTCGTGGAAATTGGTCTATAGCCCGTCGATGGATGGTATTCAGTGGGAATTGTTTAATATTGCCGATGATCCCTCTGAAAGACATGACTTGTCTGATACACACCCGGCTAAATTCAAGGAAATGATGGCGGTGTGGGAAGAATATAAAGCTAATCACAATATTCAGACATTTACATGGTCAGAAGAGCTGATGATGAAGGCAGGCATTGCCTTTATGAAGTTCAAAAAACGTTATTTGGACTAAGGCCATAAGATAGCGGGAGCCTGTGCAGTCTTTGTGGAGGCTCCCGCGTACGCATTTCTATCTCTATCCCCTATGTGGTTCTTCTCATAAGACCAATATAAGTTAATCCTGAAAGGTGACATGTATGTCCCGTAAGACTGCGGCCATCGTCTTTTTGACTGTATTGATGATGGGCGTGACGGCGGTTTATGTTATATCAAACAGGCCGCAGTCTGCGGGATTAGTGGCCTGCGTTCCTGACACGGTCAGTCACGACAATCAGGTTTATATTGCGGGCGGTTCTTTTCTGATGGGGGCAGAAGGACAATACCCTGAAGAAGGTCCGGTCCGGCCTGTGACCGTCACGCCCTTCTGGATTGATGCCTATGAAGTGACAAATGCGCAGTTTGCCCGTTTTGTTGCTGAAACCGGATATGTGACCGTTGCGGAACAGACGCCAAAGCCTGAAGACTTTCCTGGTGTCACAAAAGACAAGCTGGTGGCGGGGTCGATTTTATTTACACCACCCTCTGATTTTTCCAGGGGATTTAATCCACTGAGCTGGTGGCAGTTTGTGCCCGGGGCAAACTGGCGTCATCCAGACGGACCGGATAGCGATTTGGCCGGCAGGGATCATATGCCCGTGGTGCATATTGCATATGCCGATGCCGTGGCGTATGCCCAATGGGCTGGACGTGATTTGCCGACAGAAGAACAATGGGAATATGCGGCACGCGGTGGGCTAGAGCAAAATACCTATGCCTGGGGGGAGGAGCTAATGCCTGACGGAAAGCCCAGAGCAAATCATTGGCAGGGGCTATTTCCGGTGCAAAATACAAAAGACGATGGCTATAGCGGCATGGCCCCGGTGGGATGCTTCCCGGCAAATGGTTATGGCCTTTATGATATGATCGGCAATGTTTGGGAATGGACCCGTGACGTTTATTACCCTGCCCATGACTTTGCGAATGACGCAGCCCCGATGGGATATGATCCGCGCCAACCCAACATTCCTGTTAAGGTCATCAAGGGGGGGTCGTTCTTATGCGCGCCGAATTATTGTATGCGTTACCGGCCATCCGCCCGCCATGCCCAGGATACAGGGCTGGGAACAGGGCATGTGGGTTTTCGGACAGTGTTGAACGTGAACCCATAGAGCAGCCATAGGGCCGTATGTCCGCTGAAGTTTTAAGCAAATCGCCTTTTATTATGAGCTGTGCTGTAAACGGCATTGCCTGATCTGCTGCGATTGTTTAGAAGGAACGCAGATTTTATTGGTTTGCCGAAGCGGCGTCAGTGGAGAAACCAGATTATGGCATCTTATCAGTATTCGTATGTAATGAAGGGGTTGAATAAAACCTATCCCGGGGGAAAGCATGTCCTAAAAGATGTGACTTTATCCTTTCTGCCGGGGGCAAAAATTGCTGTCATTGGTGTGAACGGTGCGGGTAAGTCCACCTTAATGCGGATTATTTCCGGTCGGGATAAAGATTTTAGTGGTGAAGCCTGGGCGGCGGATGGCGTTAAAGTCGGGTATTTGTCTCAGGAACCTGAATTAGACCCCAATAAGGACGTCTTTAGCAATGTAATGGAAGGTCTGGGGTCTTTGAAAGCGTTGGTGGAACGTTTCGAAGAAATCAGCCTGAAGTTTGCAGAGCCCATGGATGATGATGAAATGAATAACCTCATCATGGAGCAGGGGGAGCTGCAGGAAAAAATTGATAATGCTGACGCGTGGGATCTGGACAGCCGGGTAGAACTGGCGATGGACGCCTTGCGTTGTCCGCCGGGGGATGCGGATGTGACAACATTAAGCGGCGGGGAGAGACGCCGGGTGGCGTTGTGCCGCTTGTTGCTGGAAAAACCGGATATCCTGATGCTGGATGAGCCGACCAACCATTTGGACGCGGAGTCTGTCGCATGGTTGGAAAATTATCTGCAAGAATATGCGGGAACGGTCATTCTGGTGACCCACGATCGATACTTCCTGGATAATGTTGTCGGCTGGGTGTTGGAATTGGACCGTGGCCATGCCATTCCTTATGAAGGGAATTATTCTTCCTGGCTGGAACAGAAACAAAAACGCCTGGCCCAGGAAAGTCGCACCGAAGAGGCGCGCCAACGGACTTTGGATAGAGAATTAGAATGGATTAGACAGTCACCAAAGGCCCGTCAGGCGAAAAGTAAGGCGCGGATCAAGGCCTATGATGACCTGTTGGCGAAGGCGCAGGAACGTGATCCGGGTAAAGCGCAAATTGTTATCCCTGTGGGGCCGCGTTTGGGCAATGAAGTAATTACCGCCGAAAAGTTGAGCAAAGGTTTTGAAGATAAGCTGCTGATCGATAACCTGGACTTTCGTCTGCCTCCGGGGGGGATTGTGGGTATTATCGGGCCGAACGGCGCGGGTAAGTCAACATTGTTTAAGATGATTACAGGACAGGAAAAACCGGACGGTGGCACGTTAAAAATTGGTGAGACCGTTGTTCTTGGCTATGTGGATCAGAGCCGTGACGGTTTGGAAGATGATAAGAATGTCTGGGAGGTCATTTCCGGCGGTGATGATGTCTTTGATTTCAATGGCCGTATGGTGCAGACCCGGTCTTATGTGGCCAATTTTAATTTCCGCGGTCCGGATCAACAAAAGAAAGTTGGTTTGCTTTCCGGTGGGGAACGGAACCGGGTGCATTTGGCGCGGATGTTAAGAACACCGTGTAATGTTCTTTTGCTTGATGAACCGACCAACGATTTGGATGTAGAAACGTTATCTGCATTGGAAGATGCGTTAGAAGATTTTGCCGGTTGCGCGGTAATAATTTCGCACGATCGTTTCTTTTTGGACCGTATCGCAACCCACATCATGGCATATGAGGGGGATTCAACAGTGGTGTGGTTTGAAGGCAATTATCAGGAATATGAAGCAGACCGCCGCCGTCGTTTGGGGGCTGCGGCTGACCGTCCACACCGCATTCAGTATAAAAAGCTGACGCGTTAATGAATGTCATTTTTGTGATGTAGTAAAAGGGCCGGGTCTAAAAGCCCCGGCCCTTTTTACTATCATTGTATAATCCGTTTAAGAATTAGGCATCACTTGATACGGATCTTAGGCCCAGGGCTAATAAGACAAAATACAAGCCCAGCACAAATGGGGGGCGCCAGAATTCAGGCATTGGCAAATCCGGTATAAGGCTGAAGCCTAGCAAAATGCTGATCCCTGCATTGATGAAGAGGGGGCGGGAACTTTCACCGACGAAGACAGTTTTGCCTTCCACGATGAGATAAATTGCGGTGGCGATAATATAACTGGCTACACTCACGGCAATCGGAATATGCAGGTCCAGAGGATCAATCAGCACGCCGGAAGCGACAAACAGGGTGAAAATGGTCATGCCCGCGCGCCAGGAAAAGCCGGGCTTCATGCCATAGTGTACAGTAAACCATAGTATCATCAGGCCATGTAATAATAGCAAGGTACCGACAAATTTGATTGTCAGGTGTTCAACCAGAATGGCTTGAGCTTCTACGGGGGCGGTGTAACGGGAAAGTATGGGGAATAATACCCCGACAAGCCCTAAAGTCATTAGGGCGGGCCATTGCATTTTCAGGTGACCGCGCCCTTTGACGGCATATTCCGCCGTTATGGAATCTTCAGTTGGGGCGCCAGACGTGTAATCAACCATTATTTTCTCCTTTTGCCTCCCCCTTTGTGGAAGCCGGTCTTTTCTGATTCAAGATAACTATTTATTTTTTATTTCTTTACGACATTGATATGGATCATATGTTGTTTAACAAGTGAGGGGAAAGCCTTTTTTCGATAAAAAAGAGGGCATATGCCCTCTTTTCAAAACAGCAATAAAAAGACAGTCAGGCGGTTAATCCATAGGCTCATCAAAAAGGGCGTCTTCATCTTCTTCTGTGCTTATGCGCCCGTTGCTAATTTCAAATGCCCGGTTTTGCCGATAGGCACTGCGCAGCGTAGCGTAGAAATCAACAGAACTTTTTTCCAGTTCATCAAGTGTTTCCAAATTGCGTTCCCGTGAGGCCAGACCGCGTAAGCCCGTGCGTGTATAGCTGACATAGGTCCAGCCTTCATGTTCCAGATAAAGACCAACGGGGTCATAGAAAAATTCTGCAACTGTTCCAGAGGTATCGCGCAGGCCGGAAGGACCCAGGATAGGTAAAACGATATATGGACCGTCTCCGACGCCCCAACTGGCTAAGGTTTGTCCAAAGTCCTCGCTATGATAGGGGAGGCCGAAATCTGTGGCCGGGTCCATAATGCCCAAAAGCCCCACGGTTGTATTCGTTGCGAAACGTTTCAATGTGACGGCAGCACGGTTTAATTCGCCCTGTAGTAGGTCGTTGACGAAAGTGAGCGGTGCCAGCCAGTTGCGGACGACATTAGTAACAATTTCGCGCAGCTCAGGGGGGCCGTATTTACGATATACCCGGGCGGCGGGTTCCAGAAGATAGGCATCAATCGTGCGATTGAATGAGAACACGGCGCGGTTAAACGGTTCAAAAGGATCGTTAATTTCTTCGTATATTTGCACGGCTTCCGGGTCGCTTGCAGGGGGGCGGGTCGCACATGCCGATAATAGTGTCACCAGTAATAAAATCAGAAAAACATGCGGGACGGCTCCTTTTAAGGAAAAGCGTCCTTTGCGGATTGAGAGAAGAGAGGGAGCCGTGAAAAGGGTCATGTTTATCTCGGACTTTATTGTTTACTGATCTTTTTTATAGGATACGTGGACTAAATTCAACTAAGCTTAGTTGGTTGCCGCACTGTAGGGGGCATTGCGGTTCAATAATTTGGCAATAGTGTTGAACAGATCTTCGGGCTGCAGGGGTTTAGGGACATACGCGTCCATGCCGCTTTTGAGATAAAGGTCTTCGTCATCTTTATGGCTGTTGGCGGTTAAGGCAATGATAGGTATTTCGGCATAGGGAGCTTCTTGTACACGAATGACCTTTGTTGTGTCCAAGCCATTAAGCACGGGCATTTGGATATCCATCAGGATTAAGTGATAGCTGTCGGGCTGGGCCTGTAGCAGGTCCAAAACCTGTTGCCCGTTATCGGCCGTGGTGATGCTGTAGCCCGCTTTTTTCAGCAAGGTCGTGACAAAAAGCTGATTGATGTGATTATCTTCGGCCAGCAGAATGTGACCGCTATTCACCGGGGTAAAGTCTTCGTCCGTGTTCCCTTCTACAGTCGGCATGTGACCTGCTGCCATTTGTGGGAGGGGTTGGCTTCCATTGTTATATACTGCGGCATGGTCGCCTACAGGTGGTGTATTCATTGCGGTCTGTTCAGCGTGTTGTGAGGGTATTTCTTTATCGTCTGCCTTGGCTAATGGTAAATCCAGAGTTAGGCTGAATGACGTACCCATTCCTTCTTCGCTTTTGACCTGAATAGTGCCGCGCATAAGGTCTATCAAGTCTTTACAAATAGCGAGCCCCAGACCGCTACCTTCGTATTGGCGTCGGGTGCTATCATCGATTTGATAAAACCGTTCGAATATTTTTGTTTGTTGGTCGGCAGGAATGCCAATACCGGTATCTTGTATATCAATAATGAGGCGTGTGATATCAGGCTTGTCAGCGTTTTGCTGCCGCAAAAAGATTAAGACCTGTCCTTCATTGGTGAATTTTATCGCGTTACCTACCAGATTTAACAGCACTTGGCGCAGTCGGTAGGGGTCTGCCATGACAACGGGAATATTCTGATCCACGTGAACGGTAAAATCCAGATTTTTGAGCCGGGCAGACGGTGCAAGCGTATTTTCAATTTCCTGTAACAGAGCAACTGGGTCAACGGGGCTGTTTTCCAGCCGCAGGTTTTGAGCTTCCAGCTTTGAACTATCCAATACTTCGTTTAATAGATTCAATAGGGCCCAGCCGGAAGACAAGATCGCACTGACATTTTTTTCCTGTTCCGGATTTAAGTCACTTTGGTGAAGCAATTGCGCCATGCCAAGAATACCGTTCATGGGGGTACGTACTTCATGGCTCATGACGGCGAGGAAATTATTCTTTACTCTATTGGCTTCTTCAGACGCGCGCAGGGCGTGGGCTAAGGCTTTTTCCTTATGTATGCGGTCTGTGATATCGGTCATGATGAAGACAACTTCCTCAATGCTGCCATCCGCAGCTTTGAGGGGGTAACAGGTGGTGTCGAAGGCAATGTCACCCACGCGGCTATCTATGTATTGAATTTCACCCTGCCAGGGAGATTTGGTTTTTATGGACTCCTGTAGGGCACTGTATGTCTCATGATCCTGATGACCGGGCTTCAGAAAGGCGAAAGGCTTACCCATTAATTCAGCGCGGCTGTATCTGGCTTGATCACAGAAGCGTTGGTTGACGTATTTTAAAATACCGTCTTCCGTGGTGATGGCGAGTGTCGCATGTTCATCAAGGGCCAGTTTAATCTGTGCCAATTCCAAGAGGGCATGTTGGGTTGTCCGGGATGAAAGCTCTAACCGGTTATCAAATATATTTTTTTCCAGCACATTCGCTGTTTTGGCTCCGAATATCTGCAACAGGCACATTAAATATGCTTCTTCCGTCAATAACGCGTGACTCAGCAGGCCAAGAACACCGATGGCCTTACCATTGTTATCTGACAGACGAATACCCGTATAACCGCGTATATCCATATCCTGCAGAATTTTATCTTCGGGATAGAGGTCTGCCACATTATCAGGGTAGAAACAGTGGGAGTCATGCATGGCCTTGGCACAGGGAGTGCCGTTTAAGTCATAACGGAAATTCTGTAATAGACCGTCATGGCCCTGTATTGACAGTATGGTCATGACATCCTGATCATCATTATCTGCTGATGCGATAAAGGCATAGTCAATCACATGACCGCTCATTTGCATCAGGGCAGATGTGATCTGATGAAAGAAGTTCTCGCCTGAAACATCATCGAGTTGTAGCAATAGTGTATTCAGTTTTGCGAAAAACTGACGTTCCTGATGATCCATCATATTGGCCAGACTGCCCTCTAAGATTTGGTGTTGATAGACGAAAGTGATGTCATTTTAACGTCATATACTGAAGGCTTTATTAATGGCGAAAATAAAGATAATCGCACAGCCGCATATTTCTGTTGAAATATATAAAGATATCTTTATATCTTATATCTAAGATTGTGGGGCGATTTACAGGAAGATGACCGAATTATCCGTATTAGAAGTTTTGGCCAGTTTGCGCGCTGCCGGGGAACAAACCCGGCTGCGTATACTGGCTTTGTTGACGTTTGGTGAGCTGACCGTGACGGAATTGACAACAATCTTACGTCAAAGTCAGCCGCGCGTATCGCGACATTTAAAATTGCTCTGCGAAGCGGGGTTGCTGGAACGTTTCCGGGAGGGAACATGGATATTTTATCGTCTTGCCGATAGTGGAGAGGCCGGCCGTCTGGCACTGCAAATTGTTAATATGTTGCCCCGACAGGACCAGCTTTTGCTGACGGATCAGGAACAGTTGTCTGCCGTGAAAGAAGAACGTCATGCCGTAGCCGCAACCTATTTTAAGGAAAATGCGGAACGATGGGATAAAATACGCTCTCTTTATGTGCCGGAAGGGCAGGTGGAAGCGGCTTTGTTGTCGCTGACGGAGGGGCGTGACATAGATGATATGTTGGATGTGGGGACGGGAACAGGCCGGATGTTAGAGGTGTTCTCCCCGCGCATTACCCGGGGCATTGGCGTCGACCTGAGCCATGAGATGTTGGCGATTGCCCGTGATAATCTGGAACGAAAAGGTCTGCGGAATTGCCAGGTGCGTCATGGGGATATGTATGATTTGGCACTGTCCAGCGAAACAATGGATTTGGTGCTTTTTCATCAGGTGTTGCATTTCGCCGATAATCCGCTTTCGGCCATACGGGAAGCAGGGCGCCTGTTAAAGGCGGGAGGACGGGTAATAGTTGTGGATTTTGCCCCGCATAATCTGGAATTTTTGCGTGATGAGCATGCCCACCGTCGACTAGGTTTTGGCGCAAAGGAAATCAGCCGTTGGTGCGAACAGGCGGGTCTTGTGCCACAGCCAGTTATACAGATGGATGGGAAAGAACTGGTTGTGATGATCTGGGCAGCAGATAAGCCATAGTAAGAGAGACGACATGTCAAGGAGTACAGGGTGAGTACAAATAATATTGATTTGCTGCGGCCAAGTTTGTTTGCGGCAAAGGCAAAGGGGATTTCGGCGTCATTTGAATTTTTTCCGCCACAAACGGAAAAAATGGAACAGACGTTATGGGACTCTATTCGTAGTCTGGAATCTTTGCAGCCATCTTTTGTATCCGTGACTTACGGGGCCGGTGGCTCCACGCGGGAACGCACGCATAGTACCGTCACACGGATATTAAAAGAAACATCATTGACCCCTGCGGCTCATCTGACCTGTGTGGCCGCCACCCGTGACGAAGTGGATGAGGTGGCACGGCAATATTGGGATGAAGGTGTGCGACATATCGTGGCCCTGCGTGGTGACATGCCGGAGCTGGGAGCGGCTTATCAGCCCCATCCGGGCGGTTATGAAAATGCCGCCGCGCTGGTGGAAGGGCTGAAGAAAATCGGCGATTTTGATATTTCTGTCGCCGCCTACCCGGAATGCCATCCGGATTCTTCAGACGTGAACGCGGATATTGATAATCTGAAACGGAAAATAGATGCCGGGGCCAACCGCGCCATCACACAATACTTCTTTGATGTGGATGTGTATTTCCGCTTTATGGACCGGGTGCTGGCAGCGGGCATTGATGTGCCGATTGTGCCGGGTATTATGCCGGTAACAAACTTTAAGCAGGCAAAAAAATTCAGTGCGTCCTGCGGGACGTCTGTGCCTGACTGGCTGGAAGATTTATTTGCGGGATTAGATGACCACCCAAATACACGACAAATGGTGGCGGCGACTGTGGCGGCGGAACAATGTATGCGCCTTTATCAGGGGGGCGTGAAGGAATTTCATTTTTATACCCTGAACCGTGCGGCACTGACCTATACGATTTGTCATATTTTGGGCATTCGCCCTCCCGCAGCATAGAGGACATAATGACACGTGAGCAAAGAATAACCGCCCTGCAGCGGGCGTTGGAAGAACGTATACTCGTGCTGGACGGGGCGATGGGGACCATGATTCAGCAGCATAAACTGGATGAGGCTGATTATCGTGGCGCACGTTTTGCAGACTGGGGACAGGACGTGAAGGGCAATAATGATCTTTTGAACCTGACGCAGCCGGATATTATCAAGGATATTCATACCGACTATCTTCAGGCCGGCGCGGATATTCTGGAAACCAATACCTTTAATGCCACCCGCATTTCTGAAGCAGATTATGGCATGCAGGATCTGGTGGGCGAATTGAACCGTGAAGGGGCGCGACTGGCCCGCGAAGCCGCCGATGAAATGACCCGTGAAACCCCGCACCGTCCGCGTTTTGTCGCGGGTGTTTTGGGGCCAACCAGCCGCACTGCGTCCATTTCACCAGATGTGAACGACCCGGCTTTCCGTAATGTCACCTTTGACGAACTGGTGGACAATTATGTGGAGGCCACAGAGGCACTGATCGATGGTGGCGCAGATATCATCCTGATTGAAACTGTGTTTGATACCTTAAATGCCAAGGCCGCGATTTTTGCCGTGAAGACGGTATTTGAACGCCAGGAACACGAATTGCCTATCATGATTTCCGGCACCATTACCGATGCGTCAGGCCGAACATTATCCGGGCAGACAGCGGATGCGTTCTGGTATTCTGTCAAACACGCTGACCCCATCAGTATTGGGTTTAATTGTGCGCTGGGCGCGGGTGAGTTGCGCCAGCATGTACAGACTATTGCCCGTGTGGCCGATACCTATATTTCGGCACACCCCAATGCTGGCCTGCCTAATGAAATGGGTGAATATGATGAAAGCCCGGATGCCATGGCCGCCCACCTGCAGGAATGGGCGGAAAGCAGCCTGTTGAACATCGTCGGCGGGTGTTGTGGTACGACACCTGAGCATATACGGGCCATCGCTGATGCGGTGGACGGGCTGGACCCGCGCCAACCAGTGAATGAGCCCCCTGTGATGCGCCTGGCTGGGCTCGAGACATTTCAGGCGGTTTAGCCCGCGCCCATAGCAGCATTTAAGAATAGTAAAAGAATAACCCTCTGTTTAGTATGAATGTATGAAGACGGCAAGTTTTATCAATATCGGTGAACGGACCAATGTGACCGGATCGGCAAAGTTTAAGAAGCTGATTTTGGAAGAACGGTTTGATGAAGCCCTGGATGTGGCCCGCCAGCAGGTGGACGCCGGGGCGCAGATCATTGACGTGAACATGGATGAAGCCATGCTGGATTCAGAGGCGGCCATGGTCACTTTCCTGAACCTGATCGCGTCAGAACCTGATATTGCTAAAGTCCCGGTGATGATCGACAGTTCCAAATGGTCTGTGATCGAAGCAGGGTTGAAATGCCTGCAGGGTAAAGGTGTTGTCAATTCTATCAGCCTGAAAGAAGGGGAAGAGGCATTCCTGGAACAGGCCCGTAAAATCAAGAATTATGGTGCTGCTGCTGTTGTGATGGCCTTTGACGAGACAGGCCAAGCGGACACAGAAGAGCGTAAGTTTGAAATTTGCGAACGGGCCTACCGCTTGCTGGTCGATACGGTGGGTTTCCCACCGGAAGATATCATCTTTGACCCCAACGTCTTTGCGGTCGCCACTGGTATTGAAGAACACAATAATTATGGTGTGGACTTTATCAATGCCACACGCCGCATTCGTGAAAACCTGCCTCACGCCCATGTGTCAGGCGGCATTTCCAATGTGTCGTTCTCTTTCCGGGGGAACAACCCGGTCCGTGAGGCCATGCATTCAGTCTTCCTGTATCATGCCATTCAGGCCGGGCTGGATATGGGTATTGTCAATGCCGGTATGATTACGGTCTATTCCGAAATTCCGGATGAACTGCGCGAACGGGTGGAAGATGTGATTCTCAACCGTCGCGATGATGCCACAGACCGCCTGCTGGAGATTGCCGACCAGTTTAAAGGTGCTGGCGCCAAGCGTCCGGAAGAAGACCTTGCATGGCGTGAGGCCAGCGTGGAAGAACGCCTGAAACATGCCATGGTTAAGGGTATTACCAGTCACATTGTGGAAGACACCGAAGAAGCGCGCCAAAAGGTGGCGGCCGAAGGGGGGCGTCCTTTACAGGTGATAGAAGGCCCATTGATGGACGGGATGAATGTGGTCGGCGACCTGTTTGGGTCAGGTCAGATGTTCCTGCCGCAGGTGGTGAAATCAGCGCGGGTGATGAAACAGGCCGTGGCGCACCTTATTCCCTTCATCGAAAAGGAAAAGGCCGGGGGTGCCAGCGGTGCAAAGGGCAAGGTGCTGATGGCAACGGTGAAGGGCGATGTGCATGATATTGGTAAGAATATCGTGGGCGTTGTGCTGCAATGTAATAACTTTGAAGTGATTGATCTGGGCGTGATGGTGCCAGTGGACACGATCCTGAAGGTGGCCAAGGAAGAACAGGTGGATATTATCGGCCTGTCCGGCCTGATTACACCGTCGCTGGAAGAAATGGTCAATGTGGCCATGGAAATGAAGCGACAGGATTATGTCGTGCCGCTGCTGATCGGTGGGGCGACTACCTCCAAGGTGCATACCGCTGTGAAAATTGCCCCGCAATATGATCATCCGGTGGTGCATGTGCTGGATGCCTCACGCGCGGTGGGTGTGGCCGGTAGTCTGGTCAGTGAAACCCTGCGTGATAATTTCGTGGCAAATATCGCCGCTGATTATCAGGCGGTGCAGGAACGTCATGCCGCCAATAAACGCGAAGCCCGTCTGCTGCCGGTGGCGGCCGCACGTGCCAATGCTGTGCCTGTGGACTGGACCGATTACACGCCACCAAAGCCCGGGTTTCTGGGCACCCGGGTGTTTGAAGATTACGATCTGGCGGAACTGGTGGGTCGCATTGACTGGACCCCGTTTTTCCGCACCTGGGAACTGGCCGGGAATTATCCGCAAATTCTGGAAGATGATGTGGTGGGTGAGACGGCCCGTCAGTTATTTGCCGATGCCCAAGACATGCTGCAGAAGATCATTGCGGAAAAATGGCTTCAGGCCCGTGCGGTGGTGGGTTTCTGGCCCGCCAATGCGGTGGGTGACGATGTGGCACTATATACGGATGAAGGCCGTGACAATGAATTGCAGCGTATTCACTTCTTACGTCAGCAGGGTGAAAAACGCGCCGGTCGCGCCAATGCCTGTCTGGCGGACTTTGTGGCGCCGGAAGGCGGTAAGGCTGATTATGTGGGTGGCTTCGTGGTCACGGCCGGTCATGGCATTGAAGGCAAGCTGGCGGAATTCAAGGCCCAGCATGATGACTATAGCGATATCTTGCTGAAAGCGCTGGCGGACCGTTTGGCCGAGGCCTTTGCCGAACACATGCATGAACGGGTGCGCACAGAATTCTGGGGCTATGCCACGGGTGAAGACTTCAGCAATGAAGAGCTGATCCGGGAAAAATATCAGGGTATTCGCCCGGCACCGGGATATCCGGCCTGTCCGGATCACACGGAAAAGCCCGCCCTGTTTGAATTGCTAGACGCCACCGCGGTCACAGGTGTCAGCCTGACAGACAGCATGGCGATGCTGCCAGTGTCGTCGGTTAGTGGCTATTATTTTAGCCACCCGGAAAGCCATTATTTCGGTGTGGCCAAAATCGGCCGTGACCAAGTGGAAGATTATGCCAACCGCCGCGGTCTGGACCTGACAGAGGCGGAGCGCTGGTTGGCGCCAAATCTGGCTTATGACCGATAGGTCAGTCAAAAAGACCTGGCAGAAGCTGTTCGGTGTGTAACCTGTGGGAAACAGGCTTGACAGCGGCGGGCCACTTTGATTCCCTGTGGCCATGACCTGTGGAATATCCATATTGAAACGGACAATTATTGTTGCTTTGCTGCTTGCTCTGGCCGGGTGTAGTACATCTCCGCCGCGCAACATCAATTCCAGCTGTGATATTTTTAAAGAAAAAAGCGGGTGGTACAAGGCAACGCGGGCCGCAAAAAAACGGTATGGGACGCCGATCCATGTGCAACTGGCAATTATTAAACATGAAAGTAGTTTCAAACAGCATGCGCGGCCGGAACGTGAATATATTTTGGGGCTGATCCCTTGGGGGCGTAAGTCGTCAGCCTATGGCTATGCGCAAGTCAAAGACAGTACCTGGGACTGGTATCGTAAGAAAAGCGGACATCGTGGTGCGGATCGCGATAACTTTGCTGATGCCGTCATGTTCATCGGTTGGTATAGCAATATCAGTCAGCGGACATTGGGTATTTCCAAGTGGGATGCTTATAATCAGTATCTGGCCTATCATGAAGGACATGGGGGATATAAACGGGGCACGTACAAGAAGAAGGCCTGGCTGATGAAAAAAGCCAAACGGCTACAGGCTGACGCAAAACGTTATGCTGCGCAGTTGCACCGCTGCGAAGATGATCTGGACAAAGGCTTTTGGCTTTGGCCGTTCTAAGTGGGGCTGTTCTGAGCCGTTTCGGAAAGAAAAAAACTGTCAGCATTTCTTACATAGTTCGAATTTTGAAACCCTAACTACCCCCAAACGCCGCAGTATGTAACAGTTGGCACAAAGGTTGCTTTGTGTTGGGAAAAGAGACATTTTTGTATTTTGTGGGAAGAAGTTAATGAAAAAGATTGCCTTAAAAGCTGCATTCGCAGGCGTAGCGATGTCACTGATTGCAACAGCGGCGCAGGCCCTTCCGGTATCTCAGTTGAGTGTGGCCAGCTATGACATGTTAAATGGTAACACTGGTAGCTTCACGTACTGGGACGACAGCTATAACGGTACGGGCAGCACGACAACATCCGGTGCGCCACTGTCTGGTGGTACAGGTGATCTGACTGATGGTGTGATTGCGACACAAAACTGGTTCAATACACCGCAGCCCTATGTTGGCTGGACACGTAATCCACTGATCACTTTTAATTTTGCTGCTCCTGTGATTGTAAACAGCATTACAGTTCATGTTGATGATGCTAATGGTGCTGGAGGTGTTAGCACGCCGGCGTCTCTGTCCTATGGTTTGAGCGGTGGTAGCCTGACAAATGTAGCTCTTGCTGATCCGGCAGGTAGTGCGCCCACAAGCTTTACAATCGGTAACCTGAACCTGTCAGGTTCAGCCGTCGACCTGCAGTTCTTCCGTCGGAGCTCATGGGTGTTTGTGAGCGAAGTTGAATTCTTCGGTAGCGTGCAGGAATATCAGGGCGTATCTGAGCCACTGACACTGGGCCTGCTGGGTGCTGGCCTGCTGGGTGTTGGTCTGGCCCGTCGTCGCCAAAAATAATTTTCTATATCTTTTGCCAAGATGTGATGAGGAAGAGCCGCTTAAAGCGGCTCTTTTCTTTTGGGTCTGCGTGGGACGTAGAGTGTGAATATATGCTCTTTTCATCTATTCACCCTTATATTCATGATGACGTCATAGTGTTTCTAATGGGCCGTACCCGCCACCACCCGGTGTTTCTATGACCAGACGGTCGCCGGGCAGAACGTCTACTTGTGTGCAACCGTCCAGTTCTTCCCTGTCACCCGAAGCCCGTATCAATTGATTTGCGCCAGGTTTTCCGTCTTGCCCGCCATTAAGGCCGGCGGGTCCGGTCTGCCGGTGATTGGAGATGAGCGCGACTGTCATGCTTTCTGTAAAGCGTAACGTGCGAGCCACACCGTCCCCGCCACGGTGCTGCTGCCCACGCCCGCCGCTGTTATGACGTATGGCGAATTCTTCTACGCGCACGGGGTAACGATTTTCGAGGACTTCCGGATCTGTCAGGCGGGAATTGGTCATATGAACCTGACGGGCACTGGCCCCATCCGCTGTGGCAGTGGCCCCCATGCCACCGGCGAGAGTTTCATAATATTGATAAGCATCATTGCCAAAGGTGACATTGTTCATGGTTCCCTGAGAGGAGGCCTGTATGCCAAGGGCGCGAAACAGTGCGTTCACAATACATTGTGACGTTTCCACATTACCGGCCACCACAGCAGCAGGCGCCGAGGGGTGCAGAAAGCAGCCTTTGGGGAGGATAATCTTTACCGGGCTGAGACAGCCTTCGTTTAAAGGGATATCATCTTGGACGAGGCAGCGGAAAACATAGAGAATTGCCGCTTCGGTAATGGCACGCGGGGCATTAAAATTCAGGTCCGCGAGCTGGGGGCTGGTGCCGGTAAAGTCCAATGTTACGCATTTGTCCGTGGTATTTACAGAAACCGCAATATGGATTTCTGCCCCGTTATCCAATTTATAGTGGCAGCGCCCATCCCGTAGCTGAGTGATAACCTGGCGTACGGATTGTGCGGCGTTGTCCTGCACATGGCCCATATAGGCGCGGACAGTGTCCACGCCGAATTCGGCAACCATATGTACTAATTCCTGCAACCCTTTTTTATTCGCGGCGATTTGGGCTTTCAGATCGGCGATATTCTGGTCAATGTTTCGCGCGGGATAAGGGCCGGATGCTAAATGCTGCCGCAAGGCGGTCTCCCGGAACTGCCCTTTGTCGACCAACTTAAAATTGGAAAAGAGAATGCCTTCTTCATCAATATGACGGGAAAAGGGAGGCATGGACCCCGGCGTGATGCCGCCGATGTCGGCATGATGCCCCCGTGTTGCAACATAAAAATCCGGGGATTGTGAAGGGGCACTGTCAATAAAATAAGGTGTGATGACGGTGATGTCGGGAAGGTGGGTGCCGCCACGATAAGGATCGTTTAAGAGATAGACATCCCCGCGCTGCATCTGTCCCTGATTTTGCTGTATAATGCTGCGGACGCTGGCCCCCATGGAGCCTAAATGCACAGGGACGTGGGGGGCATTGGCGATCAGATTGCCTTGCGCATCAAAAACTGCGCAGGAGAAATCAAGTCGTTCTTTCATATTGACGCTATGGGCGACTTTTTCCAGTACAATTCCCATTTGTTCGGCAATGTTCATGAACAGATTATTAAAAATTTCCAGCATTACAGGGTCGGCATCAGTGCCGACAGCCTGTTGGCGGGGGGCGGGGGAGACGCGTGTTAAAATGAGATTGCCTCGGGTATCTGTTTCCGCCTGCCAGCCGGGTTCCAGCAAATTGGTGCCATGGTCTTCTATGATCAGGGCGGGCCCGTGGATGACCTGACCGGGAAGGATCGTGTGGCGATGCCGTCGCGGGCCCGCAACCCATTGCCCACCGGCATAAAAGCGCGCCGTCTTTTGATCGTCTTCAGGCGAGCTCGTGGGGGGGATATGTTGATAAATGTTGCCCTTTTCGCCGCCGCCGGCGGCTTCAACAGTGGCGGCCTCAATTATCAGGGGGGTGTCCGCATCAATGAAACCAAACTGTTTTAAGTGTTCAGTTTCAAAAAGGCGTGTCAATTCCGGTACACCGTGTTGACCGGGGTCAAAATTGATTTGCAGCGGACTGTCGCTTCCGTGATAGCGGATGTGCAATTGATAGCTGACATCGGGACTGCTGACGTTTTGCGCGGCCAGTTCATCGCAGACATTTTGGCAAAGGCGTTGCAGGTGATCCTTTACAGCAGGAAAATCTGCTTCGCTGAGTAGAAGGTTGATCCCCTGCTCACGCAGTGCCCGCAGGTCTGCCAGCCCCATACCAAAGGCGGACAGGACACCCGCATAAGGGTGAATGAAAACCCGGCTCATCCCCAAACGGTCAGCCACACGGCAGGCATGCTGCCCGCCAGCCCCGCCAAAGCAGACCAGTGTATACTGGCTGACATCATAACCGCGCTGGATAGAGATTTTCTTGATCGCCGCGGCCATGTTTTCAATGCCGATGGTTAGAAATCCTTCCGCGATATCTTCGGGTGAGCTGAGCCGGAAGCCGGCGGCATTGACAGTATTATGTAATTCGGTGAATTTTTGCTGGACAATATCTGTGTCCAACGGTTGGTTTGCATGGGGGCCAAAGACGGCGGGGAAGTCATCTTTTGACAGGCGGCCTAGAAACAGGTTGCAGTCAGTGAGGGTCAATGGCCCGCCGCGGCGATAGGCCGCGGGGCCGGGCGTGGCACCGGCAGAATGGGGGCCGACCCGAAAACGTTGGCCGTCAAATTGCAAAATAGAACCACCGCCTGCGGCCACAGTATGAATGTCCATCATGGGCACGCGCATACGCACGCCAGCAACCTGTGTTTCAAAACTGCGTTCATATTGCCCGCGGTAATGGGCCACATCGGTGGATGTCCCCCCCATATCAAAGCCGATACATTTATCAAACCCGGCTTCAGTACTGGTCTTCGCCAGACCAACAATGCCCCCGGCGGGGCCTGAAAGAATGGCATCCTTTCCCTGAAAATGACCGGCATTGGTCAATCCGCCGCTGGATTGCATAAAATACAGGGGGATGTCACCTAGATGGGCCTGCACCCGGTCCACATAACGGCGCAAAATGGGTGACAGATAGGCATCCACGACAGTTGTATCACCGCGACTGATTAATTTGATCAGGGGCGATGTTTCGTGGCTGGTGGAAATCTGTGTAAAGCCAATGTCACGGGCCAATTGGGCGGCGGCCTGTTCATGGTCGGGATAGCGGTCACCATGCAGGAAGACAATGGCAACGGCGCGCAGACCCGCGTTATAGGCGGCTTCTAGTGCCGGGCGCAGATCTTCAGGCGTGAAAGGGGTCAGGATTTCTCCTGTCGATGTGACGCGTTCATTGGCCTCGATGACTTGTTGGTAAAGAAGGTCGGGAGGTGGAATGTCCAGATCAAAAAGATGCGGACGATTTTGGTAACCGATATGCAGGGCCTCTCCAAATCCCCGGGTAATGACCAGAAGGGTAGGTTCCCCCTTGCGTTCCAATAGCGCATTGGTGGCCACGGTGGTACCCATCTTCACACTGGCGATCTGGTCTGCGGGTAGTTTGGCACTACCGGAAAGACCCAGCAGCGTGCGTATGCCCTGCAGGGCGGCGTCCTCATATTGTTCCGGGTTTTCGGAGAGAAGCTTATGAGTGACGGTCCGGCCATCGGGCTGGCGGGCGACGATGTCGGTAAACGTGCCCCCACGATCAATCCAGAATTGCCATTTTCTGCTCATTTTGGTCTCCAAAAACCGCATTATTCTGCGATTTTAATTTTTTAAAAAAATTACGCGGGCTTTTCAGGTCATGTTCTCTAATGGTTTAGACGCCCGTTTTTTTACAAACTATTAACACGTGGTAGCAAATTTTGGTGTGATTGGGTATCTGGCAATGCGAAACAAGCGGAGCGGCTGCCATACAGTAAAGAAATGCTTGATAAATTAAAGTTGTACATGTACAGTTAATTGTACAGAGGAATTCGGCAATGCAAACATTATCATATACAAAAGCCCGTCAGAATTTTGCAGATCTTATGAAGTCTGCAAATGCTGACCATACACCTTTTCATGTCACACAGAAATCCGGCGATGATGTCGTGATTGTTAGCAAGGCCGATTATGATTCTTTACAAGAAACCATGTATTTACTGTCCAGCCCTGCGAACGCCAAACGGCTGAATGAAAGTATTGCAGAGCTTGAATCCGGTAGTGGTACGGAGCGCGAGCTTGCTGACGCATGAAGCTGATATGGTCTGAAAATGCCTGGGAAGATTATCTTTATTTGCAGAAACAGGGCAAAAGAACGCTGAAGCGCATTAATGCTCTGATTAAAGAAGTAAAGCGTACACCTTTTGAAGGGACGGGAAAACCTGAACCTCTTAAACATAATTGGCAAGGTTACTGGTCCCGGCGTATTAGCCATACAGATCGTTTAGTCTACAAAGTGACGGAAGATGCAATCCTGATTGCTCAATGCCGGTTTCACTATGGTTAGATAGCCTACCGCACTTGCAAATTTCTCCTGCCTGAAATTGTCAGCTTGTAACAAAGGTCTAAGAGGATTTATGTTATTAGCATAGTGAAAGGAGCTGGTGCGGATGCACTATAATATTGGAAGGTTCTATCCTATTTTATTTGTTTAAGTGTCGGATTGACCCAGTTCCATTTAGGGAATGTCGCGTTTTCATCTTGGCCTTGCTCATGATCTAGGAAGACGGCTGTTCTGTAATGTTGTTCAATTAGTTCTTTGTTTGCTTCAAGTTTGCTTATGTCTTGTGGAGATAGTAGAAACTCATA
Source organism: Kordiimonas sp. (assembly GCA_002700365.1). Classification (GTDB taxonomy): domain Bacteria; phylum Pseudomonadota; class Alphaproteobacteria; order Sphingomonadales; family Emcibacteraceae. The sequence goes on along the minus strand of PADB01000009.1, from coordinate 87,243 downwards.
TCGATCTCCTGTTACAGTGAATGCCTCATCAGAGGTGATTTCAATTTCTACTGAGTAGCGACCTGCTTTCCATGAGAATTGCTGTTTAATGTAACTGATTAGGTTCTGCATTTCCTTAGATTCCATGGTGGTGGATGTGCTGAAATTATCCTTCGCTTGTTCAAAGGAAATAAAATCCAGCACTTCTCTTTCATGTTGATCTTTTTGCGCTTCAAAGGGGGGGAGCTGGAATTGGACAAAGCGCTCTTCAATATTCTTTTGGTTCAACTTGATAGCTAACACAGAGTTTTGTTTTTTGTACGGAAGGATAGAACCATCTGGTGCACTGACCTCCATAAGGTTCTGTTGTACAGCTTTCCATTGGAAAACTTTTTTATCACCGTCCTCGTGTATAATTCTGACTTGAAGGGACGTTGCAACAATATCCTTGTTTTGAATTGCAAAAGCTAAATGAAAATTGAAAATTGGACCGAGAATTGTATAGCCCAGTTCTACATTCTGAGAGGTGATGATTTGTATGGAAGGTTTTTCTACAATCTTTTTAATGAGTAGCCATAGATGTGGTGTCCATGCAGCAGCTCCTATTACTCCCATCCATTCTGTTGCAGTCATGCTCTCAAACATTATCCATATACCCCATATCGAAAAATAAATGTTTGTTGTAGGATAACTTAAACTCCTAGGAGTGGCGAATGTAAAACAGTTTGCAGTTTTAAAAATGCAATAGTGTAATGGCGCATAGTTCATTCTGTTTTCGTTAAATTTCCTTGATAGGCACTCTCAGGCTATACTGATCCTCTGGGAGATAAACGGGAGGGGAAGATGGCGTCTTTAAAGTTGATCTTTGAGAGGCAATGGTTGCATGCGTTGTGTCTTGGACTGCTGTTATATGGTCTGTGTCAGGCAGTGGAGTTGGAACAGGTCAGCACCGGGGCGGCCTGGGGGCGGGACACCCTGTTCTGGTTATGGCTGGGCGTGGGGATTAGCATTTCTCATCAGGTGCTGGTCTGGTTTGTCTGGCGGCTGCAATTGCATGGACAGTATGTTACCCGCTGTTTGGGGGCGGCAGGTTTTCCCTTGTACGCTGTGCTATTTGCGCTTTTGGGTATTGGTCGTGTGTTACCGGTTTTTATCGTGGCTTATGCCAATCAGGGCACATTGCCCGGGGATGGTGTCCTGATGAAACTGGTCGCGGTTATTTTATTGTTGCCGTCATTATATCTGTTTTATTCGGTGAAACGGTATTTCGGATTTAAGCGGGCCTTTGGCGCCGATCATTTTGAAGAAGACTATCGCACTATGCCCTTTGTGCGCCGGGGTATTTTCCGCTTTACCAGCAACGGCATGTATATCTATGGCTTCCTGCTGCTGTGGGTGCCGGCTTTATGGTGGGGGTCTGCGGCGGCATTGTGCCTGGCGGCGTTTAATCACCTTTATATCTGGGTGCATTATTATGGGACCGAATTGCCGGATATAAAGCGTATTTACGGGTCGCCGACATCGTAGAACGCATCGCTGCCGCCAGGATAACGGGCTATGGGCTTATGACATAAGGCGTCTGTGGCCTAGTGGGTGGCGACTGTGATGTGTTGATGTGCGTCTTAGTCCGCCTGATCATCAGCAAGCGGCCGCAGGCCGTAAAACACAATTACGACCATGACGGCGCATATCATCATGGCAACGGCCATAATGAGAAAATCCTGTTGAATAAAGCGTGCTGCCAGAAGGCTGGTCACGGAAGCCAGAATAAATTGCAGCCCCCCTAACAGAGCAGAGGCGCTGCCCGCGGATTTTTTAAAGGGTGCCATGGCGCGGCTTGTGCAGCTTGGCCATGAAATGCCCATGCCAATGGTGCAAAAAACCATTGAGAAGCCAAAAAGATAGATATTGTGGGTTTCTAATAAGGCCAAGATCAGCACGCAGATACAGCCGATGATAAATGAGAGGATACCCAAACGCTGGACGATATGTACCGGGTTGCGGTTCAAAAGAAGTCGGGATAAATAAGCCCCAAGGCTGGCCCCCAATGACGTTCCGGCGAATAAATAGCCAACACTTTCAGGGCCATAACCCATTGTATTGACAATAATAAATGCAGCATTGGCAATATAGATAAACAGGCCGGCAAAACAAAAAGAATAGGTCAGGCAATGGCGCAGGAAAACGGGGCTGCGGATAATATCTTTATAGACAGAGATGATGTGCAGAATATGCAACGAGTGCCGTTGGTCAGGTGGCAGTGATTCAACGAGATGATGACCATTGGCCAGCAAACACAGAGTCCCGCAGGCTGCCATGATCCATAGGCTGAGTGTCCAATGAAAATAAGTGACCGCCAGTCCGCCAATAATTGGGGCGATAAAAGGGGTGAGCAAAGTGATGCTGAGCATGACGGAGAGGGCCTTGGCCGCCTTGTCAGAAGTGTAGACGTCACGCACAACGGCACGTGTTATGACGGCCCCTGCGGCGGCCCCGACGGCCTGCAAGAAGCGCATTGCTGTTAGAAGTTCAATACTGTCTACAAGAATGCAGCACAAACTGGTGATGGTATAAAGCGCAATGCCCCAGAGTAAAGTTGGGCGGCGGCCAAAGCGGTCTGCCAGTGGCCCGATTAACATTTGCCCCAGGCCAAAGCCGAGCAAGAAGCTGCTGATCGTCCATTGGGTTTGTAAGGTCGTTGTCTGAAATTCACGGGCTATTTCCGGCAGTGCAGGGACCAGCGCATCAATGGACAAGGCCCCGAATGATCCCGTGACGGCAAGAATAACAATCACCAATAAATTCTGGTTATTTGCCGGGGAAGTATTCTGTCGATTGAACATAAAGGGGGCGGCCTTGATTATATTGTTATATTGGCGTTGGATGTTATTAAATTTGTTTTATAGTCTAGGTTGTTGGCAACAACATAAGGGAAGAACATTGAAATGTCTATTTGGGGAAAGGTAGTTGGCGGCGCCGCGGGTTTTGCCATTGGTGGCCCGATTGGTGGCCTGCTGGGGGCATTGGCGGGACATGCTGTGGATCGCCATATGCGCGAAGCGGATAATGAGGGCGAAAATACGGAGGGGACACAGCAAATTTCCTTTACCATAGGGGTCATTGTGCTTTCCGCAAAAATGGCCAAAGCCGATGGGCAGGTTACACGCGATGAAATAGACGTTTTCCGCCGGGCCTTTCATGTGCCGGAGCATGAACTGAAGAATGTGGGGCGTTTGTTTAATCAGGCGAAGCAGGATGCACGCGGTTTTGAGCCTTATGCCCGGCAGCTGGCCACATTGTTTCAGGACCGCCCGGCGGTGTTGGAAGACCTGCTGGATATTTTATTTCATATTGCGCGGGCGGATGGTGTTATTCACCCTGCTGAATTGACATTCCTGCGCGAAGTGGCCGCGATTTTTGGTTTTCCCGAAACAGAATTTGAACGTATACGGGCCAGCCATTTAGGGGCCGACCGTGCAGACCCCTATACTGTTTTGGGCGTTGAGCCTTCTGTCACAGACACTGAATTGAAAAAGCATTACCGGCAGCTGATTAAAGAACATCACCCGGATAGATTAATCGCGCAGGGTATGCCACCAGAGTTTATTGATGTGGCGAATGACAAACTGGCCGCGATCAATACGGCCTATGATGCCGTATGTAAACAGCGGGGATTGTCGTAAGGTGAAACGTCTTTGAGGCAGAAAGTGGCAAAGGTTAGTAATGTTATATTCATCGCCCAACTTTGATGATCGAACATCGCCCATTTGGATGGTTCTGTTGCATTACACCGGGATGTCTTCGGGGGCGGCGGCTTTAGCGCGGTTGTGTGATCCCGCTGCGAAAGTGAGTGCCCATTATCTGATTGATCTGGATGGAACGGTGCATCAGCTGGTTGCCGAAGAAAAGCGAGCCTGGCATGCGGGGGTGTCGTCTTGGTCAGGGGAGCGTGACATTAACAGTTGTGCTATGGGCATTGAATTAGTCAATAAAGGGCATGACGCGCCGGAATACGGATATCATGGCGATTATCATCACTTTACAGATGCGCAGATGACGGCATTAATCCCGCTATTGCAGACCCTAAAATCCCGCTACGATATTGAAGACCGTTTTATATTGGCCCATTCAGATGTTGCACCAGCACGCCGCAAAGACCCAGGGGAAAAGTTTGATTGGTCCAGACTGGCGGCGGAAGGTGTGGGGCTATGGCCGGATGTGGTGTCGGCACAGGGGCCGTCTTTACGGCCAGGGGAAAGCGGCCCCGCCGTTGAAGATTTGCAGCGTAAGTTAGCGGCTTTTGGGTATGGCCTACGTGTCAGCGGTTTTTACGATGATACAACAGAGGCCGTTGTCACGGCCTTTCAACGGCATTTCGTACCGGATCAGATGACCGGGATTGCCGCCGCCTTAACGCAGGCGCGGCTAGAGCAACTCTTGGACCTTGCGGGGATTGAGCAATAAGCGTGCTTATTGCGGTTGTAAGCTATCATCCATATGACGGGCATTCTTATGATCTGCTGGCAGCCCCTTGGGTAGAGCCTTAAGTTCCTGGCCGGTATCAATGCTCTGCACATCGTAGCTGGAGACGTATCCTTTTTCATCATCCGCGCAGGACACAGTGAGGATTGTCACGGGCAAACAGATGGCGATGATTTTTAGGGGGCGGCAGAGAAACATAAGACAGGCTCATTTGCTATTTAACTGTATCTATGTGCAATGTGCCCGACTTCTGTTCACAAGGCAAGACGGTGTTGTGAAGGAGTCGCATTGCCACGCATATACTTGTAGTTACGTGGATTAGAACTTTCTTTAGAAATATCTTGTATAACAATCTGAAGGTTAAGATGAGATGGGGACCATCATGACGATTAAAGAAATCAAGAAGAATAGGGAAACCATCAATATGGACATGGTGAAATATGTGCTGACATCGATGCGGCAATATAAGCGCAGGACGGTGGTATGGTCGGGCACGTTATTTGTAGGGCAGTATTCATTTAAAACAACAGTTTATGACATATCATTGGGCGGGGCGCGTATTAAAATGGACCTGCCATTAGAGGTCGGCGCACATGTCAGATTAAAAATCCGGGATAAGACCAAACTGGCGGCGGAAGTCGCGTGGCATGCAGATGGCTTTTTGGGTGTGAGCTTCGATGATGACGCAGATGTTGTGCAACAGACGCTAGGTCCAATTGTCGCGGATATCTAGCAATCCATAAATGATAATTTTACGATGCCCAAGACGGTAAGCGCGTTATGGGCATTTTTTGATATTTTCCTTTTTCTTGCACTTTTGTGCAGTACAGGTCATATAGCATAGGTCAGATGGCCGGATGGCCGCTGCCTCACACAGTGGGGGAGAGGAAAGTCCGGGCTCCACGGAAGCACGGTGCCGGATAACGTCCGGCGAAGGTAACTTCAGGGACAGTGCCACAGAAAGCAAACCGCCTCGCTTGCGGGGTAAGGGTGAAAGGGTGTGGTAAGAGCACACCGCCCGTCTGGTAACAGCCGGGGCAGGGTAAACCCCACCGGGAGCAAAACCAAATAGGAATGACCGCTGTTTTCGGGACAGAGCCCCGCTTCCGGGGTGTTATTCGGGTTGGTTGCAAGAGGCGGCGGGTAACCGTCGTCGTAGATGAATGGTCATCCCCTGTTTGACAGGGACAGAACCCGGCTTACAGGCCATCTGACACTTCTTTATTTCAGTAAACTCATCTTTAGTTATATTGAAATTTATCAGGAAACACAGCTTCTTTTATCATTCTCTGAACCGCTGTGGTGCCGCGATGAATGGTAAGGGTTATAGCCTCTGCGTGCTGTCATTAAGGGTTGCATTGCTGCATGATAAGGGCGGGCCGGGCTAGCCGGTTACCCCCGAAAAGGCAGAAGGTTAATACGGTTCAAAAGCCTATATTGTGCACAGCCCTGGGGCGTAGATATCCATATTCCAAATTAGTCGTCTTCTGTAAGGCCGTCTTCGATACCCAGAATGTTCATGCCTTCTTCCAGGTAATCTGGTAACATGGGCATCCCTAACAGATATTCACCTGTACGGTCATTGGCGGCGTCACGGGCTTCATCAAGGGCATCATCCACTTCATCGGCGCTATATGTCCCGCGACCAATCCATGATAATGCGACAAGAGCGACTTGTTCTTCTTCCGACAGGGCCCCGATAAACCCCATTAGTTCAAGAAAGGCCGGGTCTGCCGCTCCTTCTTCCTGGAGGCCATCTTCGATATCTTCGCTGAGTTCATCAAAGTCACGTTCCTGAGCTTCCAGCTCTTTGCCGACTTCTTCGGTGACTATCGCCGGTGCGCTTTCTTCAAATTCACGAGCAATTGAGATGATATAGCGAACTGTTTCAGGGTTAATGGCGAGCATAATGGGCCTCCTTACACAAACTGAAATGCTACCTGTATTCTATCGTAAAATTTAGAACTTACGAAGAGGTGATCGCATTGATATGGGTCATAATGTGGCGGGTCGAGAAATACACTTATTTCGCATAAGGTCATCTTTATTATGGTGTTTGGTGTTTTGCGATTTTTTGATTAAAAATGGCCACGGCATCATGAGGGCCACGGGGGTCATTCCAGATGCTACCACAAACCGCCAGAAAATCTGCGCCAGCGGTAATAAGGGCCGGGCAATTATCATGGGTAATGCCGCCGATCGCAACGCAGGGGATTTCAAATAATTCAGACCACCAGCTTAGAATGTCGGGTATGGCCCTTGCTTTGGCGTCTTTGGTGGGCGTGTCGAAAAAGGCCCCGAAAGCTACGTAATCGGCCCCTTTTTCGCCGGCGACCATCGCCAGGTGTTTGGAATCATGACAGGTCACGCCGACAATGGCGTCATCACCAACGAAGCGGCGCGCTTCATCATATGACATATCATCCTGCCCGATATGTACGCCATCTGTTTGTAATTCTGCGGCAAGGTCGGGCCTGTCGTTAATCAAAAACGCAACATCATAGCGATGGGCAATAGGCATCAGTATTTTTGTGGCTTTGCGAATGTCGTCATCAGAACAATCTTTCAGACGTAATTGCAGGCAAGCAACATCCCCCCCTTTGAGGGCGTGCTCCAGATGTTGGGGGAACTGGGCGAGGTCTATTTTTGCGGGGGTGATGAGGTAAAGGCGTGTGGGCGTGGTCATGAAGGGGGCATTCGTTATCTGAAAGACTTCAGTGTAGCTTTATGATGCCTAATGAACAACAATTATGCTGCTTATTGAAGACGGGTATATTAAAAAACAAATACCGTACATATATAATTATATATAGATTTATTGTATGTATACTTATTTTTATTTATAAAATTACTTTTTAATACATTTAGTTTCAATAATTATTAAGTTTTTATTAACTATCAGCTTATAGCCTTAAACACTTCTAATGGATAAAAATAGGGATAATTATATATCCCGTAATAGAGGTGGTCTATGAAAGGGCTAATTGCGAAAACAATTTCTAACCATAAAAGCAATGAGTTATCTGATAAAGAAGTGTGGTCAGATTCAGATTCAGATGCAGATGTAGTGCAGAATAAAATTTCACAGACTGTATTGGATGGGTTGCCGATTAATATCATGATATGTGATGCAGGAAGTCTAATTATTACCTATGCAAATAATAAAAGTATTGAGACACTGCGATTACTAGAGAAATATTTGCCAATAAAGGCTGATGATATTGTCGGTTCATGTATTGATGTCTTTCATAAGAACCCGGATCATCAACGTCAGTTGTTAGCCGATCCTAATAATCTCCCTTTTACGTCCGATATTCGCCTTGGGGACGAAGTGCTGGAGCTACAAATCAGGGCTGCAGCCCAGCAAACGGAGGAAGAGGCATTACAATATGTGCTGACATGGGACGTGGTCACGGAAAGGCGGCAACGGGAAGAAACAAATAGTCGTTTGATGCATATGGTGGATGAAATGCCGCTTAATGTAATGTATTGCGATCCGAAGGCAGGGGAAATTAAATATATTAATAAAGCCAGTGCAACAACATTGCAAAAACTGGCGCATGTTCTGCCTGTGCCCGTAGAGAAGATTGTCGGCAGCAATATTGATATTTTTCATAAAAACCCAAGCCATCAGCGTAATATCCTTGGTAATCCTGATTACCTGCCACATACGGCGATATTTGATTACGGCGGGGAAACGCTGAAACTGAAAGCTTCTGCTATTCATAATGGGGAGAATGAATATATTGGGGCTATGGCCACGTGGTCACTGGTTACCGATGAAATGTCATTGTCTACAAAGGTTGAGGAAACGGTGGCGGTCGTGAGCGATCAGTCGGACAAAATGAAGCAGGCCGCATCTTCGCTGGCGGCGGGCTCTACTCAGGCTTTTCAACAGGCAACGTTGGCAAGTTCGGCGGCGAGTGAATCTTCTGGGAATATTCAACAAGTTTCGGCAGCGGCAGAAGAGTTGTCCGCGTCTATTTCCGAAATCAGTCGACAGGTCGGGCAATCCTCAGGGGTGTCTGGTAAGGCCGTATCGGAGGTAGAAAAGGCGTCTGATACGGTGGCGTCCATGGCCGCGGCATCGGCGCGCATTGGTGATATCGTCAAATTAATTAATGATATCGCCAGTCAGACAAATCTACTGGCGTTGAATGCGACTATCGAAGCGGCAAGAGCTGGGGAAGCGGGTAAGGGCTTCGCTGTGGTGGCATCAGAGGTTAAAAACCTTGCAAATCAGACGGCGGATGCAACAGATCAAATTATTTCCCAGATTGAGGAAATGCAGACGGTAACGGATCAGGTTGTGACAGTGATTAATGAAGTCAGGGAAGATATTAATCAGGTTGATAGTTATACGCAGGCCATTGCCGCCGCTTCTGACGAGCAGCGGGCGGCTACAAATGAGATTGCGGAAAATGTACAACGTGCGGCCCAGCATTCATTAGAGGTGTCACAAAATATTCAGGATGTGGCAAACATTGCGGAGCAGTTCGGCAGTGATGCCAATGATATTTTGGCTGTTTCCGAAAATCTAACGCAACAAAGCCATGAGTTGCAGACGGACATTCGCGACTTTATCGAACGCATGAATCAATAGTTGAGGGGTACGACGGACCGGGTACATAAAACCCCCTGTTGTCATACAACAGGGGGTTTTAAAGTTACTGTAGCTGGCAGTCTGGAAGATTATTCGTTACCTTGATATATGTTGATAATTTTATCAAGCATGGCAATGGCTTCGTCCCGTGGGCGTTGGAAAGTGTTACGACCAATAATCGATCCATTGCCGCCGCCATCGCGGATGGCACGTGCATCTTCATAGACGCTGTCGGCACCTTTTTTCGCCCCACCAGAGAACACGACGATGCGGCGACCATTAAAGGAAGAACGCATAACCTCTTCAACGCGTTTGGCTTGTGAAGAAATATCAATGCCGGTTTCTTCGAAAACCTTTTTGGCTTCCGGTTGTTCCAAATGGTCAGACGGTAGTTTGACTTTAATGATATGCGCGCCTAACTCTGCGGCAATATGCGCGGCATAGGCACCAACATCCATGGCGGTCTCACCCGCCTTGCTGATACCCCCACCCCGTGGGTATGACCACAGCACGACCGCCAGGCCAACGGACTTGGCCTCTTCGGCCAGCGCACGGAATTCTTCGATAAGATCCAGGGCATATTCGGATCCCGGATAAATCGTGAAGCCAATCGCTGCACAGCCCAGGCGTAAAGCGTCTTTGACCGATGCGTTCACAGACTGATCGCGTGTGGTCGCCCAGCTATTAGAGCTGTTGACTTTCAAAATAGTTGGAATTTGGCCTGCATAGGTGGCGGCGCCTGCTTCTAACATACCGAGTGTTGAGGCATAGGCACTAAGCCCGGCATCTATTGCGAGTTGGAAATGGTAATGTGGGTCATAGGCGACAGGGTTTGGCGCAAAGCTGCGGGCGGGGCCATGTTCAAAACCCTGATCGACAGGCAGGATGATCATTTTGCCTGTGCCGCCCAATTTACCTTGCATCAAAATGCGGGCAAGATTAGCTTTCGTGCCGGGATTGTCACTTTCATACCAGGAGAGAATTTCCTTTACTTGTGGGGTCATGCTCATCTCTTGGGCCTTTTCTCAGTTCAATAGGGTTGAATTCAACTTTTCAATTATTCTGACCCCCGTTTGCCGGGGTGTCGTTTTATTGTTCTAATGCTTTTACACCGGGAAGCGGTTTGCCTTCCATCCATTCAAGGAAGGCCCCTCCTGCCGTGGAGACATAACTGAATTTTTTCGTAACGCCCGCCACCTTTAACGCGGCCGCAGTATCGCCACCACCGGCGACAGATAGCAGCTGCCCGGACGCTGTCAGTTCAGCGGCCTTTTCAGCCATCGCGATGGTCGCTTTATGGAACGGCTCTATTTCAAAAGCACCCATAGGGCCATTCCAGATTAATGTTTTGCACGTTTCCAGAACGGACGCCAGATAGTCAACGGATTCAGGCCCAACGTCAAGAATCATGTCATCCATAGCGACGTCACGAATATCGACAATTTTGTTTTCTGCATTTTCTGCAAATTCTTTAGCGACGACAACATCTTTTGGCAGATGAATTTTGCAGCCGTTGCTGGCGGATTTTTCCAGAATTTCCCGGGCGGTATCAAACAGATCCACTTCGCAAAGTGACCGTCCGACATTCATCCCCTGTGCCGCGAGAAAAGTATTGGCCATGCCGCCGCCAATAATCAGATGGTCAACGCCATCAATTAAATGCAGCAATACTTCAAGTTTGGTAGAGACTTTCGCCCCGCCGACCAATGCGGCAACAGGGCGTTCAGGCCGGCCTAATGCCTTTTCCAGAGCCTTTAATTCCTTGCCCAGAGATTCACCCGCCGCACATGGGAGAAGAGTTGGGAGCTGGACAACAGAGGCATGGGCACGGTGACATGTAGAGAATGTGTCATTGACATAAAAATCACCGAGACTGGCGAGTTCCTTGGCAAAGTTCTCATGGTTGGCTTCTTCACCCGGATAGAAGCGAAGATTTTCCAGTAAGACAACGCCGCCTTCTTCCATGCCGCTGATGACGGTTTGGACTTTTTCGCCGACGCAATCATTGAAATAAGCGACCGGTGCTTTTAATGCGACAGACACGGCACTGACAACCGGGGCCAGTGACATTTCTGCGACAAATTGTCCTTTAGGGCGGCCAAAATGTGAAAGAATAATGGTTTTTGCCCCAGCCTCTTTTAATTTGCGGATGGTGGGGACATGTTCACGGATGCGGGTATCATCCGTAATCTTTCCATCTTTCATGGGGACATTGAAGTCAACCCGCAGCAAGACGTGCCTGCCGCGCAGATCCCCCAGATCATCAATGCTTTTAAAATTTACCAACATGAAATTTATATTCCGCTATTTATATTGAAGGAGAATAAAAAGCCTGTTTTTCTTAAAAGCCGGCTTTTGCCATTGCGGCGGCGGTATCGTTCATGCGAACGGAAAAGCCCCATTCGTTATCATACCAGCTTAGGACACGGACAAAGTTGCCCCCCATAACCTGTGTCTGCGTAGAATCAAATGATGAGCTATGCGCATCGTGATTATAGTCGATGGAAACGGTCGGATCTTCCACATAACCCAGTACGCCCTTTAGTGGCCCTTCTGCCGCAGCCTTCATTGCCGCGTTGACCTCTTCAACGCTGGTGTCACGCTTGGCATTAAAAGTCAGGTCAATCATGGAAACATTCGGTGTCGGGATGCGTACCGCCGTGCCGTCCAATTTGCCCGCAAGTTGGGGCAGGACTAGTGCCACGGCCTTTGCAGCCCCGGTGGATGTGGGGATAATGCTCATGGCGCAGGCCCGGGCGCGCCGGGGATCCTTGTGATTGGCATCTAATATGCGTTGATCGCCTGTATAGGCGTGTACTGTCGTCATAAAGCCTTTTTCGATGCCGAAGTTTTCATCCAGAACTTTGGCTACAGGGGCCAGACAGTTTGTCGTACAGGATGCGTTAGAGACAATGAGATGCTCTTTGTTCAACTGGTCGTGGTTTACACCATAGACAACAGTGATATCCGCATTTTTTGCTGGTGCGGAACAGAGCACTTTTTTCGCCCCTTGTTGTAAGTGGACCTGTGCGGCCTCTTTGCTGTTAAATTTGCCAGTACATTCATAGACAATATCAACACCCAGATCGCCCCAGTTTAATTCTTCGGGATTGCGGGTCGAAAACATTTTGATTTTTTTATCATTAATGTTCAGCGTGCCGCCATCTGTATTGATATCCGCATTAAAAGTACCGTGTACGGAGTCGCGATAAAGCAGGTATGCGCTATTTTCTAGTCCCGCAGTGCTGTTGACAGCAACCAGTTCAATGTCGTCCCGTGCTGTTTCAAACAGGGCACGTATAGCCAAACGTCCGATCCGCCCATATCCGTTTACTGCCACACGAATTGCCATATGTTTTTCTCCGTCTCTTAAGAAGTCTTCTCTTACAGCTTATTTTTCACTGCGCTGACGAGCGCATCTGTTGTTAGCCCAAAATGAGTATAAAGATCGTTAATAGGCGCAGAAGCACCAAAGCGATCAATGCCCAGAACAACACCGTCCGTTCCGACATAGCGGTCCCAGCCATAGGTGCTGGCGGCTTCTATAGCGACTTTCACCGCATTTTGTCCCAAGACGTTTTCCTGATAGGCTGCCGACTGCGCGTCAAATTTATCTGTACAGGGCATAGATACAACACGGGTTGGAATACCATCAGCCTGAAGGATGTCGCGGGCGGCGACCGCCAGCTCAACCTCTGAACCCGTGGCGATCAGAACGGCCTGTGCAGGGCCGTTATCGGCCTCACGTAGAATGTACCCGCCCTTGGCGCAAAGGTTGTCATCCGTATGTTCCAGACGAAGTTGTGACAAACCCTGACGGCTGAGCGCCAATACTGACGGGCGCGTTTTGTCTTCTAATGCGGCTAACCAGCATTCTGCCGTCTCCACGACGTCCGCGGGACGATAGACCGCAACATTTGGCATGGCGCGGAGCGATGCCAGATGCTCAATCGGCTGGTGAGTCGGCCCGTCTTCTCCCAAACCAATGGAATCATGGGTCATGACATAAATGACACGCTGTTTCATCAGCGCGGACAGGCGGATGGCCGGGCGACAGTAGTCTGTAAATACCAAAAAAGTCCCGCCATAAGGAATAAAGTCCCCATGCAGGGCCAGCCCGTTCATGGTCGCCGCCATGCCGAATTCGCGCACACCATAATGTATATAGCGACCGGAAAAATCGTCACGGTTAATAATACCCATGTCTGCTGTGAGTGTATTATTGGACCCGGTCAGGTCCGCAGAGCCACCAATAGTTTCCTGAACAATTGGATTAATAACCTCCAGGGCCATTTGTGATGCTTTACGAGTCGCAACCTTTTGAGGGGTATCAACAAGTTCGCGTTTGTAGGTGTTAATGGCATCTGTCAGCGTAGCGGGAAGGTCTCCGGACAGGCGACGTTCAATTTCTGCCTTATCATCGTCCGGCAAGGCGTCAATGGCGAGTTTCCAGTCAGCGGCAAGCTTAGTGCCCGTGGCCCCGGCCGCACGCCATGCATTTAAGATATTTTCAGGTATTTCAAAGGGGGCATGTGGCCAGTCCAGTGCTTCGCGCGCAGCGGCAATTTCAGCATCCCCGAGCGGTGCACCATGTGTGACGGATGTTCCTTGTTTATTCGGGGCCCCAAAACCGATCGTCGTCCGGCAAGAAATCAGGGAAGGCCGGTCATCCGTCTGCGCTTCTTCAATGGCCGCGGCGATCGCTTCGGCGTCATGACCGTCAACAGCCTGTACATGCCAGCCGGAGGCTTCAAAGCGGGCGCGTTGGTCATCGGATGTGGTCATGCTGGTGGAGCCATCAATGCAAATTTCATTGTCGTCCCATAAGACGACCAGCTTGCCAAGCTTAAGGTGCCCGGCCAGAGAAATAGCTTCCTGGCTGACACCTTCCATGAGGCAGCCGTCCCCGGCCAGCACATATGTATAATGGGAAAATAATTCTCCGAAACGGGCCGTTTGCAGCCGCTCCGCTAACGCCATGCCTACGGACGTGGCGAGTCCCTGACCCAACGGGCCCGTGGTCATTTCTACGCCGGGCAGTTCGTCATGTTCCGGGTGGCCAGCACAAGGACTATGTAGTTGGCGGAAATTTTTGATATCATCAATGCTGGGTTTTTCGTAGCCGGTTAAATACAGCAGGCTGTAAAGCAACATAGAGCCATGGCCGGCAGATAGAATAAAACGATCGCGACCCGGCCATTCGGGCCAACTGGGGTCATATTTCAGGAAACGGGTAAAGAGTACAGTGGCAACATCGGCTGCCCCCATGGGCATACCGGGGTGACCTGAGTTGGCTTGCTGGACGGCGTCCATAGACAAGGCACGAATGGCGTTTGCCATATTGCCATGTGATGTCATCATAATCTGCTTCCGAATTCTGATCCTTATGTACCGCCTTAACCGCAAGGCAGTGGTATAAATAGTCTGCATAATCGCGCGCAACATGGACCAGGTCAAAGTCTTCCGTCAACCGCTTATTGCTCTTTCATAATAACAAAGTTTTTTTTCAGGTTATTTTCTACTCAGGAACGGAAAAAATGTAGATTTTAAGTCCTCCCTGCGGTTAGGCTACGTCCATCTTGGGCCTGTGTGCTACACCAAATGTGCTAGAGTCTATCAGGCGATTCTTTATGCTATTGCCTTTGCGTGATATTGGCGCAAAAATGCAACACACGGCGAAACAGGGACGAAACCGTTAAATGACCAACGACAATTCACAGAATGTTATTGATGCACGTCTTGCAGAATTTCAGACTGCCATGGCGCGTTTGGAGCGTGCGGCCGCCCATGTGACCCAGCGTCCTGCGGATGTGGGCGAGGGGGAAGAAAAGCTGGCCTTGCGTCTGCAGGAAGTGGCTGATGAAAATGCCCGGTTACAAGCAGAGAATGAGACCTTGCAAACCGAAAATAGCAAGCAGAGAGAAAAGCTGGATCAGTTACAGATAGATTTTGACGGCCTTCAGGATGCCTTCCGAAAATTGAAGCAGGATTATTTCAGTTTACAGGAACGCAGCGAATCGGCAGGACAGCAATTGGATCTGGCGATCAATGACTTGAGTGCGATCCTGGATAGCGATCAGCAGGGGGCGAAATAATGGCGCAGCTACATCTAACCGTTGGTGGCCAGCCTTATCAATTGGCATGCAAAGATGGAGATGAAGAAAGGCTGGAGCAGCTTGCGGCACAGATAGATGCGCGCATGCAGCAATTGATCGGTGTTTTAGGAAATGTGGGCGAAAGACGTCTGTTGTTGATGACCGCTTTGCAGTTGGCTGATGAATTAGGTGGTGCAGGCGCAGTTGCAGGAGAAAGCCAGGGGGCGATAGATACCAGCTCAGCGGACGATAATAAGGTTACGATCTCCCCTGAATGGTTGAACAATATGTCTCATGTCCTGGAGGATGCCGTCAGTCGTGTAAACGGTGTGGCCCGGCGTTTCGAAGAGATTGAAGAATAGGCTTTGTTCTTGCTCCGTTGATCAAGAGTGCTTACATAAGAGGAGACGGGTTTCTGCTCTGTTTGTGTAGGACACACTATCCCTGGGGCGATAATTTTTATCTATGGGAGCTGTCCCTGCCCGGACCGTGGTCCGTGTAAATGGCGCCCACCTGGTTGCTTTGGCACCAGAGGATATACACAGTACCTACACGGCAGCAGCGGTCCCGTCACTTGTCATGATGATTATGTATCCACATAAGTGGACTTTTCTGCAGGGCATTGTCGCGGGGGATTCGGGATTAGGCATGCGCGCCATGGTAAGGGGCCGTGAGCGATTTAAGCACTTTTATCAGTTATTATCCATTTGAGATGAAGTTATGTGATTGCCATGCAGAGCAAAGAAGAATTGCGTAAGGAAGCCCGCCGTCATCGGGCATTGGTAAAAAAAGATAGCGAAGGCCGTCTATGTAAACGCATCACTGCAAATGTGCTGGAGCATATTGCCCTTGATGAAGAGGATGTGGTGGCAGGCTATTTTCCCATGCATGACGAAGTTGATTGTATGTTGTTATTAAAAGCCTTGGATGCCTATCAGATTCCAGTCGCATTGCCCGTAGTGGCAAGAAAAGATAGCCCGATGATCTTCCGAAGTTGGGATTTTGTAAGTCCAATGCATAAAGATGCGTACGGGATTCCAGTTCCCCATGAAAAAGCCCCGCGCATGCAGCCAACAATTTTATTGGTGCCATTGCTGGCATTTGATGAAGCCGGTCACCGTTTAGGCTATGGGGGTGGTTATTACGACCGTACCTTGGCAGCATTAGAAGAAAAAGGGCATCCCTTTACCACTGTGGGATTAGCCTTTGCCGCCCAACAGACAGATGCCCCCTTACCACGCCAGAAACATGATTACGTGCTGGATTATGTAGTTACAGAAGAGCAGGTTTTTGATTTTCGCAAGGCCCCGGCACAGGCGGGAAAGAAATAGGATATCATTTTGAAAGTTGTTTATTTAGGGGATGTCGTTGGCCGCGCCGGACGAGAGGCCGTATTGGCAAGGCTTCCTGATATTAAAGCCCGATTGAAGCCTGACCTTGTGGTCGTGAATGGTGAAAACGCAGCGGCCGGATTTGGTATCACGGGAAAAATTGCTGATGCTTTCTTCGAGGCAGGCATTGACGTCATCACCACGGGAAATCATGCCTGGGACCAGAAAGAAACACAAAGCTATATCAATCAACAACCCCGGCTGATCCGGCCGATTAACTATCCCGCGGGGACGGCTGGACAGGGAAGCGTTATTGTTGAAGACGTGCGTGGCCGTAAAGCACTGATTATCAACGTTATGGGCCGTATCTTTATGGATCCGCTGGATGACCCTTTTGCGGGGGTGGCCCGGGTGTTGGAAAAGGCAACTTTGGGCGGCACAGTCCAATTTGTACTGGTGGATATTCATTGTGAAGCCACATCTGAAAAGATGGCGATGGGGCATTTTGTTGATGGTCGGGCAACGCTTGTTGTGGGAAGCCATTCTCATGTACCCACAGCCGACGCACAAATTCTGGACGGGGGGACAGCTTACCAAACGGATGCTGGCATGTGCGGGGACTATAATTCGGTGATCGGTATGGAGAAAGAGCAGCCGCTACAGCGCTTTACACGCAAAATATCCACGGGGCGCTTTACGCCTGCTTTGGGGGAGGCAACGGTCTGTGGTGTATTCGTGGAAAGTGATGACCGTACCGGGAAAGCAAAGTTCGTAGCACCACTACGTCTGGGGGGACGGTTAATGGAACACTGGCCACAATATTAAGAGTCGGGGTGTGGCGGGTAAATCAGGACGAGAGGTGAAACTTTATAATCCGGCATGGAAAGGCGGTTCACAAAGCGGCTGCATTGCTTTACAAGATCAGTGTAGCGATGTGCTAGCATCATTTGAGTTGAGAAAATAAAGAAAAACGCGGGTAGCGTAACGTTATACACGTCTTAGCGTCATTCACGCTGTCCGCCGAAAGTGAAGTGAGACAATGGCAGGCCATTCCAAATTCAAAAATATTATGCACCGCAAAGGGGCGCAGGATAAAAAACGTTCCAGCCTGTTTAGTAAACTATCCAAAGAAATTACTGTGGCTGCGAAAATGGGGGGACCGGATATTGATTCAAATCCCCGTTTGCGTCTTGCGGTGCAGAATGCGCGTGGCAATAGTATGCCGAAAGACAATATCGAACGTGCTATCAATAAATCGCAGGCAGGCGATGCGGATAATTATGAAGAAATCCGTTATGAAGGCTTTGGCCCTGGTGGTGTCGCTTTAATTGTCGAATCTTTAACAGATAACCGTAACCGTTCAGCGTCCGATATTCGTACCGCCTTTAGTAAAAATGGTGGTAACCTGGGGGAGTCCGGTTCAGTTTCCTATCAGTTTGATCGGGTGGGGGAAATCATCTATCCAGCCAGTGCCAAGTCTGCAGAAGAAATGTTTGAAGCAGCATTGGAGGCCGGGGCGGATGATGTCAGTTCAGATGATGAAACACACGAAATTTATTGTGAGGCGGAAGAGCTGAATAACGTGCGTGAAGCACTGGTTGATGCCGTAGGTGATGAACCGACCTCAGCCAAATTGATCTGGAAGCCACAAAATACTATCGAAGTGGGGGAAGATCAGGCCCGCACTTTGCTGAAATTGCTGGATGTTCTGGATGATAACGATGATGTACAGAACGTGTATGGTAATTATGAAGTGCCAGAAGACGTTATGGAGAAGTTGAACGGGTGACGACAAAACGGCGACTTATTGGACTGGACCCCGGCCTGCGGAAGACCGGCTGGGGCATTATTGATGTTCAGGGAAGCCGTTTGAGCCATGTTGCCAACGGCGTTGTGCGATCTGACGATAAAGTCTCGTTGGCAGAACGTCTCGTGATGCTTCATGATGGTTTGCAGGAGGTGCTGGCGAGATGGCACCCGGATTCTGCGGCGGTGGAAGAAACCTTCGTGAATAAAAACCCGACATCAACATTAAAGCTGGGTCAGGCCCGTGGGGTATCGTTACTGGTTCCGGCATTAGCGGGTATTCCCGTTTTTGAATATTCCCCCAATCAGATTAAAAAAACGGTGGTGGGGTCAGGGCATGCGGCCAAAGGCCAGACAGAGGCTATGGTCCGTGTGCTATTGCCCGGCGTGAAAATAAATGGCGAGGACGCCGGAGATGCGTTGTCGGTGGCGATCTGTCATGCTCATCAGGGGGCGGGGCACAGTAGCTTACACCAAGAAATAAAAAAGACGCAGTCCAGTAGTAAGGCTAAAGGCGGATCTGGTCCCGCGGGTGCGCAGGTGCTGATTAAGGGATATCGTTGATGATTGCGAAGTTGCGGGGAATTTTAGATAGTTCAGGTGATGATTATTGTCTCGTTGATGTGGGGGGCGTGGGATACCTTGTCTATGCCTCGGGGCGGACGTTGTCAGGCCTGCCGCCCGTTGGCGAAGATGTTGTGCTGCTAATTGATACGCATGTGCGTGAAGACCATATTCATCTTTATGGTTTTCGGCATGAGTTAGAGCGTGACTGGTTCAGGTTGTTGCAATCTGTGCAAGGGGTGGGGGCAAAAGTAGCGTTGACGATTTTATCGACGGTTAGTCCGGATGAATTAACTGCGGGGATTGCCGCACAAGATAAAACGGTTGTGGCCCGTGCAAAAGGCGTCGGACCGAAAATGGCAACCCGAATTGTCAATGAACTTAAGGATAAGGTCGCTAAACTGGCGGTAACAAGTAATCTGGCCGGGGCGGTTCAGTCCGGTGATGCGTCGATTGGCGGCAACGGCGGGCAGGATAATATGGGGAGCATGGGGGACGCGGTTTCGGCCCTGACAAATTTAGGCTACCGCCCGGCAGAAGCCTTGCAAGCAGTGAGCCGTGCGGCGCAACAATTGGGGGGCAATGACGATCTGCAAGGCCTGATCCGCGTTGCACTGCAGGAGTTAAGCCAATGACGGGAATGAACGGTGATGAACGTCTGGTTGCGGGAAGTGTGACAGATGAAGATGATCTGGAATTGACGCTGCGGCCAAAAACGCTCGATGATTTTATCGGCCAGCCGCAGGCGCGGGAAAATCTGAAAATTTTTATCGAAGCCGCCCGCACGCGCGGGGAAGCTTTGGACCATGTGCTGTTTTTTGGGCCTCCGGGATTGGGTAAGACTACCTTGGCGCAAATAATGGCGCGTGAACTGGGGGTAAATTTTCGTGCAACAGCGGGGCCGGTTATTGCAAAATCCGGTGATTTGGCGGCTTTGCTGACGAATTTACAAGAAAATGACATCCTTTTTATTGATGAAATTCATCGCCTTAATCCGGCGGTGGAAGAAATCCTCTATCCGGCGATGGAAGATTTTCATTTGGACCTGATTATTGGCGAAGGCCCCGCAGCGCGTTCTGTGCGGATTGATCTGCCGCCTTTTACATTGGTGGGTGCGACAACACGGTCGGGATTGTTGACAACGCCCCTGCGTGACCGTTTTGGCATTCCGACACGATTAGAATTTTATTCACCTGAAGATTTGCAAACTATTGTGATACGAGGCGCGCGGGTGCTGGGGGTTGATATTACCCCCGAAGGTGCCGCGCAAATTGCCACACGTGCCCGTGGAACGCCGCGTATTGCGGGCCGTCTATTGCGGCGGGTACGTGATTTCGCCCTGGTGGCAGGCAGCGGCGTGATAGAGGCGGAAATTGCGGATAAAGCCCTGAACCGGCTGGAAGTGGATAAACGCGGGTTAGACGCGATGGACCATCGTTATCTGAAATGTATCGGACTTGATTATGGTGGCGGGCCTGTAGGCGTCGAAACATTGGCGGCTGCCCTATCGGAACCACGCGATGCTATCGAAGAAATTATCGAACCTTACCTGATTCAGCAGGCCTTGATTCAACGCACTCCGCGCGGAAGGATGTTAAGTCCTGCCGGTTTCTCACATATCGGTCTGGCGGTTTCCACGGAAGGGAGAATGTCGCAGTTTGACCTCTTGCAAGCTGAGGTAGATGATGACAACGGATAGCGCGGGAGAGCCTGCCGACACACTGGGACATAATAGCGGTTCACCTTCCCATCGTCTTGATGGATTGATTGATGGCCTATGTCATGTGTTGCCATTGCGGGTCTATTATGAGGATACGGATGCCGGGCAGGTTGTCTATTACGCCAATTATCTTAAATTTATGGAGCGGGGCCGATCGAATTTTTTGCGTTGTGTGGGGGTGGATCAACGGGAAATGCTTTCGCGGCGTGGACAAGATGATGTCTTGTTTGTCGTTCGTCGCGTCGATATTGAATATCTTGCATCGGCTGAAATCGAAGACGAGCTGGAAGTGCGGACGCAATTGCGTGAAATGGGGGGCGCAAAATTGGTAATGCGCCAAACTGTCAAAAAAGGGCCACAAACTCTTACTAAAGCTGAAGTTGTTGTGGTGAGTGTAAAGGCGCAAGGAAGGCCCGCGCGCATTCCCGATCACATCAGGAAAAAATTGCAGCCCTATGTCATGGCAGATGGGGCGGCGGCTAATGAAAAAGGTTAAGGGTAATGGCAGCGGAACAATCGATGGCTATTGATGCAGTCCCCAGCGGTGCGGTTGATGCCGCAAGCCTTGGGGGGAGCTTACCGGATTTCACCCTATGGGGATTATTCACACAGGCCGATATTGTTGTGCAGATCGTTATGATCCTGTTGTTGCTGGCGTCGGTGTGGTGTTGGGCAATCATTGTCGATAAAATCCGTCTTATCCGTCGCGTAACAGCCCAAGCCGACAGTTTTGACAATGAATTTTGGTCCGGTCATTCATTGGAAGATTTATATGAGCGATTACGTCGTAATCCGGATCACCCGATGGCGGCACTTTTTGTTGCGGCCATGCGCGAATGGGCCCGTTCTGCAGGGACAAAAAACGGAAGCTTCGCAACAGGGCTGGAGGACCGTATCTATAGGGTAATGCGGGTCACCGTTAGTCGTGAAATGGACCGTTTGGAAAGCTATCTAAGCTTTCTTGCTACTGTTGGGTCCACAGCCCCGTTCATCGGACTGTTTGGAACAGTATGGGGAATAATGAACAGTTTTCAGTCCATCGCGCTGAGCCATAATACCTCTTTGGCGGTTGTGGCCCCCGGCATTGCCGAAGCCCTGTTTGCCACCGCGATGGGGCTGGTGGCCGCGATCCCGGCAGTGGTTGCTTATAATAAGCTTTCAAATGATTTGGGGCGTTATGCCAATCGTCTGGAAAGTTTTGCCGATGAATTCGGTACAATCCTGTCACGCCAGTTAGAAGAAGGGCAGTCTTAATGGGAGCCTCTCTGCCGTCATCAGGGCGTCATGTTGGCCGTACTGGTTTTTCGCGTCGTCACAGGCCCATGAGTGAAATTAACGTGACTCCTTTTGTTGATGTCATGCTGGTGTTGCTGATTGTGTTCATGGTTGCGGCCCCATTGTTAACGGTGGGGGTGGCCGTTGATTTGCCTAATAGTTCTGCGCAGCCCTTACCGGAAGATAACGAACCGTTGTCTTTGACAATTACAAAACAAGGGGAAATCTACCTTCAGGAGGAAGTGATCCCGTTGGAACAATTGGTGCCGCGTCTGACGGTTATTTTTGAAAACAGGCGGGATGGACGGATCTATGTGCGTGGTGACAGGCAGGTGGATTACGGCCGGGTAATGCAGGTCATGGGCATCATGAACGGCGCGGGGTTCTCACGGGTGGCGTTAGTAACGGAACCAAATTTATAGGCTGTTTATAAAGACAGGTAATGAATATTGCGACAGTCGCTGATTATATCCGTTGTTTTTCACAGTGCTGTTGTGCTGGCGGTGGTGCTGGGATTGCCCGATATGATGAGTCGCCTTGAAGAGGATATCAGCATTATTCCGGTAGAGGTTGTGACGTTATCCGAAGAAAGGAAAACACCACAGGCTGAAAAACCGCAACCGAAAATGGATAAAGAGCCGCCTGCGCCGAAAGCAAAACCGATACCCCCTCGTCGTGTGGAACAGGCGGTGGTCAAACAATCGTCTACAATGCCGCTTTTGGAAGATAAGTTGCCCCCTCAAGAAAAGCCTGAAAAGATCGATACTCCTGATCGGGTGCCGCAGAATGTGGCGTTAAAACAAAAACCCAGGCCACCAAGTCGCTTTGATGCATCGCGACTTTCTGCATTGTTGAATAAAAAGTTGCAGAATAAAGATGATACGCCTGAAGAGGAGGTGGCCGAACCATCTCCGCAAGCGGATAATAAAAAAATCACTCATCAGATCAGCCGTCTGGAAAGCTTACGTATTACGGCAGGATTACAGGATGCTATTCGTTCGCAGGTGGAGCCGTGCTGGAGCGTACCCGCCGGGGCGCGGGATGCGGAAAACCTGCAGGTTCGTATACGCATTTATATGCGTCCCGATGGTGATTTGGCCCGCCCGCCCGTGATCGTTGATCAGGACAGGCAAGCGATGCAAGATGATGGCTTTTACCGAATTGCCGCCGAAAGTGCACGCCGCGCCATACAAAAATGTGCCCCCTTGAAATTGCCGCGGGAAAGATATGAAATGTGGCGGGAAATAGAATTGACATTTGATCCACGTAAGATGCTGGGTGGATAGTATGGATGCCTCTGATAGAGTTTATGTAGAACAGGCAGCAGGAATGGGACAGGACGCAATGTTTAAGACATGCAAAACTAATGTAATACGATGGGTTGTGACTGCGATATTTCTGGCAATAGGGGGCATGATGACCAATCCTGCCCATGCGTTGCTGCGGGTGGATATCACACAGGGTAATGTGGACCCGTTGCCGATTGCCATTCCCGGTCTAAAAGCAGCGCTGCCTGCTTTGACGCCGGAAGGACCCGTGGATTCAATAGGGGCGAATATCGCACAGGTGATCCGTGCTAATCTGGAACGTTCAGGCCTGTTTCGCGTGGTGGATGAAAGGGCCTATTTTCAGGAAAAAATGATCCGTGGCCGTCCGGCTTTTGGGAACTGGCGGGCGATAGGGGCGCAGGCCATGACCAGTGGCCTGGTTGAACTGCAGGAAGATGGACGCATTAAAGTCGAATTCCGCTTATGGGATGTTTTGTCGGAAAATCAAATGACGGGTTTACGTTACTTTGCGACACCTAAAAACTGGCGGCGTGTAGCGCATTTGATTTCCGATGCGATCTATAAACGATTAACCGGGGAAAGCGGGTATTTTGATACACGTATCGTCTATATTTCGGAAAATGGCCCGCATACGCAGCGGATTAAACGGTTGTCGATTATGGATCAGGATGGCCATAATCATAAATTCCTGACGGATGGAAGTTATCTGGTTCTGACGCCGCGTTTTTCCCCGACGACGCAGGAAATAACGTATCTGGCCTATTATAATGATAAACCCCGGGTCTATTTGTTTAATATTGATAGCGGCAAGCAAGAAGTATTGGGGGATTTTCCCGGCATGACATTTGCCCCGCGGTTTTCACCGGATGGGAACAAAGTCATTATGTCCATGGCGGAAAAAGGCAATTCCGATATTTACGTCATGGAATTGCGTACGCGAAAGATTCAACGCCTGACACGCCACCCGTCTATTGATACTTCCCCCAGTTACGCACCGGATATGAAACGTGTCGTCTTCAATTCTGATCGTGGTGGCAGTCAACAATTATACGTCATGAATAGTAATGGCAAAAATATCAAACGTATCAGTTTCGGTAAGGGCCGTTATGGCACGCCTGTCTGGTCACCACGGGGAGATTTAATCGCCTTTACAAAGATGCACAAAGGCCGTTTTTATATCGGCGTGATGAAGCCGGACGGCAGCGGTGAACGATTGTTGACGGAAAGCTACCTGGATGAAGGTCCTACCTGGGCACCGAACGGACGGGTGTTGATGTTCTTCCGACAGCAACCATATGACAGTATGGGCAGAGGTGGTGATACGCAGCTTTGGTCCGTGGATTTAACCGGTTATAATGAACGTCAAATTATAACACCGATAGAAGCGTCAGATCCTGCATGGTCCCCCTTGATTAGGTAGAGTTGTACGTTTATAGTTTGTAATGTATCACGTTGTGAAGATCATCCCACACCATCTCATTAGCGGGGGGCGGTGTTAAGGGCGGAAATTGAATCCAAATTAAAGGAACGAACTGGATGCTGGATACACTTATGGGCAAAAAATTATGGGTTGTTATTGCGACAGCATTTCTGCTGACAGCCTGTGCCAACACACAAGATTCTGCATTGGAATCTGCAGAGCCTGTAGCAGAGCAGGAAACGCCCCCAACTGAGGCTGCACCGACAGGTGACGTCGAATCCTCAGAAATGGTGGATACAGGTCCGGTTGCCGGTTCGCAGGAAGACCTGGACGGTACGGCCGGATCATTGGTCTATTTTGGGTTTGATCGTTACGACCTGTCTGCCGAAGCACGCGCGGCGTTGCAGGCACAGGCGCAATGGTTGCAGTCAAATGATAATGTTAACGTAACTGTAGAAGGCCATTGTGATGAACGGGGCACCCGTGAATATAACTTGGCATTGGGTGATCGCCGTGCAACAGCGGTGAAGAACTATCTGGTGGCCTTGGGTGTAAGCCCGTCACGGGTCAAAACCATTAGTTATGGCAAAGAACGTCCGGCTGTACTGGGGCAGGGCGAAAGTGCATGGGCACAGAACCGCCGTGGTTATACACGGGTCGACTAAGTCCTTGTTTGCTTTATAAGAGTAATAAAGGCCTGCATCTCTTATGGATGTGGGCCTTTTTATTGTGTGGTATCAATGAATGATAGCGAGCTTTGCCGCAAAATTGTCAAAAACAAATTAGACCCTATGTCCATGTATACACAGTTACGTTTTATGAAAAATTCTTTTGTTATTGCCTGTTTAGTGATGGGGACTGTGGTGCCGTCAATTGTACAGGCACAATCGGCCGAAAGCCTTGATAAACGGATCACGGCGGTGGAAAAACAATTGAACGCAGTGCAACGTCGGGTCTTCCGTGGGGAGACAGGGGCTGGGACACAGATGTCGCCACGTCCGGATGTAACGGCAACAGGCGTATCGTTAGCAGACATGCAGGCCCGTATTGCAGAAATTGAAACCCAGCTACGTATTTTAACCGGACAGGTCGAAGAAAGTAATTATCGCTTTAACAGACTACAGCAGCAGTATGAAAAATTTACGCAGGATGTGGAATTTCGTTTTACAGCTCTGGAGAAAAATAAGGGGACGGCCGCTGCGGGGAGTGATCACACACAGCCCCCATCCGGGGGGACGGAGAATGTGACGGCTGAGGTTCATGTGTCCCCTCCCGTTGATATAACTGTGGCGGATAATTCATCACGCGCCCCTGCGGATGATGCCCTGCCAAAGACGGCCAAGGTCGCTTACGAGCAGGCCTATGGTTATGTGCGTATGGGGCAGTATAGCCGTGCCGAGGCTGCGTTAAGCGATTTTTTGACGCGTTACCCTGATGATGAATTAACAGGTAATGCCAAATATTGGTTAGGGCAGGTGCATTTTGTACAAAAGCATTATGAGCAGGCCGCTATGACCTTTCTGGAAGGCTATAAGGCCCATCCTGACCATACTAAAGCCCCGTCTTTCTTGTTAAAAATAGGGATGACCCTTGGAGTGATGGGGGAAAAGTTTGAAGCCTGCGAAGCGTTTAAGGAATTGCAGCAGCGTTTTCCTAAAAGTGATGAAAGCCAGAAACGTCTCCCTGGTCAGTTGACAAAATTTGGCTGTGACTAACACAGATACAATAGATACGGATGTGGGTAAGCAGAAGCATATAGAACCACTGGATCAATCAGACTTTCGTTCCTTGATGCAGTTATTACCCAATGTCGTGCGTGATGATCCTATTGCGGTCGCGGTATCTGGCGGTGCCGACAGTCTGGCTTTATGTTTTTTGCTGGCAGAATGGGGGCGCAATATTGTGGCCCTGACCGTAGACCATGGCTTGCGCCCTGAAGCAGCGGGGGAAGCACGACAAGTCGCAGACTGGTGTGCGGAAAAAAATATCCCCCATCACATTTTAACATGGCAGGGCCCCCGGCCGGAAAAAGCCGTGCAGGCAACAGCACGTCAAATGCGCTATCAACTGATGGGGGAATACTGCGCGGCGCAACATATCAAATATCTGGCGGTGGCCCATCATCAGGACGATCAGGCGGAAACCGTCCTGCATCGTCTGATCCGTGGAAGTGGTGTGGACGGGCTTGCGGGGATGTCGGTTATAGCGTCCTTGCCTCTGTCGACAGAGATGCCGCCGACAATAGGGCACGGGCAGGAAATGCCGCTCATGATCCGCCCGTTGCTTTCTGTTCCTAAAGACAGGCTTGTGTCTATGTTAACGGCCATGGGGCAGGCGTGGATTTCTGATCCCAGTAATGCAAATACAGAATATGATCGGGTGAAATTGCGTCGTGCGTTGGCCAGTGGCGAAACCCTGATGGATAGCGCAGCACTGTTGCAGTTATCTGTACAGATGTCCTCGGTAAAGGCGTATCTGCAACATGAAATGGCAAAGGCCCGTCACGACATCATTCGTGATGTTTTATGTGATTCCCTGCCTATGGGGGCTGTTCATATAGATATCAGTCGTCTTCGGCAATGTCCTCCTGAAATAGGCCAGCGGTTATTGCGAAGATTATTGCGCGATGTGGCTGGGGCAGATTACCCCCCCAAACGGGCAAAGGTCGCGCGACTTTACGACCATGTTATTGCCGGCCATTTTTCAGGGGCAAGCTTAGGCGGTTGCTTATTAATTAATGAGGAACGGACCGGTGGGGTGATCTGCTGTCGGGAGCCGGATAATATCAGCCAGACCGTGTCACTAATGGTGGGGCAGAAAGGGCTATGGGATGGCCGTTTTTGGGTCGGATGCATAGAGGAACAAGGACAGGTCAGTGCCTTAGGTGTATCGGGCTTGAGACAATGGCAGGATGTGGTGGGAGATAAGGCAGCAGAACGGCCTGTCCTGTTTTTTGAAGGTGACGAGGGGAGGGGCTGTGAAGTGCGGCCGCATTCGGTTATATTGCAGACATTGCCGGCCTTGTTTGATGACGGGGTATTGGTGGCGGCACCGCATTTAGGATACAATGTGGCAGGGTATGCGATGTCATGTTCTGTGGCCTCTAGACATGCTGATATCATCGGGGCACAGCATGATGACTAGGCAGTGAGCGAAAAATAGTCAATAATCAACTGTGTGCTTGTATATGGCTGTGGAGGCCTTATTTATAACAGGTAGCC
Organism: Kordiimonas sp.; assembly: GCA_002700365.1. GTDB lineage: Bacteria > Pseudomonadota > Alphaproteobacteria > Sphingomonadales > Emcibacteraceae. The sequence continues at coordinate 59,458 of PADB01000009.1, read as the reverse complement.
TGTGAGGAAATACGGGCATCGGGTAGACACCCGAGATTAGGATTAATGATAACAGTGGTCAAAAGCCGAAAATACGGTTGCTGCTTCTGTGTAAGGTGTAAGAAAAGGGTAACTCGTGGGTAACATGGGACGCAATCTGGCTTTGTGGGCCGTTATTTTGCTGTTGTTATTGGCATTGTTTAATGCTTTTCAGGGGCCATCGACCCAAGGCAATTATCAGGAAGTTGCCTTTTCCGATTTTCTGGATAGCGTTGAAAGTGGGCAAGTCGTTGAGGTTGTTATTCAGGGAGACTCCATTCGCGGTAGTCGTACCGATAACTCCCGTTTTGCCACTGTCGCCCCATATGATCCCAATATGGTTGACCGTCTGCGCGATAAAGGTGTGAAGATCAGCGTGGAACCCGTCGAGGATAGTGCCTTTTTAGGCATGATATTGTCGTGGTTGCCGATGATTATTTTGATCGGGGTATGGATCTTTTTCATGCGCCAGATGCAAGGCAACAGCGGGAAAGCAATGGGGTTTGGTAAATCCCGGGCGCGTATGCTGACGGAAAAGCAGGGCCGGGTCACCTTTGAAGATGTGGCGGGTATTGATGAAGCGAAAGAAGAGCTGGAAGAAATTGTTGAATTTCTGAAAGATCCGCAAAAGTTTCAACGTTTAGGCGGAACAATCCCGAAAGGGGCCTTACTGGTCGGGTCCCCCGGGACGGGTAAAACATTGTTGGCCCGGGCGATTGCCGGGGAAGCCAATGTGCCATTCTTTACTATTTCGGGGTCTGATTTTGTGGAAATGTTTGTCGGGGTTGGCGCGAGCCGCGTGCGTGACATGTTCGAGCAGGCGAAGAAGAATGCCCCCTGTATTATCTTCATAGACGAGATTGATGCCGTGGGCCGCCATCGTGGCGCGGGCCTGGGTGGTGGTAATGACGAACGTGAACAGACATTGAACCAGTTGTTGGTGGAAATGGATGGTTTTGAACCGAATGAAGGAATTATTCTGGTGGCGGCGACGAACCGTCCGGATGTTCTGGACCCGGCCTTGCTGCGCCCTGGGCGTTTCGACCGTCAAATTGTGGTGCCACGCCCTGATATTCTGGGTCGCGAAAAGATATTAAAAGTACATATGCGCAAAGTGCCCGCCTCTACGGATGTTGAAATTCGTGTGATTGCGCGGGGCACACCTGGTTTTTCCGGGGCGGATCTGGCTAATCTTGTCAACGAAGCCGCATTACTGGCGGCCAGACGGGGCAAGCAGGTTGTTTCGATGGAGGATTTCGAAGCGGCGAAAGATAAAGTCATGATGGGGGCGGAACGCCGTTCCATGGTGATGACCGAAGATGAAAAGAAACTCACGGCCTATCATGAAGGTGGTCATGCATTGGTGGCTATGCATAGCCCTGCCTCTGATCCTGTGCATAAGGCAACGATTATTCCACGTGGACGCGCATTGGGGATGGTGATGCGATTGCCGGAACGTGACCAGCTTTCTATTTCTCGTGAGAAAATGCATGCTGATTTGGCGGTGGCCATGGGGGGACGCGTCGCAGAAGAACTGATTTTTGGTTACGACAAGGTTACATCCGGGGCCTCTTCGGATATCTCTTACGCGACAAAGATGGCGCGTGCGATGGTGACTAAATATGGCTTTAGCGATGAATTGGGTCCACTGGAATATGGTGACAATGAGGAAGAGGTGTTCTTAGGTCATTCCGTCGCGAGAACGCAGAATATATCAGAAAAAACATCACAGATTATTGATGATGAAGTTCGCCGTATTGTTGATACGGCGCATGTCCGCGCCAACGAAATTCTGTCAGAAAACATGGATGCGCTGCATAAAATCGCACAAGCCCTGCTGGAGTATGAAACATTATCAGGGGCGGAAATTACCGCATTGCTGAAAGGTGAAGAAATCCATCGTGATATGGAGGATACAAAACCACCAAGTAAGCCGGCATCCCCGTCTAAACCTTCGGGGTCTGTCCCCAGTAGCGGTAAAGTGGGCACAGATAGCAATGGTGCGGCCCCGCAGCCGGAAGGTTAAGGCGTAAGTGCCACAGTCTTTGGTGGCATAACGGTTCTGAATATTCGTGGAGGGGCGGTATGAAAGTATATATCCGGCCTGTAAATATTATCTTTGGTAAGATGGCTGTTGCCGCCGTTGAGGCGGGAGCAGCCCTTCCTTTTTTGGGCCGTCATGGGGCCTTTCAATTGGCAGAGGTTACATTACGCAAAGAGGGCGTTGTGCGGCAACGTGACGTGGTGACGGCCGGAGATTTAAATAAATATTGTGCGGGCCTTCCCGCGTCTTTAATGGCGCCAGCTGAAGAATCTATGGTGCATTTGATGACAGCACGCGCCCCTTTGAACGGGGGCGGTAAAACAATAGACCTGGACCGTCCGGTCATTCAGGGGATTGTCAATGTTACCCCCGACAGTTTTTCTGATGGTGGGCAGTTTCTAGACCCTGAGGTCGCTATAGCCCATGGACAGGGCTTAAAGAGTGCAGGTGTGGATATTCTGGATATCGGGGGCGAATCTACGCGCCCCGGCGCAAGGCCAGTGCCTGTTTCGACAGAAATGCAACGTATTCTACCCGTGATCGAAGGATTGAGAGGATGCGGTGCCGTTCTGTCCGTGGATACACGCCATAGTGAAGTTATGCGGGCTTCTGCGGCGGCAGGCGTGGATATGTTAAATGACGTGAGTGCCTTAACTCATGACGAAAAAAGCTTATCTGTGGCTGCGCAAACCAGGTTGCCAGTTGTCTTAATGCATGCGCAAGGGACTCCACAAAATATGCAGGACCGTCCTGAATATACGGACGTGTTATTCGATGTGTTCGACTATTTACAGGACCGTATCCGGTGCTGCGTAGAGGCAGGGGTTGAGAAGTCCCGCATTATTGTAGATCCGGGTATAGGATTTGGAAAAACAGCGTCTGATAATATCGAATTACTAAAAGGCGTTAGTTTGTTTCATGCGCTAGGCGTGCCTGTATTGTTAGGCGTCTCACGCAAAACAATCATTGGTTATCTTACAGGTGCGCCTGCACCGCAGGACCGTGTAACGGGTTCAGTGGCGGTCGCGCAAGAGGCCTGGGCGCAGGGGGTGCAAATTGTACGCGTCCACGATGTGAGAGAGACAAAGCAGGCCCTGCGGATATGGTCTGTCTTACACGGGGTTGAAGAAGCGCCGAATTAATATATTTGCGGTTTGAAGCATAATATGGTTAATGTGCCGCGATATTGTCGCATTAATTGTGCTACAATCTTTTTTTTGCAGCTATGGGGGCAGGCAAGATGGACTGGATGACACGATCAATTGTTGGGGTGATAGTGTTGGCTTATTCACGGTACATTAACGTCTATTTCGTATAACGGCAGAAGAGTGATGTATTTCCAGTAGAAGCTATTAGAGAATTTAAGACCATGACACGCAAATATTTTGGGACCGATGGCATTCGCGGCCGTGCAAATGAAGATAAAATGACAGCAGAAGTAGCCATGCGCGTAGGGATGGCAGCAGGTAAGCATTTTATCCGGGGCGATCATCAACACCGGGTTGTGATCGGTAAAGATACGCGGTTGTCGGGCTACATGTTAGAGCCAGCCCTGGCGGCTGGTTTTACATCTATGGGAATGGATGTGATTATGGTGGGGCCTATGCCCACACCGGCTGTTGCGATGTTAACGCGGTCATTGCGTGCGGATTTAGGGGTGATGTTATCGGCGTCCCATAATCCGTATTATGATAATGGTATTAAGCTGTTTGGTCCTGATGGATATAAGCTATCGGATGAGATCGAACTGGCGATTGAACGGCGCATGGATAATGGATATGCGGACCATTTGGCCCCGGCGGAAGAAACCGGCCGTGCCCAGCGATTAAATAATGCCGTGGGCCGTTATATCGAATTTGCGAAAAACACATTCCCCAAAAACTTACGTCTTGATGGTTTGAAGATCGTTGTGGACTGTGCCCATGGTGCGGCGTACCGCGTTGCCCCGCAGGTATTATGGGAACTAGGGGCGGAAGTTGTGGCCTTGGGCGTATCTCCGAACGGCAAAAACATCAATGACAGCTGTGGATCTACGGCCCCACAACTGATGTGTGAAACCGTGGTGGCGGAAGGTGCGCATCTTGGTATTGCGCTGGATGGTGATGCAGACCGGCTGATTATTTCTGATGAAAAAGGCAATGTTATTGACGGTGACCAGCTTATGGCGGCCATCGCGCAATATTGGCATTTGTCGGATAAATTGAAACGCAATGGTGTCGTTGCAACAATTATGTCCAACCTGGGGTTTGAAAAATATTTGAACGGGATTGGTTTGGATCTCATTCGGACACAGGTTGGTGATCGTTACGTTGTCGAGGAAATGCGACGTGGCGGTTATAATTTGGGCGGAGAACAGTCTGGCCATATGGTCTTGAGTGATTTTGCGACAACGGGCGATGGCGTTATAGCCGCCCTGCAGATTCTGGCTGTGTTAGTGAAAAATGGTAAGCCGGCCAGTGAGGCCTGCCGCCTGTTCGAGACATATCCGCAAATCCTGAAGAATGTACGATACAATCAGGGTACGAACCCTCTTGATGAAGACGCCGTGAAGGCCGCCATTGCCGCGGGTGAGGAACGCTTTAACGGAACGGGCCGTGTTGTCATACGTAAATCCGGCACAGAACCTGTCATTCGGGTAATGGCTGAAGGTGAAGATGAAGTGCTCGTGGAAAATGTTGTGGATGATATTGTTGCGACGGTCAGCAATGTATCTGTAGCGGCTTAGGCCAGTATTAGATCATGCAGTATTAAATCATGCAGGGGCGGGTTCTTATCATTGCTGGCTCAGACAGTGGTGGCGGTGCGGGCCTTCAGGGTGATATAAAGACCGTGACGTGTCTTGGCGGTTATGCGGCCACGGCCGTTACGGCAATTACAGTGCAGGACAGCACTGGTGTGCATGATATCCAGCCGTTATCTGCAGACTTAGTTGCCGATCAGATGCGTGTCGTCTTACGTGATATCGGGGCGGATGTCATTAAATGCGGCATGCTTGCGAATGCAGAAATTATTAATGCTGTTGCAGATATTCGCGATCAATACGCTGCAGATGTGCCGATGGTCGTGGATCCTGTATTAGCATCGACAGCAGGCCAGAGCTTATTAGCAGGTGATGCGGGGGATATTTTGAAAAGTCGCATATTATCCAAAGCGGCCGTGATTACCCCTAATATCCCCGAAGCAGAAATCCTATCAAATCAGAATATCGCATCTTTGGAAGACATGATATCCGTAGCCACTAAGTTGCTTCATCTAGGGGCGGGTGCCGTCTTGTTGACGGGTGGGCACTTACCCGGCGGGAAATTAACAGATGTCCTGGCCGTTGAGGAAACCATAGATTTATTTGAAAGCGAGCGTATTGAGAGCGTTCATACGCACGGAACCGGATGTGCTCTGGCGGCGGCGGTAGCAACGAGACTGGCGCAGCAGATGACATTGAAAGAGGCGGTAGAGCGTGCACGTCATTTTGTCCGGCGCGCCATTGAAAACGCACCGGGATATGGGCGTGGTCATGGCCCAATGGGGCACCAACCCCTTAAAAATTAAAGGGTTTTTTCTTGTTGGTTTTTTTTGCCTTTGTCACGTAACAGTCATTGACACGATATTTTTCACCTCTATAGTGTGCAGCGGGCCACTCCTCCCCAACGAGGTGCGCCTATTCTGTAAGGAATAGGAGAAAAACAGAATGAAACCGACCGTAAAACCAGCGAATCCGCTGTTCTCTTCTGGTCCGTGCGCGAAGCGCCCGGGTTGGACACTTGAAAATTTAAAAGACGCGCCATTAGGCCGTTCTCATCGTGCCAAAGTTGGCAAAGCTAAACTCAAAGAAGCTATCGAAAAAACGCGGAATGTTTTAGGCATTCCGGGCGATTATCGTATTGGTATTGTTCCCGCATCCGATACGGGGGCTGTGGAAATGGCGTTATGGTCCCTTTTGGGGGCGCGTGGCGTTGATATGGTAGCATGGGAAAGCTTTGGTAGCGGATGGGTGACAGATGTCACGAAACAGCTAAAGCTGGATGATGTTCGGACGATTAAAGCCGATTACGGCCTGTTGCCGGATATGACACAGATCGATTCGGATCGTGATGTCGTCTTTACATGGAATGGGACGACATCCGGTGTTCGTGTGCCTAATGCGGACTGGATTAAAGATGATCGCGCGGGATTGACGATTTGCGATGCAACGTCAGCCGCCTTTGCCATGGACCTGCCGTTTGAAAAATTAGATGTTGTGACGTTCTCTTGGCAGAAGGTCATGGGTGGTGAAGCCGCACATGGGATGCTGATTTTAAGCCCGCGGGCGGTAGAGCGTTTAGAAAATTATTCGCCAGCATGGCCATTACCTAAAATTTTCCGCATGACGAAAGGCGGAAAATTGATTGAGGGTATCTTTGAAGGCGCAACGATTAATACACCGTCTATGTTATGTGTTGAAGACTATCTGGATGCATTGGCATGGGCGGAAACTGTTGGCGGCCAGAAGGGTCTGAAAGAACGGGCTAATAACAATCTGGCGGTGATTGCAGATTGGGTTGCGAAAACAGATTGGGTTGATTTCTTGGCAGAAGAGCCGGAAACGCGATCTAATACATCCGTTTGCCTAAAAATTGTTGATCCCTGGTTCGAGGCATTAGATGCAGACAATCAAGGCAAGGCAGCTAAACAAATGGTTGCGTTATTAGATAGCGAAGACGTGGCGTATGACATCGGGGCTTATCGTGACGCGCCAGCCGGTTTGCGTATTTGGGCCGGATCTACAATTGAAGCATCCGATCTGGAGCTTTTGATGCCGTGGCTGGATTGGGCTTTTGCGGAATTAAAAGCCAGCTTCACAGCGTAAGCATATGAGCATAACCGCGGTGGGCTTTGCCTGCCGCGTTTGCGCTTTCAAATAGATTTTTTTCGAAATACAGAGGACACCAAAATGGTTAAAGTTCTTATTTCTGACAAGTTGAGCCCATTGGCGAAACAGATTTTTGAGGCTCGCGGTATTGAGGCTGACCAAATTGTAGGTATGAGCCCGGACGAATTGGCGGCTTGCATCGGTGAGTATGATGGCCTGGCCATACGTTCAGCGACAAAAGTAACACAAGATATTCTTGATGCGGCAACTAACTTGAAGGTTGTTGGCCGGGCCGGGATCGGTGTTGACAATGTAGATATCCCCGCGTCCACTGCGAAGGGTGTTGTGGTCATGAACACACCGTTCGGTAATTCTATCACGACAGCAGAACATGCGATTTCCATGATGCTGTCTTTGGCGCGACAAATTCCGCAAGCAAATGAATCGACCCAGGCTGGAAAATGGGAAAAATCACGTTTCATGGGCGTGGAAGTCACATCAAAAACGTTAGGGATTATCGGCTGCGGTAATATCGGTTCCATTGTTGCGGACCGCGCACAGGGCCTGAAAATGAAAGTGATTGCTTTTGACCCGTTTTTGTCTGAAGAGCGTGCCCAGGAGCAGAATATTGAGAAGGTTGAGCTGGAGACGTTGCTGAGCCGCGCAGACTTTATTTCCTTACACACGCCTTTGACAGACGGCACGCGCGGTATTTTAAATGCGGCCGCGTTTGAAAAAATGAAAGATGGCGTGCGGATTATTAACTGCGCACGGGGTGGTCTGATTGATGAGGCGGCTCTTAAGGCGGCCCTGGAAAGTGGTAAAGTGGCCGGCGCGGCTTTGGACGTTTTTGAGGTTGAACCTGCAAAAGAAAATGCACTGTTCGGCACAGAAAACTTTATTGCGACCCCGCATCTTGGTGCGTCTACGACAGAAGCACAGGTTAATGTAGCTGTTCAGGTGGCTGAGCAAATGGCGGATTATCTGCTGGATGGTGCGGTGACGAATTCACTGAATATGCCGTCTGTTAGTGCCGAGGACGCACCAAAACTGCGCCCCTATATGACATTATCCGAGCAGCTTGGTAGTTTTGCAGGTCAGGTCACAGAGAATGCGCTGCAGAAAATCGAAATCGAATATCAGGGTGATGTCGCCAAATTGAATACACGCCCCCTGACTGCGATTGTGGTGGAAGGTTTATTAAGCCCTCTGATGAGCAGCGTGAACATGGTGAACGCCATTTCGGTCGCCAAAGAACGTAATATTGATATTGTTGAAAGCACGCACGATAGCGAAGGTGAATATCACACAATGATTCGTGTGACTGTGACAACAGATAAGCAGGTTCGCAGCGTTGTCGGGACACTGGCTGGAAACGGTAAGCCACGGCTTGTTGAGGTGAAGGGTATCAGCCTGGAAGCTGAAGTTGCGGAACATATGCTTTATGTCACCAATGAAGATCAGCCCGGCTTTATCGGTGCCCTGGGCACAGTACTTGGCGAGTCCGGTTTGAACATTGCGACATTCCATCTGGGCCGTGCGGCTGCTGGGGGAGAGGCGATTGCCCTGGTTGCGGTTGATCAGGAGCCTTCTGAAGATGTTGTGGCGAAGATTACGGCACTGCCATATGTGGGGCAGGCAAAGGCTCTTAAGTTTTAGGGCGATATGATATGCGAAGAAGGGGGGCATGCCCCCCTTTTTTTGTGTTTGTAACCCGTCCCTTTTTGTGTTTGTAAAAGGTGCGGGGCCTTTATGACGTGTGATGCGGTGCCATGGCTGACTTTTCCCTTGGGATTCAGGGAAAAGGGGTGATATAAGCGGCGCTGAAATTAAAGAAAATCTCGCAGCAGAAATGTAATTGTCATGGCTGATGAAATAAATACCGCCCTTCTTCCTGAAGGATTGCATGACCGTTTAGCCCCAAAAGCGGCATTTGAAGCCCATTTGATGGCGCAATTACAAGCGAGTTTTGCGTCGTACGGTTATGACCGGGTGGAACCACCCCTGGTAGAGTTTGAAGAAGGACTGTTGACAGGACCGGGAACCCGATTATCACGGCATATGTTTAGGGTGATGGACCCGGCTTCACAACGCATGATGGCGGTGCGGGCCGATATGACTGGACAGGTCGCGCGTATTGGTCGTACACGTCTTGCTGCTGCGGCACGGCCGTTAAGGTTATGTTATGGCGGGGATGTTCTACGTGTAAAAGGCAGCCAGTTGCGGCCTGAACGCCAGTTTAAACAGGCGGGCGTGGAATTGATCGGGGCCGACAATGTCGAAGCCTATGTTGATGTGTTGTTATTAGCCGCAGATGCGTTGCAGAACCTTGGGGTTGAAGGGCTTTCGATTGATTTGACCATGCCCCGGTTAGTGCCAACAATATGCGAGGGGTTGGGATTAGAACCAGAAGTAGCCGCTGAATATCGCAACGCCTTAAATGCAAAAGACAGTGCAGCTTTACAGCAATTTGAAAATGGTTTGAATGCATTGGGGCAGGCTTTGGTCGATATCGGCGGCCCTGCATCGGCGGCGTTGGAACAATTGATGGCTATCTCATTACCCATGGCGGCGCGGGATATGGTTGAAGAAATATCCCGACTGGTGACGCGGTTGGCGGATGTGATGCCGCATCTGACCCTTACGTTAGACCCGGTGGAATATCAGGGTTTCGAGTTCCAGACGGGAATCGGTTTTACGCTTTTTGCGCGCGGCGTTCGCGGGGAGTTAGGCCGGGGGGGGCGTTATGTTGTATCGGCGAGCGATGATGAGGAAGATAAAGGCGAAGTTGCAACCGGTTTTTCTGTTTATCTGGACAGCGTAAGCCGAGCCGTTAAAAAAATGCCAATGGCGCGAAAGGTTTTTGTGCCTTATGGCACGGATAAGGTTTTGGCCGAAGAATTGCGGGCGCAAAACTGGCGCACTGTGCAGGGATTGGAAGCCGGGGTGAATGTGCGTGAAGAAGCACAGCGTCTTGGCTGCAGCCATGTCCTGTGTGGTGACGAGGTGGAAGAAGTATAAGTCAACGTCGATAGACGATCGAGGAAGGATTTTCCGTGGCAAATGTTGTTGTTATAGGATCCCAGTGGGGTGACGAAGGTAAAGGTAAGATTGTTGATTGGCTCTCGGAACGTGCAGATGTCGTTGTCCGTTTTCAGGGGGGACATAATGCCGGTCATACATTGGTCATCGATGGTGCCGTATATAAATTGAGCCTTTTGCCGTCGGGGATTGTCCGTCCGGGTAAAAAGTCCGTTATTGGGAATGGGGTGGTTGTGGATCCCTGGGCTTTAATCACGGAAATTTCACGATTAAAAGAACAGGGTGTGGATATTTCACCGGACTGTTTGACCATTGCAGAAAACTGTACGCTGATTTTACCATTACATGGTGAGCTGGATGCGATCCGCGAGGATGCAGCGGCAAAGGTGAAGTCTACAGGCCCGGTGATTGGCACAACGCGACGTGGTATCGGCCCAGCCTATGAAGATAAAGTTGCACGTCGTGCCCTTCGCCTAAGTGACTTAGCGGATGATAACGCGATAGAGACGCGTGTGGATGGTCTGTTGGCTCACCATAACCCATTACGCCAAGGACTGGGACATGAGCCGATTAATCGCGATGAATTGATTGCGAAAATTAAAGATATTGCCCCACAGATATTGCCTTATATGGGCATTAGCTGGCGGGTGCTGGATAAAGCCCGGCGTGAAGCTAAACGTATATTATTTGAAGGTGCCCAGGGGATCATGTTGGATATTGACCACGGGACGTATCCGTTCGTGACATCCTCCAATACGATTTCGTCACAGGCCGCAGGTGGTTCCGGGATGGGACCGGGGGCGTTGGACTATGTGTTGGGAATTACCAAAGCCTATACCACCCGTGTTGGGAGTGGTCCGTTTCCTACAGAACAGGACAATGATATTGGCCAGCATTTAGGTGAAAAGGGCCATGAGTTTGGAACTGTGACCGGGCGAAGCCGCCGTTGCGGCTGGTTCGATGCGGTTATGGTGCGCCAGGCGATGAAAATAGGGGGCATTACGGGTATCGCACTGACGAAGCTGGATGTGCTTGACGGAATGAAAGAACTGAAAGTTTGCACGGGCTATAAATTAGGCGATGAAGTGCTGGATTATTTCCCGTCATCCCCCGAAGCGCAAGCACGTGTGGAGCCGACTTATGAAACGCTGGAAGGCTGGGACCAAAGTACGTTTGGTGCGCGCAGCTGGGCGGATCTGCCGGCAACGGCGATTAAATATATTCGCCGGATTGAAGAGTTGATTGAAACCCCGGTTGCGCTGCTTTCCACCAGCCCAGAACGAGATGATACGATTTTGGTGCGGGACCCATTTTCGTCTTAAGACACGTTCTGAGATACTGATTTTTCATTGACATGAAACGGCCTGATTATCAGGCCGTTTTTTTATGAGGACATGCTTAAGGAAGCCTTTACACCTTCGTGTCATATTCGGATGTGATGCGGGGGAATGGGAATAACGGCGCGTAAGCATAGAGGTTACGTTGGATAAGTTAATTATAGCGGATCGGTACGAAGTAAATCTGGGAATGCCGTTCCCGGATTTTGACAGTTTTGGAGCCGAAGCTTTTGCGGTAACAGACCTGAAAAATGGTCAACGTCCGGTTTATGCGTTATTGCAAAAAAGTGGCTATCCTCTGCGTCAGCGGGTTTATGAAAAATTACAAAAACAGAAAAATCCCAATTTATGCGCCCCGCGTGCAAAGGGTGTGGTGAAAGGTCCGAATGGGCTGGAACGATTGATTACCATAGCGGACTTTCCTGTCGGGGGGCGGGCATACCCCGGTGGACGCTGTCAGGAAAGCCTGACTGAACAGCAATTGCGCGAATATGTATTACCCAATCTTGTCGCGTCACTTCATAATCTGCATCACAATGGTCTGGCCCACAGGGGGATTAGTCTGGACGCGCTCGTTTATCTGGACCGGTCTGGTCAGGATTTGGGGCTGGTAGAATGCTATACATCGCCACCGGGGGCGCAACACGCGGCCTGCTATGAACCATTACACAGGGCGGCTGCAGCTGCCATCGGACGCGGCGAGGGGGGGCCATCATGCGATATGTTTGCTTTAGGTGTTGTGCTTTTGGCTTTGTACAAAGGTCATGAATTTACAGCACATCATCAACCGGATGAGAGCCTTTATACCGCCCGTGTGAATTTCGGCAGTTTTTGGGCCTATACAGGCGGGACTGATATTCCCGGCGCGGTGGGTAATTTATTGCGGGGACTTTTAAAGGATGATCCGCAGCATCGTTGGACATTGGATGATGTGCGCCGATGGCAAGACGGAATGCAGATGAAAAGTCACGGTCAGGATAGCCGGGTAGGGTTGTCGCGGGCATTGCGTTTTCAGGATAAGGCCTATAAGGACGGTGGCCTGCTGGCGACGGAGTTTGCCAATGCGCCCGAGAAGGCCTTAAGCGCGCTTAAGGCAGATGAATTTCGTCATAACCTGATAAACGTTATGGAACAGAACGAAGACCCGGAGGAAATAGAAAAGCTATTGCCGGCAAAAGTCTTTAGATCAACAGAAGATGAACAATATGCCTTGGCGCGTTTTTGTGCGCTGGTCGATCCTGCGGGACCCATTCGTTATAAATCAGTCAAAGTTATGGCAGATGGGCTGGGCTGGGCCGTAGCGGATGCCTTTGCCGAGAATGATGAGATGGCGAAGGCGGATCTTGTCAGTCTTTTTAGCCAGCGTCGATTGAAGGATATATTGGCGATTATGTCACGTCAGGTGGAGGTTCCCGGGGCCTTGACGACGGTGGCAACAAACCTTGGCCCTGTGACGGAGCAGCAAGCTTTAGGCGGGGGACTGGAGCGGGTGTTATATGCGTTGAATCCACTCCTGGCCTGCCAAAGCACCCGTCTGGGTGGTCGTTATGTAGTGACGTTAACGCAGCTGTTAAACGCGATGGAAAGTACAATAAAGAGTGGCGATAGCCCTATGGATCAGCATATTTCCGCTTTTTGCGTGGAACAGGACCCTGAATGTGAACCATTGTTGCAGAAATTAAACAATTGTTCTGCCGAACAACGGGCGATCAGATTGCTGGATGTTTTTGGTTATTTGCAACGCCGATATTCTTCCCACCCCTTGCCGGGACTGGGCAAGGCTATGGGCGGTTCATTACGACGGTTATGTCAATCTTTTCATAGTAAAAGCCGTCGCAATTATCTGATGACAAAATTAGATAAGCTGGCGACCAGTGGTGAATTGTCCAGCATGGCGACAGCATTGAATTTGGGAGCAGAAAAGGCCGCTGATGATGCAGGTTATCGCCAGGCTAAAAGCCAGTATAAATTCATAACTGCGGAGCTTGGCAAGGTAGGACGTCAAGGTGGGGCAGCAGGCCCAGAGGCCCGGGCAATGGGTTATAAGGGGGCATTCATGCTGGGTATGTTGATCCTGTGTATGACGGTGGGCTCTATCCTGATGGGTGAAGTGTTGTAGGAAAGCATATGACGATGCACAGTAATATCAATACAGGCAAAAGCAATGCAGCGCAGCGTAAAAGGCGTCGTGAGGAAGCAATTGCCCGCAACCTAAAAGGGGGTAATACCACGGTTCTTGGTGGTAAAGGTGCGATGGCTTCGCAACCGATTAAGATTAAAGGGCGGCGGTCACCGTTTCTGATGATGATTGTGCTGGTCGGTATTTTGATGATAGTCGCCTTTCCAACTTTTGTGGTTTTGGCCCCGGCGATGCTCCCGACACTGGTTTTGGCATTGTTAGAGGAAGATGGTGACTTGAATAAGGTAATGACCATGGCTTCCATGAATTTATCAGGGGTGGCCCCGTATATTTACAGTATTTGGCAGGATGGCCACACCATACATGCAGCAATGTTAGTGCTGACGGATATTTATGCGTGGTTTGTGATTTATAGTGCTGCCGCCTTAAGCCTGTTGATTCTATGGATGGGGCCGCAGCTGGCGGTATCCTTTATTGAATTTAGGGCAGAGCGACGAAAAGGTGTTTTGCGGGCAAAACAAATCGAATTGATTGATGAATGGGGTCGTGAAGTTGCGGGACCATCGTAAAGAACCAATGCAAATATTATATTGCGCCTAATGGATGCCATGAGGTTGAGACACAAAAAAAGCGGGATTTAATCCCGCTTTTTTATCTTACCCGTTTTTAGGTCTTATATGTCATTAAGAATGCTGTTCAATTGCGGCCAACTGTTCCGTCGCAGCTTTTTGCATTGCCTGCTGTAATTTTTCGAAGGCACGGACCTCAATCTGACGAACTCTTTCCCGGCTGATATTATAGACCTTGCTAAGATCTTCCAGCGTTGAGGGTGGTTCTGCCAAACGGCGTTTGGTCAGAATATCTTTTTCCCTGTCGTTCAGGTCATTCATTGCGATAGCCATCATCTGGCGTCTTTGATCCATTTCTTCCTGTTCAGCATAGGCGGTTTCTTGATCAACACTGTCTTCATCAACAAGCCAGTCCTGCCATTCGCCTTCGCTGTCGGCCCGCATGGGGGCATTCAAGGAATGGTCACCTGCGGTCATGCGGCGATTCATTTGCACCACATCATTTTCAGAGACATTCAGTTCTTCGGCAATGTATTTTACATTATCAGGATGCAGGTCACCCTCTTCAATCGCCTGAATTTGCCCTTTGATACGGCGCAGGTTAAAAAACAGTTTTTTCTGTGCGGCCGTGGTCCCGATTTTGACCAGTGACCATGAACGGAGGATATATTCCTGAATAGAAGCGCGTATCCACCACATGGCATAGGTCGCAAGACGGAAACCCTTTTCGGGTTCAAATCGTTTCACCGCCTGCATCATGCCGACATTGCCTTCGGAAATAAGTTCTCCTAGCGGCAGGCCATAGCCACGGTAGCCCATGGCAATCTTCGCCACCAGACGCAGATGACTGGTCACGAGCTTATGTGCTGACTCTTTATCATCATGATCCCGCCAGGCCTTCGCCAACATGTATTCTTCTTTGGCTTCCAGCATGGGAAACTTGCGAATTTCCTGAAGATATCGCGTCAAACTACCATCGGGGGTTAAGACAGGAAGTTGTTCGGTTGCCATGTTTTTATCTCCGTGAGGAGACCGGGGCGATGCCATTTAAGTCGGTAAACTTTAATGGTGATCTTATGCCAGCCCTGATCGCCTATTTAATATAAGACCATTTTACTCTTTTATTATAAAATAGTCAAATCCCGCTTTTGTATACAATTCACTACTTAGTTTTTTATAATTCTTCAAAAGACCTCAGGATTGCTTTCATGTCAGATGGTAAGGGGGACCTGAAAATCAAGCGTTCCTGGGTTACAGGATGATCAAAGCCAATCACATAAGCGTGAAGTGCCTGCCGATTAAAGGCTTTGAGCTGTTCCTGCAGCTTTGGTTTGAAACCTTTTACACTAATACGTTTACGTCCATAAAACGGATCACCTATCAATGGATAGCCGATATGGTCCATGTGAACACGGACCTGATGGGTGCGTCCCGTTTCAAGTCGGCATTCAACAAGTGATATGACAGGTGCAAGTTTGTCGAGTTTTTGTCGTGATTGTGAAACCTGACGGGCGGTATCAAGACGCCGTAACAGCCGATAATGGGTAATGGCGTGTTTCCCGCCACTAGAGACTACAGTCATTTTTAATCTGTTGTGACGACTACGGCCGATATTTTTGTCGATGGTGCCCTCTGCTGGAATTGGACAGCCCCAGACGAGGGCCTGATAGGCGCGTTCCAGGCTATGTTCTGCAAATTGTTTCGCGAGGGAGGCATGGGCCTGGTCTGTTTTTGCGGCAATGATGAGACCGCTGGTGTCCTTATCAATGCGGTGGACAATACCGGGGCGTCGCACCCCGTTGATACCAGACAGGCTATCGCCACAATGGGCGATCAGCGCATTCACAAGTGTCCCATCTTCGTTCCCCGGGGCAGGGTGGACAACCATACCTGCAGGTTTGTCGATAACAATAACCTGATCGTCTTCATAGACGACAGTGAGCGGGATATCCTGCCCCTTTGGTGTCGGGTCCACATTTTCCGGTAACGTTACAAGAAGCTGGTCACCGGGTTTGACCTTGGCAGAGGGGTCCGTTATGGTCCGGGGCGAAGTGACGGTGTTGTGAGCATCTGCGGTAAGGCTGACCTGCCCTTCGGTGATCAGGGACTTAAGCCGCGAGCGGCTGATACCGTCGCAATGAAGCGCCAGAAATTTATCCAGGCGTTGTGGGGCCGCGTCTTCTTCTTCAGCAGAGGGAGACGGAACGGTAAGAACAATTTTATTTTGTTGCGGTGATGTCATGACCAAAGAAGAACTGCCAGAGAATCACAGATTTCTCAAGTGGGTTGTTATAATATTAGGTGTGTTAATTGTGATTTGTGTCGCGATCATCGTTATTACATTGATGGCGCGCATGGCGGGTGGGGCTAAAAAGAATAATGATAACGTGGGTTCAACAGTCATTATGCCGCAAGACAAGGGGGTTGTTGGACAGGGAACTGCAGTGAGCGTTGTCCAGGCACCGTCAGGTAAAATGGCGCAATTGTATTTGCAACCAGGAGAGCGCGTCGGAGCAGCACAATTACAAGAAGGACTGATTCTTCTGCCTGTGCTGGAGGGGGATCGTGTAAAAAGATTGATGATTCTCAAAGCCCGCACGGCTGCGGTTATCAGTGAAGTGGTCATCAAGACGGACACAAAAGGCTCTATGCATAACCAGTCAGTGGATGGTGTCATCCCGTAAATGTTGATATTGGCGAAGGCGGATAAAGCAGAAATTGTGCATACTGTCCGGGCGGCTGCTCCTTATGAGGCCTGTGGCCTCTTGATCGGGGAGCATGACGGGCGCGGCAACGTCGAAATCACAAAGGTTGTTCCAAGCCGTAATCTAATGCGCGATAAGGGGGGCGATGCGGGGCGCGATCTGTTTGAAATTGACCCGTTGGTCCGATTACATTGGCAAAAGGTGCTGCGCGGCCAAAAAAGTCAAATTATCGGCCATTATCATTCGCATCCGAACGGACAGGCCACCCCCTCACTGACAGACCAGAAAAATGCCCATGAAGCTGACCTATATTGGTTAATCATTGCTGTAGATGACAACGGAGCCATTGATATGGCGGCCTTTCGGCCACAAAAGGCCTATGGTCCTTTTGACCCCGTTGATTTGAAGATAGCAGATTAGAAGTTTAGGAAGTAAAAGACGCTGCCCTATCGTGGGGATGCTTATATCCTTTAGATGTTGCTATAAAACAGCCTGGTTTATGACTGTGGAGCCTTAAAGAGCGTCTTTATCATCAGAATTATTGAGCAGATCTTCAAGGTTATAGCCCGGTAACGGCCGGGATAGTTTCACAAGACCCCGGAAATTATTAGGGTTCACGGGGATGCCTTTGCGAAGAATGTGTATTTGCCCTTGTCGCGCTAAAAAGACGGCTTGCTGTTTGACAGCCAACATATATTTCCGCCATTGATTGGGTTTGTCAGTGTCTTTCGCGCGGTCTTTCGCAATTTTTATCGCCACATCACGGGGTGAAACTTTCCCGCAATCAGCCGTCATCTCTAATATGTAAGCGGCGATAGGGTCAGCCTTGGGGGTGTCTTCTTGTGGATTTTCAGTTTCGTTTGTCATCTGATGATGTTAATCCTGTCGCATATATCGCGTTGTTATGGCGTATTTTGACCATTGTCATTTTTTTTCCGTGTTGCCGGGTTATATATGACAATAAAAAGAATAAGGCGAGGAATGAATGGCCCTCATATATATTTTCTGGGGAGCGGCGATAGGATTATTGGTTGCAGCACCGGTGGGGCCGGTGAATGTAATTTGTATTCGCCGCACCATTGCCTTTGGCCCAAGTAGTGGTTTTATTGTCGGTTTAGGGGCGGCTGTTGCCGATACAATATTCGGGGGTGTGGCCGCCTTTGGCTTGTCATCTGTTACAGCCTTGCTCGTAAAAACAAATGGCTGGTTTGAATTAATCGGTGGATTGATAATGCTGGTAATTGGTTTTGATGTCTGGCGGACGCACCCGCATATGTCCGATGCAAAGGAAACGCCGCGCGGCCTATATCAAGCGGCTTTTACGACTTTTCTCCTGACTATATCCAATCCGCTGACCATTTTGGGCTTTTTGGCCCTGTTTGCCGGTATGGGCCTTGGGGATATGGGGGACGATTATATCAATGCAGCAAGTCTTATTACCGGCGTTTTATTAGGGTCGGCCTTATGGTGGTTTATATTGACGCGTTGCGCCGTGTTGTTAAAGCGTAAGTTGTCCGATGACCACTTGCTGATTATCAATCGTATCTGCGCCGTGATCGTTATTCTTTTCGGGATGGTCGCGATTGGCAAATGGGGATTTGGTCTTTTAGATGTAGGTATAACCGCCTAAAGTCCGGAAGCCATATGAGAATTTTGCGTTAGAGCCCATTTGAAAATGCTGCGCTAAAGAATGTCGCGTCCCGCTGCAATGAAAAAGCCGTTACGATAATCAGCTTTTCCGTATGTGAAGACTTGGCCTTCCGGTGTCATGACTGTGCCACCGGCGGCCTTGAGAACTGCATGGCCTGCACCGGTATCCCATTCCATTGTCGGTCCAAAGCGCGGATAAAGATCAGCTTCACCCGCTGCGACAAGACAAAATTTCAATGAACTTCCTGCGGAACGTAATTCTTTGATATTAAATTTTTCCAGATAGGCATCCGTTTGGGCATCCCGATGAGAGCGGCTGGCGACTGCGGTCAGTCCATCTGTTGGGGCCGGGCGCACGATCAGCGGAGCGGGGTCCGTCCAGTCGCCCGCAGGGGTGAGGGTTTCCACTGTGGCGGTGGCAGGGCTGGTCGCCAGATATATGTTTCCCATAGCCGGGGCATAGACAACCCCGATGCTGGGGCTGCCATTTTCGATCAGCGCAATATTGACCGTGAATTCCCCGTTCTTATTGATAAATTCTTTGGTTCCGTCCAGAGGATCAACTAACCAGAACTTGGTGCCGACCTCCGGGATGTGACCGGCATTCACGCTTTCTTCAGCGATGATCGGATATTGTACCGATAGCTTTTCCAGACCGTCGATTATGATTTTTTCACCCGCTTCATCTGCGATGGTGACGGGGCTGTTATCCGCTTTGTGCGCCACAGTTATATCCTGTCGGTAAATTTCCATAATTTTCGCCCCGGCCTTCAGGGCGATATGGCGAATTTGTTGGGCAAGCTGGGCATAATCGGCAGTATTCAGGTCTGACATATTTTTTTGTAATCTTTGTCTAACGATATTTGTGGAAATGGTTGTAGTTGCCATTGCTTTTCAGCCTGTATAGCTTTAGGAACAATGAAACGGTGCGTAACCTATCATCCATAACGCTGAAGGTCGAGGGAGTATCTTTGATGGGTAATATTGATTTTGCAGCTTTGTTGTGTTCGCGGCTTTGTCATGATCTGGTCAGCCCTGTCGGGGCGATCGCCAACGGTATTGAAATTCTGGGCGTTGAAGATGATGAATTTATGCGCGGCGAAGTGATTAAGTTGTTAGAGCAAAGTGCCCGCCAGACATCAAACCGTTTGCAATTCTTCCGTCTGGCTTTCGGGGCAGCGGGTGGCTTTGATAGTGTCATTCCCCTGGATGAGGCGGAAAAAGCCGTACGCAGTTTCTTTAGTGAGGGAAAGGTCACGCTGAATTGGCAACCGGATGTGCGTGAATTGGAAAAGGGCGCCTTAAAGATCCTGTTGAATATGACGTTACTTGCGGGGGAGACGCTTATTCGTGGTGGCGACCTTACTGTGACGGCGGTCAATGCGGACGGGCAAGTAACAATGGACGTTGTGGCCAATGGTGAACGCATTATCATTCAGGATAAAATGGTGCAGGCGTTGACAGGAGAACTTCCAGAAGATGCCATTGACCCGAAAACCGTACCGGCCTT
This sequence comes from Kordiimonas sp., assembly GCA_002700365.1. GTDB lineage: Bacteria > Pseudomonadota > Alphaproteobacteria > Sphingomonadales > Emcibacteraceae. The sequence continues at coordinate 39,597 of PADB01000009.1, read as the reverse complement.
TTTAGCACGTCAGGTGGCTGCGGAAAAAGGCGGCCGGATTGAATATCAGGCAGAAGGGGGTACCTCTCTGCGCTTGCGTGCCGTACTGTCAGCCTAGAGATTTGTGGCCATTTTCGTATTGATCTTTTTTCAATTCATGCCCTTGTGGTGAGGCCGTAGATAAGCTTTTTCTTACGTTGATAGTGAAACCTTCAAAAAAGAAGGCATAATTTCTCGCTTACTTTACAGCTTTTTAACCAATTTCGTTGATGTTAGAGCAGACTTCATAAGTATTTGTCTCTCTGACAATAGCAAGGAAATAAGGGCTGTACCCCATGGATGATCTATTAAACGAGTTCCTCACCGAAACGGCCGAGAGCATTGATGTTGTTGATGTTGAATTGGTGGAGCTAGAGAAAGATCCCAACAATAAAAGCGTTTTAGATAATATCTTCCGTTTGGTCCATACAATCAAAGGGACGTGTGGGTTTTTGGGATTGCCGAGACTGGAATCCGTTGCCCATGCTTCTGAAAATGTGTTGGGGAAATTCCGCGATGGTGAAATGGAAGTAACACCGGACGCTGTTACTTTAATTTTGGAATCATTGGACCGGATTAAAGAAATTCTTGCAGGTTTAGAGGCCACCGAAGAAGAGCCCAATGGTGATGATAGCGATGTTATAAATCGCCTGAACGCGATGGCGAACGGAGAAGATATTGCTCCTGCTGTTGCAGATATAGACGAAAAGGTCGTGGCTGAAGGCCCTGTCGCTGTACCGGACCCGACCCCCGTGGAAGAAGATGATATATCATCTGCAATCGTCGCGGAACCAAGCCTGCCTGGCGATGTGACACTGGAAGAACTGGAAGCAGCATGGGCGGCTGCACCGGGGCCAGATGATGAGCCGGAAGAAGAGACGGCCGCACCAACAGCAGCAGACAGCAGCACCGGGTCATTGTTTGATCGTGTTGGTGGCGAGGATGCGCTAAATGTGATCGTGCATCTATTCCATAATCGCCTGCTGGGTGATATGTCCTTCAAATCTGCGTATGACGGGGTGAACCTACGCGACCAGAAAACGCGCGTTGTGTCTTATTTGAAGGCGTTGTTCGAGACAGAAGATAGTGCACATGATAATGGATTGGAAGATGCCTTCGGTCCTTTGATTCAGGCAGGTGTAGATGGTGAGAGAGCAGCATTAGTCATTGGCTATTTCCGTTCTGTCATGGAAGAAATCAATGCCGCGCCACTGTTAGTCGAAGAAGCTGTGACACGCTTTCATGAGTTGGGACTGCTTATCGTCTCACATTCCGAAAAATATGCCCAGTCACAGGTAACCGCCCAAAAGAAAAAAGATACACAAAGCAAGCCTGATGCGGCGGCGAAGAAAGCCTCTGAGACATCTGTTGCTAATCAAAGTATTCGCGTGAGCGTGCATTTGCTGGAAGACTTGATGAACATGGTCAGCGAGCTAGTGCTGACACGTAACCAGTTAATGCAAATTTCACGGCGGAGCGGTGATAGCGAATTTACTGTTCCGCTGCAGCGCTTAAGTCAATGCACTACGGAGCTGCAAGAGGGTGTCATGAAAACCCGGATGCAGCCGATTGGTAATGCCTGGGCGAAACTGCCACGGATTATTCGTGACTTGCAAGTGGATCTGGGCAAGAAAATAGATCTGCAAATGTTGGGTGCGGATACAGAACTAGACCGGCAGGTATTGGAGTTGATTAAGGATCCGTTGACCCATATGGTGCGGAACTCAGCAGACCATGGTCTGGAAATGCCGGAAGAGCGTATCGCGGCAGGTAAACCGGAAGTGGGTGTCGTGCGCCTGAATGCCTATCATGAAGGTGGGCATATTATTATTGAAATTACGGATGACGGCCGTGGTTTGAATATAGAAAAAATTAAGCAGAAAGCCTTGGCCAATGAAGTTGTGACCGAAGCAGAATTGGCGGACCTCACAGACCAGCAAATCCAACGCTTTATTTTCCATCCTGGTTTTTCAACGGCTGAAAAAGTAACGAGCGTATCAGGGCGCGGCGTTGGCATGGATGTGGTCAGAAGTAATATTGAAAAAATCGGCGGGACAGTCGATTTGAAGTCCACAGAAGGTCGCGGTTCCAGCTTTATTATTAAAATTCCGCTGACATTGGCAATCGTGTCTGCATTGATTGTGAAGTCCAGCGATGAACGTTTTGCAATCCCGCAGATTAGTGTGCTGGAATTAGTCCGCGCCTCTAAAGACTCAGAATATAAAATCGAACATATTAATGCGACACCTGTCTTGCGGTTACGTGATCGTTTGTTGCCTCTGGTGTATCTGCGCGATGTACTGGGAGCAGAAAGCGATGAGGAAGAAGATGCAAACCGTGAAGAATTCATTGTGGTGACGCAGGTCGGCGGCTTTACTTACGGGATTGTGGTCGATCAGGTCTTTGATACCGAAGAAATCGTTGTCAAACCGGTGGCGCCGCTACTGCGTGATCTGTCTATTTATTCCGGAAATACAATTCTGGGTGATGGCAGCGTGATTATGATCCTTGATCCGAATGGTATTGCCGCGGAAACAAGCGATGTTATGTCCGAAAATGAACATGTCTCTGAGACTGAATTAATGGCAGATACCTTGTCCTCAAACCGTGAAACCCTGCTGGTCTTCCGTGTCGCGGATGACGGGGGGCAGCATGCAGTGCCGCTATCATTGGTGGCGCGTCTGGAAGAGATCGATGTGGAAAGCATTGAAACTTCTGATGGCCGCCCTGTGGTTCAATACCGTGGCAAACTGATGCCTTTGGTTAAACTGAATGATGGCTATGACATGAAAGAATCTGGGCGTCAGCCAGTTCTGGTCTTCTCTGACGGTGATAGCAGTATGGGACTGGTCGTTAACGAAATCGTCGATATTCTGGAAGATCAAATGAATATTGAATTGGCTTCAGAAATTCAGGGTATCGTTGGGACTGCGATTATTGGTGGTAAAGCGACTGAAATTATTGATGTGGCCCATTACATGGCTGAAGTCTTTGGCGGGTTAGGCGGTTTCCAATCTGCAGAGAATGAAGCAGCCCTCGCCAAGAAAAAATCAAATGTGTTGTTGATTGATGACAGTGCCTTTTTCCTCAATATGTTAAAGCCACTGTTGTCTGCGGCAGGCTATCGCGTCACAGCGGTTGATAATGCGCAGGAAGCCTTAAGTCTACGGGATCAGGGTTATGACTTTGACGTGATTGTCAGTGACATCGAAATGCCGGAAATGGATGGCTTTGCCTTTGCCGAGGCGGTCAAACAGCAAGATAACCGATGGGCAGACGTCCCGCTGGTCGCCTTATCATCACGTACAAATACACAGGACTTTGATCGTGGCGGTCAAGTTGGTTTTAACGATTATGTGGCTAAACTTGATAAAGATATGTTGCTCAGCGCATTGGATGAAATGTTGGCTGAAAGCGAAGATGCGGCATAAGTGTAAAGGATTAGGAAGACATTATGACTACTGTTAATCGTCAATTTGTGACCATACGTCTGGCCGGGCAGCTTTTAGGTATACCTGTGCTGGAGGTGCATGATGTTTTATCTCCTCATAATATTACGGCCATTCCGCGTTCGCCAAAGGCTGTAGCCGGCGTGTTGAATTTGCGGGGAAAAATCGTCACGGCAATAGACTTGCGAGAACGGTTAAGCCTGACGGCTTTCGAAGATGTTGACCGCTGTATGAGCGTTGTCGTTGAACATCAGGGGGAGCCCTATAGCTTGTTAATTGATTCCGTGGGTGAAGTGTTGGCTTTGCCGGAGGACCGGTTTGAGCGAAATCCGGTGACGCTGGATGCACGGTGGCAAGAAGTATCAAGCGGTATTTACCGCCTAGAAGATCAGTTATTGGTTATTTTGGATGTCGAGCGGCTTTTGGACTTCGGTCTGGAACAGGCAACGGCTGCGTAAGGCAGCTTAGAAATGAGAACGTAACGGGCATTGTTGGAGAATATGATGAAGTCCTGTCTTGTAGTTGATGATTCAAAGGTCATTCGTAAAGTGGCCCGCCGGATTTTAGAAGAATTGAACTTTGACATCGAAGAAGCGGTAGACGGGCAGGATGCCCTGGATTCATGTACGCGGGCGATGCCAGACGTGGTTTTGTTAGATTGGAATATGCCTGTAATGAACGGGCTGGATTTTCTGAAAAACTTGCGTAAATCAAGCGGCGGCGACAGCCCCGTGGTTGTGTTCTGTACGACCGAGAATGATATGGCGCATATCAGTGCCGCCATCGCTGCCGGTGCGGATGAATATATTATGAAACCTTTTGATCGTGAGATTATTGAGTCCAAATTTTCTCAGGTGGGATTGCTGTAAGCAACACAAGGAATTATTCGTGCAGTCTAACGTAACGAAAACAGTGCCACAAACAATGGCAACAAAATCCGGCCCTTACCGTGTCATGGTCGTGGATGATTCCGCCGTGATACGCGGGTTGATTGCACGCTGGCTTGAAGCAGAGGATGCGGTAACGATAGTAGGGACGGCCAGTAACGGGGCAATGGCATTAAAATCATTAAAAAGCCAGCGTCCGGAAATTGTGGTTCTGGATATTGAAATGCCGGAAATGGACGGGTTAACGGCATTACCAAAAATAATCGAAGAAATCCCGGGTGTTCAGGTCATTATGGCGTCTACATTGACGAAACGTAATGCCGAAGTCAGCATGAAGGCGTTGGCCCGTGGTGCCGCGGATTATATTCCCAAACCGGAAAGCAGCCGTGAGGTCAGTGCGTCTTCCAAGTTTCGCGATGAATTAATTAATAAAGTCAAAGCCTTGGGAGCAGCGGCACGGCGTCAATCAGGCGGCACACCTTTTGCCGAGGCAGAAAAATTCTCCGCGCAACGTAAAAGCGTCGTCGCGGGACGCCGTAAGATTTCGGATGCACCAAAATTGCGTTCATTGGCGACGTTAAATGCAAAAATTCTGGCGATTGGTAGTTCCACAGGGGGACCGCAGGCGTTGCAGACATTCCTGTCGGATATAAAGAAGCCCATTAAAGTACCTGTGGTGATTACGCAGCATATGCCGCCGACATTTACAACGATATTGGCACAGCATTTGACGCAATCAACAAAATTGCCCTGCAAAGAGGCTGCCGATGGCGATGTATTGGAAGCCGGAAAAGTGTATATCGCACCGGGCGATTTTCATATGCGGATCATCTCTAAAGATGGTCATAAAGTCATTAAACTGGATCAGGATGCCCCGGTGAATTTCTGCCGTCCGGCCGTTGATCCTATGTTTGACAGCATCGTATCGTGTTACGGGGCCGATGTATTGGGCGTAATTTTGACAGGCATGGGGCAGGACGGCATGAACGGATGCCATACTGTTGTTAAAGCAGGAGGGGCCGTATTGGCGCAGGACGAAAAAAGCAGTGTTGTTTGGGGAATGCCGGGTGCCGTCAGTGAAGCTGGGCTGTGTAATGAGCTGTTGCCGCTGGACCAAATCGGAAAACGCGTGAGTAGCATATTGATTGGAGGCGGCAAATGAGACAAGAAGATTTTGATTTCATCAGCGGCGTCCTGAAAGAACGTTCTGGATTGGTCTTAACGCCGGATAAGGTTTACCTGCTGGAAAGCCGCCTGACACCATTGGCGCGGCAAAAAGGCATGGAAACATTGGATGACCTGATGAACGAGGTGCGCTTGCGCCGCCGTGAAGACATGCTGGCCGAAGTTACGGAAGCCATGACCACGAATGTGTCGTTCTTTTTCCGTGATAATACGCCTTTCGATCTTTTCAAAGAACATATCATGCCAGCGATGCAACGTGATCGGGCGGCAACGAAACGATTGCGGATATGGTGTGCGGCTGCGTCCACAGGGCAGGAACCTTATTCATTGGCTATTTTGTTAAAAGAAGCCGCGGCCATGTGGAAAGGCTGGAAGATTGAAATCATAGGCACTGACCTATCCACACAGGTTTTGGAAAAAGCGAAAGCGGGTCTCTATTCACAATTTGAAGTGCAACGTGGCCTTCCGATTCAACTTTTGGTGAAATATTTCACACAAGTTGGTGAAATGTGGCAGATCAATGATGAATTGCGTTCCATGGTAACGTACCGCCCATTTAATCTGTTAGACAGTTTTCGCGGATTAGGTAGTTTTGATGTTATTTTCTGCCGTAATGTGTTGATCTATTTCGATCAGGAAACGAAAGCGGATGTTTTGAACCGGATGCGTAAAGCGATGCCGGATGATGGTACGTTATTCTTAGGTGCGGCGGAAACCGTATTGGGTATTACCGATCAATTCAAACCGGTGCCGGGGCGTCGGGGCATGTATATTACCTCTGATGCGGCGCAGCCTGCCTTAAAAGTGGGCTGATGTGAGAAATGTTTACTGGCCATCGAAAAGTTCGATGTGAGGCGGTAGCGTGGATTGCATATATAAAAAGGGACGGCAATGCCGTCCCTTTTTATATCACAACGAACAGTTGGAGAGCCGTTAGCCAGTGGCCGCCATACTTGTTTCCATCTCTTCCGGGTCACGCAGCACATAGCCACGGCCCCAAACAGTTTCAATGTAATTGGCACCATCGCTGACATTAGCCAGTTTTTTGCGCAACTTACAAATAAACACATCAATAATTTTTAATTCCGGTTCGTCCATGCCACCATACAGATGGTTCAGGAACATTTCTTTTGTCAGGGTCGTCCCTTTGCGCAAAGATAATAGTTCCAGCATGGCATATTCTTTGCCGGTTAGGTGGACGCGCTGACTATCAACTTCAACTGTTTTGGCATCCAGGTTAACCGCCAGTTTCCCGGTACGAATGATTGATTCAGCATGTCCTTTTGAACGACGAATAATGGCCTGAATACGCGCGACCAGTTCTTCTTTATGGAAAGGCTTTGTCAGATAGTCATCAGCCCCAAAGCCCAGTCCTTTGACTTTGTTTTCCAGTTCGTTCATGCCGGAAAGAATAAGGATCGGTGTATTGATTTTCGCCAGACGTAATTTTTTCAAGACGTCATAGCCGTGCATGTCTGGTAAATTCAAATCCAGAAGGATAATGTCGTAATCGTATAGCTTACCCAGGTCGAGACCTTCTTCACCCAGATCGGTTGCGTAGATATTAAAACCTTCTGAATTAAGCATCAGTTCAATGCTTTTTGACGTTGTTGCGTCATCTTCTATGAGCAAAACCCGCATGTTTGAAACCCCTTTTTTCCTCGTTTGCGCGGATAAAAGTGTTAATCACTTCCGTTAACCATTTCCAATTCTTAACATATTTGGTTAACAATTTGTAACCAAAGCCCCAGAAACGAGATATTTTTTAATAAATCAGCAGGAATAGTTAATTTTACTGCCCCTTTGGGTAGTGATGCTTTACAATTATCGGTGAAAAAAGCCTTATTCAATGAGCGGGGCCTTCGTGCGGAGCCTTATTTCAGAGATACAACAAATCAGCCCATGGCAATATTATGGCCGTGTCGTTGGCGTGCAGGGATTGCTGGTGGAAGTGGCCGGTGTGCAACGGATGTTGAGCATCGGATCTTTGGTGCATGTTGAGGGGCGCAATGAAGATAAGGTGGCGTGTGAGGTTGTCGGCTTCTCTCATGATAAGGCGTTATTACTTCCTTTCGGGGCGCTGGAAGGTATCGGGGTTGGTTGCCGGGCATTTATTACGGAAACAGCCCCTTTAATGCATCCATCGGATGCCTGGTTAGGGCGGGTGATTAATGCCATGGGCGAACCTGTAGATGGCAAGGGGCCGTTACGGGCCGGGGTGAAAGGGTATCCGCTAAAGGCCCAGCCTCCATCAGCCCATACCCGCCAACGTGTAGGCGCAAAAATAGATTTAGGTGTCAAAGCCATTAATACATTCCTCAGTTGCTGCCGGGGCCAGCGGATGGGCATTTTTGCAGGATCGGGCGTTGGAAAGTCCGTATTGCTGTCTATGCTGGCACGTAATGCGGCTGCAGATGTCAGTGTGATTGGTCTGATCGGTGAACGTGGGCGCGAGGTTCAGGAATTTATAGAAGATGATCTGGGGCCAGAGGGATTGGCACGTAGTGTGGTTATTGTCGCAACATCGGACGAATCAGCATTGATGCGCCGTCAGGCCGCTTATTTAACGATGACGGTGAGCGAATATTTCCGTGATCAGAATAAAGATGTCCTATGTCTTATGGATAGTGTGACGCGTTTTGCTATGTCACAACGCGAAATCGGTCTGGCCGGCGGTGAGCCACCGGCAAGCAAGGGGTATACGCCAACAGTGTTTACAGAATTGCCGCGCCTGTTGGAACGGGCAGGGCCAGGCGTGGAAAAAGGATCAATTACAGGACTATTTACAGTTTTGGTTGAAGGGGACGACCACAATGAACCGGTATCTGATGCGGTACGTGGTATTTTGGATGGTCATATAGTTTTAGACCGGCAAATTGCCGAGCGCGGACGCTATCCGGCGATTAATATTCTGCGTTCGGTCAGCAGGACAATGCCAAATTGTAATTCTGATGAAGAAAATACGCTCGTGGTTACCGCTCGTAAACATATGGCGGTATATAATGACATGGAAGAGATGATCCGACTGGGTGCGTATCGTCCTGGAGCCAACCCCGAAGTGGATGAAGCCATAGGCTTTCATGATGCTTTGGAGGGGTTCTTGAGACAAAAAAAAGAAGAAGCTGTGTCCTTAGAGCAAGGATATGAGCGACTTTCAGAGATTTTACGTGCCCCGGTGAATCATGAGCCGGTATCGCCAGAATAGGGACGGTATCCAGACTTTGTTGTCGCAGGGATGTGGGCAGCAGGCGATCAGTAAGATCAGATGACGTTGTTAAAAAAGAAACGGAACGTAAATGAGTAAAGCAGCGCAAGGTATGATTCGTTTGACAAAGTGGCAATTAGACGAAAAAAGACGTCAGTTGGCAGATTTGGAAATAATGCGGGACGAGCTTCAGGGGAAAATCCGGGGCTTAGAAAATGAAATTGCACATGAGAAGAAAGTGATTTCACAGTCGCATATTGTCGATTTTTCATATGCTAACTTCGCGCAAGAAACTATTCGTCGTCGCGAAACACTGGAAAAGTCCATTGCCGATATTTCTGTGTCTATTGAAGAAATGAAAGATCAGGTTGCCGAAGCGTTTCAGGAGCTAAAGCAATATGAAATTTTAGAACAACGCGAACAAGAGCGGGAACGGCACAAACGTGAACGCCGCCAGCAAGCGGAATTGGATGAAGTGTCATTGAATATTCATCGGCGTCGTCAGGCATAGGCCAGAGAACATCAATTTGATGGTTGGATAGGTGTATAGACTAAAATGACGCATTGATACCAGGATATGAAAAGCGGGGTTCAGCCCCGCTTTTTTTATTGATGTGCGGCTATCGGTGCGGCCATTTATGGCCAGTAAGATATTATGACAACAAAGGCAGGCGTGCCAAAACGTCTGGACGGTTCCAGCCAGGTTGGCGGTCTTCAAGCAGAAAAGTTGTCTGTGTCGGGTCGGACAGTTGATAGCGCAGACGGACCCAGCGGGGGATAAGTTCATTATTCAGATCGATGAGCAGTTGGGCCAGCACCTGTTCCTGCCACGGGGAGGGGTGGTTATGGCAGTAGTCTTGCAGGCCATCGGGGTTGAGCATGAGTTTGTCCGCAATATAAAGAAGTTCAAGCCTGTCACCATTTTTAAGAGTTATATGGTGTTGTGTGAGGAGGTCGTGCTTCTCCGCTAGATTTTTACGGGTTTTTAGAAGCGGGGCATAAGGGCTGGGCGGCATTGTCTGCTTTCATGTTCGCGTATTGATGCCCATACGGGTACGGGGCAGTCTCTTTGTGTTAAATAATGACTTTATCATGTCCGGGCGGTGTGTCTAGCGGGCGGATATAGTCTTTGGCAGAGACTGGAAAAGGCGTTAATACCTGAAAGTCTAAACGCCCTTGGTAATCGGCTTTGCTCAGTGCTGTCTGGAATATATTCTGGATATCAGACTTTATTGTTGATGATAGCGGTGTGTGTGAACGCAGGATTATATCGAGTTGTTGCGGTTTCAATAAGCCATCCAGTTGTAGGGCCCCAAGGCGTGTGAGATTCATTTCCACGATAAACCGTGTTGTGTCCTTTTTGTGAGGATCGATGTCATCCGGATCACCTTGGTTATGATCTGTATCAGGCGTAGGCGGGCGAAATAAAAATGCCAATGCCTGAAGCCCGTCTTGTGTTTGCAGGGGAACAATAGCCGGACGCCATTCCGTATTGGCGGGATCATTAAACATTTGTCCAATGCGCTGCAGGTCATTATCTAGCCGGGCCAGCGCGGCGCGGTGGCCTTGTTGTTCTAATTGTTGACTAATATCCGGACCGAGCCAAAGGCGCGCCGCATTGTTTTGTCCAATGGCGGCAAGGAAAAATAAAATGCTAGCGGGTAATTGTTGTGGTTGTGACAGGCTGGGTAGTCGCCCGTCAAAGTTATTTATTATGTTGTTGCTTGCTGCCGTTGCTATGGGGGCAAAGTTCAGATGTAAATGAGAAAGCACCTGCCAATTTTGTAATAGCTCCGGTAAAGGTTGTGGCGGCTGGGCCAACAACGCTGGCGGTGATGACGGCGGCGGCGCGGTACCTGATGCGGGAGGCTGTCCCGTAGAGGAAGTGACGGGTGGCGTAGTGTTTGCTCCTGATGGGGGTTGTTGCTCTGCGCGTGGGGTATGACTTTCCACTACTTTATCCTGCAGAGAGGGGGGGATAGCCCCGGAATGGCTTTCTGTGTCTGCCTTTCCAATGAGGGGTGTTGTTTGCTCTTGTCTGGTTTGAATGTCTGGAGCGTTTGCGGGTGGTACGGCAGTGGTTGTTGTATTAACAGAAGTTTTTTCTGTCGTATTATCCTGTGTGGCGGCTGCCTGAAATTGCAGCGTCAATAAAGTGCCGACGGGTAAGGCCACCGGGCTTTGTAGTGTAATTTCTGCCATCTGTGTTGTAGAGATCGGGACGTTTGCTGTAATGGTGAAAGGGGCCGTCTCTTTATTTAGTGCACCATTTAGTGCACTGGGATGAAAGTGACTGGCTGTCACATGAACCTGAAAAGGGAAATGGGTCAGGGGTCCCTTAGGAGGGATAGTTTGAAGGGCGGTTGGTGCGGTGTCTGTGCCGGGCAGGGATAAGGTAATGGCCCGAAAGTTGAGCGGTGTTGCCGTGCCGAGTGTAGAGAGGGGGGCGACAACAGGGAGTGCGGCAATTTTGGCAGATTGCGGGGGGAGGGCATTAAACGCGTCAAGACGGCCGGAAAGTGGGGCGGTTTGTAACTGCTGTAACAGGGTGTGTGGTAAGGCAGCGGCGGGGCGGTCTGCGGCGACTGTTTTCGCGGTTTGGTAAGAGGCCGTTGAAGCGGGCAGTAAAAAATCCGAATTTTTTATCTGTTGTAAATTATGGGCTAGTCTTTCGGCGGTATGGCGCAAATTTTCCTGATAAATACTTTGCGGGTTTTGCCCGGTCTGGGGGTTAAAGGCTGCCGGGTCGGTAGTGTTTGGGAGCTGTGGTGACGGTATAGTGCCTTGCCCCAGTTCTGTCAGTGTCAGCATAACAGGGATAGGGGCGCGGCTGGCAGTTGATGCAGTCTCTACTGCTGTCTGTGGACGTTCGGTAAATATAAGATCAGCACGAACATTTTTATCGACTTGTTTGATTGCAAGGGTGACGGTTCCTTGCTGCGGGAGTTGATCTTGTAAAGGTAAGGCTGTCGTCGCCGTAGTTGCCGAGGTGCTGTTTGGTACAGGTGTAAGGACATAGGTGCCTTGTTGCGTCACGAGCAAAGGGCGGCCTTCTTCATCATGGCCATTTAATTCCCCCGCAATGCGGTGACCGGGCTGTAACGATGCCAGACTGGCTGATAGATTGACCGCAGGGTCATGCCCCTTTGGCAAGGGGGTTGCGTCCTTATCCTTTTGCGACTGTTGCTTGCCGGGTTGTTGTTGCGGTGATGGGTTTTTATCGGATGGCGTGGACAAAGGGGCGACACGTCCCGTACCTTCCGGTGGGGACAGGTCAGGACGGGAGGGGCTCCCTATATCACTCATGACTTTGCGATCCTGTCATCATCACAAAATTGTACACGTTTTTGCCCGCAGGCCTAGGATTTTACGAGAGTAGTTTGTGGGACAGTTTTAGCACATCTTCTGCCGCCTGACATTGCGGATAGCGAGCAAGCAGCGGATATTGTTCCCGGATTGCGGCGGTGACATGGCGGTCCCGCCGGATAATGCCCGCCAGCGGCGGTGATAATTTCAGAAAGTTTTCGCAGACCTTGCGCAATGTTTCATAGGTGCGTTTTCCTTCATGACGATCTTCGGCCATGTTGATCGCGATCGCTACTTTTGCGTCGGGGTTGCGCGTGGTATGCACCTTAATAAAGGCATAGGCATCTGTGAGGGACGTTGGGTCAGGGGTCACCACCACCACTGTCAGACCATCATGTCCAGCCAATGTGGTGACATGGTTTTCAATACCGGCCCCGAGATCCAGAAAGGTCACATCATAGGAACGGCTAAGTGTTTTAAGATCGCTGCGTAATTGTTGTAAATGTGGACGCCTTAATGAGGCAAGGGCCCCTGAACCAGATTTTCCGGCGATCACATCAAATGTCACAGTTGAATTGCTATCATCCTGATAGGTCGTGACGGCGTCTGACAAATTACCTGCGCCGGCGATGACACTGCCCAAATCCGTTTCGGGCAATAGTCCCAATTGGATGTCTATATTGGCCAGTCCCAAGTCACCATCGAACAACAGTACATTTTGTCCGGCACGGGACAGTGCATGGCTTAACGTTATGGCCAGCCAGGTTTTGCCGACACCACCTTTCCCCGAGGCAATGTTAATCAGCTTTGATGGTGCGAAAGAGGGGCTGTCGGTCATATCAATTTACCCTGCGCGGCCTTCTGGTTGAGAGAATGGAAAATGTTTTTCTGTGGTAAGGTTGTCAGTAGTTGTGATAGCGATTGAGCACTGGCTGGTTGCAGACCTTCGGCTAAATAAGGCGTGATACTCACTCCGGCAAAGGCCAGGGGGCCGGCATCTGCCGCGCTTAGCAAGCAGGCGAAACGCCGGGCGACATCCAGCCGCGTGCAAATGAGCCGTTGGCAACCGAGCCCGGCATAAATTTCACTGTATTCAGTGGCCTCCATCGGATCTGTTCCGGCGGGAAGCACTAAAACAGGTTCCACATCGGCGGCCTTAATGTAGCTGTCCAATATGGCGACTTCGTCTGCATTAAAAGGGTTAAGACCCGGGGTATCAATAAGGGTGTAGCTGTCATGGTCTTCGCCGATTGCAGCAGCAATTTCATCGGGGCTGGCGGCTTCATAGACATGCTGTTTTAACAATTCTGCATAGCCTTCGAGCTGGCTTAGCCCGCCTGTGCGCATTGTATCTGTACTGATAATTTTGACAGTACGTTCCGCGAGAACGGCCTGACTGGCTAATTTGCCTAATGTAACGGTTTTGCCAGCCCCCGGAGGGCCAACAATCATTAGCGGGCGGCGTTGTGTTAATTCGGTGACAGGGGCAAAGCGAAATAAAGTATCCAATGCCGCCGCCAGTGCCATTTGCGCATTTTCTGCATCCATCGCCGCAGCAGTGTTTTGCAGGCGACGGGAAAGGACTTTGGGAACCCCGTGATGGGATAAATAATGCTCAACACTAAAATCTGGGATCGTTTCCTGATCTAATTGTGCCAGTTCTTCTAATGTGCGGTTTGGGGGTGTTTCTTCATTGGGCGTTGTGGCCGGGTGTCGCCCTACCTTAGGTGGTGAAGATTCCACAGCGGCGGTAATGCTGACGAAATTACCGTGTTTTGATGTGTTTACAATAACGGCATCAGGGCCGAGTGCGTCACGCACCCGGGCCATTGCTTCGGTCATAGAAGGGGCACTAAAGGTTTTAAGCCGCATGGCATCGCCCCTGATGAAGATGGGTTGGCAATTTATGCGTCATTTATATTTGTCCCAATGTGCGTAGTTTGGCTTTGGGGTGAACTTCGTTTTGCGACATCACCACAGTGGCCGGGCGAAACCGTTCGATAATGGACCGAACATAGGGGCGCGTCATGGGACTGCACAGAAGGACGGGTAGTTCGCCTGCATTTGCCTGCTGTTCAAATGTCATGCGGACTAAGCCTATAAATTCCTGAAGCAAACTGGGAGACATGGCCAGTTGTTTTTCTTCACCGCCGCCGACCAATGCTTCGAGGAAATTCTGTTCCCATTCCGGGGATAGGGCAATGACAGGGACGGCCCCCTGGCTGTCTGTATTGGCCTGACTGATCTGGCGCGCCAGGCGTCCGCGTACGTGTTCCGCCAGATTCACAACATTTTGTGTATAACCGCAGCCTTCTGCGATGCCTTCTAAAATAGTGGGCAGGTCGCGTATTGAAACACGTTCATTGAGCAGTGCTTGTAAAATACGTTGTATGCCGCTTTGGGTAATTAACCCCGGTATTAGATCACCGACAAGCTTTTGATGTTCTGCGGGCAGGTCATCCAACAGCTTCTGGACTTCGGCATAGGAGAGGAGGTCGGCCATATTGTCTTTGATGATTTCCGTCAAATGCGTGGTAATAACGGTGGCGGCATCGACAACTGTATAGCCCCGGAACGATGCTTCTTCACGCAGTGTACGGTCAACCCAGACGGCTGGAAGTCCAAAGGCCGGTTCGGTCGTTTCTTCACCGGGAAGGGCGACCTGTTCACCACGGGGATCCATAACCATCAGCATTCCCGGGCGGATATCCCCGCGGGCAGCTTCATTTTCTTTGATGCGGACAACATATGTGGTGGATGGCAATTGCATATTGTCCAGAATGCGCACTGACGGCATGACAAAGCCCATCTCGCTGGCGACTTGGCGGCGCAGTGATTTGATCTGGTCAGTCAGGCGGAATTCCTGATCGCTGTTAATAAGCGGGAGCAGACCATAGCCGAGTTCCAGCCGGATTTGGTCGATAGCCAGTGCTGTTGTGATGGGTTCTTCAGCGGGAGGAATATTCGCTTCAGTTTCCAATTCTGCAGCAATGGCTGCTTCATCGTCTTCGGCCCGTTGTCGGGTCAGGGCAAAGGCAAATCCGCCAGTAATAGCGGCCAGTAGTAAAAAGGGAACCATAGGGATGCCGGGGAGTAAAGACAGGCAGACCAGTAGCACCGCGCTCACCGCAAGGGCGCGGGGCGACGCCCCCAATTGACCAAAAAGGGCTTTTTCCGTTTTGCCGCTGACCCCGGCTTTCGTTACCACCAGACCCGCAGCTGTAGATACGATCAGAGCGGGGATTTGGCTTACCAGGCCATCCCCCACAGTAAGAAGGGTGTAGGTGTTGGCCGCGGCAGAAAAAGTCATGTCATTTTGCGCCACGCCGACAATCATGCCCGCGATAATATTGATAAAGGTGATGAGGAGCCCGGCCACCGCGTCCCCGCGAACATATTTGGCGGCACCATCCATAGCCCCAAAAAAGGTACTTTCATCTTCCAAGGTTTTGCGGCGCGTGCGGGCTTCATTTTCGTCAATCAGCCCTGCCGATAGATCGGCATCAATAGCCATTTGTTTGCCGGGCATCGCATCCAGACTGAAACGGGCTGCGACTTCGGCAATTCGGCCAGAACCTTTTGTAATGACCATAAAGTTCACAATCAGCAACACCGAAAAGACGATAATACCGATGACGTAATTTCCGCCCATGACGAAGGAGCCAAAGGCTTCGATAACGTGGCCCGCGGCAGAGGGGCCCGTGTGACCGTTGGATAGAATGAGCCGGGTTGAAGCCACATTCAGGGCCAAGCGTAACATGGTCGCAACCAGAAGAACTGTCGGGAAGGAGCTGAAGTCCAATGGGCGTTCAATAAACAGGCTGGTCATCAGAATCATGACCGCAAAGGTGATGGAAATGGCCAGACAGAAATCCATAAGCATCGGCGGCATGGGCAGGAACAAGACAACCAGAATAGCGACGACAGCCAAGGCCATAAGCAAGTCGCTGCGTTGTGCGAGCTGGCTGAGAATATTTGCCCGGTTCAGGCCGGAATTTGCGGTCGGGGCATTATTCGCTGTATCGTTCATGTGCCATTCAATGTGCTATAACGTCAATGACGCTGATCTTCAGGGTTTACTACAGTATGTTTTCTATTACTAAACGTCTGCGCCGCGCCCCTCACCGGGTTGGGGAATCGGTTGCCCCTCCTGTGCGTAGAGGTTTAGCTTATTGCGTAGCGTTCGAATAGAAATCCCCAGAATATTTGCTGCATGGGTTCTGTTGCCAAGACAGTGGCTTAGGGTATCGATAATCAGTTCCCGTTCCACATCGGCAACAGTGCGGCCGATCATATCGGCCCCAGCCCCAGCTTCTGCGGTTCCTTCCGTATGTGGCGATAGGCCGCTTACTGTAATTTGGTGTGGCGTACCATCTGGAAGCAGTATTGCGGCGGGCAAAATTTCATCACCACTGGCCAGTAGAACAGCGCGGTGAATAGTGTTTTCTAATTCTCGCACATTGCCTTGCCATTTGTAATTTTGCAGGGCGCGCATCGCATCAACGGATAAAGGACGGAAAGGGTACCCGTTCATTTCCGCATATTTTTCTGCGAAATGCGCCGCTAGTGCCTTGATGTCTTCTGGCCGTTCACGCAGGGCGGGGACTTGTAGATTGACCACATTCAGGCGGAACAATAGATCTTCGCGGAAGTTACCTTTTTTGACTTCTTCCTCAAGATTGCGGTTTGTAGTGGCGAGGATACGAATATCTACTTTAACCGGTTTTCCGCCGCCAACACGATCAATTTCTCTTTCCTGAAGGGCGCGCAATAATTTAGCCTGAAGGCGGATATCCATTTCACTGATTTCATCCAGCAATAATGTACCGCCATTGGCTTCTTCGAATTTACCAATTCTGCGGGCGACAGCCCCGGTGAATGCACCCTTTTCATGGCCAAACAATTCAGATTCTAAAAGATTTTCGGGGATGGCGGCACAGTTCACGGAGATAAAAGCCTTGTTAGCCCGGCGGCTTTTATTGTGAACATAACGGGCCATGACTTCCTTTCCAGTGCCGGATTCACCTGAGATGAGAATGCTGGCTTCGGAGGCGGCAACCTGGTCCGCTAGGGCCACCACATGGTTCATAACCTTGTCGCGGTAAATAAACGGGTGGTCGTCATCTGCAACGGCGGCCAGTATGGCGGCAATCAGCTCCGCATCCGGTGGCAGGGGCATATATTCTTTAGCACCTGACTTGATAGCCTCTACGGCGGCATCAGCATCGGTACCAATGCCACAAGCAATGACCGGCGTGGATATATGTTCGGAACTGAATTGTTCAATAAAAGATTTGATGTTCAGACCGATATCCATCAGGACGAGGTCTGCGCCTTTGCTCCGCAGCAGGTTTAGGGCTGTTGTTTCGTCGTCGGCATGGGTAACTTGTGCGCCGTTTTTAACAGCGATTTGAGAGGCCGTGCCGAGCTGGCCATCTAATTTTCCAACGATGAGAAGACGCATTCTCTATATTCTTTCCGATAACGTGAGCCGGCGCAGGTGCGGCGCGACCGACTTATTTGAAATAATTAATTCTCTTTTCTGGCGGTAGAATTGTGTTGAGCAGCATTTCAAGACGACGCGGATTTTCTTCGCGGCTTATTGAGCTGGCACCAATGGCATAAAGAGAGTTCAACAAGGCCACCTGGTGGGAATTACGCTCTGCCTTGGCTGCCAGAGGAATAAAGACCATGTTTGCCAGAACCGCTCCGTAAAAAGTCGTTAGCAATGCAACGGCCATCGCAGGGCCAATCGTGCTGGGGTCACTCAGACTTCCCAACATCTGCACCAGCCCGATGAGGGTACCGATCAGGCCCATAGCCGGTGAAACTTCGCCCGCACGACGCAATATGTCTACGGTTTTTGATTCCAGCGATGTCATGGCATTGATTTCCTGACGTAATACCTTTTCGATGTCATCGGCATTATTGCCATCGATAACAAGGTTTAATGCTTTTTGCAGGAAAGGTTCGCTGTTCAGGGATTTAGAGGCCTGCTCTATGGACAGAGGACCTTCGCGCCGGGCGCGTTCCGAAATTTGTAACAGTGTGACACCGGCAGCGTTAGGGTCAGAACCATCTTCCCGCATGAGCCGTAGCAGGGCACTTGGGGCCAGACTGAGGTCACGCAGGGAGAAGCTCACCGCAGTAATTGCACCGGTTCCCCCAAGGACAATGAGAATAGACGGGGTATCAATGAACGCCAATGGGCTGCCGCCCAGCACCATAGCGGCGATAATAAGAGTGAAGCCAATCACCATGCCGAGTATTGTAATCACGGTTGCACCTTTTGTGTTACGTTATCTTCCTTGGCAGTGCCGGGGGGCATTAATTTTCCCCTTTGATGATCTCTGTCATGGTGACGCCGAGTTGGTTGTCGACCAAGACAACCTCGCCCCGGGCAACCAGCCGGTTATTAACGTAGATGTCTACGGCTTCACCGACTTTCCGGTCCAGTTCCACAACCGATCCCGGCCCCAATTTCAGGAGCTGGCTAATTTGTAGATTAGCTTTACCCAAAACAGCGGACACCTTGACGGGAACATCAAAAACGGCTTCTAGATCGCCGGCGGTTTTTGTTTCGCCATTGTTCTTTTCTGTGGCGGGAAGACCCGCTTCAGTACCGTCATTGCTTTCCAATTCCTGCCAATCTACATTTTCAGTATCAGACATTCCTTACTTTTCCCTGAATTTAGCCGCAAAAGTGGCATATTTCGATTATCAGCCAATCCCTGATGGGATGGGGGTCTTTAGTCATTTTAGCCCCTGCTTTCCGTAAATTGGTTGTCGGACAACGGGGTGTCATCGGGGTTACCAACGGCCCCTAGAAATAATTGTATGGTTTTATCTGCAGTTGCTTTTAGCTGTTCAAAATCACGTTCGGCCCCACCATCGGCCCATTCCACACGACAATTACTGTCCTGTAAGGCAGCATCGCCTAAAAGTACAATTTGGCCAGTAAAGCCAGCGGCGTCCTTAAGGCTGTCTATCTGTGTCTGAAGAGGGGAGAGCAGGTGATCCGCCACCCGTACGACAAGGCGTGCCTCGTGTGGGTTGTTTTTTAGACATTGGGTGACGAGCATTTCGATTTCGGGAAGCGGCGTGGATTTTACCAATGCAGGGGCCAGACTTGATGTAATGGCATGGGCAAGCCGCGCCGCATCGCGTTGCATAATAGCCAGATATTCTTCATGCTGACGGGCGAGCTGCTGTAAACATTCTATAAGCTGAGCAGAAAGTATTTCCTGCTGTTTTTCAATGCTGTTGAGGACCTGCTGTTTGCCTGCTGCCACGCCTTGAGCATAGGCTTCTTCGCGGGCCTGATTCAGAACTGTCTCGTCAATGACGGGAACGTCCGGTTCGGTATTTTTAAAATCATTATTAAATGTGAATTTTACCGCAGACATAAGACAGTACTTTCCCGTTTTTGTGCAAACGCCCATAAGGGTGATGTGTCATAGAAGGATGCTATGTTAATAGACCAGTTCATCATCATCTTTACTATCGGTTAGAATGATTTCTCCGGATTCTGCAAGGTCCTTGGAAATATTGACAATTTCCATCTGTGCCTCGTCCACGTCACGCAGACGTACGGGCCCCATTGCTTCCATATCTTCTTTTAGAATTTTAGCGGCCCGTTCAGACATGTTGCTGAAAAACAAATCACGGAGTTTGTCGGATGCGCCCTTAAGAGCGACGCCAAGACGATCTTTGTCAACGTTACGCAGTAATGTTTGCACGCCTCCGGCGTCCAGTTTCTGTAGGTCTTCAAAAGTGAACATCAATGCGCGGATTTTTTCAGCACTCTCCCGATTGCGGTCTTCCAGTGAGGTGAGGAAGCGACTTTCGGATGTGCGGTCCATATAATTGAAAATTTCAGCCAGTGTTTCATGGCTGTCTTTTCGACTGGTGCGGGCCAGGTTGTTCATAAATTCGATGCGCAGCGTTTGTTCAACTTTGTCGAGGATGTCTTTTTGGACTGCTTCCATGCGTAACATACGCATGACAACTTCCATGGAAAAGTCATCAGGTAACGCGGCTAAAACTTTTGATGCATGTTCGGGCTTGATTTTGGCAAGCACAACAGCAACGGTTTGCGGGTATTCATTTTTAAGATAGGCCGCTAGGACCATTTCGTTCACATTGCCAAGTTTATCCCACATGGTGCGGCCGGCAGGGCCGCGAATTTCATCCATGATTTGGCTGACTTTATCGCCTGGCAGCATTTTCGCTAGTAGTCGTTCGGTATTTTCATAGTTACCCGTCAGCGTACCCACAGAAGAAACTTTACTGGCAAAGTCCAAAAAGAGTTCTTCGATGATTTTTGAATCAATAGTGCCGAGATTAGAAATAGCCGTTGATAGTTCTTTCACTTCTTCATCTGCTAATGACTCCCAGATGGGCTTGCCGTACTCATCACCTAGCGCCAGCATCAGGGCCGCGGCCTTTTCATCACTATTGAGATCATTGATATTCATCGGGGACTTACTTTCTTATGATCCATACATCCAGCTGCGGATAACGGCCGTGGCTTCATCAGGATGCCGGCCGATCAGCTCGCCGACCTTCTTAATGGCACTGGCTTTGACTTTTCCTTCAATGGCGGCTATGTCGATGGCCGCATCAACATGGCCGGTTTGATTGGCGACCTCGCGGGCGGTGAGTTCCTTGCCGCTTTCATCAACCGCGACCAATGTGCCATCATCCCGGGTGATTGTCTGTATTCCACCGGGCAGCGGCGGTGATAAGGCTTTGGTTTCTGCTTCTTCGCCAGGGGGGAGCTGTGCTTGTTCATTGGCTGCTGAAGGGGCGGGTTGCCTTTCTGGCACAGTGATAAGGCGGGCGATGAGCGGTCTTAGAACTAATAAGATCACCAGAATGGCGACGATGGCGAGAACAAGAAGTTCTGCAATACGCATGATGTCCGTTTTGTTAAAGCCCATGACGTTAAGCTCTTGCACGGGCATTTCCTGTAAGGGAACTTCGGCAAATTGAAGATTGACGACCTTTACCGTATCACCGCGTTCTTCATCGTAACCGATGGCAGAACGAACCAATTCTTCTAATTGACTGAGTTCATCTGCACTGCGCGGCTCATAGACTTGCGGACTATCGGCGCCGGCATCTTGATAACGGCCATCAACCAGAACCGCCACCGACAGGCGTTTTATGGTACCCGCCTCATGAATTTGTGTTTTGATGGTTTTGGAGATTTCGTAATTGACCGTTTCCTGGGTCCGCGAACCACTAGACTGGTTTTTAATGGCGGTTTCATCTCCCAAGTCATTATCCGGGAGATTTGTGGCAATGGAAATTGACTGGTCTTCGGCATTTTCCTGATTTGAATTTTGCTCCTCAACCGTTTGGGAAGAGCGAATAACTTGTCCATCCGGGTCATAAATTTCAGAATTAGTGGTAATGCGATTCAGGTCCATTTCCGCTGTGACTTCAGCGCGGACTTTGCCCAGCCCCACGGTCTGTTCCAGCAAATTTTCAACTTGTGCGCGCAGGCGATTTTCAAGAGCGACTTTCTTTTCTTCTAATGATGTGGCGAGAGCCACGGCACCGCCCTGGGCAGCACCACGGGCGAGTAAGGTGCCATTCTGATCAATAATAGAAATGCGTGTAGGGTCGAGCTTAGGGACTGCGGAAGCAACCAGGTTTTGCACAGCGCGGACTTGCGAGGGGCTTAAACGGCCCCCCTTGGTGCGCAAAATGATAGAGGCACTGGGTTCGCGTTCATCTCGGCTGAATAATTTTCGTTTTGGCAAAACAAGGTGGACGCGGGCAGAGGCGACTTGTTCTATAGATTGAATCGTACGTGTCAGTTCACCTTCCAATGCACGGACGTGATTGATGTTTTGCACAAAGCTGGTTGTGCCCAATGAATCAGTGCGGTCGAAAATTTCATAGCCTACGGAGCCACTGCTGGCGAGGCCGCCTTCTGCAACTGTAATTCGCAGGCGCAGTACCTGATCTTCCGGTACCATAATGCTGCTGCCATCGCCGACCAATTTATAAGGAACGGACATGCTTTCCAGCTTTTCGACAATTTTCGCTGAATCACCCAGCTCCAAACCACTATAGAGCAGAGCCATTTGTGGTGTTGCCAAACGCATGGTGATGAAAAAGAAGAAGCCGATTATGCCGGCAGCTACGGCGGCAATGACCATTACTCTTACGGGCCCTAATGCCTTTAATAAGTCTGACAGACCGTTCACGTCTTCCTACCCCTGTTTAACCTCGCTACACGCGTATGGCAGTGCTGCGAATGCGATGCTTTTGTCCTATATTGGGACGTAGCATATCAGCTTCTTAGTAAATCAGAAGTTAATACTAGGCAAAAATTGCCTAGTTTTTTATTTTTATAATTAGAAAAATCTAATATAATTAGGAAAACTGCGAAAAACTACCTGTTGTGTATTTTTTTTATCTACACACTATATTTTGTTATATTTTTGTGCTGAGGGCCCTGAAGCAAGATTCGTCCGGTAAAAATTGATATTGATTCTTTGCGAATCCGAAATGCTGGATGGATAAATCTTAATTTTCATCGCCGCGGTATTCTTGCACGCGGGTAATGCGCAAACCAGGAAGGCCGTTTTGGTCTATGGCCCGCTGCCAGGATAGAAATTCTTCTACTGATAATGTGTATTTTCGACAGGCGTCTTCCAACGATAGTAAACCACCGCGCACGGCTGCCACGACTTCCGCCTTACGCCGGATCACCCAACGTTTAGTGTTGGCCGGTGGCAGGTCTTCGAGTCGCAATGGCCGTCCTGTTGGCCCGATAACCTTCAGCTTGGGGTTATCCTGTGCGTCGCTCATTATCATCTTGTCTCCGTTCATTAGTTTCGTACATACAGACTACGCAGACTCTTTTAATAAACCGCTAATGAACGTGGTTATTGAGACGTTAATTTGACTAAAATTATGAAATGGCGTGGATGCCCCTGGGGGCAGAGGACAAAAAAAGCAGCTATGCCGTGGCATAGCTGCTTATGTGGAAATGGAGAAGTGCGAGAAAATATTCGCTATATTATCGTTTGATATTATTGAGTTCGTTCAGCATTTCATCTGCCGTTGTAATAATACGGGTGCTCGCGGCATAAGCCCGCTGCGTGGTAATGAGCTGCGTGAATTCATTACCCAAATCCACGGTTGAGGCTTCCAATGTAGAGGGGGCCACAAAGCCTGCGCCGCCCGTCCCCGCCAATTGTAAGGCGAAAGTTCCGGATTGGTCGGAACGTGTATAGGAGTTACCCTGCCGTCTGTTCAGACCATCCGGGTTTTGGAAGGTCGCGATGGGGAGTTGGTAGACTTCCCGTGTTAAGCCGTTATCAAACAAGGCGGTAACGATTCCTTCGTCATTGATATTCACACCTGTCACGTTCCCGAAGACAGCCCCGTTCACAGATGAGGAGATCAATGTGGACAGGCTGTCAAATTGTGTAAAGCCATCATTAGTGGCATCTGTTCCCAGATCGAAGGCGATGTCGCTTTGTGTGGCTCCATTGGTCCAAGAAATTGGTACCGCGTTCAACAAGGCGGCAGAGGTGTTACTGTGGTCAATAGTCCCGTCCGAATTAAATGCCAGAGTTCCGGTAGCAATTTGGCCATTGTGAAGCCCGACACCGGGCGTAATATCTGTGGCGGGTTCCACAAAAATTTCCACAAACCACTGGTTAACGGCCTGGCCGACTTGTGTGGGGTCCTGTTTCAGAGCGGCAATCGTGACGGTATGGGTACCGCCTTGTTCGTCAAAGACCTGTACGTTTCGTTGGAAATCAGCGGAAACACTACCACTGGCAATAGATGTCGCTGGGACTGTGGCGTCATAAGTGGCGGCCTGGACGCTTGGCGTCAGAGAGGATTGCAGGTTAGCTCGAACAGTGACTTCTGTTGTGGCTTCTGCGGTCCCGGTCAGGCCGGATACATTAATAGGGTCGAGTGAGCCGACTTCACGGTTAACGGGAATATTCCCATTTTCGTCAATAGGGAAGCCCAACAGGTAAAGTCCGGCGGTATTTTTCAAATACCCTTCATCATCGGGAGTAAATGATCCCGCCCGTGTGAAGCTGATGGAAGAGTTAGCGAATACTTCGTCCGGTGTCTCGCCCACAACAAAGAAGCCAGATCCGTCAATACTGAGATCTGTGGCTGATGCAGAAGACTGCAGAAGCCCCTGACGACTAATCAGGCTTTGTGGCAGGGATTGCACCCCGCCAGGAGAATAGCTGGTGGTGGACTTTGACTCTGTGACCAAAGTAGAAAATTGTGACCGTGTTTCCTTATAGCCAACAGTGTTTACGTTGGCGATGTTGTCAGAAATTGTTCCCAGTGAGCTGGAATAAGCGGTCAGTCCGGACACGCCGGAATACAGCGAAGCATAAAGGCTCATTTTGTTACTCCTTGTTTCACGAAATAAAAGGCGATATTTCTACTTTTGTTCGTGATTGTGATTTTGAACATGGCTGTTCTCTTGCCTTTAGCTGCCGTTTTCTGCGGCAGACGGTGTAATGTCACGGACGGCGATGATCCGGCTGGGATCAACGAGCAGTCCATTCGTACTTAAATATGTGTTCCCCTCGAGCGTTTCGATGCTATCGATGACGCCGTTAGAACTGATGGTTGTTTGGATTGCAACTTCTGCTGAAGTTTCGGCACTGATATCCATTGTAAAGGGGCCAGCTACACCTTCTGGTGGGGTCCAGCTGTATTGATGTAGGCCAGCGGCGGTTTGACCGTAATCTTCATGAACGATTTTATTCTTACCATCCCGAATTGTGATGGAGGTGGTATTGGCGTTACCAGCCAAACTATATTCCCATTCGGCGGCCCCGTTTTTAAGGCCGGTTGTGGCGCTGTCGATTGTTACGGCACGCCCCAGGTAATTTAAAGCACCGGACATATCATTTTGTTGCATTTCCCCCAGAATCTGTTCCAAGTTTTTATTGGTCTCGATGGATTGTTCGACGCCAGTGAAGCTCACGAGCTGATCGGTGAATTCATTCGAATCCAATGGGTCAAGGGGGTCTTGATACTGTAACTGTGTTGTCAGCAATTGCAGGAAAGTATCAAAATCATCCGCAAGACTTGCGGCAGCATTATCACTGGTTGACGCGCTTTTTTGTGATTGTGTGGCGGCGATTATTTCCATGTTATTGTCCCGTCAATTCCTTGCATCTTAAATCCGAATGTCCACATTACCGTCCGCGATCATCATATTAATCTGTTCGTGAATGAGGGCCGGAGACAGTGCAGCGTGGTCATCGTTATTTGCGTTCGTGGAAAAGGTATTATTTGGCTGTGACCAATGGCCATCCTGTCCTTTTTCATCCCCCTGTTGCAGGCTAAAGTTGAGGCTGCCTTGACCTGTTTGCAGGCCAGCGTTTTGCAAGGCGCGTTCCAAAGTAGATTGGTCCCTCATCAGGAGGTTCAGCGTTTTTTCATTGTCAGTGGCCAGCACCGCCTGGATCCGACCATCGGCGGTAATGTCTAATTTGACATCAACACGTCCAAGTTCTGCGGGATGTAATCGCAACCTGAACTCATTTTGCCCGTCCTGCAATGACCGGGTCAGGCTGACCGCGATCTGATCCGCAACAGGAAGATGTATTGGGGACTTGGATGCCGCAGCTATGCGCATCAGGCCGACATTCTGGCTTTGTGCGGTGTCTGTGCCGTGTCCCGAAGGCAATACAGCTACCGGATCGGAATTATTGGCCAGGAGGTGAGCCGCAAAATCGGCGGGTAATGTTGGTAAAGCCTGAGGTTGCGAGGAACTGATGCCCCCTTGTGCATGTGGAAGATGGGCGGATGAGCCGGGTGTCGGGGTGGTTACCCGTTGTGCTGTAATAGTCTCTGCTGCGACATTCTGACGGGCAGCATTTGTTTGTTCTGCGGCGACTGACTGTGCGATGGCTGCTTTGGTTGAAAATGTATCCTTTAGACCGGCCGGGGCATCATTTAATTGCGCAGGGGTTGCGAGGTTTTCTGCTTTGGCAGCGTTACTACCCTGTTTTAGACCTGCAAGCTGCAGCCCTTTGGGGGCCGCTGCCATTGCCAGCGGAACGGCCAAATCAGGTTGTTGGGCCATGTTTGGGGCGGTTGGGGCTGTTGCCGTTGTTATCTTTAGGCGTTGTTGATCTGCGGGGGCAGCAGCAGGGTGTGATATTACAGCTGCTTTATCGTCAGATACTACTGACGGCGGTGTAGATGCGGATCCTGTTGCCGCTTGATGAGGCAGGCTTGCCCCATTGGGTGCATCAGGGGTGTGCTGCCCGTGCGTTTTAAAGGGTGATGAGGCGGTCATCGTCACGAATTGCGGCTGAGAAGTATTGTTCTGATTACCGTCCGGCTTAAAGTGAGGCGAAGCTAAAGGCGGTGTATCGGACACGGCTGGTTGCGTCGGTGTCATTACCGCCGCAGATAGTCCAGGGGACACGGGGGAGTTGGCACCTTGGGCGGGAGGCTGCGGTAATGGCAATGCCGAAGCCTGTGGGCTTGCGAGTGTTTCCGTTAAGGGGGTATGCCCGTTAGGGGATTGCGCAGCTATAGATAAGCTTAGGGCTGCGGCCGTATCCGGGGTGTCAACAGTGGAAACAGGACCAAGGTGATCGTCTGCCCCAGTACCCTGCTCTGTACCACGAGCTGGAGACTGGTTCTGGCCCAGAACCTCTTGCAGCAGGGGCGATGCTATCGCGGTGCCATGTTCCGGGGTGGTCCTTTGGGTCATATGAATACCAAAGGATTGAGAGTTTACGTCTTCAGTCGGGGCTGATGTGTGGCCCGGTCTTTGGTCCGCAGGTTCATTCCGGGCGTGATGGGTGCCTTTATCAGTCGGCGGCGTTTCGATCGGGGATTGGCCAGCCTGCTTTTTTTCAGCTGCGGCATCATTCTTATTTGTGTGATCCGCAAGATGGTCTTCGAAACTTTGTTTTTGGGGACTTCCATCTGTGTGTGACATCTCTTTTGCAGCAGAGGCATGCGCCTGCGACCCCGTTGCAGGGGGCGGCAGCAATTGCTCCATGGTGCTGAAATGTGATGTCGGTATGGTCATGTGTATTCCGGTTATCCCGATAGAAATTTATCTCGTCATCGAAATAAGCAAGATGCGGGCCAGACACGAGAGTTTATTATAACTTATTGATATTAATAGGCTATCATGAATTATGGGCGGCAGACGTTGATATTGTTTCTTGCGGATAAGGCGATTTCTGCCGGGCAAGAATATCACGTCCGGCAAAGGCGATGCACGGTTAAGGGGGTGGTGGTGTCGTGACGAAGAAGAAAACAACTCTGTATATCCAGACAACTCTTCTTATCCAGGTAAAAAAAATGCGGCTTCTTATCCAGGTAACTCTTCTTATCCAGATAAAATTATCTAGGTAAAAAATGTGTCTTCTTATCCAGGTAAAAAAGCGCCGTTTGTTATCCAGGTAAAAAAGCGGCTTCCCAGCGGAATGTCTGTTTGTGTAAGCCCGTTTGGATCTTCTTGGCCCCAACTTTGCATTCGTTGCAGTGTAGTGTCTTAAAGGCCGGAGATAATTTCACTGCGAACTTGTTGAAGAATTTTTATATGACCTTGAAAATATATAATAAAAAACAAAGCGTTATGATGTGTCCTGCCATGAAATCTATGGCATTGGGGATATCAGTTAAGGCGGTAAGAGTTACCGGTCTTCAGCACGGAGTGCGGCAGGAAGTGCCTGGCCATAGAAAACAGCGATATCCATCCGCGGAGATATCCATATGAGCATTAATACAATTATCAGTCATTCCTTGTCCGGACTGTTTACTTCACAGGCGGGGTTGCGCACCACATCAAATAATGTGGCAAACGTCAATACGCCGGGCTATGCACGGCAGGAAATGCAACAAGAAGTAATTGTTTCGGGTACGAAGGCCGGCGGCGTAAAGGTATCTGGCATTAACAGGGTCATTGATGAGTTTCTTGTTGATGCGAAAAGAGCGGCAACCTCAGAAGCGGATCGGTATGCGGTAGAGCGTGAATTTCATAACCGATTGGAAATATTGTTAGGTAATCCGACCGAAAACGATTCCTTAGGGGGTAAGTTAGATAATGTATATCGGGAGCTGGCAGAGGCTGCGATTACCCCTTCATCCACAACGCTGCGGACGACAACGATTTCCGCCTACGATGAATATGGCAAAGAATTAGATTACCTGACGCGGGAAATACAGAATTTACGTGGGGAAGCCAGTAATCAACTGGATGAATTAATTGACAAAGCCAATACACTATTGGAACGGATTGAACGATTAAACCCATTGATTATTCAGCAACAGGTCATGGGCAACGATGCCGGTGCATTGGAAGAACAGCGTGCCCAGGCTTTGGGTCAATTGTCTGAGATTATTGATATCAGCACATCCAAGACCAGCAACGGCGGTATACAGGTGACGACTTCATCCGGGGTGATGCTGTTGGGAACGACCCGCATGGAGTTGCAATATAATGCGCCGGGCACGGTTACGGCGGAAACAAACTTTCCCCCTATTACATTGCATGAAGTTGATCCCATTTCCGGCGAGACCGGGCTGTCACGAGGAGAGCTTGGAGGGAATATCCTGTCTGGCCGCCTGAAGGGCCTGTTGGATATGCGCGATGTGATCCTGCCGGATATGGCGGCAGAGATTGGCACATTGGCATCAGCCTATGTGGACCAAGTCAACGCTATTCACAATGCCAATGCGGCTTATCCGGGGCCAAATAGTCTGGTGGGGGACAATAGCGGCCTTTTGGCAAATGACTTACACCATTTTACCGGAGAGGCGGTGTTTGCCATCACCGATAGTCAAGGTAATGTGGTCAGCAGGGTTGATGTGGATTTTGATAGCTTCCCCGGCGGGACGATCAATGATGTTCTGACGACTGTGAACGCAGGTCTGGGGGGGAATGGCACGTTATCTTTTGTGGACGGGGTAATGAGCTTTACGGCGAACAATGCCACACACGGGGTGGTTATCGCCCAGACTGATGGGGATCCCAGCAGCCGTTCAGGACGCGGTTTTTCCCATTTCTTCGGGATGAACGATTTGTTGACGTCACGCGTGCCGGCGCATTTTGAAACCGGGGTGCAGTTAGGCGATAATCATGGTTTCACACCGGGTGGCACGGCCAACTTTGTGTTAGGGCGGCCTGGGGGAAATACTGTTGCGGAATATACGCTGACCATTGCAGGAACATCAAACAATGACATTTTGAATGACCTGAATAGCAGCCCGCTCGGAACCTATGCGGTCTTTTCTTTGTCTGCAAATGGGGAATTTATCATGACGCCAAAGGCTGGTGCAGGCGATATCAGTCTTAATGTGACCGCTGATACCACCAGCCGGGGCGCGACAGGGATCAGTATATCGCGCTTTTTCGGGATCGGGCACCGCTATGACTCAGACCCTGCCCGTGATGTGCGGGTGGAAAGCCGTATCCGGGAGGACGCAGCGTATCTGGCACTGGGTAAATTCGATCAGACGGCTGTTGTGGGGCAATCTGCCTTAAGTGTGGGCGATCAGGCAGGGGCCGTAGCCCTGCAGCAATTGGAAACAAGACAAATTGCATTTGAGGCATCTGGCGGATTGACGAGTATGAATGCCACGATGGGACAGTATGCGTCATCCGTATTAGCAGATTTTGGATTGCGGTCTAGTGCCGCACATGACCTGGAAAGTGATTCCAGTGCTCTATTGGATGAATTGACAACACGGAATGCTGATATTTCTGGCGTGAACCTTGATGAAGAACTGTCGGATATGGTGATTTATCAGCAAGCCTATAATGCATCGGCGCGATTATTGACGGTAGCGCAGGAATTATATGATGCGCTGCTTCGGGTCGTCTAAGGGAAAGATGAGGTACTAACATGACACGTGTTTCCAGTTTTGGTCATAATCAGGCGATGGTCAACAGCTTACTGACGAACCAAAGCAAGGTTTTTGAAGACCAGACACAGATCAATACCGGCAAGAAGTCTAACCAGTACAGCGGGTTTAGCCGCGAAGCGAATACGCTACTGGGGGCCAAGTCGCTTTTGAGCAGGACAGAGAGTTATAAATCGTCAACCAGTCAGGTCTTAAGACAGTTGGACACGAACGATCAGCATTTATCAAATATGGAAACGGTGGTTGATGATTTACGTCAGACAATGATCGATACCATAGGGCAAGGCGAGGCCTATACATTTCGTGAGGCACTGGATGTGACCTTTCAGAACTTGGTCGGTGCGCTGAATTCCAATATTGGGGGCGTTTATATGTTTTCCGGGTCGCGTAGCGACGTGAAACCCGTGGATGCTATAGGGCTCACAGACCTGATTAATGCACCAACAGCCAACAGCCTGTTTCAAAATGACCAGAAACGTCCCGCGGCCCGCATAGATGAGGGGACGACTGTTGAATACGGATTGCTGGCGGATGAGATTGCCAGTGATATTTTTGCTGTTATGAAAACTATCGCTGAATATGATGACGGGGTTAATGGTCCGATAGAGGGGGAACTGACATCAGCCC
The DNA here is from genome assembly GCA_002700365.1 of Kordiimonas sp. Lineage (GTDB taxonomy): Bacteria > Pseudomonadota > Alphaproteobacteria > Sphingomonadales > Emcibacteraceae. The sequence goes on along the minus strand of PADB01000009.1, from coordinate 9,016 downwards.
AAAAGTCTTTTTTGCAGGCGGAGTTGCTGAATCTTGATACGGCGATTGAGGGATTGCGTAACGTGATTGCGGAAAATGGCACACGTAACGCCAATCTTGAAGATAAGGTGGCGCAACACCAGTCAAATGCCAACTTTTTAGAGATTTTCATTTCTGACATTGAAGATGTTGATTTGACGGAAGCGGTGACCCGGTTGCAGAACGATCAGGTGGCCCTAGAGGTGTCCTACAGCATTGTAGGCGAATTAGGAAAGCTGAGTTTGTTGAATTATCTCTAGAGTTTTTAGGGTGGTGGGTGCTGCTGGCATCCAGCAGAATCAACAAAAATGAAAAAATAAGTTATAATCATTAGAAAAAAACATCCGTGGGGAGGGCAATCAGAAAGGATTGGTCGATGGCTAAGGCTGTTTTTTTGGATTTATCCGGCGTTGTCTATCTTGGTGATGAGATGGTGCCAGGTGCAATTGAGGCTATTCGACGTCTTAAGGCTGCCGGGTTGCCTGTGCGTTATGTCAGCAACACGACGCAGATTTCGACGCAGCAAGTGCAGGACAAACTTTCAACCATGGGTCTTAATGTGAAGGGAGAGGAGTTATTCCTGCCTTCCCATGCCGCACGTCAGTATTTGCAGGACCATAATTTGAAACCTTATCTGTTGACCAGCGATGACCTGGCGGTGGAATTCGCCGATTTAGACGGTAGTGAAGGTCAGGCTGTGGTGGTGGCGGATGCCGCGGAAAAGTTTTCGTATAACGCGCTGAATAAGGCCTTCCGTCTGCTGATGGAGGGGGCGCCACTTTTGGCTTTGGCACGAAATCGTTATTATCGTAATCAGGACGGTGAGCTTTGTATGGATGCGGGGCCTTTTGTTACGGCATTGGAGCATGCCTGTGGTCTGGACGCATTGGTGTTTGGGAAGCCCAGCCCGGACTTTTTTCTGAGTGCGGCAGGGTCAGTGCATTGTGAAGTAACGGATATTGTTATGGTGGGGGACGATGCGGAAGCCGATGTGGCGGGGGCGATGGCGTTGGGTATGGATGGTGTTTTGGTGCGGACAGGGAAATATCGCCGCGGCGCAGAAGCTGGGGTGACGCCACCACCGACAGCCGTTGTGGCCGATGTCGTTGAAGCGGTTGACTGGATTTTGAAACATTAAGGTACGATGGGATAGACTTGCAAAGAGGCGGATAATCCCTATATTCCCCGACATGTTAGATATAGACACGCCATATACTGAACGGCCGGTTTATGATGAAAAAACTGGATTGAACTCTTTGGGATTCCATAAACGCCCGGAAGAGACACGGGTGGTTGTGGCGATGTCAGGGGGGGTGGACTCCTCCTGTGTGGCGGCATTGTTGAAAGATCAGGGTTATGACGTGGTCGGGATTACCCTGCAGCTTTACGATCATGGTGTAGCCATCCAAAAAAAGGGAGCCTGTTGTGCGGGGCGTGATATTTATGATGCCCGTCAGGTCGCCGATGCCATTAACATTCCGCATTATGTGCTGGACTACGAAAGCCGCTTTAAAGATTCCGTGATGGAAGAGTTTGCCGATAGCTATATTCGCGGAGAGACGCCAATCCCGTGTGTACGGTGCAATCAGGAAGTCAAATTTAAGGATTTGTTGGACACAGCGCGGGATTTAGAGGCTGATGTCTTGGCAACCGGGCATTATGTCCGGCAATTTGTCGATGAAAGTGGCCATGCGCGCCTCTATAAAGGTGTGGATGCTAGCCGGGATCAGAGCTATTTTTTATTTGCGACAACGGCGGAACAGTTAGATTTTTTGCGTTTTCCTTTGGGGGGACTGGAAAAAGATGCGGTGCGCGCATTGGCGGCAAGATATAACCTTATTGTGGCAGACAAGCCCGATAGTCAGGATATCTGCTTTGTACCCGATGGCAAATATGTCAGCGTGATTGAACGACTGCGGCCCGGGGCGGGGGAGGCAGGTGATATCGTGGATATGGAAGGGAATGTTCTGGGACAGCATAATGGCATTATCCACTATACAATAGGTCAGCGCCGGGGACTGGGTATAGGGGGTGGTGACCCGCTTTATGTCGTGAAACTGGATGCGCAAAAGCAACAGGTCATTGTCGGGCCTAAAGAGGCTCTGGCCGTGAAGACAATTCATATCAAAGAAGTGAATTGGCTGGGACGTGAAGCGATCCCGCAATCCGGAAAAAAGATTATGGTGAAGGTCCGTTCAACGCGCCCGGCAGAAAAAGCCATATTATATTCAGGTGAGGGCGATAGGGCACGTGTGGTGCTGGAGACAGCGGAGGCTGGCGTGTCACCGGGGCAGGCATGCGTCTTTTTTGATGGCGACCGTGTGTTGGGGGGGGGCTGGATCGTCAGCACCGAAAACGATTTCCAGCAATTGTCATTGCAGGCTGTTTGACATTGCATTTCAGTCGATAACCATCGTGGACCGCTGATGGCGGTGGTCGCCTCTAAATGGTATAAAAAATCAAAAAAGGTGATTGACGCAGGGCGGGGGGAGCGATATACCCCTGTCATCCTTTTCTAGGGGTCTCTGCCCCTTTGGTAAGGCGGGGTAGCTCAGCTGGTTAGAGCAGCGGAATCATAATCCGCGTGTCGGGGGTTCGAGTCCCTCCCCCGCTACCAATATCCACCTACAATATTTGGACATACTGAGATGGTCAGGCAAAGATATCTTTGTGCTTGCACCAATTTTAAACAATTGTATAATTTATTACTTGCCAACACCTGCCTGCCTGCCTTACTTTTATCAAATGATAAATTTTTAATGGCTTTTCAAAAAATAGGAACGGCTCATGGGTATTTTTAGCGGTAAGATTGTTGGTTATCACCAATATAAGCGGTCTCTGGTAGCCCAGTTACTTATCCCAAGCGGGGTGAACCCGAATGATTATAATGGGGTTGGTGTGTCTGAATGGTCTCAGGCTAAATCCCATTATCATGGTGAAAAACACCCTTGGCTTAGGTTTACGCTCTTTTTTGCCTTAAAAGCGTTATTCGGGACACCTAAGTTATTTAAAATTGCCCAGAGCCACCGGCGGCGGGAAAAAGAGGGCCATGTGCCGATTGCGGACTTGAAGTTAGAAGCTTCGGCTGAAGAGAACGTGTCCGGACTTAAGAAATATGCACTACAACATCCCGAAGTGGATGTGATTGGCATTACCCGTATGAAAGATGAATATCGCTACCAGGGCATTAATGAAGGGAATCAGTATCCCTGGATTATTGTTGTTGCTCGGGCCATGGATTATGAGATTTTCTCTGAAAACCTTAAACACAATTTTGATACCGCTGTGACTCAGGTTATGGGGGGGTATGAACGTTCACAGGCAGCGGCAGTAGATGTTGCCAATTGGATCCGGCAGCGGGGGTATTATGCGCGGGCCTTTGGCGGGTTGACGAAAACGGATACTGAATTTCACCTAACCATTCCCCCGGCGATTGATGCAGGTTTGGGGCAATTGGCAAAAAATGGCTCCATGATTAATGATGAGATGGGCAGTGCCTTTCGCATGGCGACAATCCTGACCAGTATGCCATTGATTGCGGACGAGCCCCGTGAAATAGGCGTGGATGAATTTTGCAAATCTTGTAAGAAATGCACGGAGGATTGCCCCCCGGGTGCCATCAGTGACGAAAAGGTCATGGTGCGTGGGACGATGAAATGGTACGTGGACTTTGAGAAATGTGTTCCCTTCTTGGGCGATAATAATGCCTGCGGTATTTGCCTGACCACATGTCCATGGAGCCGACCGGGTATTGCCCCGTCTTTGTCACAGAAGATGTTAAAGAAAATGGCCCGCAGCGGAGATGCCGCCACATCATAATAACAATCTTTGTTGTGTATTATATCTTGTGGATGGTTAGTGTTTCTATGGCTCGTATAAAATGAAGACCAATGCAAAATTTTCCAGCTAAGGCATTTACGGAAAAGGGGCTGAATTTACAGGCCATATTTGATGTTGCTTCGTTCCCCCTGTAGTGCGTGCCGGACGGACGATTGTGTGGTGGCCTATCCCGTAAGCGCGGTTTCGCGCGATGGTGTTGACGGCGCCCCCCATGCCACACATGATATGTTCTCTGATATGGACCATATGGATATCGTGGCCCAGAATGCGGTGATGGGCTTTATTGAGTTCTGTTAAGCTGCGTTATTCTTTTTTTTAAAATCAGTTAGCTTGATTGTAGTGCAATGTGGTCATCCCCACAGTAGTGGGGAGGGGGGCTGCCTTGCCTTTACCGCTGATGTCTTGTATAAAGATAACTGATCAAATGATAAAAATATAACTATATGAATATAGCTCAGAAATAAAGGATAGTGCGGTGGGACTTTTAACGGGAAAACTTCTGGGGCATCACAAATATCAACATTCATTCCTGACGGGACTTTTGATTCCGAAGGGTCCGGGAACCAGTGTGAATGAATATAATGGTGTGGGCGTCGATCATTGGTATCGGGCCAGATCCCATTATCATGGAAAACGTAATCCCTGGATCTTTTTGGGGCTTTTCTTTGCCTTGCGCATCTTATTTGACAGCCGGGAATGTTTCCGTTATGTGACAAAGCATATGCGCCGTGAGAAACATGGCCATCGTGATATCGCGGCTGAAAAGGTTGATGCTGGCCCGGAAGAAAATACCCGTTTGATGAAGGAATATGCCATGGCGCATCCGGAAGTGGATGCGGTAGGTGTGACACGTATGACCGACGAATACCGTTATGAAGGTATTGAAGAGGGGAACCAATACCCGTGGATTATCGTTGTTGCCCGCGCCATGAAGTATGATGAAATAGCCAAGAATCTAGAGGGGGATTTCAGCAGGGTTTTGACCCAGGTGATCGGTGGGTATGAGCGTTCTCAGAAGGCGGCGGTTGATGTGTCCAACTGGATCCGGGAGCGTGGTTTTTATGCCAGGGGGTATGGCGGGCTGACAAAGCGGTCGACAGAATTCCATCTGACGATCCCGCCGGCGATTGCGGCTGGTATTGGCCAGTTAGGGAAAAACGGTTCCATGATCAGCGATAAAATGGGTAGTGCCTTTCGGTTGGCAACCATTCTGACCGATATGGAATTTGTGGCGGATAAGCCGCGTGAAATCGGCGTTGAGGAGTTCTGTGTGTCTTGTAAGAAATGTACCGAAGACTGCCCGCCTGGTGCACTGAATGATGAGAAGGTCATGGTGCGTGGCACCCGGAAATGGTATGTGGATTTTGAAAAATGCATGCCATACCTTGCGGAACATAAGGCCTGCGGTATTTGCCTGACAACCTGCCCATGGAGCCGCCCGGGTATTGCCCCGTCTTTGTCACAGAAAATGTTAAAGAAAATGGCCCGCAGAGCGGATGCTGCCACATCATAATGACAATCTTTGTTGTGCATTATATCTTGTGGACGGCAAATGTTTCTATGGCCCGTACAAGATGAAGACCAATGCAAAATTTTCCAGCTAAGGCATTTACGGAAAAGGGGCTGAATTTACAGGCCATATTTGATGTTGCCTCCTTACCCGAAGGATTACGTGAGCGACTTCAGACCGCTTCCCGATATAATGACGATTATCGGCAGGTTATTCTGTTGGGCCATGGTGGACGCGCCTTATGGCCCCATGTGGAACATGAAGCGGTTATGGTTCAGGCAAAAATGGGCGGCCAGGCCGCGGTCAGTGGTGACATAGATCATCCTATAGATGCCTACGCATGTCGGGTAATTACAGAGATCTTAGAAGAAGATTTAAAAGGGCAGCGGTTCGAAATCATTTATCCTGCAGGGCATACAGGTCATCCGTTTTATGGATTGCAGGATTTAGGTGTCGTGGCCGGCTGGCATCATACGTCCCCTTTCCTAGTAGGGATCAATCCGGTGTGGGGAAGTTGGTATGCATACCGTGCGGTGGTGCTAACGAATTCTCATTATCAGCCTGCTTCTATGCCCGCATCTCCTTCCCCCTGTAGTGCGTGCCGGACGGACGATTGTGTTGTGGCCTGTCCTGTGGGTGCGGTTTCGCGCGATGGGTTTGATATGGAAACATGTCTTCAATACAGACAAACGGACGGATCGCATTGTCAGGATAAATGTCTGGCGCGAATGGCATGCCCCGTCGGGCGTGAGCATCGTTATCGCCAGCCACAGATGAGTTACCACTATCATCGTTCCTTGAGCATGCTGCAGTCTATGTCGGCGGACTAGTATTAATGGTATTAATACCAATATATAAAATATTGAATTTATAAATATTCACCATTCTGTTTTATTTCCTTCAACGGCATTGTCATTGGTGGCCGCGTCTCACTGATGATGATGGTATAGAAGGAGGATAAAGAGATGGATGAGACTGTATTATCGTCAGGCGAACGGAATAAAACGGGGCAGATAGACGGCCAGCCAACGATGGGAGAGTTGATGGCCGCAGCCCGGGATATGTTGCCGACATTGCGCGAACGTGCACGCCAATGTGAGGAATTGCGCCGGGTGCCCGAAGAAACAATTCAGGAATTTCAGGATGCCGGTTTTTTCAAAATCTTGCAGCCAGCAGAATTCGGCGGCTATGAATTGTGGCCGCAAGCCTTGTACCGGGTCTGTAGTATAGTTGCACAGGCCTGCCCGTCCAGCGCGTGGGTATTAAGTGTGATCGTGATTCATAACTGGGAAATGGGTGTACTGCCACGTGAAGCAAGCGTTGACGTATGGGCAGAGGATGAGCATGTGCGCATTTCTTCTTCTTATGCGCCGTTTGGTGAGGCTGTGCCAGTTGAAGGTGGCTATAAAGTCAGCGGTCGTTGGCATTATTCATCAGGCTGTGATCATTGTGATTGGGCTTTTCTAGGTAGCCTTTTGAAGGAGGAGGGCAAGCCACCACGTTTGATTGCCAGCCTTGTTCCACGTAAAGATTATGTTATCGATGATACGTGGCATGTATCGGGGTTAGCGGGAACGGGCAGTAAAGATATTGTTGTCGAAGAGGCTTTTGTGCCGGATCATTGCGTGCATGTTTTGTCAGATGAGCATGCAAAGGGATTGCGTGACAGACCATATTTTGACGGTCCGGCCTATCAGGTGCCGTTCTACGCCGCCTTTGGCTATTGCCTGACCAGCATTCCGCTGGGTATCGCGCGTGGGGCGTATGAATATTATGTTGAAATGAATCAGAGCCGCCGTAACGCGTTTGATGGATCGTCATATAAAAAAGACCCATTGAATCAGCAGCGTTTGGCAGAAGCATGGGCTATTTTAGATGGCTGTGAGTTGAAGTTTGAACGTGATATGGCGGATATGCAGTCCTATGTTGAAAAAGGCGAGGAAATTCCACTGGAAAAGCGGGCGATGTATCGCTGGAATCAGGCTTACATTGCCAAAGCCTGTACAGAGGCCGTGACGATCCTGTTCAAGGCCGCAGGCGCGCGGGCGACCTATTTGGATAATCCTATGCAGCGGTTTTTCCGTGATATTAACTCAGCGTCTAATCACTATCTCATTAATGCGGATGCTGGTGCGACGAGTTTTGGTGAGTTTCAGTTAACCGGTGCCTACCCCAACGGGGCAGTGTAGCGGGGTGGGGCAGGCTGTCTTGTCGTGCTTCAAGAGATGGCCTGCCCCCGTGCGATTAATGTATCGCGAATAAAACGATTAACCGGATCCTTATGGCGGGAATTATCCCAGGCGAGGGTTAAGTCCAGATCGGGAATGCTAACCGGCGGGGGCTGGAGGCGCAGGCCGTCCAGTGTGCCGGGGATATTTTGTATTTTTCGAGGACAGATAGCAAAATTATCCGATCCGCGAATAAGTCGTGGGATCATAAGATAGTGGTCCACCGTCAGGGCAATATTCATTCTCTGCTGGTTTTGTCGTAAATGCTGTGTCTCATGATCGATGATCGCTTTTGTATCGGCAGAAAACTTGATTTGAGGTCGGGTAAAGAATGTCTCCGCCGTGAGAGGGGGGGCACTGTCCTCTTCATCGGTGATAACCACATAATCATCTCTATACAGCACATATTCTTTGACGTTTGAGCTGGGGAGTGCGCTTTGTGGGAGAATGGTCAGATCAATATCTGGTGTTCCCATACGGGGTCCCATAAAGGGTTTAAATTCCACCAGTGTGATTTTGATGTTGGGGGCCTTTTGTTTAAGTGTTGCAAGCAAGGGCGGCATGAACAGGGCGAAGACATAGTCTGTGGATGCAATCACAAAATTGCGATGCACTTTTAAGGCGTCAAAGTCGGCTGCACTATCCAAAAGTTGCGCGCGTTGAATAATGGCTTCGACCTGCGGCACCAGTGACATGGTCTTCGCGGTGGGGGCCATGGTATGACCATCCCAGACAAAAAGCTGATCGTCAAAATGTGTACGCAAGCGGTTAAGGGCCGCGCTTACCGTTGGCTGGGTGACGTTAAGGTGTTCTGCTGCCCCGGAGACACTCTGATACGTCCATAAAGCATCGAAAAAGACCAATAAATTCAAATCAAACTGACGCAGATTTTTCATGTCTATCGCTACCGTTTACCGAATAGATATTAATAAAAATAATAAAGCTTATTGAATATTAATACAAATAAATCGCTGAGGTCGTCACGTTGGTGTCCGATTTTTTAGAGGTTCAGACTGATTTTAGAGGTTCAGACTGGCGATTATGAGAATAAATACCGCGCATTCTATAAGTTTTTAATCATTATAATTCTGAAATATAAGGTTTTTCGCTGTTTTGTTGCGCCGCGTCAAAGATAGAGGACAAGGAAACTGGACTGCAAAGCATGGTGTGCAAAAATAGAAATGATACCGTCTAGCCACAAGTTTTTGCTGACACCTAAACTTTGGAGAAAATAATGGACCAGGTAATTAATAAAAATAAATTGCCGCAATGGTCCGGGGAGACAATTGAGAATCTCGTTGACCCGGACAATGGCGTGCATAGCGCACGTATCTATAAGGATCAGGAAATCTTTGACCAGGAAATGGAAAAGATTTTTGGCAAGTGTTGGTTGTTGCTAGGCCACGAAAGTCAAATCCCG
>PADB01000008.1 GCA_002700365.1 Kordiimonas sp. | reverse complement strand
GCAGATCCCAAGGGTATGGCTGTTCGCCATTTAAAGAGGTACGTGAGCTGGGTTTAGAACGTCGTGAGACAGTTCGGTCCCTATCTGCCGTGGGCGTTGGAGATTTGAGAGGAGCTGCCCCTAGTACGAGAGGACCGGGGTGGACGTACCTCTGGTGGACCTGTTGTGACGCCAGTCGCATTGCAGGGTAGCTATGTACGGAAGGGATAACCGCTGAAAGCATCTAAGCGGGAAGCCCCCCTCGAGATAAGATCTCCCTTAAGAACCGTGGAAGACCACCACGTTGATAGGTCAGGTGTGGAAGTGTGGCAACACATGAAGCTTACTGATACTAATTATTCGATCGAACTTGATTTACCGTCATGGACAGTGATCAGATCAACTGATCGCCGGAACATAAAAACACCGTTATTAAACATAAAAAAAACCCTCTGGATTTAATTGACTTGGTGGTCATAGCGCTTGTGCCCCACCCGGTCCCATCCCGAACCCGGAAGTGAAACCAAGTCACGCCGATGGTACTTCGTCTTAAGGCGCGGAAGAGTAGGTCGCTGCCAGGTCTATTAAGTCCAGAGAACATCACGGAAAAAACCCATTCCCAATGACAAAACAAAATAACCGCCATAAAGGCGGTTTTTTTGTCACTAAAATAAACAACACTGACGCGGGGTGGACCCGTGTCGCCCGCAAGCGGCAACGCTGCGAGGACGCACATAAAGCAATCCTGCTGCGGGGCGACAATATCCAACGGTGCCATAACACGCACCACAATACTACTGATGTGATAAGCATTAGTGGCGCGGGGTGGAGCAGCCCCGCCCGTGACCGCGAAAGCCGCAAGGCAGAAGCGGCACAAAACAAAAAACTGCTACCGGGCCTGCCCCGGATAAAACATTGACGCGGGGTGGAGCAGCCCGGTAGCTCGTCAGGCTCATAACCTGAAGGTCGTAGGTTCAAATCCTACTCCCGCAACCAATTTTTTCCAATTAAATCAGCACCTTACGAGGTGCTTATTTTTTATTAACCCCTCCCATGATACAATAAAATGTATCACACAACACTCACACAAAACGCACAGTGTGTTTGAGGGGAATCGAGAATGGAAAGACACCGCATATTAGGCGACCAAGTTATCCTTTATCAGCGCAGCGAAGGCGGTGCTTGGCATTGCTCCACATTCCTGAATGGTAAGGAATGGCGCAAAAGCACAAGGCAAAAGAGCCTTGGCCGCGCCAAGGATGAGGCTACGGACTGGTTTAACGAGTTACAGGCAAAAAACCATCTTGGTGAACTGAATGCGGGTAAGAACTTTTCCCAAGTTGCCAAGATGTTTGAAAGCGAATATGAGGCTACAACAAGAGGCCACCGCAGCCCGAAATGGGTGCAGGGGCATAAAGACCGCTTAAGACTTCATTTGCTCCCCTTCTTTGGCGACATGCACGTGGGCGATATTACAGCCGGAACGGCTCAACAATATCGAGCGCATCGCTTGACCGAGCCGGAAGATTATAATGAAGAAGAGGCTGGCAAGCCTTGGAAGCCGCCAGCACGAAAAACAATTCATAATGAGATTGTGACATTAAGCCTTACCCTTAAAACGGCACACCGTCATGGCTTTATCCAGCAAGTGCCTGACCTATCCGACCCCTACAGGCGGCATACAAAAGTAAGCCACCGCCCTTGGTTTACCCCTAAGGAATACAAGCAACTTTACACGGCCACGCGGAAGAACGCGGCCAATCCCAAAAACCCACGGTTTAAATGGTATGCTGAACAACTCCATGATTTTGTTCTGTTCATGGCGAATACGGGTTTACGACCGGATGAAGTTAATCAGCTTGAATTTCGTGATGTTGAAATCGTTACCGATGAATGGAGTGGTGACAAGATTTTAGAAATTGAAGTGCGCGGTAAGCGCGGCGTTGGTTACTGTAAATCTATGACAGGGGCAGTCAGACCGTTCGAGCGTTTGCGCGACCGACCACGGCCAACAGATGAAGGGGAACGGCCAGTTAAGCCCACAGATAAACTCTTCCCCAATGAATTCAAAAAAATGTTCAACGGCATTTTGAACGAAAATAATCTGAAGTTTGACCGCGATGGAAAAGCGCGGACGGCCTATTCCCTTCGTCATAGCTATATCTGTTTTCGTCTGCTAGAGGGAGCAGACATTTACCAGATCGCGAAGAACTGCCGAACGTCAGTCGAGATGATCGAAAAGCACTATGCAGCGCATTTGAAGGACATGATTGATACATCGCTTATCAATGTCCGAAAAAGCAAGCAAGCGCCAAAAGTGCTTGGGGTTGAGGAAGATTAAGAACCCGTCAGGCGTGAAAGGCAGCTTGAAACGCCGCTAGGTCTTGCCCGTTGGGCAGAAAAAGACCTAGACGAAGGATTGCAGTAAGTAAAACGTGGGAAATACATAATATAAAACCTGTTCGAGATTGTGTAAGTCTTGTAAATTCTATAGCCTTACAAAGCAGCAATGAATCAAAGGTTTACAATTATAAATGCCCTTATTTCACCCTCGTGTTATTGAAAAACACATAAAACACATAAAGCACTTAGAGCCAATGTCAGCGAGTCACGCTGATATTCTAAGCGCGTGGGCGGAAAATCTTTCCAAAGGCATTTATGACAGCGAAACACAAAATGACGGTGAGTTTATTCAGCGCATTTTAATTGATGTTCTTGGCTATGTAGGGAGCAGCGAGGGCAAAAGCTGGACAGTCGCTAAAAATCAGCCCCTCCCTAAAGGAAATGTGGATGTTGCTTTAGGGAGCTTTACGGCTGAGGAAACAAAAATCATTGCTCCTTTTGAGCTTAAAGGGGCAAAGACAAAAGACCTTGATGCAATCATGGCGGGGCGTAATAAATCGCCTGTTCAGCAAGCTTGGGAATATGCGAGCGATATAAAAGGTGCTCAATGGGTTCTTGTTTCAAATTACCGTGAAATCAGGCTCTATGCGTTTGGCTATGGCCGAAAAGACTATGAATTTTTTGATCTTTCAAAGCTAAGTGAGCCGAAAGAATATGCTCGTTTTATTTTGCTGCTATCTGCCGAAAGCCTGTTAAACGGAAAGACGCAGAGCTTGCTCAAGGAAAGTGAGCAGGTTGATAAAGACATTACAAACCAGCTCTATGCGGATTATAAAGCCCTACGAGCCAAGCTTATCAAAACGATTGGCGATGATAACCCTGATAAAGAGCCTTTACAGGTAATTCGTTACACACAAACGATTTTAGACCGTATTCTTTTTGTCGCCTTTGCAGAAGACAAAGGGCTTTTGCCGGAAAATACACTTAAACAAGCCTATGAAACCAAAAATCTTTATAGCCCCCAGCCTGTATGGGAAAATTTCAAAGGGTTGTTTCAGGCCATCAATAAGGGCAATCCTGATCTAAAAATCCCAGCCTATAATGGCGGCCTTTTTAAGGATGACGCAGAGCTAAATAACTTGAGCATTAGTGATGCGCTGTGCGAGGGTTTCAAAAAAATTGGCGATTATGATTTTGACAGCGATGTAAGCGTCAATATCCTCGGTCATATTTTTGAACAATCCATAAGCGATCTTGAGGAACTAAAAGCTCATGCTGAAAATGTTGAGGAAGTTAGCAAAAATCAGAGCAAACGTAAGAAAGACGGCATTTTTTATACGCCCGCATACATTACCCGTTATATCGTTGAACAAGCCGTGGGAGGCTGGTTGAACGATCGAAGAGAAGAATTAGGCATTAATACGCTGCCTGTATTGGAAGATGCAGACTATGACAGTATTAAAGTCATTGAGCGCGGCCAGCGCAAAGGCCAGATCACTTATAACAAAAAGATCGAAAAGCATATTCAAACGTGGGAAGCCTATAAGGAGGCTCTTTCTAAAATAAAAGTGTTAGACCCCGCGTGCGGTTCAGGTGCTTTTTTGAATGAAGTTTTTGATTACCTGAAAAACGAAGGCGAAGCCGTGAATAGCCAGCTTGCACTTCTTAAGGGCGAGCAAACAACGCTATTCCGGTGGGATACGCATATACTTGCCAATAATATTTATGGCGTGGATTTAAACAGCGAGTCCGTAGAAATCACGAAGCTGTCTTTATGGCTTAAAACCGCGAACAGGCAGGAAAAACTCACCTACCTTGAGGATAACATCAAGGTCGGAAATTCGCTTATTGATGACCCAGAAATTGCGGGTGATTTAGCGTTTGATTGGAACAAACAATTTTCAGAGATCATGCAAAACGGTGGGTTTGATGTAATTGTCGGAAACCCACCTTATGTCTTTGCTAGAGATCAAGGTTTTACCGACCAAGAAAAGCAACACTACTATGCTAATTACGAGCAAGCAAACTACCAAATAAATACTTACGCTCTTTTTACAGAGAAAGGCTATAGGCTCGCAAAAAGCAATGGTTATTTGGGCTACATAATTCCTAATACCTGCCTAACGATTAACTCTTTTAAAGAATTTAGAAAGTTTATTCTTGAAGAAACAAGCAAAACTAAAATTATAAATATATTTGATAAAGTGTTTTCTGATGCCAGCGTTGACTGCTGCATTCTTTTGTTCAAAAAAGAAAAATCAGATGCCCCACTTCACAAGGGAACAATTTCAAAACAGGAGCTATCTGAAAGTACTGTTATAAAATCTGACCTCTCTAAGGATGATTATATTATCAACCTATCAATAAACTCTAAGGCTGAGGGGCTGCTAGTAAAGATCAATAACCAATCAGATGTTTTGGATAATGTGGCTACGGTTAAAGCAGGACTACAGGCTTATGAGGTTGGAAAAGGTAATCCGATACAAACTAAAGAAATGAAGAATGAAAGAGTATACCATTCTTTTGAAAAAGTAGACGGAGACTATTTGAAGTATGTGGATGGTAAAGATGTTTGTCGATATTATCAGACTTGGGGTGGCGAATTTTTAAAATACGGTGAAAATCTAGCTTCTCCTAGAAACTCTCATTTATTCAATAGCCCAAGAATTTTGGTGAGACAAATACCGTCAAAGCCACCATACTGTATTAACGCATGCTATCTTGAAGATCATGTTTTAAATGATCGAAATTCTATGAATATTGTAGATATTCAAAAAAACCCTTATTTCGTTTTGGGGCTTTTAAACAGTCGTTTGGTTTCCTACTGGTTTGTAAATTCTTTTGATAAATTTCAACGAAAAACATTCCCGCAATTTAAAATCAATGAATTAAAAAAATTCCCTATCCATGTGAATGGTATGGAAGAAATTGCAACTAAAGCGAAAAGTGTATGTGAGGAAAATTCGCAGTTTATCAAGTTAATTGAGACCTTTGAAAAGTTGCTCAAAACAGAATTTAGACAACAAAACATCACAACTAAATTAAAGAATTGGTTTGAATTAGAAGTTTCAGAATTTATTGCAGAAATAGAAAAATCCATAAAGCCGATCAAGCTATCGCTTTCTCAAAAAGCCGAGTGGATGGAGCATTTTGAGAAAGAAAAGGCCAAGGCATTAGAACTTAAAAACAAGATCGACCAAACCGACCGTGAAATCGATCAAATGGTCTATGAATTATACCAATTAACTCCAGAGGATATAGCTTTAGTAGAAAACGGCTCAACGTAAAGAATAAAAGACATGCAACGATTATTGATAAACAGAATTGCCCTTAGATTTGAGCTTAAGAAGCCAGTTTTTATGCTTCTAAGGTCTACAGAAGACTTCACACTCAGTAGCAACAAAGTTCAATGGATCGGGGACAAGCTACAGCTACCCATCCAAGATGAATTTATTGATTGGGTGCAAGAACGTGGTTTAGAAGACGATGCGCAGCTAGCTACGGAGTTTAGAGAAGAGAATCCGGAAGAGAACGATGGGAGTATCTTTGTAGTTAAGCTTACAGAATCAAACTGCCAGCCATTTAAAAGAGAATTATTAAAACAAGAATTAGCGCAGCACCTCCAAAACAAGAGTTTTTTTGTAAATCCTTCTAAATTTCCTATGGATTTTTCTGCATATCAAAAGATTGGTGAGTTTGATAACGAATACGATCAATACAGAAGAATTGATTTCAAGTGGAATCACAAAAGAGAGGAGCTTTCATTTAATTTTGGTAGTGAAAGAACCCTTGTTACTAATGTTAACAACAATTTGGAGGCTGATACGTTTGTTTTCAACACAGAGAATTTATTAGCTTACAAAACTCATAGTCCAGTAGCAGGAAAAACGATTTGTTCTAGGGAAGTAAGCGCACAGCGCACCGGAGCACCTGTTAAATTTAACTATAAGGATCGATACGAAAAGTTAAAACAGTTTGCCTCCGAGAATTTATACGACTTTGAATCGTCTTATTTTGTGATTGAAAAGACGGGCCTTAAAAACGTCGCTCCAGATGACTTTTATAATGTTTTCAGCCAACAAAATCTGATGGCATTCAGTCACGAAAAAACTGCGGTAAATGCTGTAGTAGGCATGAGAGAGTATGGCCCCCTTAAGAAAGCAGAAAATTCAGAAAAGAAAAGACTGTTGTTTATTTACGATAGCAAGGATGCCGCAAATAACCTGTATCTTTATCTAAAGAATGGTCACAAACATTTTCCAGGACTTCTGAGTTACGTCGGCATACCTGTTGCTCTGGCAGATGCAAATGAGAGTAAGGGGCTTCCCTATACAGATGTAGCGAGCGTTCCTGAAGAACTGAACGCTTTCCTAACTGAACACTACCCAGATAATTTATATCCAGATACTTTGGCAATAGTTATAGGACCGTTTAAAAGGTTTGAAGCGGATGAGGAAGAAAGCGATAGTTATTACAAAATCAAAAAGACGCTTCTTGACAAGGGAATTGCTTCTCAATTTGTCAGTACAAAAACAATTAACGATTACGGTGTTCACTATTCGTTACCCAATATAGCAATTGGCATTCTTGCAAAATTTGGAGGTATTCCTTGGAAGCTAGCCAATAAGAAATCCAAAGAATTGATTGTAGGGTTTAATACTAAACGGGCGAACGAGGGAACCGATCAGTATTTAGGTAGTGCCGTATTTTTTGACAACGAGGGGCGACTTGGAGGCGTAAAGGGACTGCCGATCAGTGATAAAACAGCCTTAGTACAACATTTGAAATCTGCAATATCTGAGTATATGCAGCAGGAGGGTGAGCCAGAGAGGCTTGTCATTCACTACTACAAACCTCCACGCAGAGATGAAGTCAGAAACGTTTTAAATCTTCTGGAGGATATGGCTTTATCCATTCCTATTGCTGTTGTTGAGATAAATGACTCAAAAGCAAAATTAGATATATGTTTTGATGCAGATTATAACATGGGTATGCCTGAGAGCGGCGTATTCGTGAAGGTAGGGTATAATGAATACCTACTATTCAATAACAACAGATACCAAAAAGACCCTCCAAGAAAAATTGATGACGAATTACCTATTAAATTGAAACTAAACTACGTGAACACTGGGGGGTTCAGCGCCCCTGAGTTGATAGCGCAAGTTTATGAATTTTCACGCCTAAACTGGAAAGGTTTAAGGCAAAGAAGCGTTCCTGTAACAACGACTTACTCTAAGGCTATAGCTGATTTTTCTTCACAGTTTGACGGCGAAATTCCAGATAACGAAGTCGCTAATAACATCCCTTGGTTTATCTGAATATGAGCACAGAGAACAAAATTTCCGATATAATAGATCAATCTTTGTTCTTAGTGGGGGCGGGTTTCTCTAGAGGCGCAGGCTGCCTTACTTCTGTACAAATGTTTGATGATATAAAAGAAAGAATTTTTACACAGAAAAGTAGCGTATCTTTATCACCTGTCCAGCAAGAGACTTTAAAGTTTTTGATTTCTTGTCTTCAATACCATTCTGAATGGCGGACAATGGAGACGGCTAACAATTTTAAATTCACTCCCAATATTGAAGAGCTAGCACTTTTAATTAGACGGATTAAAAATCGAGAGAACTTTTTACCGTACCCTATAACTGGTAATTGGGCTGATAAATTGGTGCAGCTTGAGTCAGAACATCGTACAGATTCAAAAGACGGATCGGGGTTGTTTGAAAGTCTAGAGAAAATACTCAAGCAACTTCTAAAGGAAGAATGGCTCTCTATACCTGACGAAGAAAATTTTTCGTATCTAAACCCGCTCTCAACTTTCCTTAAAGAACATCCAAACGATGAGTTTAGACTTAACATCTTTTCGCTCAACTATGACACTGTTCTTGAGCAGTTCTTTCAAAAAGATGGGGAAGTCCCTTGGAGAGGTTTTTCATCGAATAGATGGGTCAGTGTTTTTCCAGATGAAGAGAATGACCCAAACGGTAGAGTAAATTTGTATAAGCTTCATGGCTCCATTGATTGGGTAAGAATGGAAGATATGGATACGTATGAAGAGGTTGTCTCGGAAGGCCCATTAAAAGACTCAAGGGTGGAGCATGATCCGTACATTATATTTGGACAAGGAACGAAGTCTTTTTCTGTAGAACCATTTTTTTCCTTAATCCATCATTTTAACAGCAGTCTCATTTCATCCGATATACGATACTTTTTCGTCGTTGGTTATAGCTTTTTTGATCCCTATATAAACAACTTGCTTTTCAATGCTGTGAAAGGTTCCAAGAAACTGATTATCGTTAATCCGACATTTGGATTTGAAAAAACCTTTGAGGAAGTGAGTTGGGGCGGCTGGAAGCGGCCAAAGGCCGACCCCGAAGATTTTTACCGTGCAATTTACAAGGAAGATAAAAATAAGAGTAACCTTACAGACTTTTTAAGGGCGATTCAGAAGAATAGCTTTTATTCCGAGCTTCCTGAGTTTAACTACCTGACTTTGAGTGCAGAAAATGTTGAATACCTACCTTTAACTGCCGAAGAGTTTTTAGAGAACTTTTTCAAAGATAAGGGGGCGCTTCTACAAAAATACATTGATGGTTTTGAAGAGCAGCGTCAAAAAGAAGAGCAGCCTTTTTAAAACGTTTTTAGCAGAGGAAGAAAGATATAGCTTGGAGAGCTAGATTCCTATATATCCTAAGAAATTGTTAATCCCTAAAGAGTTATCCTAAAGAAAGAGGATGTTAATAGCGCACTTACGCAAACTTCGTTTGCAGCGCTAAAAACGGCACGGGGATTACTGCGTAATGGCAATTTATCATTGCTCATTAAAAGTCTTTTCGAGGAGCGAAGGCCATTCGGCTGTAGCAGCCGCAGCCTATCGCTCCGGTTCAATCCTGAAGGATGAACGCGCAGGGCGCACCCATCGCTATCATAAACGTACAGGCGTAGCAGATACGTTTATTCTCGCGCCGCCTTCCGCCCCGAAAAGTCTTTTAACCCGTGCCGTTCTATGGAATGCGGCAGAGGCCAGCGAAACCCGTAAAAATTCCCGCGTAGCGCGGGAGGTTATCTTGGCCTTGCCGCATGAGTTAAGTGATAAAGCCCGCGCGGAATTATCGCGCGATATGGGGCTTTATCTGATTGAACGCTACCGCGTTGCTGTGGATGTTGCCATTCACAGCCCTTGCGAGGGTGACGGTCACGACCCCCGCAATCACCACGCCCATCTTTTGTTTACGACTCGTGAGGTCACAAAAGACGGTCTTGGCGCAAAGACCCGCATTCTCGATGATAAAGTATCAGGCCCTCAAGAAATCGAGATCATCCGCGAAGTGTGGGAAACGCTGGCGAATGATGCGCTGGAACGCGCAGGTTTTCCCGATGCGAAGATTGACCGGCGCACATTGGAAGCGCAGGGGCTAGACCGCATCCCGCAAACCCATGAGGGCAAGGCATCGAAGAATGCTAGCGCCTATCAAAGCCTTTTGGCCAAAGACTTCAAAAACGCCGATAAGGGCGATGATGAAGACGGCGAAGAAGAAAGCTCAGGTGAAAAAAGCTCTTCTTCCAGCGCGTCTAGCGGCGGAAGCGCCCATAATTTGCAAAGCAAAGTACGGGAAGACAGCCAAGGCCGTAAGATTGATTACCCCGCCCTTGATAAGCAACAAACGCGCAGTGCCTTTAATGCCGAGATCAAAGCTCTGAATGAAAAACGGGCGGTTTTGGGCGATAAGCCCTTAAAGGAGCAAATCGCGCAGCTTGACAGGCTCATGGAACGGCTGGACAAACGGCTTGAAAAGCTTCAGCAGCTAGAGTCAAAAACCACCCTAAAATCCGTCATCAAGGAAACAATCGCCAGCGCCGTGAAACTGGCGGCGGATTTTGTAACGCGCCGTGTTGAAGCAAAAGCCAGCCTCAAACTCACCACCGAAGAAAAACACGCCCGCGTAGAACGCCAGCTTACCCGTTATGGCCGTGATTACCGCGAAGGGCTGCATAACCAGATCAAGGAGATGAAGCAGAACATCGCCATACTGGAGCAGAAACAAACGGATTTTAAAAACTATAAAAGCTTTGTCGATAAAATCGACATGGAAGTAAAGAAACACGCCCCCTCAATTACAGCCCCTTTTAAAGAACAAGCCCCGCCCAAGCAGATCACAGACAAAGAAATCAATCTGAAGCTTCACCTGAAAGCCGAGATGATACGCGCTCAAATCCCTGCTGAATTTAAGCCGCCAGCATGGGGCGAGCGGCAAACGCTCACCAATTCAACGACCGTAAATAAAATTCTGCAAACCAAGGGTGAGAAAATAAAGATAGATAAAGCGGAGCTTGCTGCGCCGGAAGTAAAACCAATAACGGCAGTTGAAACGCCAAAGGCAAAGCCTGAAATAAAATTGCAGTCTTCTAAGGCTGAAGCGCCACCAGTGAAATCCGCGTTTACTATTAAGGCAGAGGCTCAGCCCACGCCAAAGGCACAAGCTGAATACAAACAGCCCATGCCAGTCAGGATTAAGGCATTGGAGCAAGCGATAGCCCAGAGGCAAGCCACAAGCACAGAAACACCAAGACCGGAAGACCGTAAAAGCTGGTTTACACCTGCGAACGAAAAAACGAAGCACATGACAGATGCAATTGATAGGGCTATAAAACAACAAAGAGCCGCGCAGCCATCGCCGGAGCATCCTAGCACCCAGACGCAGGAGAAATTTTCAAAGGCGCAGGAGCGCCCGCAAAGAACAACGACCTATAGCGAAGTCAGGGAAAAGACACGGGCTGAAGCCGAAACCAAACGCGTTAATGTTCCGCCACAATATCGGGCACAAGCCTATGAGGCAAAAACTGAAACACCAAAGCAAGAACACGGGTTAGCGGATGAACCCAAAACTAGAACGCAAAGTGCATTTACTAACGCCACAGAAGCAGAAAATGCCCCTAAAGCCTCGAAACCTCGAATGAGTGATACATTCAATATGAAATCAGGCTTTAATGAAGGCAGCCAAAGCACGCCTGAGCCAAAACAAGACGAAGCTCCAGAAGTGGAAATTTAAGCTCGTGCTAACAAATGCATCCTTTAAAAAGCCTATAAGCGGAAAAAGGTTTGTAATTCTTATTAATTAGACATTATTACTGCGTATTGTTAAATAGATTAAATGAATAGATTTCCTAAGACATTAAGCGTTGAGCAACTAAAAAAATTCGATGTGCTTCTGGCTCAGAGTCAGGACAACGAGCTTGTTTTGCCAGTTGATACTACAAAATACACTTTTGGAGGCATGGCATCGGCTATACAATCAGTTATAACTTGGGCCAATAATTCTGAAGAGAACGTGCTTAGGATTACTCCGAGCAGCTCAAAAGACATAATTTCAGAAATATTGCGGAGGCCTCATAAATTTGCCGCCGCTATGATGGCCAAATCACTATTTTTAAATAACGAAGACGTTAAACAAAAAATTTACCTTCAAGCAAAAGAAAAAATTGAAGAACAAGAACGCAACACTTTTGGATTAAGACATGGCAGCTTATGTTGGTTTACATTTGTTGACCACAGCACGAAACGCTTTGTCCGCAACTTTTATCTAAACAACAATTCAAATATTTCTGAGCCAAGACAATCTGCTCAACTAACTGCGGTTATTAAGGCAATGATCGAACAGTCTTTATCAGCTTCGGGAGGAGTTAATCTTCTACAAGCTGATGAAACTGAGTTAATAGGAAAAATTTTCTATGAGCTTTTTTTAAATAGTCACCAGCATGGAACTCGCGGCAATATTAGAAGTGAATGGCTCAAGAAAGGCGTACGTACTGTTTATACATATGGGATCAACCTTAACGAAAAAGGTGTTGAAGGAACGCTTAAGTCAGAACCCATCCTCTCTAAATATTTATCTAACTTTCAAGATCGAAACCAGAAACGTTTTATTGAAATTAGTATAGTGGATTCTGGCCTTGGATATTGTGGCCGCTGGATGGCCGACAATAAAGATCCTAACGATGAAACACAAATAAGCCTTCAAAAAGAATACGATATTTTCAAGAAGTGTTTTCAGTTTAGGCAAACATCAACATCAGATTCATCTAAAGGTTATGGCCTGCCTATAGTAATGGATAGATTAACTAAAATGCGTGGGTTCTTGAAAATAAGAAGTGGACGCTTATCACTTTACAGAGACTTTATTGAGACCCCTTACAAATCAGGTGAACAAGAAACGTATGATTTTTGCGATTGGGACAACCAAGAAATTGCAACTAAGAAATTAGCAAAACTACCAAAGTTAGCGGGAACATCAATTACATTACTAATTCCATTGGAGGCAAAAGATGAATAATTTTTTTGCTTTTGGGCTGTATGAACCTGATGAAAAAAATAGGAAGAGCCTTTGTGTGTTTTTTCCTTCTATTATTTCCACGGACGCTATTATTCAAGCTTTTAAAGCGCATGAGGAAGAGAACTTATCTCCTCATAAAATTTTTATTCTGTCTTTTAATGGCGACCGCACCCCTTTAGACGACACTCATTTCATTCGTGAGCTTGAAAATAGAGGGGTAGAGCTCTCTAGCCAACTAGTTATTATGAATGTACTAGATACTGGCGATATTGAAATCAAAGGAAAAAAAATTAATAAGGACTTACAGTCACAGATTTTGAAACAAGGCGCATTGGAGCTTTTTCAAAAACACAAAGGTCTTATTACCTCACTCCCCAGCTACCATTTTATGAAGCCATCGGGACAACATTGCGATAAATTCATACGTGTATCAAATTTACTAGTAGCAAGCAGTGAAGTCTCTTTCTTGGCAATATCACTTTTGCCTTATATTACGAGTAACATTAAACGCATTTATGTAGACACGTCTTCTATATCTTATCTTGTGAATATGGCCCTGCAGCATTCATGTATATCGTCCGCTGTAAATAAAGTTTCTATACATAGTTTTGAGTCCTATACAGTTTTCAATGCCCCATATGATTTTGTAGAAGATGAAGATAGCTTGATTATCATTTCAGCAACCACTAGCGGATCATTGGAAAAAAAAGTTTTAGAAGACAATGTTAAGATAAAGTCAGTTTTAACTTTATTTCATGTCAATTTACCTAAAGACCGCAAAGGCTTATTTGACTTATCTTCCATTATCTCCAATGGCATATATTCAGAAAGCCATGAAAACTGTGATCTATGTAAAGATGGCTCGAAGTTGATTAGAATTTCTGGAGAACAGTTTCTACCTGAAAACCCCCAACACGAACTTTTAAAAATTAACAAAACAGACTTTCGCGCTTGTCGAGGAAGGTTTTTTAAGGACTTTGCAACTATTAACGCCCTTCAATGGAATATCAGTGCTAGCGATGCAGAAGAAGACAAAGAACACTTCTATATCGATATGGAAGCTGCTTATAAGAACGTAAATTCTTGTTTTTTAGAAAATTTAGAAAAAAAAGTTAGAAAACATATTTCATACGATATTTCTCACGCCATCGTTTTGCCTGACGCTGGATCATTAACGTTCTCCGAGAAAATTAAAGAATATCTAGGTGAACACGGAAATAAAATATTGACTGGATCAGGCCAGATGATCTTTTAGTCGAGGCCCAAATTAAAAATAAACGTTCTATTTTGGTGGTAGCTTCCGCAATCACATCAGGCCGCAAACTATTAGCTATCTCTCGAAAATTGCGCTCGATAGATAAACACGCAAGTATCACATATATCGTTGGCGTCTCTAAAGTGCAAAACGATGGTGTTTTAAATCAGCTAAAAACGGATTTGAGACAGGGAGGACACGAACTTATAATTATAGAACAATGCTTACTGCCAAGAAGCAAAAACCACCATAAAACAGCTTGGGATGCAGAATTAGAAAAATTGTCCAAGTATGACAACGATGATTTCGCATCCTCTGGAAATTTGACAAAACTGACAAATTATTTACAAGAACGCTTGGATTTTTTAAAAAAGAATCAAGGTGAAGAAAATTCATTATTTCTAAAACGCCCCACTAAAGCGGTATTGAAACTCAGACCATCTTTTGTATTTTGGCTGGATATTGGGCTTGATACTGGTAAAGCTACCCAAGCGGACGTATACTGGACTATCCAATCACTACTACATGACTTGAGAATGAAGTCAGATGAAACTGGACTCGCCAGCACTTATCATTCCACCTTAATTAGCCCCGTATGTTTTGACAGGTATAATGATGGTATTATACAAGCAGCACTTTTAAGGTCAGCTTCGCCAACTGAGCTTAATTATCAACTTGATGATAGATACAGTCGACAAATGACTGACATAGTGCTTTCGATTATTGAAAACTGGGAAGAAGATCACGGTGAAGCAAGCCTTGAATTTCTAATGGCTTTATGGACACGTAGGCTTAAGTTACTAGATGCTCACTTAAAAGAAATTATTCAACTTATTGAGTCCAAAACAAACTGTGAAGAGTTTGTTTTTTTTGGCACAGCGTTAAAGTCTCAAATCTGCTGTGCTTTTTAGCCCCCCGCTTAATAATGGGTGTAATTGGGTGTCTTATTGGATTGCAAATCGGGTATAATCGGGTATAATCGGGTATGAAATCGGATATGTCAGGCTCGATATGAAAGAACCAAAGATCACCGTTACCCAAGAGATCGTCAAGCTCATCGCTGAGATTGACGAGTTTAAAGGAAAATGGGAAGCACTTAAAAATATGTCGCCGGAGCGCCTGCGTCAACTGCGTAAAGTCGCAACGATTGAAAGCATCGGCTCGTCCACACGGATTGAGGGCGCGAAGCTCACCGATATGCAGGTGGAAACCATGCTATCGAATTTAACATCCACATCATTCAAGAGCCGTGATGAGCAAGAAGTGGCAGGATATGCCGAGGCTATGGATACGGTTTTTCAAGCCTATGAGGATATGGCTATCACTGAAAATCATATCCGCCAGCTTCACCAGATTTTATTGCGGCACAGTAATAAGGATGAACGCCATCGGGGCGATTATAAAAAGCTTTCCAACAATGTTGTGGCCTTCGATGAAAACGGCAAAGAAATAGGCGTTGTTTTTGAAACCGCCACACCGTTTGATACACCCCGCGAAATGGAAGAACTGGTAAAATGGATCAATAAAGCTACTGCTGAAAACAGCCTGCACCCGCTTCTTTCTATCGCCGTTTTTACAGTCGTGTTTCTGGCCATTCACCCGTTTCAAGACGGAAATGGCAGATTGTCCCGCATCTTGACTACGCTCATGCTGTTACGGGCTGGATATAGTTATGTGCCGTATGCTTCGCTGGAAAGTGTGGTCGAAGATAACAAGGATTTATATTACAAGGCGCTGCGCCGGACGCAAACGACCCTCAAAGGCGACAAGCCCGATTGGGAGCCTTGGCTTGGGTTTTTCCTTCGTTGCCTGAAAAAGCAAAAAGCAAACCTTGCAGCAAAAGTAGAGAAAGAAAAGGCATCGGATGATACCGTATTGCCTGCATTATCCGTGCAAATACTGGAACTGTTTAAACAGCATGAGCGATTGAGTATTGCCGAGATTGTAGAGCATACCAGAGCGAACCAGAACACTCTGAAAGTGCGCTTGCGTGAGTTGGTCTCTTCTGGCCGCATTCAGCGCCACGGTAAAGCGCGCGCGACTTGGTATGCAAAAAATTGAAGTTTTTACAGTTTTTTGAGGTTAAAAAATTATTTTATATTTAGATATATAACTGCTAGTAACGCATTTATTTTACATTCTTGTCGTAACGCTCTTGTGCCTTACTCATGGTGGGGTAATTTTTTTCCGCCCAGTCAGCAAGAGCTTTGACGGGCTCTATCAGAGTTTTCCCAAAAGGCGTTAAGGCATACTCTACGCTGGGGGGGGTGGTTGGAGTTACCGTGCGTGAGACTAACCCGCTGCGCTCTAGTTCACGTAAGGTGCGTGTGAGCATGCGCTGCGAAATTCCATCGATGCTTCGGCGCAATTCATTAAAACGTATTGGTGTATTACAAAGTGCACCTACAATCTGCATGCTCCATTTATCACCGACAAGGCTTAACACCTCTCGAACACCACTTGGGCAGTTAGAGCCATGTTGAATTTTATCCTGAGTATTGGGGGGAACATCTGTGTGACCTAATGACATTTTTGTGCCTTCTTGTAATTGTTTTTGGTGGTTACTATATTGCACTAAGTACCTATAAGTACCTTAACTTAAATATATAGACAAGAGGCACATTCATGACAAATATTCTTCACATTTCATCAAGCAGCGATATACAAAGCTCTGTCACACGTCAGATTGGCGCTGTCACGGTGGCTGATTTAAAAGCAGCCTCACCCGATGCTAAAATTATTGAGCGTGACTTGGTCAAAAACCCAGTTCCGCATATTAATCCGGAATTTTTGGGCGCGATGTTTTCTGGTCAGCCTGATGCCCCTGAGTTGAAACTTTCTGACGAGTTGATTGATGAGCTGTTTGCGAGCAATATTATTGTGTTCGAAGCCCCTATGTATAATTTTGGTATCCCATCTGTGGTTAAGGCATGGGTTGATCATATCGCGCGCGCCGGTAAAACATTCAAGTACGGAGAGAACGGTCCTGAGGGTTTTCTGACAGATAAAAAAGTCATACTCGTGCTTGGCAGAGGTGGCATCTATACAGAAGGACCAATGAAGGCTATGGAGCATCAAGAAACTTATATGCGCACCATTTTTGGATTTATTGGTATCACGGATGTAGAGGTGATTTATATTGAAGGCGTAGCTTTCGGGCCGGAAAAAAAGGCCGAAGCACTTGCTGCAGCAACTGAGCGCGCTCATTCAATCACGCAGAAGGCTGCCTAATTTAAAATAAGTTAAAAAGGAACTATCTTATGTTACACACTACAAAAAACACGGCTCGTATTTTATTGGCCTCTGCGGCGCTTACGTCATTTGCCTTGCCTGCGTTGGCGGCGGATACTTACACACTTGATCCGATGCATACGGCGGTCACATGGCATATCAACCATTTCGGCTTTTCCAATCCGTCTGGTAAATTTATGAATGCGGATGGTGTTGTCGTTTTGGATCAGGAAAATCCCGCAGCGAGTAAAGTGAACATCACTATTCCTGTTGCTGCCATTGATAGTGGCGTCCCCAAATTGGACGAACACCTCAAAAGCAAAGATTTCTTTGACGTAGAAGCATTCCCAACCGCTAGCTTTGTCAGTACCAAAGTTGAGGTTACTGGTGAAAATACCGCTATTGTGCATGGGAATTTGACGCTGCATGGCGTGACCAAGCCAGTTGATTTGGATGTTAAACTTAATAAGCTTGGCGAGAACATGATGAACAAAGAAACAGCCGGATTTAGCGCTACAGCTATGATTAAGCGCTCTGACTTTGGTATTGTGATGTACTTGCCAGCCTTGAGTGATGACGTGCGGCTTGATATTGAAGTTGAAGCGAATAAGTAGGAGCATTTTTATGCATGCAAGACTCCCGACTTATTTCATCAGCCATGGCGGCGGGCCATGGCCATACATGACTGGCAAGTTCCGCCATACGTTCGATGTGCTGGAAAAATCACTCGTCGATATGCGCGCTGAACTCCACGATAAGCCAAAAGCGATTCTGATCGTTTCTGGACACTGGGAAGAAAAAGGTTTTGTAATTTCGTCTGGCGCAAAACCAAGTATGGTCTATGACTATCACGGCTTCCCGGAATATCTCTATCATATTACCTATAATGCTCCCGGCTCGCCAGAATTGGCGAACCATGTGCAACAGTTGCTCCAAGAAAAAGGAATAGAGGCGTCGCTTGATCCTGAACGTGGTTACGATCACGGTACCTTCAGCATAATGAAGCCGCTTTATCCAGATGAGGATATTCCCGTGGTTCAGATTTCGTTAGATGCTAGCTATGATCCTGATCTGCATCTTAATCTCGGCCGGGCGCTCGCCCCATTACGTGACGAAGGTATTTTAATTATCGGCAGTGGCCTTAGCTACCATAATTTGCCAGCCATGCGGGGCATTAGCGGTTACGAGCCCTCACGTCATTTCGACGCATGGCTACAGGAGACTCTGGTTCATTCGCCACCAGATAAGCGCACAGCACGTTTGATCTCATGGGAGTTGGCCCCCGCCGCGCGTGAGGCCCATCCAACTGAAGATCACCTCATTCCGCTATTGGTGGTGGTTGGTGCTGCGGAAAATGAGCCGGGTGCCACGACCTATCATCAGAAAGATTTCGCAGGCGGACTTACGGCATCGAGTTTTCGCTTCGGACACGCCCCTTAAATCCCCAATCACCCAGAGATCTATTAGAACAATAATACGTTCAAGACGATCATCCATCTGAAGAAAAACTGTTCATTCTGCTTTAGGGTGCGTAAAAAAGAAGAAAGCATGCAGCAAAAGTAGAGAAAGAAAAGGCGTCTGATGATGCGGTCTTGCCTGCATTATTTGTGCAGACACTAGAACTACTTAAACAGCATGGTCTGCTGAGAATTTCAGATATTCTTGAACATACTGAAGCGAACCCGAACACGCTTAAAGTGCGCTTGCGTGAGCTTGTATCCCATCGCCACGGCAAAGCTCGTGCGACATGGTATTTTTTAGTTTAAGGAAAAAATCCTAGCCTAGTTTTTTAACGGTACAAAACTCGGCACAAAACTTTTGTGTGGCTTTTGTGCGAGTGATTTTTACATCTTATAAAAGAAACCTGATTTCGATATTTTGAAGATAATTGCTTGGTTAGAGAGCGGTTCACAAAAAACCTGAAGAGCATGGCCTTTTTATAAAAGTCGTGTCATTCTTGTGTAAGTAATTGTCCTTATTGCCGAAATCGGCGCGAATCAGCCGCACAAATACTCGCACATTATTATGGCAATCGCTAATTTATCGTTTAAAATCAATATCTTAATAAATGGCCTTTTAAGCTCATAACCTGAAGGTCGTAGGTTCAAATCCTACCCCCGCAACCAATTTTGTAGACTCGGTGTTTTTATCATCGTTTTTTACATCGGCTTTTGAGCCGTCAGCAGGAGGTCTACGAAACGCAAATCGCCCTCCCGCAACCAACTTTGTAGACTCATTAAGGTCACTCTCATCGAGTGGCCTTTTTGACTCTGTAGCCAGTTGCAGCATTCCTGCTAAAGCCCCTTGTAAATCAACAGCTAAGCTGTCTTTACCGTCTTTGTGAATAGGTGTAAGAGCTATCTGATCTATTAAACCGCGTATGATGTCTACAGCTTCAGCACGGCGATTATCATCAGTTAAAGCTTCGGTCAGTTTACCAACCTTATCTTTATAGATATTTGCCATATTAGGATGGATTAGGACAGGCTCCTCGTCCGTGCTTGCAATTAGTGCTTCCAGTTCTTTTTGTCGCGCCTCTAAAGCAATCATTCGGTCTTTCACCTTATGTGCAGGCACACCATCGCAAATAGCATCAACCAGTTTTTCCTGATCACGATCATTTTGTTCAAGTTCAGCTTTGGCTGCATTTAATGAAGCGTTCTTCATCATGCGCAGCTCATTTAGTTTTGCTGTATAGGCATCACAGAAAACTTCAAAAAGCTCAGGTTCCATAAGATTGTTCTTGAGGCCATCAAGAACCATGTTTTCAAGCTCATCACGCCGCATAGTGCGTTTGTTATCGCATGTGCCTTTGTTGCGAGCGTTAGCGCAGCCAACGCGCTCAGAATTGACATTCACCATGCCGCCGCCACATGAGCCACATTTAACTAAGCCAGAGAATAAATATTTGGGACGTTTACGGTCCCAGTAACTAGGCCCAGCTTTACTGAATGGAGACGCGCTTTGACCTTTCTGGCGGTCTTTGACGCTTTGCCATAGTTCATCACTGATAATACGTTGTTCAGGCACATCATTGATAATCCATTCTGATTCAGGATTTAAACGTGAGACACGCTTTCCTGTATCAGGGTCTTTGATATAGCGCAGACGGTTCCATACCAATCTGCCGATATAAAGCTCATTATTGAGAATACCTGTGCCGCGTTTACGGTTGCCGTGAATAGTGCTTGGTCCCCAGCCTTTGCCAGAAGGGCCTTTTACGCCTTTTGCATTGAGTTCTTTGGCTATCGAACGGGGAGANTGACCTTTTGCGTAAGCGTTAAAAATCCGTTTTACAACGCCAGATTCAAACTCGTTGATCGTGCGGTCACCGCGTATGGCTTCGCCGTTTGCATCAAACTTTTTGACGACATCATAGCCGTAAGCATTACCGCCGCCAGATTTACCGGCTTCTACACGGCCTCGTAGTCCACGGCGTGTTTTGTCAGCAAGGTCTTTGAGGAAAAGCGCTCCCATTGTTCCCTTAAGGCCAATATGAAGCTCATTAATATCACCTTCGGTAAGGGTGACCATTCTGATACCAGCAAAGTTCATACGTTTGTATGCACCTGCTATGTCTTCTTGATCACGGGAAATACGGTCAAGGGCTTCTGAAAGGATAATATCGAATTTACCAAGCTGAGCATCTTGAAGAAGCATTTGAATGCCTGGGCGCAGCAAGGTTGCGCCACTTTGGCCATGATCAGTATAACACTGATAAACCGTCCAGCCTTCTCGTTCTGCACGTTCCTGACATATACGAATTTGATCCTCGATAGAGGCATCTCTTTGCATATCAGTTGAATATCGGGCGTAAATGGCGACAGTTGTCATGGTCTTATCCTTTATTGGGGCCTGAATCCCTCTTTTGTTTGCGGAGTGCTTCAAAATCTTGTTCCGCTGCCCATTCTGCCAGATAAGTCACAAGTGCTTTCAGTCTGGGGTCTATTCCCTTTTGACTGTTTTGCGGACCTGAATCCTGACGCTTATGTGATGCATTTTTAACCATGCATCCATTATTGCTGAAG
>PADB01000012.1 GCA_002700365.1 Kordiimonas sp. | reverse complement strand
CCAGCAGTAGGTGAAGCATCAACCAGATAATCCGATGAGATGCCGGTCTGTCTCACTCTCATGCAAAGGTAAGATCAACCATTTAATCCGCTTACCCTCTTTTATTTTATTGTCCGAAACGCCAGTTGAATGGAAAGCCTGTCGGCTCAATGATGGTTTCTAGTTGTTGATACCAAACGTCGTAAGCATGACGCATTTCATCCAGGTACTGATATTGGTTGTAGATAGCATCCAACCCNTTTTTGCTGTGGCCAATCATCAACTCGGCAACTTCTTGCGTCGTGATGGCNGACATTCGCGTTCGCATCGTTCTGCGAAGATCATGCATAGACCANTGTTCCATCTCAANNCCAAGNGANCTGCGAGCCCAGATTTTCACATTGTTAGGAATAGTGGTATCAAAGCCATTTGTGGCAAGCTNTTCTTGTCCGTTCGCNGGAAACAAGTAAGTTGATTTNCTCATCTGCATCGCNAGTTCAATCAGCTCGATAGCNGGTTTAATTANTGGCCGCATGATCGGCGCTCCNATTTTCTCACCTTGTTTGCGGATCTCTATGGGCACTGTCCACATTGCAGATTGCAAGTCAAAGTGATGCTTTTCAGCTTGAATGAGTTCGCCCTTGCGNCCNCCCAATANNAGAAGCANTTTTATGTAGATGCGNTTCTTCTCAGTGATTTTTGACTCNTGCAAATAGCGCCAAAGTATCCTGATCTCGTTNTCNTTTAGCACCCGAGTTCGTTTNCCTTTCTTACCGCCAACCTTTTTTGCTGTGATCCCAGCGGCAGCGTTAATTTCCAAAATTTGTTCATCAATCAGCCAGTCATAAAACTTGTGCAGCACAGACACCAGACGTTCTGTGTTTGAAGGGGACGACTCCGAAACCTCACGAAGACAGTTTCGNAAGGACAATTCATTGATGTCAGTTAATGGGTACTTGCCAAGTCGGGGCAGCAAATATATTTCACTGCTGCGTTTTTGGTAGTGCCACGTTTTCTCCTTTAGCCCTTGCTTACCGGCAGAGTCTATCCAGTCTCGAAAAATCGATTCGAAGCTTTGNTTNGCAGAATACTTNGCCCGTTCCTGCTGTAGGTAGAGCTTGGGGTTTCNNCCNTGNTCNAGTACNGCCCTTAACCTATCCAGCTCATTCCTGGCTTCAGCAAGCTTCATAAGTGGGTAAGTACCNATGTCTACCCGCTGTTGCTTGCCATCGAANCGATAACGAAACTGAAAAACAATTTTGCCCTTGGGCGATANCCGAGCACTTAGCCCATCTCGGTCGGCTTTTACTACGGTTTCTTTTGCTTCTTTATTTAACCTGGCATCGAGCCAGCTAACTGATAACGCCATGTTATAAGCCCAGCCCTAGTTTTGATTTTAATGATTGTTTACGTGATTCTGCTTTGGGTTCTGGCGCTGTACTNANANAAGTNANTTCACCATCTGGTGCANGGCCATCCACCGGTNCAGATGTCGTNGATANATTGGGTTGGCTCATGTGAATTAACCCAAAGGTGGCCAGCATCCGCAGACGCTCAGCGCGTTCCCGTGGCGGCGTCTTTTCNAATTCTTTGAGNAGTTCAGGGTGGCTCCCTGGGGGAATGTTGACGACAACTCTCATNATCAGGCNCCATAAAACCAGAAGCCTCGGACGTTCGCCAAAACAGACTGTTCCGGCACGATGATNTTGCTTCGTGAAAAAATCTCNTTGGCCGCTTCCTTATAAGCCAAGGCTCCNCCTCCGGCGATCAANACCAAGTCCGCATTGATGCTTTCGTCNCGCATNGATTGGCGCATGGCTGTAAGAGCAACAGGCGCTACCTTTTTCATGGCAGCATTCAGATAAGGTGAAATATCGACTTTTTCTCCAAATAGCAGNACCTGCAAGTCGCCNGTTCTCATGGCTTTTTCAAGTCGATCCATACCNACTTTGGCACCNTGATCTTCNGAAATCAGCTTATCAATNGTTTCNAGTAGCACGGACATTGCCTGAAGNCTGGTTCCTGANGAGCTGTAGCGAATTTCTCCGGCCTCAAGNGCAACCCANTCAACAGAAAAGAAGCCNGGNTCTATGACGACGACGCGACCTTCTTCAATCAAGCCCAAATCACCACCTGTTTGAACCAGATCCATATAGGCACCGGCAGGCTGCGGCAGCACTTTGACGTCATGAACNGTGATGCTGCGCTTNGGCGTCACTTGATGGACACCTTTTAAACGCTGNACAAGGTCAGACTTACGTTGTGGTTCATGAAACTGGGAAACCGGTAATCCAGTNACAACCAAATCGATGGANTCNGTTTCAGCCATTAACAAGGCGGCATGAAAAAGCGCCTTATAGGTTTTTGTGGTGGGATATTCNGGGTGAAGNTCNCGTTCCCANCCTTGAAGGCGTCCAGCAGGCACACCAGCGGCCCAACGCTCATTATCGACAGANACATACAAACAAGTTTCNTCATCGCCTCCACCGATACGCTCCGGCATACGATCCGCNGGACCGGCACCCGCAGGNAGAATAATGGTTTTCGGTTCANTNCCTGATTGGCCAATTGCCAGCTTCAGGTTTGAGTAACCGATATCTACGCCTAGTACAAACATACTTATCTCCTGTGCACTCAAAGTGCTCTAACGGTTTTCAATCAACCGCNCTGNTCACGCTTGGGCNTTTCCAAGTGCTCTGGCGGTTCACTCAAATGTCATTATCAGGATTCGGTGCACTGGCGGTGGGCAGAAAGGTGACAAATCCTTTCATCTATCTGCCTATTGCATTTTCGCAAAAGTATGAGAATAGGCTCTGTTTGGCGGNGGATGACTNAGCCAAAAAAATCGAGACGCCAAACGTCGTTTGCNTTCTGGCCTGAACTCGCCAAACGGTTTGTATCTTCATGNCGATACGTCTTTTNAGGCNTTTNTANGTGAAATCGGGCTGTATCCCTTGTCAGGTATGGGATTGCGCGAGTTGATTTATATCGAGACGCCAAACAGTGATTGTTACGGCAGTTTTACGTTTGGCGTTTCGATCCAAAAGCCAAACGGATAGTNGTTTTGGCTTTTGGGGTTAATTGGATGGGGAAATTGGTTTGGTAGAAATCGTCAATGAACAATGGAAATCAGAAGTATCAAATTTATTGCAGCAAGAAACGGACAGGCTAAAAGCGCTGGCANGAGCTGAAGTTGATGACTTTTGGGTTACCCATTACAAGGTTCGAGAGAATGAGCCCTTTAAAGACTGGGGTCTGCTTGGTGTCCGTATCAGAGACTTTAAGTATGGCTTTGGNATNGAGTGGTACATCAACAGNTTTCACGGTCAACGAGGCAAGCGCGTGGTCTTTAGNAAGGGACTGCGTATTTCAAAGACNAAGCTGAGATACTCATTTTTGGACTGCCAAGGTNTNGCCAAAGAATGGGAGTTAGCGCTGGCCATGGAGAAAGAAGAATTCTTCAGTGATNTTCGACGCCAGGTTGATAAGCTCAACATGCTGCGTCGCAGAGTGAATGCCTANTGAGTNAACTNCGCTACTTCACTCGCGGTAANTGGTCCCAGCGTGTTGTATAAGCGGGAGANAAATGCTCTCGCTTCATCGACCAATCTTTCTTCGTACCTTGTCCAGCAAAGAAAACCTTTCCGGNACCNCTTTGGTTAATGGTGTCCAATACAGACATTAACTGNTGGCTATTAGAGCGGGTCGATANGTCATCGAATAGTCCTGGTTGAAACATGCCNGGATCGTAAAAGTCAGACAGCATGACGCCCGCTTTGGCATAACGAAAACCATCCTTCCAAATNCGCTTGAGTAAGTGATTGGCCAGCTCGATAAAATCCCNNGTATCNCAACTGGGNATCANNAACTCNCCNGATGCGGAGTTGCTGTACTGCGGCTCGTTGTCNTTAAAGGGGCTGGTACGTATNAACACGGTCANCACTTTGGCTTGCTGCTGTTCTTTGCGNAGCTTCTCAGTGGCGCGGNTTGCGTATTCNCATACGGCCTCACGTAACAATTCAAATTGCGTTACNTTTNCGCCAAATGAACGGCTACAGACGATTTGTTTCTTAGTTGGNGGGATCTCTTCAAGTTCAATGCACGACTCACCATTGAGCTCTCTGACGGTTCTCTCTAAAACCACNGAAAACTGGTCTCTGATGGCTCTAGGAGAGGCATTGGCGAGNTCTANGGCTGTGGTGATACCNAACGCATTTAAACGNTTAGAAAGCCGTCTACCAACGCCCCAAACATCATCAACCGGGACTAATGCGAGCAATCGACGTTGCCGATCTGGATTGGTNAGNTCTACAACCCCCTGAGTNGCNGGATATTTNTTGGCGGCATGGTTAGCCAGCTTGGCGAGTGTTTTNGTCGGTGCAATGCCTACACAGACGGTGATNCCAATCCAGTGGCCTATGCGCTCTCGCACTTNTTGTCCGAACTCGACAAGAGATATGNCNGACTCAATACCGGTTAAGTCCAAAAACGCTTCGTCAATGGAGTAAACCTCTACTCGTGGTGCCATCTCTTCCAAAGTGCGCATCACTCGACTGCTNAAATCTGNNTACAGCGCNTANTTGGACGANAANGCCAAAATNCCATGNCGCNGCATTTCAGNTTTGATCTGAAAGACGGGTACNCCCATTTTTATACCGAGTAACTTAGCTTCACGTGAACGTGCAACCACGCAGCCGTCATTGTTGGACAGCACCACAACCGGCGTATCTTTTAAATCAGGACGAAACAGCTTCTCACAACTGGCGTAAAAATTGTTGCAGTCCACCAAGGCAAATACAGGCATGGGATAGTCACGACTTGCGGCGCATGTTTCGCACAACATTGGTGACCACACCAAATATCTCTAACTCTGCCCCTTCAGGAATATGAATGGGCTCATACGCCTGGTTTTTTGGGATCAGCATGACGCACGGCCTTAGTTGAAGCTCCTTTACCGTGAGTTCACCATGGATACCAGCGATGACAATGTCACCGTGTTCTGCTTGGACAGAGCGATCAACCACCAAAATATCATCTGGGTGAATCCCGGCATCAATCATTGAATCACCTTCAACACGCACAAAGAACGTTGCAGCCGGTCGCTTGATGCACAGCTCGTTAAGGTCGAGCGTTTGCTCAACATAATCCTGCGCTGGGGAGGGAAAACCAGCAGAAACACGTTCCATGAACAATGGAATACGAAGGCGCTTGGCTTTGATGAAGGCAAGTGCGCCGCTACGGCCTATCAGCGAGACACTCATGACGAACCTCGAAAAATCACAATTGATACTGTTTGTTTATACAGTATCTAATGCTATGCTGATTTCTACAAGTAAAATTGTAGGTAAAACTGGTGTTGTTCGAGCAAGACGCTGTGTTGTCGGTGATTTATTTTTTGTGTTGAAAAACTTGATGTGGGGGATCGCTCGCGCTCGTCAAAGCCTGCAAGGCTTGGACAATACTGCTTCTGCCTACTGCTCTTGTTTCTGTTACTGATCCTGTTACTGCTACTGGTTAACGCATGGGTCAAGTAACCGTCAGACAAGGCTTGTTGAACCCTTTGCAAAGGGTTTAAAAACAGTTAGTAAAATTCTGCTTCGTATTGAATTTACAGGCTTAAAGCGAAGTCAGGAGCATCATTAAAATGCTCAGTCGAACTCAGTTCAAGCCTTTTTCAACCGTTTGAAAAGGGGTTGGCTAAGCCATACGTAAAGGGTATCGGTAAGGGTTACCTAAACGGTTTAGCTAAGGCTTTCTGAAAGGCTTAGTCAAAGCCTTCATACATGGGTTCACCCAGTAGAAAGATTAAAAAATCGCTGAGGTATCCAAGGTGCATTTTGTACAAACGCGTTTATAAACGAACAGGGCACAGTGAAATAACCCAAAGCGAATAATAGAATTGAAGAGGAACCATCAATGACAAGAGCCCCTGCGCCATTTCCGCTAGAGCGCCTCGCGGATATCCCAGAAAGACCAGAAGATTTTAGATTGCTGGAGCGTATTCCATTAACGCGTGAGCCGCAGTCCTGGCCACTTGAACTTTCTCCTATGGTCGGCGATGAACAGCCAATGGTGCTGCTCGATACAGAGACAACCGGACTGTCTGCCGATGACGAGTCCATTATTGAGCTTGGTATGGTTAAGGTGCTTTACAGCCCATCAGCTAAGCGGATTGTGTCGATTGTTGATGTGATCAGCTTGTATGAAGATCCCGGCAAGCCAATCCCCGAGCTGATCACCGAGTTAACCGGTATCACCGATGATATGGTGCAAGGCCAGCGCATTGATGATGCAATTGTAGCGAGTTGGTTATCCGATGATCCGTTGGTGGTTGCACACAATGCACAGTTTGATCGTCCTTTCTTTGAAAAGCGGTTTGCTGCATTAGGCCATCTATCTTGGGCCTGTTCAGCCAGTGGCATAGATTGGAAAGCACTGGGCTTTGAAAGTAGAAAGCTTGAGTACCTGCTGCTTCGCTTAGGTTGGTTCTATGAAGGACACCGAGCTGCAACCGATTGTTTGGCGATGGCCTGGTTGTTTCATTTGTTGCCCGAGTCCGTTGCAAACTTGTTGTCTGAAGCAGACAGGCGAACTGTGTTAGTTCGTGCTTTTGGTGCGCCGTTTGACGTAAAGGACTATTTAAAAGAGCGTGGTTACCGCTGGCATGACGGTGTTAAAGGTGCTAACAAACATTGGTGGCGCGAAATCAGCGAAGACGAGTTGCCGCAGGAACAAACTTACCTGGATGATTTGTATCATCGTGGCTCAGAACATGCCCACTATGACTACAAAGATGCCCGCAATCGATTTAAAGCTTTGTAGCTCTCTACAAGGTAAGCCTTGCATATTTGAAAACCTCTGGAAAATGGAAAGTGAACTTACGTTATACCCAAACTACTTGGTGTTGCAGCTAGGCGGCAAGTGAGTGAGTCCCCATGAGCATAGATCTGTTCTTGTCAAGTCGTAGCGGACACTTTTATTAAGCTGCTTCCGCGATTTTCTCGATCTCCCTCGGCGTGTGGTAGCCAAGGGTCGAGTGGAGCCGGCAGCTGTTGTACTCCATCTCGATATAGGTCACGACGTCGCGCCTCGCTGACTGGCGGGTCCAATACCGCTGTCCCTCCAGCCATTCGCTCTTCAGAGAGCCGAAGAAGCGCTCCATGACCGCATTGTCCCAACAGTTCCCCTTGCGGCTCATGGAGGCCTGGAACCCGTGCTTTGCCAGTCGTTCGCGATACGCACGAGAGGCGTACTGGCTGCCGCGATCCGAGTGGTGGAGCACTCCCCGGGGAGGCCGTCGGCGGCCAATTGCCATCTCCAGGGCGTCCAGGGTGAGTGACGTCTTCATATGGTCGGCCATGGCCCAGCCGATGACCTGTCGGTCGTAGAGGTCCAGCACGGCCGCCAGGTACAACCAGCCTTCCAAGGTCCAAATGGCAGTGATGTCGGCCACCCACGCCTGATTGGGCTCAGGCACCGTGAACTGCCGCTTGAGCAGGTTGGGAGCCACTGGCAGCCCGTGGTCGCTGTCCGTCGTATGCCGGTAGCGGCGACGCTGTCGGCAGGCGACACCCGCTTCCTGCATCAGGCTACGCGCCTGATAACGACCGACCGCATGACCTCTGCGACGGAGTTCCTTGGCCATTCGCCGGCTCCCATAGCTACCACGTTTCTGATCGTGGATGTCCTTGACCTCCCGGTGCAGGCACTGGCGCTGCTCATCGGGTTCACGCTGACGCCAGGCATAGAAGCCACTGCGGCTGACGTCCATGACACGGCACAGCACCGCCACTGGGAAGTAGGCCTTCTCCGACTCGATGAACTGGTATCTCAGCTCGACTCTCTCGCGAAGAAGGCCGTGGCCTTTTTTAAAACCTCCTTTTCAATCCGCAACTTACGAACTTCTTCGCGAAGTTTCTTGATCTCGGCATCCCGCTCATCTGCCTGGTCGTCAGTCACACCATCCTCCCGGTCACGTTGCTGGCGACACCAGCGATCTAGCAGGCTGCGATCGATATCCAGCCGCCTGGCAGCCTCGGAGATGGCATAACCCTCTCCTCGAACCATGTTGACCGCCTCAGCCTTGAATTCGTCGGAGTACCGACGTCGCGTCTTCTT
Source organism: Kordiimonas sp. (assembly GCA_002700365.1). GTDB lineage: Bacteria > Pseudomonadota > Alphaproteobacteria > Sphingomonadales > Emcibacteraceae. The sequence continues at coordinate 706,308 of PADB01000012.1, read as the reverse complement.
GGTCATGAACACCTCCAATGCCTCCAGTATGAGGCTTACCGGGGTGTCCGCTCCAATTAGACCAGTTCAATCTTCTATGTGATTGGGGTGAGCGAATGCAGGTAACACCGCTGCGGCTGCAAGTAGGCAGGGTATATAACCAACAAGAGGAATCTTTCCATGTACCAAGACACCTACATTGAATACTGGGGCGAAATCTTCGTCTCTGCCCGCATCATTGAATTTGGCATCACGTTCGAGCGCTTTCTTAAAGATCCATGGAAGCACTTGATGTCCTGTGGCCAAGAATCTGCACCGGACGCGATTGCTGAAGGGATGCTGCCATTGCTACCAGCTCAGGCAGAAGTTGCCAGGCGCATTCGGGAGAGTGAGCAACGAGCCCTGATGTCTACAAAGTCGGACAAAGGGGTATCTCATCGCGGTAACATCGTGGTGCCACTGGTTCGGGTAGCGCATTGATAGCGGCTATCATCGATGGCACCAAACAAGGTCTTCACGCCCATACCTGAGCGGCAATTGCAATCCAGATCAAAAAGTTGCCGCTTAGTCTTCCCTACAAAACAATTTGTGATAGGATGATACCTAATAAAATTAATTAGGTTGAAGCCTATTCAGTGTTTTATGGCCATCTGTCCAGCTTCAACCGGTAGAGATTGCTAAGTCATTGCGGATGAAGAGCAGCATTGAGTGATGCTTTTCAATGTGATTACGCGATGTCTGACCGAACTTTATAAACAGAGTTTTAAGAATCTGGTTGAATTGGATAAACAAGACGCATGACAAATGATGGTCTGAAAAAAACGGTAGTGGCGAAGCCAGATAGGCTTTCGCAGATAGCGCAGTTGCCACAAGCAACCAGGGATCGCATTGCCCACATCGATTTCACCTTGTTGTTTAAGGGAGAAGCTGTACGGGCGGATTTAGTCGATCGCTTCAGCATAGCCGCTGCACAAGCAACGAAAGACTTCACAATGTACCGAGAGCTTGCGCCAGGCAACATTGAGTATGACCAAAAGCTCAAGTTGCATAAGCGCGGTGAAGCTTTTGAGCCCTTGTTCGACTACGACGTTGTGAGAACACTGGCAACCATTAGCCAAGGGTACGGAGATGGCTTTACTGGAAAGGTAAAACCACCTCTTGCGTGTGAAGCGCCTTATCACCTTAACAAGCCCAGTTTATCGATAGTGGCGAAAGTCACCGAGGCCATACACAAAGGCAAAGCCTTGAGTATCACCTATGTGTCGTTATCGAGCGGTGAAACAACGCGTGAAATTGTACCGCATACGCTGGTGGACAATGGCCTGCGTTGGCACGTTCGTGGTTTTGATCGCAAGCATAATGAGTTCCGTGACTTTGTATTGACCCGCATTAAAGCAGCGATTGTGCTTGAAGACTCCACTTTATCTGAAACCGAGCTCGAAACCCAAGATCGGCAATGGAACCGATTTGTTGAGCTGGAGTTAGTGCCGCATCCACGTATTGAACACAGCGAGGCGATAGACCTGGACTATGGCATGACGGGTGGCGTTCTAAAGGTTGAGATTAGAGCAGCAACCGCTGGGTATTTGCTTCGCCAATGGCATGTGGATTGTTCCAAAGCACACAGCCTTCAAGGCACTGAATACCAACTTTGGTTAAAGAATACTCCGACACTCTACGGGGTCGGAAATTTGAATTTAGCTCCAGGGTTTAACGAATGATGTTCGACGACAGTGAACATTGCGTAACCCATAAACGAATTATGACGAATTAAAAGCAGGAATTAACAAATGACAAGTTTACAACAACGTGCCGAACTTCAACGCCAAATATGGGCGATTGCCAACGATGTAAGAGGCTCAGTGGATGGTTGGGATTTTAAACAATATGTACTGGGTACGCTGTTCTACCGTTTTATCAGTGAAAACTTTGTCAACTACATCACAGGCGGTGACGAGAGTGTTAACTATGCTGCCATGTCTGACGATGATGAAAACATCAAGTTTGCTAAAGAAGATGCCATTAAAACCAAAGGCTATTTTCTTTACCCTAGCCAGTTGTTTAGCAATGTGGCGGCTAATGCACACAAAAACGAAAATTTAAATACGGATTTGGCAGCAATTTTTGCTGCAATCGAAAACTCAGCCAATGGCTATGATTCAGAAAAAGACATCAAAGGCTTGTTTGCGGATTTTGATACCACCAGTAATCGTCTGGGTAATACGGTAGAGGCAAAAAACAAACGCCTGGCAGCTGTGTTAAAAGGCGTGGCAGGTTTAACTTTCGGTAACTTCGAAGACAACCAAATTGATTTATTCGGTGATGCCTACGAGTTCCTGATTTCAAACTATGCCGCCAATGCGGGTAAATCCGGTGGTGAATTTTTCACCCCTCAGCACGTTTCAAAATTGATCGCGCAGCTGGCCATGCACGGCCAAACCAGTGTGAATAAAATCTATGACCCGGCGGCGGGTTCAGGCTCGTTGCTCTTACAAGCCAAAAAGCACTTTGATGCGCATATCATTGAAGATGGTTTTTATGGCCAAGAGCTCAACCACACTACCTACAACTTGGCGCGTATGAATATGTTTTTGCACAACATTAACTACGACAAGTTTAATATTCAGTTGGGCGATACCTTAACCGAACCTCACTTTTTAGACGACAAGCCCTTTGATGCCATTGTCTCTAACCCGCCTTATTCGGTTAAATGGATTGGTAGTGACGACCCAACCCTAATCAACGATGACCGCTTTGCGCCCGCAGGTGTTCTCGCGCCAAAATCAAAAGCAGACTTTGCTTTTGTATTACATGCACTTAGTTACCTATCAAGCAAAGGTCGTGCAGCGATTGTTTGCTTCCCCGGTATTTTTTACCGTGGCGGTGCTGAGCAAAAAATTCGCCAATATCTGGTTGATAACAACTATGTTGAAACAGTGATTTCACTGGCACCTAACCTGTTCTTTGGCACCACCATTTCCGTGAATATCTTGGTGCTGTCTAAGCACAAAACCGACACCGCCACCCAGTTTATTGATGCCAGCGGTTTGTTTAAAAAAGAAACCAATAACAACGTACTGTCTGATCAGCACATCGAAGACATCATGAGAGTGTTTGCCAGCAAAGAGAACGTGGATCATTTTGCTAAATCGGTTGAATTGGAGATCATAGCAGGCAATGGTTACAACCTTTCGGTGAGCAGTTATGTAGAGTCCGAAGATACTCGTGAGTTAGTAGACATAAATAAGCTCAATGCTGAGCTTAAAATTACCGTTGCGAAAATAGACCGACTTCGCAGTGATATTGATGCCATAGTTGCTGAAATTGACGGTGAGGAGGTTGAGGCATGAACGATTTTAGTTATGTAGAGAAACTACTCGATGGTGTTGAAGTGGTTTGGTTTCCGATCAGCGAAGTTACTGAGCGAACTACAAATATAAAGTGGCGTGAAACTTCTGAACGCCATCAGTATATTGATCTAACTTCAGTCAGCGTTGATACAAAAAAAATAATAGAAACAACAGAGGTAAAAGCTAGCAATGCGCCCAGCCGTGCTCAAAAACTTGTAAAAAAAGACGATGTATTATTTGCAACAACTCGTCCGACACAAATGCGCTATTGCTTAATTGATGAGGAATATGATGGAGCAGTTGCGAGCACAGGATATTGTGTATTGCGAGTGAAAAGGGATGTGACTCTATCTAAGTGGATTTTGCATTTGATTTCCTCAAGTGATTTTAAAAAGTACCTTGAAGAGAATCAGAGTGGTTCTGCATATCCAGCTATTTCTGATGCGAAGGTCAAAGACTTTAGTATCCCTATCCCATGCCCAGATAACCCAGAAAAATCGCTGGCAATACAAGCTGAAATAGTGCGTGTTCTGGACGCATTTACCGCCATGACCGCCGAGCTGACCGCCGAGCTTAACATGCGTAAAAAACAATACAACTACTACCGCGATAAGTTGCTAAGTTTTGAAGAAGGCGACGTTGAGTGGAAGACGTTAGGTGACCTTGCAGAAAATCTGGACTCAAAGCGTAAGCCTATAACCAGTGGTCTGAGAGAAGCTGGCGAAATTCCATACTACGGTGCATCTGGTATCGTCGATTATGTCAAGGATTACATATTTGACGGTGATTACTTATTAGTCTCTGAGGATGGCGCAAATCTATTAGCCCGTAATACGCCGATAGCATTTAGTATTAGTGGTAAAACATGGGTAAACAATCATGCTCACGTGCTGAAATTTGAAACTTACGCGGAGAGAAAGTACGTTGAATACTATCTGAATAGTATCGACCTAACTCCTTACATTTCTGGAGCAGCCCAACCAAAGTTGAATAAGAAGAACTTGGAAAGTATAAATATTCCAAATCCAGCCCCTAAAGAAAAAGAACGCATTGTGGCTATCTTAGATAAATTTGATTCTTTGACCTGTTCAATTAAAGAAGGTCTGCCCCGCGAAATCGAGCTACGCCAAAAGCAATACGAGTATTATCGCGATATGTTATTAAGCTTCCCTAAACTTGAAGAGGTGGCAGCTTAATATGGGCAAGGAACTAAGGGACATAGCTAAAGAATTAATCAGCACGAATAAAAAGGTACAGTTAATCTATGCCTTTAATGGCACAGGGAAAACTCGATTGTCACGAGCTTTCAAGGAGGAAATTGTTCCTTCTACACAAAACGATGATAGTGAAGTAGATGGTGAGAAAACTCGTGATAAGTTTTTGTACTACAACGCCTTTACGGAAGACCTGTTTTATTGGGATAACGATTTAAAAGTAGATTCAAGGCCAAAGTTAAAAATACAACCAAATACTTTTACGGGTTGGTTGATAGACTTGTTAAAAGAGTTGGGCGAAGACGGCAACATTGCTACAAATTTTCAACGTTATACGGGTAGCAAAGCTACCCCAATATTCAATGAAAAATACAAAGCTAAAATTGATGAAAAGGAAGTAACGATACCTGCGTTGTCTGAGGTCACTTTTCAAGTCGCCGCAAATGAACCTGTCAACTATGAGCCAGGTACTGCCGCGACTGATGGTGTCGAAAATGTCGTTCAGGGTAAATACGAAGTAATAAAGATTTCAAAAGGTGAGGAAAGTAACTTTGTATGGAGTGTTATATACACTCTTTTAGAACAAGTTATTTCCACCCTTAATGAGCTAGATGCTACTAATAGAATTACTGATAAGTTTGATGCTTTAGAATACGTATTTATTGATGACCCAGTGAGTTCATTGGATGATAGTCATTTAATTGAATTAGCGGTTGATTTAGCAGGTTTGATCAAGTCTAGTACGTCAGACTTAAAATTTATCATAACAACGCATAGTCCCCTTTTTTATAATGTGCTCTGCAATGAGCTCAATAATAAGGCTTATCAAAAGCAGGCCGATGGTACTTTCAAACCAATCTATAAGCCAAATAAGGAATTCCAAAAATATCGATTAGAAAAGCTGGCTGATGGTGATTTTGAACTACCTGAACAACCGACAGACTCGCCGTTTTCTTATCACTTATTCCTTCTAAATGAGCTTCAGAAAGCCATTAATGACAGACAAATCAGAAAGTATCATTTTAGTCTTCTGAGAAATGTTCTTGAGAAAATGGCCACTTTCCTAGGTTACAACTATTGGCCTGCACTTCTTCAAAAATCTCAAGACGGAAAGCCAGATCCATTCGCCAATAGAATCCTTAATTTATCCAGCCACTCTGCTCATGCTGGCGACGAGATCTCGGATCTAGAAGATAAAGACAAGGATAAATTAGAAGCCTTGGTTGGTTACTTAATAAACACATATGGATTCAAGAAGCAGGAATTACAATGACCAACTATAAAAGTATTGCAGAATCGAATAACTTTATTGTTTTAGATAAATATACACGACAAGACCAAATTGCTGAGGGCTACCAGAGCGAAAGTGATTTAGAGCGTGAACTGATTCAGGACCTAAGCAACCAAGGCTATGAGTATTTACCTGCGCTAACGACGCCAGACGCCATGCTGGCGAATGTACGCAAGCAGCTACAAGCCCTTAATAAAGTCGAGTTTACCGATGCCGAGTGGGCTCGCTTTTGCGAGCAATACTTAAACACCCCAAGCGATAATATTCTTGATAAAACTCGCAAGGTGCACAGTGACTATATCTTCGATTTTGTCTTTGATGATGGCCATATAGAAAACATCTACCTGTTCGACAAGAAAACCATTGCTCGTAACAAAGTGCAGGTCATTAAGCAGTTTGAGCAAACGGGAAGCCATGCCAACCGTTACGATGTGACGATTTTGGTCAATGGTTTGCCTTTGGTGCAAATCGAACTTAAAAAGCGTGGTGTAGCAATCCGTGAGGCGTTTAACCAAATACATCGCTACAGCAAAGAAAGCTTCAATGCAGAGAACTCGTTGTACAAGTTCTTGCAGCTGTTTGTGATCTCTAATGGCACCGACACGCGTTATTTTGCCAATACCACTAAACGAGATAAAAACAGCTTCGATTTTACGATGAACTGGGCAAAATCTGACAATACGCTGATTAAGGATTTAAAAGACTTTACCGCCACTTTTTTCCAGAAAGAGACGCTGCTTGAAGTGATCTTGCGTTACTCTGTGTTTGACGTAAGCAATACCTTGCTCGTGATGCGCCCTTACCAAATTGCGGCTACTGAGCGCATTTTATGGAAGATAAAGAGCGCGTTTAACGCTAAGAACTGGAGCAACACCGAGAGCGGTGGGTACATTTGGCACACCACAGGTTCAGGAAAAACACTCACTAGCTTTAAAGCGGCACGTTTGGCCACCGATTTAGACTGTATCGATAAAGTCTTTTTTGTGGTGGACCGAAAAGACCTCGACTATCAGACGATGAAAGAGTATCAGCGGTTCTCGCCTGATAGTGTGAACGGTTCAGACAGTACCGCAGGGCTCAAGAGTAACCTGGATAAAGACGATAACAAGATTGTTGTTACCACCATCCAAAAGCTCAACAACTTAATCAAAAGCGAGAGCGATTTAGCGATATACAACAAGCAAGTGGTTTTTATTTTTGATGAGTGTCATCGCAGCCAGTTTGGTGAAGCGCAGAAAAACCTAAAGAAGAAATTCAAAAAGTACTACCAGTTTGGCTTTACCGGTACGCCAATTTTCCCTGAAAACGCCTTGGGTGCTGAAACCACGGGCAGCGTGTTTGGCCAGCAGTTGCACACTTATGTGATCACTGATGCCATTCGTGATGAAAAAGTACTCAAGTTCAAAGTGGACTATAACGATGTTCGTCCTCAATTTAAGAGCATTGAGACTGAGCAGGATGATAAGAAGCTCAGTGCGGCGGAGAACAAGAAAGCGTTTTTACATCCAATGCGCATTCGTGAAATCTCGCAGTATATTCTGAACCATTTTAACCAGAAAACGCATCGAGCCTATTCTGGTGCCAAAAGGTTTAACGCCATGTTTGCGGTAAGTAGTGTTGATTCAGCGAAAGCGTATTATGAAACCTTCAAAACATTGCAGGCCGAGGCCGAAAATGGACCCAAGAGTAAGCCTCTGCGCATAGCGACTATCTTCTCATTTGCTGCCAATGAAGAGCAGGACGCCATTGGTGATATTTTAGATGAGAGTTTTGAAGTCAGTGCCATGAACAGCAGCGCAAAAGAGTTTTTGAGCGCCGCGATTAACGATTACAACGCCATGTTTAAATCTAACTATGGCGTGGACAGTAATGGTTTTCAGAACTACTACCGTGACCTTGCCCAGCGCGTGAAGAATCAAGAAATAGATTTGCTCATAGTGGTCGGTATGTTTTTAACGGGCTTTGATGCGCCTACGCTTAACACCTTGTTTGTTGATAAGAATTTGCGCTATCACGGCTTGATGCAGGCATTTTCTCGCACTAATCGCATTTATGATGCGACGAAGACCTTTGGCAATATTGTTACCTTCCGTGATTTGGAACAGGCAACCATTGATGCCATCACCTTGTTTGGTGACAAAAACACCAAAAACGTGGTGTTGGAGAAGAGCTACAAAGAATACATGGAAGGTTTTAACGATATTGCTACTGGGCAGGCGCGTCGAGGTTTTGTTGATATCGTAAAAGAGCTGCAAGAACGCTTTCCAAACCCAGAAAATATTGAAAAAGAACAAGATAAAAAGGAATTTGCCAAGCTATTTGGTGAATACCTCAAAGCAGAAAATATTTTACAAAACTACGATGAATTTGCTGGCTTGAAAGCACTGCAAAGCCTAGATATCAGTGATGAACAAGCTGTTGAAGAGTTCAAGTCAAAGTACTATCTGGACGATGCTGACATCGAGGCAATGCAAACCATCGATATGCCAAGCGAGCGCGCTATTCAAGATTATCGCTCTACCTACAACGATACCCGCGACTGGTTGCGACGCGATAAAGAAGGTCAGGACAAAGATAAGTCAACGGTAGACTGGGACGATGTGGTCTTTGAAATTGATTTGCTCAAATCGCAAGAAATAAACCTCGATTACATTCTTGAACTGATTTTTGATCACAATAAGAAGAACAAGAGCAAAGAAGGCTTGATTGAAGAAGTTCGTCGTATGATCCGCGGTAGCCTTGGCAATAGAGCGAAAGAGAGCTTGGTGGTTGATTTTATTAACCAGACAAACCTAGATGAGATCAATGACAAAGCCAGCATTATCGACGCCTTCTTCAAGTTCGCCCAGGCGGAGCAGAAGCGCGAAGCCAATGCCATCATTGCCTCTGAAAAGCTCAATATCGATGCTGCCAAACGTTATATTGCGTCATCACTCAAACGTGAGTACGCCTCTGAAAATGGCACTGCACTTAATGAGGCGCTGCCCAAACTTAGCCCATTGAACCCACAGTACCGAACCCAGAAGCAAACGGTTTTTCAGAAAATTGCCGCTTTTGTTGAAAAATTCAAAGGTGTGGGTGGGCAGATATAAGTATTATTACGTGCTGTTCAGGAACGAAGTCAAATAGCGCAAGCGTCTGAAATTTATTGATTTCTAGGCTGGTTATCTTTTACGTGGAAGGTGAATTAAAAAATGGAAAATGAAAACATAGTAAGGTTTTTGTCATCAGACATAAAAAGGAACTCCGCGTCTTCGAAGAGAGAGCCAATCGAAATTGATCTTTCTAATGATGACTTAGATGACGAGCTGGCCACATTTTTTCGTTTTATCAATAAAGTTTTAGATACTGATAACTTAGTCATACTGGCTGGTTCAGGCACGTCTTTAACATTTAATAAGCTTTCTCAGCAGAACAAAGCGCCTATCGCTCCAAGTATGTGGCACCTTTGGGACTATTGTAAAAAAGCAGATGAGAATCTTTTCCAATTGGTTTTGAAGGCAACAAATTATGATGCTCTTCAAAAACATCGTGAAGAAAACGGAGATGCAAAGCCTGACATTGAACTATTATTGTCTCTTTGCGATTCCTCTTTAGCCGTTGGGAACCTTTCAAATCAAAGAATTAATCAAGTAAGTAAGTTCCTTGAGCAAGCCAAAAACATAATTTTAGCTAAAACTACCTTTACTGAATCGATCCCTGAATCAGACTGGGTTAGTCATGATAAATTTATGCGTGCAGTAGGTAGAAGGAGTGCTCAGCAACAACGACTTAAACTTTTCACGACTAATTATGACTTGGCTTTTGAGCACGCGGCATCAAATACTGGTTTTGTTGTTATTGATGGTTTTGAGTTTTCTAACCCCTCTTTTTTTAATCCTATGTGGTTCAAGTATGACATAGTGAACCGTGGACACTCCAAGAGCAGTGAAGGCGCATACATATCCAATGTGGTTCAGCTATACAAGATGCATGGCTCTGTGGACTGGAGAAAATTTAACGGCAGAGTTAGAAAGCTAGGTTCTGATAGCAAAATTGGTGAACCTGTTTTTATCTATCCAAGCAGTAGCAAATATCAGACATCTTATGATTCTCCTTACTTAGATATGATGACTTCTTTTTTGGAAGTAGTTAAACAACCAAAAACGGCTGTATTGTGCCTAGGTTTTGGTTTTAATGATAAGCATATAAATAATGCGCTAACTATGGCGCTTAGGACTAATCCTGAGTTTATGCTGATGGTTGCAACGAAAGACCCATTCAGTGTAACGGGTTCATTTAATAATGAGATTAGGAATCTGCTAATGGCAGCTATTGACCATGGGGATGGCAGAATCGCGATAATGGATTCAACGTTTAAACAGTTTTCTAGTCTGCTACCTGAACGAAGATCAACAACTCCCGAGGACGAACTCTTCAAAGCATTTGAGAAAATCACAGCGAGTATTAAATAAGGGAGACTATTCATGGAGCGAAAAAAGTGGTTTTCCCCGTACGATCCAACAAGACGGATTGGTAGCGTCATTAGCGTATCTGCAACCGAGCTTATCATTAACTTATCTAAAGCGGGATCTGGTGAGCCCAGTTGGTCATTCGGAAATCGAATAGCCGCTGGAGAAGTAAATGAATTTGTATTCATCGACATAGGTGAAACAGCGATACTTGGGCGCTTAGTGAAAGTGTGGATTGAGGGGGGAGAGAGATTAAGTGTTGACGGTTTGGCTGATAAACCATCCGAAAATCATCCAATTGGACTTGTTCAATTATTGGTGAGTTTGAACCCAGCTAATGGTCGTAACTACAAAGGAATTAAGCAGCATCCGAGATTAGGTAGCCAAATATATTCAGCTCACCCGTATCTGGTATCAATAATCGCTGAAGGTAAACAAGATGAGGAGCCTGGCCAAATCCATTTACCGTTAGCCTCACTTCCGCATGATGAATCCGTAACTGTTCACGTTACCCCAGAAAAATTATTTTCACGCCATTGCGCTATTTTAGGAGCAACAGGTGGCGGGAAAAGTTACTCGATGACAAACATCATCGAGCAAGTGATTAAGGCCGGAGGAAAAGCAATTATTATTGACCCTACGGGGGAATATGAGTCACTTGGCTGTGACAGTTACTATGTTGGGAATCATGCAAAAGCAACTCCATTTAATCAGTTAACTTTTCCACATTGGCAGTTTACAGACTCAGATATTAGAGCCTTTTTAAGGCCTTCAGCGCAAAGCCAAGCGCCTAAACTGGAGGCAGCTATCGAGAGTCAGAAAATAGTGTGGCAATTTTGGCAGAAACAAAATCATGGCCTTGATTTCAATGCAAATTATCTTTTGAACAAGTCTGGTCAAGCAAAGGCTCCTTACGAAGCTGCTCTATTATCTATGAATAGCTCTATCCAGACAGCTCCATGGATGTTTAAAAACATTGCTGACCAGATTGTAAACGAGTGTGTGTGGCCCAATGGCGGTAATGCTAATAATCCTAACCCCACTATTTGGGGCGGTAGAGCTGATAATGATGTTGGCCACTGTTTAAACCTGATAGCTCGGATTAAAGCCTATTCAAACAACCCCAATTTAAAATGGATGATTGACCCGGATGATAAATTAAAGACATTACCTAATCTTATTGATGATTTCTGTTCGCCAATAAGTAGCAATAATGTGCTGAGATTAGATCTTTCTGAAGTTCCATTTGAAGCAAACTCAAGAGAAATACTTGTTAATGCCATTGGTAGAAAGTTGTTATCTGTAGCCAGGCAAGGTGCAATAAACCATTGTGCACCTCTATTAGTATTTATTGATGAAGCTCATCAATTTCTCAATAAGCGCATCGGAGAAGAAACGAACAGATTTGAGTTGGATGCCTTTGGGAATATTGCTAAAGAAGGTAGAAAGTATGGTTTAAATACCATCATTGCTACTCAGCGCCCACGTGACATTCCTGAAGATGTTTTAAGTCAGATAGGTACACTTATTGTTCATAGGTTGACCAATCAGCTGGACCAAGAAATTGTAAAAAAGGCTGTTGGCGCTATTGATCAACGTTCAGCATCTTTTCTCCCTGTCTTGGGTCAAGGAGAAGCGTTGTTGTTAGGAGTCGATTTCCCATTTCCTATGACTGTGAAAATGAAACGTCCTGCAAATGCGCCAACTTCGAAAAGCGCTGGCTTTTCTAAAAGTTGGAAACCTTTGCAAAATTAGTTTCAATTAAGACAAAACTGCTGCGCCACTTCCTAGTCAAATAGATGCGGTTCTTTTACATCTAATTCACCGCCGGTGAGTTTATGAACCTCCACACTATCGTGTCGGAGGTTCACTATGTTCAAAAACCTATTTTTTCAAACCAAAGCACTACCAGAGATGTCATCGCAACTGGATGCAGAAATCCCACGCTACCCGCCATTCCTGAAGGGGTTGCCAGCTGCATCACCTGAAGATTTGCAGTCCACACAAGACGAGCTAATTGCCAAACTGCGCCAGGTACTTGGCTTTAATCAGCGTGAGTTTCAAAGGCTGATTCAGCCCTGCATTGATCATCTGGCTGCTTATGTTCATTTGTTGCCAGCTTCTGAGCATCATCATCACAGTGGTGCTGGTGGTTTATTACGTCATTCGTTGGAAGTTGCTTTCTGGGCGGCACAAGCAGCTGAAGGGATCATTTTTGTTGCCAGTGGCACACCGGTTGAGAAAAAAGAGCTGGAACCAAGGTGGCGTGTTGCGGCGGCATTAGGCGGTTTGTTCCATGATATTGGTAAGCCCGTTTCAGACCTGTCCATCACAGACGAAGATGGACGCTATCAGTGGAACCCTTTTTTAGAAACATTATCTCAGTGGACCAGTAACAACAGCATTGAACGTTATTTTATTCGCTGGCGCGACGGACGGTGCAAACGGCACGAGCAATTTTCAATTCTGGTGTTAAACCGAGTGATGACACCTGAATTGCTCGCCTGGTTAACTCAACCTGGCCCTGAAATTTTGCAAGCCATGCTGGAGGCAATTGGCAATACCGATCCCGAGCATGTCCTGTCTAAATTGGTTATTGAAGCTGACCAAACCAGTGTTCAGCGAGACCTGAAAGCTCAACGAATTTCCGTTGACGACAATGCCCTTGGTGTCCCAGTCGAACGCTATCTACTTGATGCCATGAGGCGATTACTTGCCAGTTCGCAATGGCTGGTTAATCAGCGAGATGCCAGAGTCTGGGTACGAAAATCGAATCAATCAACCCATCTTTTCCTGGTTTGGAAAAGCGCGGCTAAAGACATCATTGAGCTATTGGCCAAAGACAAGATACCTGGCATCCCAAGAGATCCCGATACCCTTGCGGACATCCTCATTGAGCGAGGATTGGCCACTAAATCCGCCTCAAATGAGCGATACGAAAGCCTTGCCCCTGAAGAGCTGATCAAAGACGACAAGCCAATCTGGTTGGCCATGCTGCATATATCTGAGGCCGATTTATTGTTCAGCTCGAATGTACCAAGTGGTGTGAGACTGTTTAGCAAATCAGAGTGGGAAGCAACACAGCAAACACAAGCAGAACCTCAGAGTCGTTCCTGTGAGCATCCAGACTTGCCTGAAGCGTCATCATCAATTGAACTCAATAATTCGGCTGAGTCGCCATCGACAAAATCGTCCGAACAAGATGATGAACTTCGTTATGCAAGCGATGTTAATAATCCTCAGATAACTGAAGACGTTCCAGGTGATGGATGCGAAAAGCCAAACGATTCATGCGATGCTGCAATCGGAAATAACGTAAGTCAGCAAAACGAAGCAACATTGAATCTCCCTGAATCTTTGGCGTGGCTCCCAGAGGCCAGCAGTGCGTTGGTTGTGGTTGGTGAGCAAGTCCTGATCCGTTATCCCGATGCCGTAAGGCCTTGGTGTGCTCCTCGAAAACTGCTTGCTGAACTCAGTCGATTAGACTGGCTTGAACTAGATCCTGCAAACCCGACACGTAAGGCCAGAACTGTGACTACGAATGATGGCGTTCAGGAGCAAGGGTTACTGCTGAAGGTATCGATTTCTAAAGGGCTTACTGCACTGATAGATCTATCCAATCAAGACGCAGAATCAGTGTCAGTAATTGAGAACGATGAGGCTTCACAGCGGCCGAGTCGAACTGAGACAACCAATGGCCAAGCAAAGGAGCCCGCCGTAAGAACGGAGCGTAAGCAAAAGCCGATTGCGCCCAATGCGAACTCAAGTACAGACCCCAAACACGCACAGCGGCAACAGATGGTTAATTTTGTGAAAGATTTGCCCATCTTACTGACCGATGGCGATTACCCAGACGTGGATCATAGTGCCGATGGTATTCGCGTCACGATTCAAACCTTACGTCAAGTCGCCAAGGAGCATGGCATTCCAGCCGGACAGCTGCTTCGGGGGATCTCGGCCAGTGACCAATGCCAGTTTGATGAGGGGGAAACGGTTCTGTTTACCGCTCACGCTAAACGTTAATCCATTTGAAATTAAGTGGATTGCAAACGGTTATTTTGCGGAGCATGAATGAAAGAAAACGCATACAAGATGCCCTGGCGCACGAACTATGAAGCCATGGCAGTAGCAGGTTGGCTGGTTGGGGCCACTGGGGCGATTGCCGCAGAAATGCTGACAGAGTTACCACCTGAGCCATTTTGGTGGATGACAGGGATTTCCTCGGGCATGGCGTTGTATCGCCTGCCTGAGGCTTATCGCCTTTATAAGTTGCAGATGGGGCTAAAAGGCAAACCATTGGCATTTATGGAGCTGTCGCATTTGCAAAAAGTGATGGCAAAACATCCTGATGAATTGTGGTTAGGGTATGGCTTTGAGTGGGACCAACGTCATGCTCAACGCGCTTATGAAATCCTAAAGCGGGATAAGCAGACCTTGCTTAACCAAGGTCACGGCAAACAAATGGGTTCGACCTGGATTCATGGTGTTGAGCCCAATGAAGAAGATGTGTACCAGCCAGTTGGTCACACCGAGGGACATACCTTAATTGTCGGCACGACCGGTGCGGGAAAAACCCGATGCTTTGATGCGATGATCACCCAGGCCATTTTGCGTAATGAAGCCGTGATTATTATTGACCCTAAGGGAGACAAGGAACTTAAGGATAATGCACAGCGAGCCTGTATTGCCGCCGGTAGTCCTGAGCGCTTTGTGTATTTTCATCCGGGTTTTCCAGAGCATTCAGTACGTCTTAATCCCCTGAGAAACTTTAACCGAGGCACTGAAATTGCTAGCCGAATTGCGGCATTAATACCATCTGAAACCGGTGCTGATCCATTTAAAGCTTTTGGCCAAATGGCACTGAATAACATCGTGCAAGGTTTGTTGCTTACTTCACAGCGTCCTGATCTGAAAACACTGAGACGATTCTTGGAAGGTGGCCCAGAAGGCTTGGTAGTAAAAGCCGTCACGGCTTGGGGGGAGCAGGTGTATCCGAACTTTAGTGTGGAGATCAAGCGCTTTACCGAAAAGGCCAACACCTTGGCTAAACAGGCCATGGCGATGCTGCTTTTCTACTACGAACGCATTCAGCCCGTTGCCGCCAATACCGATTTGGAAGGGCTATTGAGTATGTTTGAGCATGACAGAACCCACTATTCCAAGATGGTGGCTTCATTGATGCCGGTGCTCAATATGCTCACTTCAAGTGAACTTGGCCCACTGCTATCACCGATTGCAAACGATGTGAATGACAGCCGGTTAATTACGGATTCTGGCCGTATTATCAACAATGCCCAAGTGGCCTATATCGGGTTGGATTCATTGACCGACGCCATGGTTGGCAGCGCCATTGGTTCGTTGCTTTTATCCGATCTCACGGCTGTGGCCGGTGACCGCTATAACTATGGTGTTGAAAATCGTCCCGTAAATATCTTCATCGATGAGGCTGCTGAAGTCGTCAACGATCCCTTCATTCAACTGCTCAACAAAGGCCGTGGCGCAAAAATGCGTTGTGTGATTGCTACTCAGACCTTTGCTGATTTTTCAGCTCGTACAGGCAGCGAAGCTAAGGCCCGTCAGGTGTTAGGTAACATCAACAACCTGATAGCTCTTCGGGTGATGGATGCCGAAACGCAGCAGTACATTACCGACAATCTGCCTAAGACTCGGTTGCAGTACATCATGCAAACTCAAGGTATGTCGTCCAACTCGGACAGCCCCGCGTTGTTTACCGGCAATCATGGCGAACGCTTGATGGAGGAAGAAGGCGATATGTTTCCACCGCAGTTATTAGGCCAGCTTCCCAACCTGGAGTACATCGCCAAGCTTTCAGGTGGCCGCGTGATCAAAGGCCGCATTCCTATTTTAACCAGCTCTACACAGGCAGCATAAGGAGTCTGTATGCATCATTCTGTCTGTCTGAAAATGACAACACTTACCAGTAAAGAAATGCTCGCTCAGTGGCAGCAACATAACCCCCAGTTCAAGGAAACCTTAGGACTGCTTGAAACCGACTGGCCTCATGCTTTGGCCTCGGTGTATTGCTTGGCGGACTACTTAACGGATGCGTTCACGTTAGATGGCCATTCCATCTTTGATTTGTGTCTGTGCAATGGCTTGGGTAGTTATGAAGAAGTCAGTTGTGATGATGACAGTGTACGCCTTTGGCATTTCATAGAGGCACTGACCTGGACTGCCGCCAGTGCTTTAACGGGGATTCGCCTGCGTGATCCTGACCATTTCGAGTGGGCCGCCGTGGATGGTGTGTATTTCTACTCCTGGATTCGTAATCGTCCAAATCGAATGGGGTATCTGGCTGAAGGACGCATCGATGTGCGTTATGTCAGTGGCCATACGACGACAAAGCGGCTTCAACAAGTGATTAAAGCCCGGATTATGACGCCAACCGTTGCAGCCATGCTGGCGCGAGTAGAAGAGGATGTTTGGCATGAGCAAGCATAAGTCGGTTTGGCTGCTGTGTCTGGCGCTGATGCTGGAGATTATTGCCATTGGCGTGTTAGTGCCCGGTGATTGGACTGGCCGGGTCATTAGTAAAGAGAAGCAGATGATCCAAAATCAATTGGGCGCTCAAACAAGCTATTGGATTGGTCAAACTAGCCATGGCTGGTATCAGTCATGGATTGTGGATACGCAGATGGAGCAATCTGTGCGAGATTTTCTAATCCCCACGGAAGAGCAACGACTGCGCTCTAAAGGGTTGGAGAACATGGGAGGCTTTTGGTTTGTCTGGGTGGATGAACGTATTCAGGCATTTTTTGATGTGTTGTACCAAGTATTCACTCGATTTGCTTTGCTGATGGTCTGGTTGCCCTTTGCGCTTATTCTCATGTTACCGGCGCTGTGGGACGGCTTGATGACCTGGAAGATTAAGAAGACAACCTTTGATTTTTCGAGCCCTATCATTCACCGCTACAGCATGATTATCCTGGGCTCAGGCGTCATTTTGCTGTTTATGGGATTGTTCGCCCCGCTGGCTATTCCACCGGTGGTGCTACCGTCGCTGATCATCGATTTGGCATTGATGGCGGGGTTGGCGTTAAGCCACTTGCAGAAGAAGATTTAGTTTACATTTTAGTATCGGGTTAACAAGTCGTAGGTAGGTTGACAAATTCTAAAATTAGCATATTATTGTCCATGGTATCTAATCCTATTGCTTTACTACCTGAGGTAACAAATTTGAACACACCGATGACACTAAACCCTAATTTTAAAGAAAGTCAGCTGATTGAAGTTGCTCAACTTTTAGCAGATGTTCGAGCAGATGTTGTAGATTTACACAACAGAGATTTGGGTGACACCAACAAATCATTGGGCATAAGGTCCTACGAGTGTTGTTGTACACATTTAGTAAGGAAGTCACTTGAAGTTGATTGGCTTAAGATACTGACCCCGAAAGGGAGGTTTACGTTTAGTATCGCTGACGTTCCAGTTCGTTTCTGGAAAGGTCAGCCTGACAAACTCCCATCAGGGAAACTGATACGTTCCCACGAAGCTATGATGCAAATGGAGTTATTTTCTACACAAGATAGTCCGTCAGAGATCATTTGGTTTTTTGTTCTGAGCACTGATCAAACTAAATGTGTAGATCGCGCCTTTTTCGTTGGTTATAGCGATGTTGGTGAAATTGTAGTCAACTGGGAAGTGCCAATGAATTCTAAGGTTACGTTAATAACAGATACTGATGAGAATGTTTCTCATGGTGTTGAACTTGAATCGGCTGTTTCTAAAATCAAAATTAAGAAAAAGTCGAAAAATGCAGTAAATCATGAATAACGAATTTTTTGGTGAAAAACTAAGACTGGCGAGATTGACGGCCGGAATTACTCAACAAGAACTTGGTGAGTTAGTTGCGGTCAGTCGTCAGTTTATACATCAGCTTGAAGCAGGTGTTAAACCGCCTGCTGAAGACCTGCTTTTGGCATTGGCTGAAGTATTAAAAGTGAAAAGTGATTTCTTTTTTAAGAAACCACAAAATGATGTTAAGTATGAGCAATGCCACTTTCGCAAGCGCAAAACAACACCAGTTGGACTTGCAAATCGAGTATTGGCTCTCGGCACCATTTTTGAACTATTAGTTGAGATTATTGAAGATCATCTTGAGTTGCCTGTTGCCAATTTTATTGATTTTGAAGAATCAGATCTGAATGCTGAGGCTATCGAAAGAGCAGCGGAGCAATGTCGTATTAACTGGGGTCTGGGTTTGGATGCACCAGTTACAAACATGGTAAGAGTACTGGAGAATAATGGCGCTGTAATCACTTGCTTTGATGGTGTTTCAGATAAAGTTGATGCGTTATCAATGAATCGAAAAAGACCCATCATAGTAAGAAATAATGCGAAGGAAAGCTGCTGTAGAATGCGCTTTGATTTGGCGCATGAATGTGGCCATTTGGTTTTGCATCAAGGTGTAGAAACTGGGTGTGCTAAAACAGAGAGAGAAGCTGATGCTTTTGCAAGTGCGTTTCTTTTTCCACGTAAGGCTTTTCTGAAAGAGTTTCCTCAATGTGTGGGACCTGTTCGAATCAGGTGGGAGAAAATCTTTGCATTGAAACTTAGATGGCGTGTTAGTGCGAGAGCAATAATTTATCGGGCTAATTATCTTGGGTTAATTTCGTCGCAACAGTACAGAACCGCCAATGTTTATTTGAATAAATCTGGTCAATCGAAAACAGAAGACTTAGATGATCAAATACCAATGGAACAGCCAGAGCTTTTATCAGCTGCAATAGATCAGCTTAACGAGCATTTGGGTATTTCGATTTTTGATATTGCAAACGATTTAGGTGTTTCAGAGCAGATAGTTGCTCAGTTAACCAGTTACGATTTGACTAAGCAAATCAATAAGTCAAATGTCAGAAATATCAATTTCTAAGACAACCACCTCCCTAAAACAGATNAACTAGCGCTCGNTAGTTCAAAACCTTCAAGAATTCGATATCTACCTGACCACAGCCCTGAGTTATTTCGGGGCATNCTTCACTTCTCAATTCAAACAACGAGGAGTGACTATGGAACCTGTNANTATTCCNTCCTATATCGATGACCCGCCGCACTTCCTGCTTTGGAGTGCCGATGAGATGGCTCCCATTCTGTTGGGGCTAGTGATCGGCATTTTTACCGGTAATGCCTTGGTTTTATGCCTGTTGGGGTTGGTNACAACCAAGCTCTATCGGCGTTTTCGTGATGGNCGCCCNGATGGTTTTATTCTTCACGCCATCTACTGGGNNGGACTGTTGCCAACCAAAGCCAAGACGATCCCTAACCCATTTATCAGGAGCTATCTGCCGTGAAGTTCGACGTGTTTTTAAAATCATGGCAAGGCACGCAATTAGAGAACCGATGGCANCGGTTCCTGATTGCAGTGCTGGTGCTATCTAATTTGCTGCTTGCGGTAGCGGCATTTTCTCGCAATACCGTGGTAGCCATTCAACCNCCAACCTTGTCTGAAACGGCTGAAGTGTCACGAAACCANGCNACTCANCCTTACNTNGAATCCTGGGGNCTCTACCTGGCTGAGCTTATGGGCAACGTGACGCCNGGTAATGTGTCTTTNATCCGGGTTGCNATTGAGCCGCTACTTTCTCCAGCGGTGTACCAGCAAGTGGTCGATGCACTGGAGATTCAGGCAAGACAAATCCGNGAAGACCGNGTCACGCTCAAATTCCAACCCAGACAAGTGGANTATGAGTATGAAACCGGCCATGTCTTTGTGACCGGTTATTCCTTGGTNTCTGGNCCATCTGGAGATGANCAGCGCCAAACTCGCACCTATGAGTTTGACATCGATATTGAGCAATACCGTCCAAANCTNAGNTGGATGGATACNTATGAGGGGCAAGCTAGAACGAAGCGCGTTCGTGAAAAGTTGACCCAAGAGCAAAACCGGAGGGTGAATGATGCGAACCAAAATTAGTCGATGGATGANACCAAGCTTAATCGCAATGAGCTTGAGTGGCGTCCTGTTATCTCAAGCNTCNTATGCAGACGTGGAATTGCCGATTGTNCCAGCCAGTGTGATGAAGCAGTCTGCTACTGCAAATCCACCGNNTCAAANCAATNCGGNTNCANCGGATNNGCCAACAANGCTACTGATGACACCGGGGGTTAATGAACTGATCCCTGTAGCACTTGGNCATCTGAATCGGATTGTGACGCCGTTTGAATCGCCTCAGGTGAGAACAACCAGTGATGCTCAGACGCAAATCAAGGGGAATGTTGTATATGTNGCCACGGACAAAGAATCACCGGTTTCACTTTACATCACTCCGCCTGGTCAGGAAGCGCCNGCNTTATCTGTCACCTTAGTNCCTCGTNGTATTCCACCGCGTGAAATCACCTTAGCTATTGATGGTCAGCAGTGGCCTATTAAGGGCGTCGTGAACCGAAAAGCCGCCACTTGGGAAACGGCTCAGCCATACGTCGATAGCNTACGTGATTTACTCAGACGNCTTGCACTAAATGANNTACCACAAGGCTATGACATCCGTTTNGCTGGCCAAACTGACACAAGCCCGAAATGTTTTCAGCCNGGCTTAAAGTTTGGTTTTAANCAGGGGCAAATTGTGACGGGACATTACTTCACCGTCTATGTAGGACTGGTTGAAAGCTTTGCCGATGAGCCGATAGAAGCCAGTGANATAGCNTGNNATGNACCAGNTATAGTGGCAAGCGCCTACTGGCCTCGCAATATCTTGTTGCCGGGNGAAAAGACTGAGTTGTATGTGGTTGTTCGCAATCATCGTGAAGAAGCGGTGGAAAGTCAGCGACCTTCGCTTCTTGTNGGAGGTGAATAACNATGAAAGCACAATGGGANCAANTGAGCCCGAACATGAAGCGGGGNCTATCGGTTGCNGGTATTGCTGGTGGTCTCATNCTTATGGTNATGGTGTTTTCACCTAATCCTGANGATGGCGCGAACAGTCGGAACCGNCAGGAAACGATCCGGCACATTCTTACGGATACCAATACTCGTGATGTTGGNGTCGATAGTTTGGCTGCNAACGTAAAACTACTCAGTGAGCGCAATGAACAGTTACGNCGTGAAGTTGAGCGCTTGCGTCGTGACGTCGATTCAGGACGGCTAAGCCCAGGTTCGCCTTCTATACCAAGTGAGGTCAATGCGGAGNTGGNNCGCCTTNGAGCGGAACTTNATGATGTTCGCGCNGGAGGTGATGCAGCAGTTGAAGGCACAAATAGCCGTTTTGAAGTGCCTTTATCTGCCATGGAATTGCCTAAAGACGAAAAGCCACTGCCGTCTAACCCAGACGACTATTTTGCCAATGCGCCGCTGCCNGATCCGCTCTATCNGCAGCCAGCCANTGGCCAAGGTNCACGAGCACGNGATGTTCCATTGCCGCCAATCACGATTCGTATGATTGAGCCTGAAGTGGTTGCTGAACCAGAGGTTGTTGNGCAAGAAGCGCCGCCTTTGTATNTACCGGCGGGCAGCATCATCTCAGGTACTTTGATCACNGGTTTGGATGCACCTACTCACGAGTCCGCAAGACGCGANCCTTTTCCTGCATTGCTGAGGATTCAAAAGGAAGCCATTTTACCCAACCGATTTAGAGCGGATATCAAAGAGTGTTTCTTGATCGCCGCAGGTTACGGTGATTTGAGCTCTGAGCGTGCNTATTTGCGAGGCGAGACCATTTCATGTGTGAGAGAAGANGGTGGCGTCATTGAAACNCGACTGGATTCTTATGCNGTNGGTGAAGACGGCAAAGCCGGNATTCGTGGCCGATTNGTGTCGAAACAAGGCCAGCTGGTGGCCAANTCGATGATGGCCGGATTCCTTCAGGGCTTGGCTGGCGCATTTGATGTNAATCCTGTNCCNACGATTCAGACGGGTAATGCCGGTGATACTCAGCTGTACCAGCAAGTCATGAGCCAAGAAGCATTACAAGGCGCTGCGATTAAAGGCACAGGTAAAGCATTGGATCGAGTGGCCAAGTTCTATTTGGACATGGCTGAAAATATGTTCCCAGTCATAGAGGTAGACGCTGCAAGGAAAATTGAAGTCATAGTCACTCGTGGGGCCTCGTTGTCATTGGCCACTTCACAAGGGGTAGGTGCAAGAAGATGAAAAAATCCTGCATGTTGCTAACCGATCGAAGTCCGCTTCAGACAATAAGATGTGTATCCAGAGGAGAGTTAACCATGACGACATCAATGCAGAACAACCTAAAGCACCAGTCAAAACAGTGGTCTAAAGCTGGATTACTTTTATTGGCAGTCGGCTCAACCTTATTGTCTGGCTGTAGTTCATTGGGTCTTGGGAGTAGTGAATATGGATGCCCAGGTATGCCTGACGGTGTGCGCTGTTTATCCGCTCGTGAAGTCTATGAGCTTACCAGTAATGGCGCTGCACCCAAGACGATTGATGCTGTGGCGACTCGAATTGGTTCTCCCTCTGGGTATTCACAATCTGATTTAGAGACAGGACTGCTGAGCCATCCAGCATTACCTGAGACGCAGCAATCTGCACCTATTCGCATTCCTTCAAGGGTGATGCGAATTTGGATTGCGCCTTGGGAGGATGACCGTGGAGATCTGAATTTATCCAGCTACGTGTTTACCGAAATTGAACCGCGCCGGTGGGATATTGGGGTGTCAGCACCTCGAACGGTTTCGCCTGTGCTACGTCCACTTCAGACTCAGAGCGATTCAACCTCAGCGGGAGCTGATGGTAAGCGCGATAACTTGAGTATCTACGGAGAAACTAACGAATGACAAATGCAGTTCGCACCATTCAAACTCAGCGCCTAATGACCATTGGTGCGCTTGGTTTGATGGCGTTAATGATTTCGGAGCCCTCATTTGCGGGCACCGGTGGTGATGCTTTCACTGATGTGTGGGATACCCTAAAAGATTGGACCCAAGGTACTTTGGGACGGATCGTAGCGGGAGCCATGGTTCTGGTGGGTATTGTGGGCGGTATCGCTCGCCAAAGCTTGATGGCTTTTGCCTTGGGCATTGGTGGCGGTATGGGTCTCTACAATACGCCAACAGTCGTTGAAAGTGTTATGTCTGCAACTTTACCTGTTGTTGCCAGCACTCAAGAAGTCATTGGCACAACAGTTCCAGCAATCAGCGCCGTCTTACTGGGCACCTGAATGTGAGCCATATTAGGCAGTTCACTTAAGGCAATCAAACTTAGGTCTACACAACATCGGGTTATTGGTGATGTTGTGTAGACCTTTTCATTTCAGCGACGCCACATTAACGAACTTGGTTTACATTATTTGGTATATTAACACCTAAGGTGTTAAAATTCCTATCGTAATAAACTATATGGTTTATACTGTTCGTGATATTCATACTTTGGGTGTTAAAATGTCATCTAAAATAAACTGGCTTGTTGCTCATACTTCTCCTGGTGCGCTAGTACTTCAGCAATGGCTGACTGAAAACGGCGTGAGCTACTCCCTGGCTCAAAAGTACGCTCAGAATGGCTGGCTGAAGAAGCTTAGTTCTGGTGTGTACTATCGTCCAAATGCGCAGGGCGATATAAAGCCAACTTGGGTTGATGCCATTCAAGCATTGGATGTGCAATTGGGCGTTTCAGTTCATTTGTCTGGATTGAGCAGCTTAACTCACCAAGGACTGAGTCACTATTTACAGCTGAACAAAGAGCAAGTTTGGATTTGCGTTAAAAACAAGTCGTCCTTACCGAAATGGTTTCGTGAATTCCCTTATCAGAATTGGTTTTACTGTGGAAACCATAAGCTTGAACTGAGTCCCGAGAAAGATTTGAAAAGGATCACGGTTAAAGAGAAAGAACTCACTGTCAGCTGTGCAGAACTTGCTGCCTATGAAGTGGTAGACGGGATTGGGAAGCTGATTTCATTTGAGCATGTCGCAGAATTATTTCAGGGTTTAGTCAATCTTAGCCCTAGAAAAGTACAAGATATTCTTGAGCGAAGCAGCTCTGTTCAGGCAAACCGAATATTTCTATTTCTGGGTCGATACTACGATCACCAGTGGGTCAATCGCATAGATGAAACAAGAATTAAATTGGGTGCAGGAAAGCGGCAGGTTGTCGAAAATGGACGTTTTGATGAGCGATATCAAATCACAGTGCCAGAGATATTAAGCGTCAAAAAAGGTGAACAACATAATGGATAAAGATAGCCCATACTACAAACAGGTTTCTTTGCTCATAAGAATGCTGCCTGTGGTAGCCACAGAGACGGTTTTTGCACTTAAAGGTGGCACCGCCATTAATTTATTTGTGAGAGATTTTCCTCGGTTATCTGTAGATATTGATCTTGCTTATCTTCCACTTGAACCAAGAGATGAGGCTTTGATTAATGTCAGGGCTGCATTGCAGCGCATTACAGACAGAATCAATACTCAACCAGATATCAGAGCGGCATTTCAGGATAATAAAGCTGATGAACTGAGAATAGTTGTATCAAGTCCGGTTGCGACGATCAAAATTGAAGTGTCGCCCGTCGCCAGAGGTACATTGCATAGTGCAGAAATAATGCCAGTTCAAGAGTCTGTTGAAGACGAGTTTGGTTATGCTGAGATTCAGGTAGTCAGTCTTCCCGATCTGTATGGTGGGAAATTGTGTGCTGCAATGGATCGCCAACATCCTCGCGACTTATTTGATGTGCGTATGTTACTTGGTAGTGAAGGGATTTCGAGAGAGATTTTGGTGGGTTTTTTAACCTATACATTAAGTCACCCTCGGCCTATTAATGAAGTCATGTCGCCAAACTGGCAGCCTCTGAATGAGAAATTTCAGGCAGAATTTGACGGAATGACTTTTGAAAAAGTTGAATGCGAAGACTTAGCCTCTGTTAGGCCCATGATGTTAATTGAACTGCAAAAACATTTCACAGAAAGGGAGCATGCTTTCCTTATGTCATTCAAAAGAGGGCAACCTGACTGGGCATTGTTTGACTATCCTAATGCAGCAGACTTGCCAGCGATTCGTTGGAAATTGCAGAACATTAACAAATTGGCAAAGAATCAAGCAAAACACCAAGAGCAATTAGATAAATTGAAGCAAGTGCTTGATGATTGGCTTGCTAACGCAAACGCCGAGTAATTCGTTTATAACAAACCTCAACGAGCTATAAGCCCCCCTAGTTAGATGCGATTTCTTCAATCTATCTAACCGAGTCCACATAGGTGTAAAAAAACGGGCTCAGCTAAACCGGTTGGCTAGCAACGGCGCTTCTGTCATCGCTTGTAGGCGATAAAAGTGTTATGTCTGCAACTTTTTACCTGTCGTTGCCAGCACTCAAGAAGTCATTGGCACAACAGTTCCAGCAATCAGCGCCGTCTTACTGGGCATCTGATAACAATAAAAAACGCCCAAAGCGGCCAGATATCTGACGGCTTGGGCGTCATCCCACCCCGTACCCGTTTATCATGACGGCGTTTCAGTTAATAGGTTTCCCATTCACTTAGCTTGATTTCAAGCAGCGGCCATGAATACCGAAAAGAATGCTAGCGCCGCCACTGCAAAAGGCAGTTAGCGGGGCTTTCCTTGAGGGAGCACATTCAAACAGGCTACTAGCCTGATATTTTGAGCTTTAGGCGCTCGTTCCTTTTGGGTTGGATTTACACACTACCAAACGGCAGGATATTCAACAATACCCGACACTGGGAATCCATGGTTTAAAAGAGATTGTCTGATTAAGAACGGCAACGTATTAGCATCACTTGGGTATCTGCTTAACTTTTCATTGGAATAGTGATCAATGAAATCGATTAGCTGCGTCGTAGTTAAAGGTTCGAGCACATGCGAATTCCAAACAGCATCCTCTACGCTATGATCAAGTTCTTCATTCGTATGCCTGAAAGTCAATCGACTTTGACTGACGACGCGAAACTGATCGGCCCCTTGATGGTGTACCACGAGTTTTAGCTCTGGAACTTTTTTGACCAGTTTGCCTCGTTGGTCTCTTCGCGGATCATAAAATGCTTGGCTAAGAATTACCTTCCCTTCAACACGGTAAAAGGTTTTCTCCATAGTTTCAGTGTTTAATGACCAATAAACTTTAAAACTGTTTCGACGAATTTTGTTGCCATAGATATTGAGCAAAGGCAGCAGTTGTTGTTCCGTGCCTTGTTTCGAACCTTTGTTCCAAGCACTTACGATGGATTGCTGTGTTCTGCATTTTTCGGCAATCTCTTGTTGCGTCCACCCGTCGTTCAGTGCAAGCCGAATAAGTTCTCTTGTCCATTTGAACGGTTTTTTCTTACTGTTTTTGCTCTTGTCCATGTAGTCCCTTAAAGGAAAGGGAGCATTAAGCCCCCTTCACAACTTATTTTTTCTTACCGCCATTCTGCGGATTTTGAGGGTTCATCTGCCACCCTCGATTTCCTTGGTTTTGTGAGTAAGTCTTGTTAGTACCAGACGTACCCTTATTGGCGTTTGTCATATCTGAGTTGTGATTGTTTTGCTTAGACATTTTTGTCTCCTTGTTTATGTAAAAGTACAAGGCACATGCTATCAAGGGCAAAAAATCACGCGACTGATGATTTGATGATAATTGGTGATATTCACTGATATTTTCTGATTTTTCAATTTTTCTAGGTCAACGGGAGAATAGGATGCCTAGCAAGGCACCCAATTCTTCAATCTATCTAACCGAGTCCACATAGGACAACTGCATAGACTGGAGCCTCGATTTACATTAACGAGGACTCCTCATGCGAAAACTATCTCCAATTATTCTGGCGCTTGCGCTGTCTCCATTGGTTCAAGCTGAACCTGTGTCTGAAGTGTCGCCCGTTGGCAAAATTGACGGCATGGTTTCTTTGCCGGTCACGGGTATGAAAGCGGTCGAAAGCAATGGCCGTATTGTTTTCATGTCAGACAGTGGCCGGTTCGTCATTGATGGCACGCTCTATGATGCCTGGTCGAAAAAGCCGCTTACCAGCCTTGAAGAAATTCGTGAAGCGGGTAACACGCTGGACTTAAGTCGTCTTGGCTTAAAAATGGATGATTTGAATCCACTGACGCTGGGTGAAGGCAAAAAGAAAGTGGTGGTCTTTGTTGATCCCCGGTGTCCGCATTGCCATGAGCTTTTGAAACAAGCCCTACCGCTAACCAAAGAATACAGCTTCCAAATTCTCCCTGTGCCAGTGCTTGGTCCTGATTCAGAGCGTCAGGTTCGCCAGCTTGGCTGTGCGCGTGACAAGAAAGCGGCCACCGATGCATTGCTCAATGGCCGGATTGGTAACCTAGAGCAGGATGATGCCTGCAACTTAGAGCCAATGCAGCGTACCTTGGTGACCGCTCAAATTCTGGGAATTCAAGGTGTGCCTTTCATCGTCGCCAATGATGGTCGCATCAGCCGAGGCCGTCCTTATGATCTTTCTGCTTGGTTGGAGGGGCGTTAATGAAAGCCTCTCTGTATTCAGGGCAACGCGCTTCTGAGCTATTGCCAGTATTGGCCTATTCAGACGATGAGCAACTGTTTTTCATGGAAGACCAGAGTGTTGGCTTTGGTTTTCTATGTGACCCATTGCCGGGTGGTGATGAGTCTGTTGCAGACAGGGTTAATGTTCTTCTCAACAACGACTGGCCAAAAGACACTTTGCTGCAATTTGGCCTGTACGCCTCGCCTGATATTCAAACCGACCTTCAGCGCATGATGGGCTTACGGCATCGTCAATCCGATCCATTACTCAGGGCGTCGATACGCAAACGTGCGGATTTTCTCGATGGGGGCACGGTTCAACCGATAGAGGAATCGACCCAGACTCAGGTTCGCAACTTTCAACTGATCGTCACCTGCAAATTGCCTTTGGAAAGTCCTATTCCGACGGAGCGTGAGTTGAGTCGAGCATCCGCGCTTCGGGCTTCTTTCTCGCAAGCGCTGGCAACGGTTGGTTTTCGCGTCACTGAGATGACTGACCGAAATTGGCTCGCGGCATTAAGTGCTCAGCTTAACTGGGGAAAAGATGCTTCCTGGCGCAATCCATCACCAATCCGCAGTGAGGCAGATAAACCACTTCGAGAGCAAGTGTTGGATTATGACCGAGCTATCAAGGTGGATAGCCAAGGTCTGATGCTGGGTGATTACCGAGTTAAAACCTTATCGTTTAAGCGCTTGCCTGAGCGGATCTGGTTTGGTCATGCCGCAAGTTTTGCGGGCGATATGATGACGGGCAGTCGCGGTTTACGCGGCAGCTTTTTGCTAAATGTCACCATTCACTTTCCCTCAGCTGAGGCGATGCGATCTCGTTTAGAGACGAAGCGTCAATGGGCGGTCAATCAGGCCTATGGCCCGATGCTCAAGTTTGTGCCGGTGCTTGCAGCCAAGAAAAAGGGGTTTGATGTTCTTTTTGAAGCTTTGCAAGAAGGTGATCGTCCTATTCGGGCAAATATGACCTTAACGCTGTTTTCCCCGACGGAAGAGGCGTCCATCAGCTCTGTTTCAAATGCTCGAACCTATTTCAAAGAGCTCGGATTTGAGCTGATGGAAGACAAGTACTTCTGTTTGCCCATTTTCCTGAATGCCTTGCCATTTGGTGCTGACCGCCAGGCGATGAACGACTTGTTTCGATTCAAGACCATGGCGACACGGCATGTCATCCCTCTGTTGCCTTTGTTTGCGGATTGGAAAGGCACTGGCACGCCGGTGATTAACTTTGTTTCCCGTAATGGTCAGATCATGAGTGTGTCCATTTATGACTCGGGCAGTAATTACAACTGTTGCATCGCGGCGCAATCGGGGTCGGGCAAGTCTTTCCTGGTGAACGAAATCATCTCCTCCTACTTATCTGAAGGCGGGCAATGCTGGGTGATTGATGTTGGCCGCTCTTATGAAAAGCTGTGTGAAGTTTATGACGGAGAGTTCTTACAGTTCGGGCGGGACAGTGGCATTTGCTTAAACCCGTTTGAAATCGTTGAGGACTATGACGAAGAAGCGGATGTACTGGTTGGGTTATTGGCCGCAATGGCCGCACCTACGCAGTCATTAACCGATTTTCAGATGGCCAACCTAAAACGTCAGACCCGTGAACTGTGGGAGAAAAAAGGTCGTGCGATGTTGGTTGATGATGTGGCAGAGGCTTTAAAAAATCATGAAGACCGACGAGTGCAAGACGTGGGTGAGCAGCTCTATCCGTTTACGACACAGGGCGAATATGGCCGCTTCTTTAATGGCCACAACAATATTCGCTTCAAAAACCGTTTCACCGTTTTGGAGTTAGAAGAACTCAAGGGGCGTAAGCATCTACAACAAGTGGTGTTGCTTCAGCTTATCTACCAAATCCAACAGGAGATGTACTTAGGTGAGCGGGATCGTCGCAAGATTGTGTTCATTGACGAAGCCTGGGATCTGCTGACTCAAGGTGATGTCGGTAAGTTCATCGAGACGGGTTACCGTCGATTTCGAAAATATGGCGGCAGTGCTGTAACGGTAACGCAGTCGGTCAACGATTTGTATGACAGCCCNACAGGTAAAGCCATCGCTGAAAACTCGGCCAATATGTACNTGCTTGGCCAAAAAGCNGAAACCATCAACGCGCTCAAAAAAGAAGGNCGNTTGCCANTAGGTGAAGGCGGNTATGAATACCTGAAAACGGTTCATACCGTCACGGGTGTCTATTCCGANATTTTCTTTATTACCGANATGGGCACCGGGATTGGCCGCCTCATNGTCGATCCGTTTCACAAGCTGTTGTACTCGTCCCGTGCAGAAGATGTAAACGCGATTAANCAGTTAACGCGCAAAGGCCTTTCTGTTGCTGATGCCATNTCNCAGTTGTTNAAGGAGCGAGGCTATGAATAAGACCACGCTTTGGCCATTTATGGCNTCTATTACTTTGTCTATTGCNGGNAGCGGTTTAATGACCAGCTGGCTCTTAATGAAAACACTCGAACCCATCCACAGCCAGTTGGCGTTAAGTACGCCCATTGCAGTCGTNGATTTTGGGGAGGCNGTGTTGTCACTGGGCCCCAATGCNAGCGAACAAGACATCGAATCCAGGTTGCTTCAGACCAATCAGCAAATTGAAAAGTTAAAAGCAGCCGGTTTTATCGTGCTGGATGCCCAAGCGGTGGTNGGNGCTGATGATTCNNTNTTNGTGCCAGTAGGCTCAAAGGAGGTGTCTCATGCAGATNCTCCGTAAAAGAATGCCTTGGCGGCCNTACCTCATCCGGNTGNCNNTTCTTGCGTTAATCATGGCCTTGGTAGGCACCTACGCCATGATGCGCTACCGAATAGGTATTGATACCCAGCAAGAGCGCTGCCTGCCTGATACCACGGTGTATCTGATTGACCTATGGAATAAAGAGCCCGTTAAGGATGGTTTGTATGCCTTCCACTCAAAAGGACTNGCTCCGTTATATAACGACGGTACTCGGATGCTGAAACGCCTAACAGGGATGCCNGGGGATGAAGTCAANGTGACGCCTGAGCATGTGCTGGTGAANGGTGCTGAAGTCTCTACCGGCATGGCATTAGCCCAGCGTCTTGGTGTGGCNGAANCANAATTTAGCCGCTCATTGACGCTGCAAGAAAACGANTATTGGTTTTCCGGTGAGGCNGCAACGAGTTTNGACTCCCGCTATTGGAANGCCGTTAAGCGCGAGCAGATTGTCGGTCGCGCTTGGCCGCTTTGGTAGGAGGTNGANGATGNNAAGACTATGNCTCTTATTTTTGTTGGTTGCNCCATTGGCTTGGGTTCAAGTGTCCTGGGCACAAGAGCCTTNTCCGTTGTCTGANGANGACAAAAAGATCGTCGAAATGAGCCGCAGCATTTTACAAAGTGCTGTGGATGGTTCATCTGAATTTATNGAGCCTTTTNCACCGATTGAACAACCTNNGTCGCNCAAACACAACGATGAATGGTTGATNTTTGCGTCGTCTTCACTGGGNGATTCNTCACTGAAGCAGCTATTTAAAGAGGCCAGTGCTACCGGCGCTATTGTGTTGTTTCGGGGAATTCCTGAAGGAAAGACCTTGGGGGCGGCTATCCGTGATTGGCATACNCTGATGACGGGGCTTGATCCTGTTCCTCAGGTTCGAATCGATCCGAAAGCCTTTGTGCACTGGCGGGTGACTAGCGTGCCTGCCATTTTCCGCATANAAGATGACAAGGTGACTGCAAGTGCACTAGGGGTTTACAGCAANGACTGGTTGCAGCGTCAAATTGAAACAGGCAATACCGGTTCATTGGGTCAACGCGGTCCTATTCNTTCNATTTTAGAACCGGATTTGNTGCAAGTAGCGATGCAGCGTTTACAGTCGATTGACNTGGGCGCNTTAAAGAAAAAAGCCATTGAGCGTTTCTGGTCTCGCCAAACNTTNACTGANTTACCCAAAGCCACGCAGTATCGGATAAGAATGGTTGATCCAACCATCGTCATGNAGCGGCCACTATTGGATGCCAATGGCCGAACATTGATCCCAGCAGGAACGCGTATTAACCCGCTAAAAGCCTTGCCGTTNACTCAGCAGCTTGTGGTGTTTAATGCGTCGAACGCTGAAGAAGTGGACGCAGTNGCGCATTGGCTTGAGACGCAAGATAGGACACTGCGCCGCATTACGCTTATCACCACGCAGCTCGACCGTNCNCAAGGNTGGAATNGCCTCAATGCGCTCGAAAAGACATTGGANAGTCCGGTTTACCTTCTCAATGNCTCGCTAAAGCAGCGCTTTGATCTGCAAGTCACCCCATCGTTTGTTCAAGCAAAGGGGCTCGCGTTTGAAATAGAAGAAATTCCAGCAAAGGAGCTTGTTCATGAAAAAGCTCAATAATACGTATCGTCTGTTGCGGACTCTCGTTGTCATGTTTGTCCTNGGCGCATCTATTNCTGCNAAAGCCGAACTGACCTGCCCAGACGCGGGTTTATTGTCNGGTAAGTTGCTGACGGATGTTTGCTGGTCATGCATTTTTCCTATCNGNGTTGCNGGTCTTCCTCTTGGCTCTGGNANTGTCCCAAGCGGCGCATCAAACAAGTCATTTTGCTTATGTGAAGANAACTTAGGNGTGCCAAGGCCAGGTATTGTTACCAGCATGTGGGAGCCAGCGCGTTTGATTGAACTGGTCAGAACGCCNGGTTGNTCGCCTTCCCTGGGAGGGATTCGTTTACCGTTAGGTGATAGNCGACTGCAAGGTGGTCATGGCGAGGGTGAATATGACACCGGTGATCTCGCTTTCTACCATTACCATTATTACGCCTTTCCGCTTTTGGTCATGCTCGATTTGTTCATGGATGGCAATTGCAATGCCGATGGTTACATGGACTTTGACTTGATGTATTTGTCCGAATTGGACCCAACATGGCTGAACGATGAACTGGCCTTTTTTACTCAGCCTGAAGCGGCTGCCGTTGCCAATCCATTGGCTATTTCGGCTTGTACCGCTGACGCTGCTTCATCAACGCTTGGTAAACCCATCGACCAGTTGTTTTGGTGTGCTGGCAGTTGGGGCCATCTCTACCCGTTATCTGGCCACACCTTAGCCTTTGGCTCAATAGCAGAAAACACCAGCCATTTAGCAGCGCGAGCAATCGCGGCTCAACACAGGCGTGGTCTTGCAAGGCGAACAATGGGGAACAGTGCGCTATGCCGACCTGTTATCGAACCCATGCTGCCGAAATCCCAATACAAGATGAGTATGTTCTTCCCTGTACCAGAAACTGAAAGTGCGCATGTCATCGGTGAAAGCACCATGAAATGGGGAGAGTGGCGAACAATCCCCGGTGCCGGTGAAGATGCGCTCTACATTTTGTGGCGCTGGCAAGACTGCTGTAACTCGGGAGGTTAACTATGAAACCAACACTTTTTACCCGAGTGTTAGCGGGTATTTTATCAATCACTATGGCGTGCTTGCCCTTACATGGTGTGGCCGCTGATGTGCAGCGCCAATCCGGCCTAAGCGGACAACAAGAAGGTAAGCAATTGCTGCAAAACTGGACGATGCCCGCACTCAATGGCAATACATTATCGGTGCCGACTGGCAGTGGTAATGAGACGATTAACTTGCAAGAGCTTTTCCCTGGTATGGATCAAGGCTCATTGGATGTCTTAACGGGCGTTTATGGCTCTGATGCCAGCATGAATCAATTGGGGACGCAGCGCCAAGAGAGCATGGCATCCGAAAGTGGCGCTACGGGTGAGGCGTTTCGCTCGCTACAGCAAATCAAAGATAGGTCTCGGCCAGATATGGTCAATGATCCGCTTTGGGCATTAACTGATGCAGTTCAAACTGACCCCAATCTATTAACGCAAAGCTTCCCAGGCTGTGAGTCTCAAGGTGAAGGCAGCCCAAATTACCAACAATGTGACAGGCTTAATACAGCGGTTAACAGCTGCACTATCACTCACGATTACACGGCAGGCATCATTGAGCATGTTTCAGGACCGATGAATCTTCGCTCTTGTGGTGAGGGATGCCTTGAAGTTTGGATTGGACGTATTGGCGACAACTACTGGAGTGGCCGTTGTAAAGTATTTGAACAGGCCATCACACTCAAAGTCGTGAATCCCGATGCGATTACCTCAGCCGTTCTTGAGTACGCCAAATGGGATGACTACATGCAAGTGTGGCTTGGCGATCAGAAAGTCTGGTCTGGGCCGAACAATAACTTTCCACCAGAAACGGCAGGTCGCTGCGAGCTCAGTACCAGTTGGGAGCGCAATCCAAATACCGATCTGACTGCCAAGCTAAAAGCGGTAGAGCCCGGTTTAGAAGTGCCGGTAAAAATTCGCGTATCGGTAACGGGTAGTGGTGAGGGGTATGCACGTATCAAGGTGCGCTTTGATCCAACCAAGGTGGTGATGAATGATAGTTGGTCGCCACAATCCTGTATCGAACAAGCAGCGGATATCCCGACGAAGTTTTCAGACTACAGCATTCAATGCACGGATCAGCCTTCTTCAACCAACGGATGTACGGTGGTCAATGGTGTTTCAGTTTGTGAATCCTACTTTGCCCCTAGCCCTGTGGCTGGCATATCGCCTTTGTGTCGGCGTGTACAAGTCAGTGTGGATGATGAAAGCTATAAGGGGATTGAAAATCAGGCCTGCCAAGTGCTTGAAGCGAATCCTTCCTGTGGATTCATGTCGTCAGAATGTGCCGAGACCAATGATAAAGGTGAATGCATTCGTTTTACCGATACCTATGACTGTGGATTGCAAACCAGCGATCCAAAGTGTGTGGTATCTAACCTTATGCCAAGTAGTTTTGAGGCCTGTGAGCCTACTCAGACGATTACGCCATTTACTGAAACCAAGCATGTACCGGATTACCAGGTGTGCGAGAAGATCAGCACGCTTACTGAGTGTCAGTTAGAACGACGTGTATCCGCTGAAACTCATCAACAAAGCTGGTCTATTGAGCGTGGTTGCTTTAGCTCTGAAACGCTCAGCTTTGTTCCACAGCACAGCAGTACTATGCAAACTGGGAACTCGATACTGAGAATTTTTGATAATCAAAATACTGAGATAAAAATTACCGAGTCGCCATCCAAGGCAAATGGTTGGAAAACGACACTCTCACTGACGGGCAATAAGGAAACGGTGACTGAGACGAAACCGTCCATTAAATACCCTGAAATGACGTGTCCAAAAGGAACCTTGGTTGGTTCATTGTGTAAAGTCGCCAATGGGTCGATTATTTCGTGGCATGAACCTCAGGAAGTTACTCGTTCCAGATGTGAATCCGGCTGGAACAAAGTCGATTTCGATACTTGCAGCCGAGAAGTTCAGAAGTGTTTGGCTCCTGCGAAACTGAGCGCTTCATTGACCTTCTCTGGCAAGTACTTAGAACAGGACGTTGTTCATCAATCAAGTGATCCGGGCATAGACCAATGCTTGATGCAAACGGATCAGTTTACTGCCGTGCAGTGGCAGTGTTTGGATACGGGCACAAAACGAATCGACGGGTTAACGGTTGGTAGTGGCGAGTTGGCCAATCTTGGGAGCCTTTATCCAGCGGTTGTTTCGTCTCCTGTTCATTTAACCAGTCGCGGCAGCTCTGATGGACTGGGACTCTCATGCTGGAGGGCAAGAGCAACCTACAATGCTTCGACTGCTCATCCAGAGTTCAACATGGGCAGCTCAGATAGCTGGGTAGATGCCAAAGGTAATACACAAACCATCGTTAATAACGGACAAAACACGACCACCAATACGTGTGCCGCGCTGGAGCAAAACCTGGCCTGCCAGTACGTCAGAACCGAATGCACTGAAGGCGGGGCTGGTCATGAAGGCTTCTGCTATATCCAAAGTTTGGTGTATGACTGCGGACAAAGCGTTGAAGTGCAAAATGCACGAATGGAAACTCAATACAACTGTGAGGGGCCAGTTCGCTGTATGGGCACAGATTGTTTAGAGCCAGAGTCAATCAAGCAGGCTAACTTTGCAGAAGCCGCAGCGATGCTTAATGCGGCGCAGTTTATGACCAATGATATGTCATGTACGGGAGCTGATGGCCAAGATAACGTCGAGTGTACGGTCTTTAAAGGTAATGCTGGCCAGTGCAAAAAAGCCGTTGGTGGCATAGTGGATTGCTGTGAAAAGCCAAGTGGCGTGTCGTTATCGGATTACATCACGATGATAGTGGCGGTTAACAAGCTTGATACGGCAGTCATGGCCATGAATCCGTCTTCGGCAATCTATGGTTCGTGGAATACGCTCAGGGAACCAATCACCAGTACCTGGAGTGCGGTTAAAGAGCCTTTTGTGTCTGCATGGGACTCTCTCATGGGGGCTGGGCCATCAACGGCTGCTGGCGCGGGAGCGGAGCAAGCTGCGACTGGCTTTATGCAGGTGTTGACCAACAAAACGGCTGAGTGGGTAGGCTCTACGTTTGGTTCGGGGGCGCAATCGGCACTGTTTAGTAACGTTGGTGGTGCGGTTGGAGCCGATGGTGTCGTTTCGGGTGGTAACTTTGCCCTGGGGGGCGCTGCGGGCGCGGTTCTGAGTACGGTTATGACGGCCTACATGATTTATTCAGTCACTATGATCCTCATTCAGCTTATCTGGAAATGTGAGCAGAGCGAGTTTGAAATGAACGCCAAGCGGGTATTGAAGAGTTGCCACTATGTAGGCTCTTACTGCAAGTCTAAGTTCTTAGGTGCCTGTGTTGAAAAACGGCAGTCATATTGCTGTTTTACTTCGCCACTTTCACGGATCATTCAAGAACAAGTACGTCCTCAATTGGGCCTTGGTTGGGGCAGTGCCAAGTCACCAAACTGTGAAGGTTTGACCGCGAGTCAGTTAAACCAGGTAGATTGGAGCCAAGTCAATCTCGATGAATGGATAGGTATCTTGTCGATAACAGGCAACCTACCCGAAGTACCGTCACTGGATCTGGAACGACTCACAGGCTCAGGAAGTACGCTAAACGTTGATGGAAATCGTCAGAGTGCCGCAGATAGAGCCATTGAACGGCTAAACGGAATGGATGCACAGAAACTGCGTCAGGAGGCGACGGAAGAAATTTCGGGGAATAATTGAGCGTATCCATCTAAAACAGCTTTGCCAATAATGTTCCATCATGGTTACTTTAATGAGCTTATTGCGCCTTAAGGTAACCAATTTGGCACTTTGGGCCTCTTATACTTTCTGTTCAGCGTGTGCGCAATTTGCTCTTATTTTTTTACCATTTTCAGACTTAGGAGGCTGCTGCAAAAAGGAAAAGCTGATAGTCTGGCACATATAAAATTTATGATAAAAGGAAAATTAATAATGCCTAATTTCGATCAAAACTTTGAAGCTACTCGTTTGTCTATGCTTTCAAAACAACACCCTGACATTGTGAAGGTGTCGGGTGAGGTGGTGTTTCGTGCGGAAGATGACGAAGACCGCCTAAGCGGAACATCTTGGACTCTTGAAGATGACATTTTTGATCAGGTCACCGAATCAGGCTTCAAATTACACTTGCTTGAACTTCTGGATAATTTCATAGAATACCGAGGTCAATGTAACGAGCTGCCGAAAAAGGAAGGGATTGTGCGTTTTGGTGGTGGCACTTTAAATATTGAATGGCTACCTAATGGAACTACCCATCTATCCAAATGATGTTTTATAAGAACCAGCCTGAGTTTTCCTATGGATGATAAATATGTTTCAGAAATAGACTGTCTTGATAAGTTAATGGTTGCATGGTCAGAGGCATTCCCGAAGGATTGGTATTTCAACTACGATGGAGTGATTTCAACTGAGGACTGGGATAGTTGTGGTAAAAAAGTTTTGTTTGTTTTAAAGGAAACAAATGAAGCAAAGCAAAATATTGTCAACGCTATTAATAGGGCTATTGAGGTGAAGGCAAGTGGATGGTGGCGAGGAAAGGTTCTTCGTCGGGTGGGGCGTTGGGCTTACGGACTTCAAAAATATGATGGGGCTGTGCCGTCACTGAGAGATGCTAAATTAAATGAAAAAAATGCAGTTAAGAATATTGCATACATAAATATAAGGAAAACATCTGGAAGTGCGCGAACCGACCAAAAATCATTTGACGCCCATGCCAAAGAATTTGCCCCTTTTGTTCGAAGGCAAATTGAGTTGATTAACCCTGATATTGTTGTGCTTTGCGGCACATATAATCAAGTTAAACGTTACGTATTCCCTGAGCTTAAAAAAGTTAGCGAACGAGTGCATGTTAATGACGGGGTTGTCTTCATCAATGCCTTCCATCCTGCCGCAAGAAAAAAGTCGGCCATGCTTTATCATCAAGTACTCGATAACTACCACGCTTACAAAAATCATATATAACCAATGCTTGAATAGTTATATGCAGCGCAAGCCTTGCGTCGTATCTTGAAAAAGCCCCTTCAAGAGGGGCTGTGTGATGGGAGCCGTTCGCTAGTTGGCGGGAGTATCTGTTTCCTCTTCAGTGATATCGTCATCGGTTGAAGGCACCGCTTGCTCAACTTCTGCTTCTTTACCCTTAGCTTGGGCTGATTTTCGTGCACGAATTTCGATATCAATAATGCGTCGTGCAAGTTTGATAATGCGCTGTTGCCATGCGTAGTTGCCATCAACACGTTGCTTGTTACTAAGCACGCTAGATAACCAGAGTGTGTCCATTGAGATCATCAACGAATCGAGTTTGCGCACTAAGCCGACAAACTGGCCAACCTGAGGCGAGCTGATTTTAGCGTTGAAGGTAATCGGGTCGGTGTAGTCAGGTACTTCATCGATGCCGTTGGACTCCATCAATTTGTCCAAACGAGATTGTTCGTTGTCTACCGCCTTAGCGCAATCCTCGATCAACTGGCTAATGATCTGTTCCACGTCATCAATTTCGTTCTCATCGCCAATGATGCGCAGGATGACATCGATTCCGTAAAGCGCACTGACCGTCCGTCTAAAAACACGGTCAACGACACGTTGCGCCTGTAAGCTATTAATTGTGAATGATTGTTCAAAGATGGGTTTTGAGTAATTGGGTTTTGCTTGGGCCATAAGTTTGCTCCTGATATGACAATAATCAGTCCCTAGACTAATCCTCTGTGAGGTAATGGCCTTTCAGCTAGGTGGAAGAATTGAGCATCTTTCTGACTATCCTGTCTGGATAAGACGGTTACACTGACTATCAAATATTGCTGATCTGTTTCAGTGATATCTGCGCCTGAGAGCATGAGCTCAAAGGAAGCCCGCCGCTGAGTATTCTCAGTGGTACTAAGAGGTAGCTAGCCTCCTTAAACAAATAGCCTGCATGTTCTTACATGCTCAACCATGCGTTCCTTACGGTTCGCCTTTTCACCACCCAACTGGGGGAGTTTTCCCCAGTTGGGGGTGACTCCTTCAAAACCAAATTATGGAGTCACCAATGGAATATATCTTCGGATTTATTATCCAAATCGCGGGCATTATGTTGCTAGCAAAACTGAGCTGGTCGCTTTTGCGATTGCTTGCTCGTCAAAGCGTGCGTCCGTTTCGATTTGTACTTACTCAAATCAAGCGATTGCTCACACCAACACCAAAACGTCGTCCAATGGCAGTGCCTAAAGCTCCTGGTATGCCCCGTTTGACATCTGCGTTTTACAAAGAGCCACATCAGTACGACATGGCTTTACTCGAAATACCAACCTATCTGCGTCGTCAGTCTTCTTTGCCCAGCCGGGTAGAAGCGACTGTGTGCACAGAGTTCAACTAAGACGAGGAGAACATCATGAAAAACCAAGTAACACTCATAGGCTACGTTGGCGCTGAGCCAGAGACGCGAGCCTATCCATCAGGTGATTTAGTGACCAGTATTTCACTGGCCACTTCTGAGAAATGGCGCGACCGTCAATCCAATGAGCTCAAAGAGCATACGGAATGGCATCGGGTCGTTTTTCGAGATCGTGGTGGATTTAAGTTAGGGCTAAGAGCAAAAGATTTAATCCAAAAAGGAGCGAAGCTTTTTGTTCAAGGGCCTCAGCGCACGCGTTCATGGGAGAAAGATGGCATTAAGCATCGATTGACCGAAGTGGACGCGGACGAGTTTCTGCTTCTTGATAGTGTGAACAAAGCATCTGAGCCATCACCGGCGGATGATGCGAGCTCCCAAGNTAATTGGGCACAAACTTATCCTGAACCAGATTTTTAACCGAGCAAAAANGCTTTAACCCAGCCGGGAGTACTTTCCCGTCAGGGGCAGACTCCCACTTTGATTGTCGGAGTCCATAATGGAAAAACCAAAGCTAATCCAACGCTTTGCTGAGCGCTTTAGTGTCGATCCAAACAAANTGTTCGATACCCTAAAAGCAACAGCATTCAAGCAACGTGACGGTAGTGCACCGACCAATGAGCAGATGATGGCGCTCTTGGTGGTTGCAGATCAGTACGGCTTGAACCCTTTNACCAAAGAGATTTTTGCGTTCCCTGATAAACAAGCTGGNATTATTCCAGTGGTAGGTGTCGATGGNTGGTCTCGCATCATCAATCAACACGACCAGTTTGATGGCATGGAGTTTAAGACTTCAGAAAACAAAGTCTCACTGGATGGCGCGAAAGAATGCCCNGAATGGATGGAATGCATCATCTANCGGCGCGACCGTTCGCACCCAGTCAAAATCACTGANTANCTGGATGAAGTCTATCGACCGCCTTTTGAAGGTAACGGCAAAAATGGCCCTTACCGNGTAGATGGTCCATGGCAGACGCACACTAAGCGAATGCTAAGNCATAAATCCATGATCCAGTGTTCCCGCATTGCGTTTGGCTTTGTGGGAATTTTCGATCAAGACGAAGCGGAGCGAATTATCGAANGCCAAGCAACACANGTTGTTGAGCCATCGGTGATTCCACCCGAGCAAGTTGACTNATCGAACCCGAGGGCTTGTTTACAAGCTTATCGAGCGGGCGGAAGCTTCAAACGCTTGGAATAGTGCATTGGAATATGCCAATGAACATTTTCAAGGTGTTGAACTGACGTTTGCGAAACAAGAAATATTTAATGCACAGCAACAAGCAGCCAAAGCGCTCACACAGCCTTTAGCTTCTTAGNGCCACGCATTCATTTTACTAACCCTGGCGGGATTATTCTCCCGTCAGGGGGAAGGTCTCGTCTTTTTTTGGAGATCTTCCATGACTAAATCAGCCTCACTTTTTCGCTTGGTATTGGTTGTTGCCCTTGTCNTAGGTTCGATTCAAGCCGGTAAANCGGCAATTGATTCGNTTCAAGCAAGTGTTGTTCAGCACCAAACAGCGTTAGCACAAGCTGCAAAGTAACCACTTAACCCTGAAGGGGAGTTCTCTCCTTCGGGGGAGTCTCCCNTCAAAGGAGGCAATATGAAGGTTATCGACCTATCACANCGTACTCCTGCATGGCACCAGTGGCGCATTGCAGGGGTTACGGCATCTGAAGCCCCAATTATTATGGGGCGTTCACCCTACAAAACACCTTGGCGATTATGGGCAGAAAAAACTGGATTCGTATTACCGGAAGACCTGTCGAATAATCCAAATGTGCTTCGCGGTATACGGTTGGAGCCTCAAGCAAGGCGAGCATTTGAGAATGCGCATAATGACTTTCTTCTGCCGTTATGTGCAGAAGCCGATCATAACGCAATCTTTCGAGCCAGCTTTGATGGCATCAACGATGCGGGCGAACCCGTTGAACTGAAATGTCCTTGCCAGTCAGTTTTTGAGGATGTGCAAGCTCACCGAGAACAAAGCGAGGCGTACCAGTTGTATTGGGTGCAAGTACAGCATCAAATACTGGTCGCCAATAGCACGCGTGGTTGGTTGGTNTTCTATTTTGAGGATCAACTGATTGAGTTTGAAATACAACGAGACGCGGCGTTCTTAACTGAGTTGCAAGAAACAGCGCTTCAGTTTTGGGAGTTAGTACAGACCAAAAAAGAACCGTCAAAATGCCCTGAGCAAGATTGTTTTGTTCCTAAGGGTGAAGCCCAATACCGNTGGACATCGCTGTCTCGNCAGTATTGCTCAGCACATGCCGAAGTNGTCCGACTGGAAAATCACATTAAATCTTTGAAAGAGGAAATGCGAGAAGCTCAGTCAAAATTGGTCGCTATGATGGGTAANTACGCTCATGCCGANTATGCTGGGGTCAAACTCAGCCGCTACATGATGGCGGGCACGGTGGACTATAAGCAATTGGCCACCGATAAATTAGGCGAACTGGACGAACAGGTTTTAGCCGCTTACCGAAAAGCGCCACAAGAGCGGTTGCGTATCAGCACCAATAAGCCAGAGCAGCCCGTTGAAACACCAATCAAAATCAGTCTTGAGCAAGAGAACTTGGTTCTGCCAGGTGACTCGCCGAGCTCATTTTATTTTTAACGTTCACTTGGAGCCGATTTCGGCTCCTTTCTCATGCGCTTACATCGAGTGCATCAGAAAGCAGTTTCACTCGTAGCCAATGCTGGGTACGAATGATAGAGCGAGCTGAACTCTTACATACACAGCCATATCACAATCAACACACCACCCGACGGGGACTTCATCCCCTGCTGGGGCATGGGGCCTCGTCAAAACTGATGAGGTTTACCATGACTGAACAATCCCCATTTTTGGTTCAAGTGAATCAAGCGTTTAATGTCCCGGCTCCTGATGCTTTCGTTCTGGAAGGATTTAGTGCCGACACTACCCATCCAAACATTCCCGTTCGCAAGGACGAGTATGTTTTTAGAAAAGAAGACTTACGTGACGTATTGGCGTTCTTGTCTAACCCAGACGGTGACGGTTTGTATATTACAGGCCCCACTGGATGCGGTAAGACCTCGCTAATTTGCCAAGT
This sequence comes from Kordiimonas sp., assembly GCA_002700365.1. Classification (GTDB taxonomy): domain Bacteria; phylum Pseudomonadota; class Alphaproteobacteria; order Sphingomonadales; family Emcibacteraceae. The sequence goes on along the minus strand of PADB01000012.1, from coordinate 663,824 downwards.
TGCTTCTCGATTGAATTGGCCTGTTCAGCAAATTACTGCGCATGGTCGATTGGAGTTGTCCGATCTTATCGGTCACCACACGCTGGTTAATGGCAACATGACCTTTGTGTATGGACCGCTGGCACTGGCTGTCAAGCATGGCCATTTGCTGATCATTAATGAAATGGATCTTGCTGAGCCTGCTGAACTGGCTGGGCTCAATGACATTTTGGAAGGTGCCCCGTTGGTCATCGCACAAAATGGCGGAGAGATCATCATGCCACATACCAAGTTTCGTTTTATCGCTACCGGCAACAGTGCGGGCAGCGGTGACCAAACGGGCTTGTATCAAGGTGTGCTCCAACAGAATTTGGCTTTTCTTGATCGCTTTAGAATCATCGAAGCGACCTATGCAGAGCCTTCTGTAGAGGAAGCCATTCTGGAGAACGTTGCACCAGGCTTGCCAGAAGTCTTTCGCCAAAAAATGGTGAAAGTGGCTGGTGACATTCGTCGTCTTTTTATTGGCGGTGCGGATGGCGGTGCAGAGCTNAGTATCACCATGTCCACTCGGACCTTGGTGCGNTGGGCAAAGTTAACACTTGCTTTTAAAGGCGCTCCTAACGCAGTGGANTATGCACTGGTTCGGTCTTTGACGGCTCGTGCTGANTTGGAGCAACGTGAAGCCATTCACCGTATTGCCGCTGATGTCTTCGGTGACCACTGGGAGGATTGATGATGGAAAAGTGCTTTGCTCTTTACCGTTACAGTCATTCTGATGGGACAGCCAAAGAATGGGCCATTTACGTTGGATCAGATACNCAGGAGATTGAAGTTCGNTTTGGAAAAGCNGGTCAANTGTCGCAGCAGCGATTGATTGACTCGACTGATCCTAACGCTGAAGCAGACCGANGAATCAATGAGAAAATCAACAAGGGTTATCGATTNGTTGGACAAGTCGGCATTGATCATCAAGGGCGGCCATTTGAACTCTCAAATGCGCTAGATAGCGTCGCGTGCGCCAATAACGTCAGTTGGGAGTTTCGTACTCGCAAGGACGTCAATGGCCAAATATCGCTGGCGCAAAAAGCGTTGTTCGATATGGCAAAGCTGCTTGAAGCCTATGGCTTGGCTGTTATTGATGATAACCAGGTCAGGATTGGAGAATGGTNNTTAGGGTTTTGCAAANGCGNATTACCTAGTACCAATCAAATCAGCATGGTGTCAGGTGAAGGNGCTGGCATTGTTAACACTGATGATGGCCCGTGGCCATTGTTGCTGTTACTGGCCTTTAAGCGTCAATTACCACCACTGTGTTCGCTCACAGTAGCGAGTCCTGAAGGGATAGAAGTATCTGACCAACTGAAGTTGGAAAAAGATGTATTGAGGCTGTTAGGCAGTGATTTAGAGCGGGTTCGCCCGATAGCTGAAGCACTGGANTTAATGCCTGCGAAAATCGATCTCAACCAATCGTCGCCTGATTCGCAAAATTACTATTTCTGATAGTGNTNTTGCCATTAGCGCGTCAACTACTACCACCCAANNGGGGGCCATTGCTCCTGTTGGGAGTGGTGCGTCCCCATCTCGCATGAGGATGCACTATGAGTATTCAAACCCTCGACAAACTTTTGATTTGTCACATCGACTGTTCCATCTGGAGCGGTAGAAAAAAACTAAGGCCTGAAGATTTCAGATTAGCCAATGGCAGCCAACTTCCACCGAAGGATGTTGCCAGCTTAGGGAGTAAAAAAATTTGCGACCCTGAGGCATTGGCGAACTTTGAAAGGCTTAAGAAAGAAGCGCAGCGCTTGTGTGAGCAAGTCGGTGTGCGGTTCTTAGGTGGCTATGCCGTCCCTGAAGACCGAATTGATCAGATTGTTCCAGAGCTTGACCGGATCGGTCAGGAGTTTGCGCAGTGTAAGCAGTTGTTCTTGGACAACTATGATCAGGTGACGTTTGACTGGGTTGCGAAACACCCGGAATTTGCAGATGCAATCCGACGTGCATTATCACCCATCGAAGACGTGGAACAACGGCTTCAGTTCGATTATGCCATCTATCGAATGCAACCGGCTGAACAAGCTGGAGGCTTAGATGACAAGGTCAATGGTATGGGATACACCCTCTTTAGGGAGGTGGCTCGTGATGCCAATGAACTGTTTGAGCGTTCCGTTGCAGGTAAGAATCAAATCAGCCAGCGAGCCCTTAATCCTCTCAAGCGATTAAGAGACAAGTTGGATGGTTTGTCATTCCTGGATCATCGAGTTCAGCCGATGGTTGAAGCGATGGACAATTTATTTGTTCGTCTGCCGAAGACCGGCCCTGTGACAGACAATCTCTATCACGAACTGATGGCGACCATTTTAATTTTGTCTGATCCAGACAAGATGAGAATGCACGGTGAAGGTCAATTGGATATCAGACAACTGATGCCCCAACCTGAACCTAAACCCGCACAGCCAGTATCTGCTCAGGCAGATAACTTACGTGCAATACCACAACCAACCGTCAGACCAAACCTTGGTTCGACTGTACCAAACTCATTTTATTTCTAACGTCCTTGAGGGCATGTTGCCCTGAAGGGCGCATGTCCTCTGAACTATGTAAGAGGAAATTATGCAATCAACCATCCATAACCCCAGCCAACTGAACCAGTTTGAAGCACATTTTCGTGGTGTGACTGATGCGGTTGAAAGTGAATCGATACCAGAAGTGGCGTGTTGTCGAACGTTAGTACAACGGTCGTACTCAACACATAGTGTCGTGATCCCCNAGAACCCTGTGCTGATCGCAGATGCGGACGCACAAGGAGTTTGGGTAACGGCCATGGTATTTGTTCCAAACATGGCATTGCAGCAAACCGCTTATGAGCGGGCCTGGCTGCAATATCAACACGAGGTGTCTACTCAGTTACAAGACCAGTACGGTCTGACATTGGATGACATCCTGAGTTTAGACCAGCTTAAAACGTCATTTGAGCAGCACGAGAGTCCAGCTCAATTGGTGGCTTGGTTAGGTCAAAAATACGACCTGGATAAGCTAAAAGCACAGGTTTAAACACTCACATTCCCAGCGGGGAAACGCTCCCGCTGAGGGAGTATTCCCCCTAATGATTAGGAGACTCCCATGAATCATCCATTAAAAAACGCACTGCCAATCGTTGCCGCCGCTTATGGCGAAAAGTTTGGTGTGAAGGTGCTTATTCAAGGACAAGATGCGTTTACCGATGGTGAGCGGATTGTGATCCCAACAGCAAACCCAGACGACCCACACTATCAACAGATAGCTTGGGGTTATCTGGCTCATGAAGCGGCGCATATTCGGCATACNAATTTTGACATGGTGCAGAAGGCGTCGTCCAAACCGATCCGTAAGGCACTTCTCAATATCATTGAGGATGTGCGCATTGAAAACGAATTGGCAAAGGATTACCCCGGAACCCGGCGCAGTATTTCGCAAGTGATTGAGTACATGGTGGACACACAGCAAATGTGTGTACCTGAACAGCTTGAGCCTGCATCTAACTTGCAAGCATGGTTGTTGTTCCGCTTGAGATGCCATTTTCTGGGCCAGAAAGCGCTGACGCCTTTGTATCAAGCAGTCGATGAAAGAGTGAGACAACTCTTTCCTGCCGCAGCGATGAGCCGGTTAAGCGCCATGCTGACAGCAGTGCCTAGCCTAGCGTCTACAGGTGAAGTGCTAAAACTTGTCGATGCCATCGTTGCCATGTTGGAAGAAGAATCTCGTCCACCACAGGATGAGTCGGATGCTGATAACGGTGATGACATTGGACAAGATGCGAGTAATGACAGCAATAACAGTAGTGACAGTCAAACCCCGGAAACAGGTTCGTCTGCAATGGGGGATGCTGCTGAAACGGGGGATTCAGATAACTCTGATCAAGCTGACAATTTGCGACAAGCCTTAGAGGCCAGTGCCGCTCAGTTTGAACCCGATACCTTTGCCCAAGTGGCAGAAGTGTTGTCGGAACAAGCTGAAGGACATCAGGGTGTCACTCCACTCAGTTTGCCCCAAGCAGAGCANGCTATGTTGGGTGATGAGGCCATCTTGACCTTATCGGCGTCTGAGTCCGCTCAAATTCGAGCCCGACTTAGGGGCATGGTTCAGTCCAGTCAGGACAATCGGAATCATGCCAAACGGCACGGTCTTCGAGTTGCAACCCATCGTCTTGCCGCTTCACAAGCAGGTGAGTCGAGATTGTTTATTCAAAGGCAACCTCGCATTGCGCCTAATGCTGCTGTGCACTTGCTGGTCGATATATCGGGTTCAATGGGTAAACCCATTGGCGAAGGTAATCGAAAGTACTTTCATGTTGCCAATGAAGCCGCTTTGGCTTTGGCCATGGCACTGGAAGGCATACCGGGTGTTGTACCTGCGGTCAGTTATTTTCCTGGTATTCATCAGGAAGTTTCTATCGCGTTATTGCCCAAGCAATCGGTTCGACATCGGGCCGCCTGTTTTGACCAAAAACCACGAGGTTGTACGCCTATGGCACAAGCGATGTGGTTTGCGGCAAACAGTTTGTTAGCGCAAAAACAGAAGCGAAAGCTAATGATAGTGCTAACGGATGGTGACCCAGATGATTGGGCTGCCACGCATGACATTGTTGACCGGTGCAGACGCAGTGGCTTTGAGCTGCTGGGAATAGGGATTCAAACACGCAGTGTTGAGAAATTCTTTCCTCAAAGCATTGTGATTAATGACGTCAAAGATCTAAAGCGTGAGTTATTCGAAGTAACACAACAACTGTTAATTCAGTAACCACATCAATTTTACCACCCTGCGGGGACGATTCCGTCCCCTTCAGGGCATGGGTTCGTCTCCGCTTTTTTTTGGGGAGACTCCTATGAAAAACAAAAAGTTCTTAGCTGGCGAAGAAGCCGGTACTTACATCGTTCCTGAGCAAGTGACTGAAGCGGATATCTTAGATATGGCGCTCAAGCTTGCCCGTGGTCGATTGAGTAAAGGTCGAAAAATTGAACAGCCATCGTCGGCGTTCTCATACCTGCAAACACTGATGCACGAGTATGAGCACGAAGTCTTTGGCGTGCTGTTTCTTGATACAAAGCATCGCGTTATTCGATTTGAAGAGCTGTTCAAAGGCACTTTAGATGCGGCGAGCGTGTATCCAAGGGAAGTAACAAAGCGNGCGCTAGANCTTAATGCGGCAGCAGTGATACTGGTTCATAACCATCCATCGGGTGATCCTGANCCCAGTGAAGCTGATAAACGCATNACTCATCGACTCCGTGACGCCTTGTCACTTGTTGATATTCGAACGCTTGACCATGTTGTGGTCGCATCCGAGGGCTGCGTTTCGCTTGCCGAACGCGGTTATCTTTAATGAATGGGCGCATTGCCCATTCTCCTACATCACAAAAGCAGTCCCATCAACACACATCATCACAGCTCGAATTTCTATTTGAGTTTGATGATGCCCCAGTCACTTGGTCTGACACGGAAATCTGGCAGTTACGCGAAGGCATTCTATTGGATGCGATCCGAGTATTGCTGGANGGNCGTGTCAGNACTCGGTTGCGNAAGGATGTGTTGTCGTGGATTCAAAATGACGAANTAGCGCCATTTTGCTTTCGTGTTTGCNCAATGGCTGCGGTTGTCGATCCTGATGTGCTTCGTGATTCCATCATGTGGCTATTAAGACGACATGGTATCCAGCTTGACTAACGTTCCTGCATTAACCAAACGGCTCANTGCAGGACCCNAGCTGACTTTTACCNCCTGNGGTAGGAGTCGGCNTTTTACTTAAGGAGGTTATATGGCGTTACCTTTACANATTGANACAGTAAGGCCATATCTNAATGGCCAATGGCTTCAAGTCTTGGCGGCNTTGGTGCCAGAACTTGATGCNGCTATTGCTCGAAAAGGCCGTCATGTGGCTTGNCCTGTTCATGGCGGTCGTGATGGCTTTAGGCTNTTCAAAGATGCTGAATATACCGGNGGTGGCGTTTGTAANACCTGCGGTATCTTTCATGATGGNTTTGAACTGTTGTCTTGGATTAATGGATGGAACTTTGCTCAGTCTATTGAAGCAATCGGCCAGGTTCTTGGTATTCAACCCGGACAAATACAAGCACCTTCTCGGGCAATACCGAGTAACGCTGTTGATTGGAAGGCTAGAAAGCAGGACGAGGACAAAGCGATTATCCATCGCTTGAATCAAACCTGGGGAGAAACGATATCTCTTGCAGATACTCGTGCGCAACCAGTTTGGAACTACTTGCATCGTCGAGGCATTGTGACGCGGCTTCGTCCTGAATGGGATTCGGTGCTGAGGTTTCATCCAAACTTGCCTTACCATGATGAAGATGGTCTGTTTATCGATAGCTACCCAGCGCTGCTAGGTAAAATCGTTACGCAGCAAGGGCGTTCGGCCACGTTTCATCGGATCTACCTAAGTGAAGATGGATTCAAAGCGCCAGTTGAAAAGCCTAAAAAGATGATGCCAATACCCAGTGACAGAACAATCACAGGTGGTGCCATTCCGATAGGTGAGCCTGGTGAGGTATTAGGTGTTTCTGAAGGTATAGAGACGGCTTTAGCGGTTACCAGAGCAACGGGGCAAACATGTTGGTCGGTTGTGAATGCAACGCTACTGGCTAGGTTTGAACCACCAAGTAATGTGAAAATGCTGTACATCTGGGCAGATCACGATCTCTCTGAGACCGGCCTGAATGCAGCGAATGAACTCAAGAAAAAAGCCTGGCAAAAAGGCATTCTGACACAAGTCCTGATCCCCCCGATACCAACGTCACTCGGCGTGAAAAGTTGGGATTGGAATGATGTGCTGAATGTTTACGGTGCCATGGGCTTTCCGAAAGTTCATATCTGATCCAAGGGGCTTCGGCCCCTTTTTTTGCGCCTTGCATATTTGAAAAAACATGGAGAATGAAAAAAAGATAACCAATAGGAGAAACAAACATGATGGTATTAACCCTGTTAACAAAGCAGATTGATGGTGAGTTTACGGTTTACTGGAAGACCGGCCTTCGAAGAGGTGGTGAGCTAAAGGTCGATTTAGGTGAGCAATACGACAAGCTACCTGAGCAGCAAAAGCCAATTGCAGCTGAGCTCTATGCGATTCACCACCTATTGTCAGTGAAAGAGGTGATGGGGAGTAACCGAAGCGGCAATGGGCTTCAAATCCGAGTCAGTAAAGGAGCCATCAAAAAGTTACAGAAACAACGCTCAACTCAGCATTCACTTTACAGCCTGACTAGGTTCTTGCTCACTCGATACCAGGAAGCACAGATCTCGGTAGAGAAGCGGGACGATTGGCTCTCATATCTCTTCGAGGAATACAGTGTGGATAATGTTACGGTGAGAGACATCGATGAGGTAATAAATGTTCCGAACATTGGACCTGTCGTGGTGACTCATCATGCACTGGATCGGTTTGTGGAACGGCTTTCAGACGGCGTACCTAAGCATCCTTGGAAGGCTTTGTGCTCAAAGCTGCTATGTTCGGGGCTAACTAAAACTCAGTTGCCAGAAAACGTCGCTATCCAAAAAGCAAAAAAATATGCCCAAGAGGCCGAGTTCTGGCAGCATGTGGGGAGCAAAATGTACTTTGTCATGGTTCCAAGTTGCTCAATTAAAATTTTGGTTACGGTTATTGCAGTAAAGTGAGCTAACGTAGTATTCGAAGTTTCTGAATATTGCTTTATGTGCCAGAAGTAGACGTTAGAGGTCTACCTTGAGCACTGATCTGGTCGATTCATCTTTTCCTTTTTTGAACTGCACGATCCATACGTTTTCAGTTTTTCTTTGTGATGGTTGCCTGAATTTCAAAAATCCTATATATTTTTTAGTGGCGCTAGCCACACTTGCACACGAGTGAAAAACAGCAAATTGACCTGAAAAGGCGTATAGAGAACCCAATATTTACTTAAATTTTAATTATACATACATGGCTTGAGAGATCATGTTGTAATCGTGTGTAGCAATGATTGATAACGGTTAATAACTGTCTCAAGCATATGGATATGTATATGAAAAGTTTAAAACCCATCATTTTTACGGCTCATTCTGAGTTAAAAACAGCAATTCCATCAATAAAGAAAAGCCATTTATACGAAGCGTTCGCAGCATTTTGCGGCTTTAAAAGCTACGCGGCATTTCAAGTTGCCTCTGAATATAGAGTTGAAAACCTTGAGATCGCAAATAGACAGTGCTTTGAGCGCTTGCAAGCTTTGGATTTTGATGCAGGTGTTACGCTTCAAGTATGCCAGCGAATCCAGCAAGCTTGGGAGCAATTTAACATTATCTCTTTAGATGATGTTTATGCATTTTATGCTGAGGCTTCTTTTGAAGAAGCATTAGGTGAAACACGAATGCTAGGTGTTTTAACCTCATTCATAGATGCAAATGACTCAGAAGCGATATTGGTTGGTCTTGTTGTAGCTGCGACATTATTGGCTGAATATGAAGGCAATCCGGATAACAGAAGTGGCGAGTTCTGGTATAACAAAAAACTAGCTGGTCATTCGCTTAATGTAATTCAGTCTGACGTTGCTGAGCAATACCAGAAAATCGTCCCTTATCGAGAGCTTTTAACGCTGGTATTAAAGAAATTTGAAAACAGTAATGATGCGGTATTTCCAATTCCTTCATCGTTGAAACCAATCTATGATCAATGTGGTGACGGCCATAGCCACTGCTGGAGTGGCTATTTTTATGATGATCCTTATGTTGTGATTGAGGCTATTGGATATGCTTTGCATTGTCATGACGAAGATGAGCCAGTAATCCCAATTAGTTTTTATCTTGATTGGCTAAAAGCTGAAATGATTGTTGCTCCGTCACGCGAAGGGTTGATTGAAATAATCGAAGCTACGATTAGTGAAACTGAAAAGTGGTTTTGGTATTACGTTGGTCTACAGGATGATATCGACGTAACCAAAGATTGTTACAGGGCAATCAATGCTGACACTGGTGAAGATTATGATGATTATGGGCCAGCAGTAGCTGTTGGCGATGACGGTGTAGCGCTTCCAATTATTTCTGACGACTTAAAACTTAAACTAAAAACTGTTGCTCAAAAGCTTATCTCTTAATCTTTGAGATAAAAGTGATGGCTATGCTGAGGCTTAGCCTTTCGCTCAAAGCGTAAAATCATATCTTTTGTTCATTAACGTTAGCTGTTGTTACTAGTCACAACAGCTAGCCCGCATATTTCATGAGCAAGCCGACGAAGGCGAGATTTTGGCCGGCTTGCCGTGAACGCCAGTAACTCGCCATCAATGGATCATTTTTCGACCAGTTTGAGAGCGTTAGAGATTTTGCAGGCACACCTCCCCCAACCCCCATTATTTGTCAGCGTGCCGGGGCAGCACTCCTTGGGGGTTAGGAGGAGTTTAAACGGAAGGCAACAGTGCGGAACAGATCCTGGTGTGGGCAGGCGCTACTCATCAGGATTCGAATGCGACGGGTATTGCGTATGACAACAGCACCGATTTTCAACAGCTTTAACCGAATCGTATTAGGACTGGCCTTGGCAAGTGTTGTTTTCTCCAGCGCCTTGCGCCGCAGCCCCTCAAACAGGGTATAGGCTAAGCCCGACAGCAATTGCCGGAACTGGTTCGGCCACCAGCGGTGGCAAGAGGCGCGACCCGCAAATAAGTCCAGCTGCTGGTCTTTGATCCGATTCTCCATGTCACCCCGAGCGCAGTAGACTTTGTCGTACAGGTACTTATCCGTCTGGGGTAAGTTGGTCACCACAAATCGGGGATTGGCGCCGTGAGAACTGTGCTCAGCCTTGATAATAACTCGGCGCACTTTGTCCCAACTCTTGGCCCCATAATAGATCGAGCCAAATACACGCTGCTTTTTGCCGGACAGCTCGTGCAGCGTTTCCGCCGCCTCTCGCCACAGGGCTGATTGGGCTATCAGCCGCTTATTTTGGGCGATGCCGACAATATATTTCACGTTGTGGCGTTCACACCAGCGAAGGACTCTCCAGCGGCAGAAGCCGCTGTCGCCACGGAAGGTAATCTCTACCTTGGGCCAGTGTTGACGGAGGGCCTTGACTAACAACGACAGGATCGCCCCCGTGTGCCCGGCCGGATCACCATCACTACGACGCAGATAACTGACCAGCAGGTGGCGACCGCAGAAGACGTACAGCGGCAGGAAGCAATAGTGGTCGTAGTAGCCGTGGAAGAAGCGGCCCTCCTGCTCGCCATGCAGTGGCGTATCGGTGGCGTCGAAATCCAGGATCAGGCGTTTGGGCGGTCGGTCATGGGCGTCGATAAACTGCTGGAACAGAATCTCGTGAATGGCCACGGCGGTCTCCCTGTCCGAGCGTTGTTCCAGCCGGCACAGAGTGGCAGGACTGGCCAGCGTTTCCACCCGGGAGGTGGCCGTCTGCAACGCCAGGTCTTGGCGTAATTCACTGTGATCATTGAGATCTTCGTAGCCAAGGGCCAGGGCATAGATCCGCTGTTTGAGCAGTTCCAGCAGAGAGTGGTTACAACTGGCCTGGCGCCGGGTATCGGCGAGCACCCGGGAGACGGCCTGGGTCAACCCCATCTGTTTGTCGACCTGGGCCAGGAGCGGGATACCACCGTTGCTGGTGATGTCGCCACCGCTGAAATCGGCTTCAACTTTACGGCGTTTAACAGGTGGAAATTGGAGCGAAGTTTGGTAGCATTCTGTCACGGCGGAATCTTCTTGTTGGTATGGCTTCGACACCTATATTTTCAAGATTTTTCTGCCGTTTTTCTATCCCCTTCGTGAAATTTTCGGGCTAGTCAGAAACACACACAATTCCTTCATCTATCTGGCCAATCGCTCTTACCGGGATCATTAGCATGTTAGCTCTATGAAATTTTCTGGAGCTGACAATGAGAACGCCTTTGTTACCTTGGTTTATCCTATGGGTGACCATCCCAATCATTATTTTCTTTCTATTCATCTTCCCCGCCTATGCCAGTGACGAGCCATTCTATCAGCGTGGTCAGGAAGGCTGGTTTTGGTATCAGGTCATTCCTGAGCCAGCGGAGGCTGAAGAGCTTATTAAGCCGGAATCTGGTGCGGCAGAGTCGAGTCAGAGCGGGCTAAAGCCTTTCAGTGCTGCCTGGTTTCGTGAGCACATGCAGTCGTTCATGGACAAGGCAATTGATGAGCCGACGAATGAGAACGTCAGAGCCTATCTGTATCTCCAGCGCGTCATGATGGATAAGGGTTCACAGTTTGCTGATGTTAGTCAGCAGGTAGTCATGGGCGATCCAGTTTTGGATGAAATCAGTCGCAGACCCTTGGCTACCTATGCTGCCAATCGGATGGATCGAGAAGCTGGCGCTCAACGAGATATTGCTTTAGGTGGAGTAGCAAAACGGGCTGGCTTATTCTTCTTCTATCGTTCTGATTGCCCTTACTGCCATGCTCAAGCGCCTATCATCGAATCAATGGCTTTGAACTATGGTTTCGAGGTGTTTGCTATTGCAGTCGATGGCTTGCCTTTACCGGGTGGAGAGTTTCCTAATTACAAAGTCGATTCAGGACAAGCTCAATCCTTGTCCGTTACGACTGTCCCTGCCGTATTCTTAGTTGATCCGCCTAATGTCATCACTCCGATTGGCCAAGGCGCAATGAGCCTTGATGAGCTCAATAATCGAATTATTCTCGCAGCCCATCAAGCCGGTTGGATTGACGATCAAACTTACTATGCCACCAGACCTGTTCAGCCCGGCGTGTCACTCGCGATGTCAGCCCAAGAGCTTAACGAGAAGATATTACAGGACCCTGAGTTCCTTGTTCGCTATCTGCGTGCACAAGGAGGCTTATAACGATGAAAAAAGTATTACGAGTATCGCTAATCGTCTGTGCGATTGGTTTTTCGTCTATGAGCCAAGCAAGCTTGCAACAGGAGATGAACCAGTTATTTGGTTCAATGACCAACAGCACTGCGCCTGGTGTATTCGAGAGTCAGCGGCGTGGCGTTATATCTGGCGGAAGTGTTGTTGTTCGTAACAGGATCATGAACGAGAACCTCGTCTCTATGGTGCCTCCGTCATTCCAAGCCGGTTGTGGCGGCATTGATATGTTCGCTGGAAGTTTGTCATTTGTTAATGCAGATCAGTTTGTTCAATTACTTCGCTCTGTAGCGGCAAATGCCAAGGGATACGCATTCCAATTGGCGCTCAGTGCTATGTGTGAGAAATGTTCCCAGCACATGGAGACTCTGCAAAAGAAAATCCAGCAGTTGAACGAGTATTTTGGCAATTCCTGTCAAATGGCTCAGGGAGTCGTGAACGATACCCTGGCCGCCTTTGGTAAGAAGGGGCAAACAGAAGCCAGCATGTTGAGCTCACTTAAAGGGGCTGGAGACATTTTTACCAGTTGGAGTGAATCCAATGGTAAGAACCCTTACGAGAATGCTTCAAGTGTCGCGGCATCTGATGTGAACAAAACGATTAAAGGCAACTTGGTTTGGCGAGCACTGAAACGTCACTCTGCATCAAGCTGGTTTGCATCGGGGGATGACCGTTTTCTAGAAGCGGTTATGTCTGTGACGGGTTCGATCATTGTTGGTGATCTAGCTAATGCCGCTGATGGCCAAGGTAAAGCCCCAAAACTGACCAGGCTGAATGGCAATAAAGTGACTATTGAGCATCTAATTCACGGCGGTAACGTCGCTATGTACCGATGTGACACAGTGACGCAAGACGGTTGTCTGAACCCGACAATTACTAACGTGACTCTTACTGGGTTATCAACCCAGGTAGAAAATTTACTTCTAGGTACAGGTTCTAGTAACGGCATTATTTTTAAATTTGCTCGAAATACAGGGGCAGCTAGCACCACTGAAAAAGCTTTTATGACCTCGGCTCCTGCAAGCATTGGCGGCATGATTCGAACACTTTCTGCATTAAATGAAGGGGCTGCTAGGTCGTTTGCTTCAAGAGCTGCGCCATTTATTGCTGTTGAGATGGCCCAAGCATTGGTTGAAGACATGCTCAATGCAGCTAGAAGTACCTCCGGTGTGGAAGATCATGCCTATGCGAAGTTATTAACGGAAGACCTTGAACGTGCACGTCGCCAAATCAATGAGGAGTACGCTGCGTTGCAGCGAAGATACGGCTCAGAGCAAGAATTGCTGGCGCATTTTAACCAGGTGATTCAGACCATTCGCAAACAGCGTTATTACACCGTTAAATCTACGGCACTGGGGGAATAGGTCATGTGGGAGATCTATTCCATCGGGGATTCGGCATTTTTAGAGCAGGTCTTGAACGCTGTCGCGATGATTACTGGTACAGGCGACTTTACTTCAATGGTTCGCATTGGCTTGCTCATTGGGGTATTGATGGTCTCTGTTCAGGCCTTAATGCAAGGCGGTCGTGGCATTAACTTTCAACACGTTTTAGTCTCATGGTTAGTCTTTGCAACCATGTTTGGACCCAGTACCCGAGTGAGCATTGAGGATGCGTACACGGGACAAGTTCGAGTGGTTGATAATGTGCCCATCGGTGTTGCTGCCGCAGGCAGTACGATTTCAACTGTCGGCTTTCAAATCACGCGATTGTTTGAAACGGCGTTCTCAACTCCCGCCATGACGGAATACGGCTTTGCATCCAGTTTACAGTCACTGATTAAAGTGAGAAAACAGGTGATGGATCGCTCTGGGTTGGGTGATGCAAATCGTGTCGGCGGCTCGGACATCGAGCAATCGTGGTTTAACTACATCAAAGAGTGCACCTTGATTGGTATCGACATTGGCCAAAAGAACCTCGATCAGGTGCTGAGTGATCCTAACCCGATGACTGCGATTAGGTTTGATTCGCGCATTTATGGCACGCGCATCATGCTCAGTGGTAGCAGTAGAGATCTGGACTGCACTGATGCCTACAGCCAACTGAAACTCATGACAGAATCAACCTTCATTCCAAGGCTTAAACAGGTTCTGTCAGCCTCATTGGGGACTTCGTCAGCCACGGACACTGATGACGTGATCCGAAATGCACTGAATAACCTTGGTTTGGCTTTGGTTAACACCCAAGAGTACATGACCGCGTCAGTGCTTTTGCCTATTTATGAGCAAAGCGTGACGGGCAAGTATATGGATGATCAAGCTTTCACCGCCGCCGTTATGGTTAATCAAGCGATTGAACAGCGCAATACACAATGGGCGGCGGAGCAGACTCTTTTCCAAAGTATCGTTCGTCCGATGATGACGTTTTTTGAGGGTTTCATTTACGCCATCACCCCTTTGATGGCCTTTGTGATAGCCCTAGGCCAAATCGGGATGCGAATGGCTGGGAAGTACTTGTTAATCCTGCTTTGGATTCAACTTTGGATGCCTGTCATGGCTATCATTAACCTGTATATTCATTTAACCGTTGCAGGGAAAATGTCGGCTCTTGATGCCTTTGCAGGTACAGAAGTGCCATCTTTTGCTGGGTTGATGCAGATGGATTCAGTGCTGCAAACCTGGATAGCTACTGGCGGCATGTTGGCGTCGAGTGTTCCGGCAATTTCGCTCATGCTCGTGTATGGCTCAGCAATAACCGCTACCCACTTGGCTGGACGTCTTCAAAACGGTGATGCCATTGATGAAAAGCTGGCAAGTCCAGATGTCGCGAAAAATGCCCCGGTGATGCAATCACAGTCAATGTTCCAAAATTCAGCCCTCACGGGTTCTGCAATGACCGGCGCGTCAAACTTACTAAGCAGTTTCTCTGTCGGAAACGCAGTGGGTTCAATGGTCGGCTCTGCAAAAGAATCCATGACTCAGGCAACTCAAGCCTTTAGCCGTCAGGTTGGCAATACCATGAGTCGAACCTTTGGTGAAAAGCTAAGTTACGACAACCTTTCTTCGGTTGGACGTCAGATCGGTTCTTCTAATTCCGCATCTAGCGCCGTTGTTAATCAGGTCACTGATGACCTGCAAACACGGTATGGTTTCGGAGACGATAAAAAAGACGCTGTACGTGGCTTGGTATCGGGCGTGTTATCGGGAGGCCTAAGGGTCGGTGGAGATGGAACCATTACAAATACCGATGATAAAGAAGTAGCAGATAAAGGCTTCTTGGGAAGATTACTTGGTACAGGGGGGAATGACTCCCGACAAGGTAACTTGCCTGGAGTCGATAAGCCCGAATCCTCAAGAGTGCCAAAAATATCACGGTTACGAGCAGGCTTGGATTTAGGTGGAAACTTTAGTGGCCAAGTTGAGTCGTCAGAAGGCAGTTCTCGATCAACGACCGCAAATACACTCACTGGGGAAATGCAAAGCTTGGCATCGAGTGATTCACGACGTGCTGAGTATCGCGATGCAATGGTTAAGGACCTTTCAGATTCAAGACGTTCTGGCGTTGAAATGTCGTTGTCTAACCAAGACTATCAGTCACTTCAGAGTTCAGCACAAGACGTTATCACGGCATCAAACCGCTTTAGTGAGCTTGATCAGGCCAGCTACAGTCTATCAGGACAAAGGAACACGGATGGTTCGACGTTAACTCGATTAGCAGCGGATAATCCTGAAGTCATGGATTATTTAGGTCGCTATATGAACCAGCATGTTGAAGCAGGTAACCGATTACGTGAAAACCTTCCAATGTATCAGCGCTTGCTACCTGATGATAATCAGGCGTATGTGGCCGCAGCTATGGAGTCTTTAACCTATAGCAACTCCTCAACGCCCGCTGAACGAGACAATGATTATCAAGCAGCAATGACTGTTATGGCCATGGCTACCGGAGCCGATTTACGATCAATTCAACCGCGCTCTAATGAAGGCTTGTCATCAGCTGCACCTACTTTTGGTGGTGCTCAAAGCCAAGTTGAATCGGGTGTATTGGGCGGCTACGAGGATGCAGCAACAGTTCAAACTCAGTTCAACGCAGCTCAATCGGCTTACCAAACCAATCTGTCTGGTATAGATGGACAGTTGAATGCGCATCAGCAGCAAGCCCAACAGGCCGTAGCTACTGACACAAGTACCTATCAATCTGAACTAAACAGTGAAGCTGGATCTCAGTGGCGATCACGTATTATGGCTGATGATAGCGGAGTTTCTGGTGCTGAAATGTTCTTCAACAGCGCCAGTGCTATTGGTGATTTCAGTGGCAAGCATACTGATGCAGCTCTGCATACCCTGAATCACTTTGGCGAAGACTATGAGAGTTACAAAGAACAAGCGCTTGAAGATCCTGGCTCACGAGGTTTCTTGCACAACGCTACTGTGGCCAGCAAATCAACCTGGGATGGCTTAAAAGCCGCCGTTGATGCCGGAACCTCTTTGGAAAACCCATTGACGGCGTTTAATGATGCATACAGTGGATCGAGTTCGCAGTATGCCTCCGAAGTAAACTGGGGCACTAAGTCTGAAGCCATGTTGGCGGGGGCATTCGGTGCGGCAGTTAATAATCGATATGGTGAGTTTCTAGAGCAGTATGCTGATGATTTTAAACAGGAAGCATACAGCGAAGGGCAGAGAATGGGATTGACCCCGATTCAAAGTCAAGTTTTCGCTCAAGCTTTCAATGAAGGTTTGGCGGGGCGCGTTTTCAACTCTGAAGACTCATCGAGTTGGTCGCCTGAAATGCTTGGTCTAAGGGAGCAAATGCTAAATGAGTATCGTCAAAAGGATGAGAGTGGCGCTTACATCTCTGACAGTGTGTCTGATGAAGATAAAGCATTTGTGGATAAGCAGATTGCAGTGATCTCAAATGCATCCCTTGCGGGAGATTATGCTCAGAACAACTTGATCGATATTAGGGCATATAACCAGGCATCAGGAAATAAATAAAACAAGGAGTAGAAGCTCAAGGCTAACGAAGTTTTATGGCTTAATTACGTAGATAGGGATATATTTCTCCGTACTTAGATACGGAGAAATATAACACATGTACACAATTGGAAAATTAGCCGAACAAGCTAGTATCAATGTTGAGACTGTTCGTTATTACGAACGACGTGGTCTTATAGAAAAACCTGAAAAACCGCATCTAGGCTACCGACTTTATCCTTTGGCAACATTAAACCGAATAAAATTCATTAAACGTTCCCAAGATCTTGGGTTCACTTTGGAAGAAATCTCCAATTTACTCAGCCTTAATGACACTCCCTGTATAGAAGTGCAAGAAATGACTTTACACAAGCTTGCAAGTGTGAAAGCCAAAATAGCAGGTCTTCGCCGCTTAGAAACCGTTCTCACAGAATTATTGAATGAGTGTAATTCTAATACTAACCAATCCCACTGTCCCATTATTGATTCCCTACTTCCTGAAGATTAATAATGAGTCAAATTTTATCTTGACTCCGTAGTTGGGTACGGGGTTTAAGCTTGTTTTACTAAAGTACGATAAGTAGAGTGAGTTATGTCAAAAAGTAATCCCAACTTTCCAATCATCGGCGGTGTTATTGCCGCTATTGGCGCTGGTCTTTGCTGCGCTGGTCCTTTCGTCTTGTTGCTGCTAGGCGTGAGTGGCTCCTGGATTGGTAATTTAACCTTGTTAGAACCTTATCGTCCCATTTTTATCCTGCTGGTTTTAGCCTTATTTGGCTTCGCAGGCTGGAAGGTCTATCGCCCCGTCGAGGACTGTGAGCCAGGCACCGCCTGTGCAGTTCCTCAAGTGCGAAAACGTCGGCAGGTGATCTTTTGGTTAACGGCACTGACTGCGTTGGTTTTAGTCACCAGTAATTATTGGATTGTCTGGTTCGCCTGATGACGATTTCTAACCTTTTATTTTGATTAAATCTTTATGGCTTGCTCTTGGAGAAAATTATGAAAACACTCGCCCTAATGTCCCTGTTCGTACTGACCAGCCTGAACGCTTTAGCTGCCCCGAAAACAGTTACTTTGGAAGTCCCAACCATGAACTGTGTGACCTGTCCCTTTACCGTGGAAAAAGCCTTACAAAAAGTCGATGGCGTCAGTAAAGCCGAAGTGACCTTTAAGACCAAACTGGCGGTGGTCACCTTCGACGACGAAAAAACCACGGTAAAAGCACTGACCGAAGCCACCACTAACGCGGGTTATCCGTCAACGCTCAAGGAGTAAAGCATAGAAATGCTAATACGGTTACTGACCCGGTTCGGCGATAAGATTAGCTCATTGGGCGCGCTGGTTTCTGCTATGGGATGCGCCATGTGTTTCCCGGCCATTGCCAGTCTGGGCGCTGCGGTAGGACTGGGTTTTCTCAGCCAATGGGAAGGTCTGTTTGTTAGCACGCTATTACCCCTGTTTGCCTGGATTGCCTTGGTACTCAACGGACTTGGCTGGTTCAGCCACCGGCAATGGCACCGTAGTGCGCTGGGTGTGGCCGGCCCCATTTTATTGCTGTTATCGCTCTATCCGTTTTTCCAGTACGGCTGGAGCAGCTATGTCACCTATTCAGCATTAGGCCTGATGGTTGCCGTATCGCTTTGGGATATTTTTTCACCGGCGAATAAACGCTGTGATGATGACAGCTGTGCTGTTTAACACGACGCAATGCCTGACTACTATTTGAGGAAAACGAATGATCTTACTATCGATAGAAGGGATGACCTGTCCAAGTTGCGTCGCCCACGTTAAAGAAGCACTCGATGCGATCGAAGGCGTTAATAAGGTTGAAATATCTTATGAAAACGCCAGAGCAACGATCACCACGAACGGTGGGGTCAGCGTAACCGTTCTCATTGGAGCAATAGAAGCTCTCGGTTATATCGCAAAAGAATCCACTGGCACTGCAAAAGAAATTACTTCACCGAACGACTGCTGTGACAACGAAAATGCAAGCAACACTGAAAGCAACCAAACTCAACACGTGGCGATTATCGGTACGGGTTCCGGCGCTTTTGCCTGCGCTATTAAAGCCGCTGAAGGTGGTGCCAAGGTCACTCTTATTGAGGGAGCCGATGTGATTGGCGGCTGTTGCGTGAATGTCGGCTGCGTACCCTCAAAAATTCTAATCCGCGCCGCTCAATTGGCTCAGCAGCAACGCAATAATCCCTTTACCGGACTGGAAAATCATGCGCCCCAATTGAGTCGAGCCTTGTTGACTCAGCAGCAGACCGCTCGGGTCGAAGAGCTGCGCGCGGCAAAGTACCAGAATATTCTGGAGACAAATCCTGCGCTTAGTTTACTTAAAGGTTGGGCGCAATTTAAAAATGCCAACACCCTGATAGTCAGAAAAAATGATGGAACCGAGCAGGCAGTTCACGCCGATAAAATCCTGATCGCTACCGGCTCCACGCCAACCATTCCTCCTATTGATGGTTTAACTGAAACACCTTATTGGACCTCTACCGAAGCGCTGTTTGCTCAGGAATTGCCGCAGCACCTGGTCGTGATTGGTTCGTCGGTTGTAGCGCTGGAAATTGCCCAGGCTTATCGCCGTTTAGGCAGTGAAGTCACCATATTAGCAAGACATACATTGCTTTATCGGGAAGATCCCTTGCTCGGTGAAAAACTCACCGGATGTTTTGAAAAAGAAGGCATTCGAGTATTAAACAGTACGCAAGCTACCAAGGTGACCCACGATGGAAGCCAATTTACATTGGAAACTAACGCGGGCGATCTACGCTGCGATCGTTTGCTGGTAAGCACCGGGCGACACGCCAATACTTGCCAACTCAATCTGGGCGCGGTGGGTGTTACGACCAACAAAAAGGGCGAAATCGTTGTTAACGAACGCATGGAAACCAATGTTCCCGGTATTTACGCCGCCGGAGACTGCTGCAACATGCCGCAATTCGTCTATGTCGCCGCGGCCGCCGGTAGCCGTTCCGGCATCAACATGACGGGCGGATACGCCAAACTGGATCTATCCACCATGCCAGCAGTGATTTTTACCGATCCCCAGGTGGCAACTGTTGGGCTCACGGAAGAGCAAGCCAACGCACAAGACATTGAAACCGACAGTCGTGTATTGGAGATGGAGAACGTGCCGCGCGCACTGGCGAATTTCGAGACCGATGGTTTTATCAAATTGGTGACGGAAAAAGCCACTGGCCGCCTGATCGGGGCGCAGATTCTGGCGCATGAAGGTGGAGAACTGATCCAGAGTGCGGCGCTGGCGATCCGCAACCGTATGACGGTGACGGAATTAGCCGACCAGCTTTTCCCTTACCTGACTATGGTGGAGGGTTTGAAGCTCTGCGCCCAAACCTTTAACAAGGATGTCAAAGAACTGTCCTGTTGTGCTGGGTAACGAACTTGAGTTGATCCGTATTCATTGATGGAAATGGCATTTTTCATTCGTAGTACGAAAGTGCCAATCAATTTTTTGAGTATAAGTAAAAAAGCAGTCAATTTACTATGACCTTGTTTTTTTAGGGAGGATAGATGAGCGACCATCTGCAAATTCGTTTACCCAGTACCAATATTTTTTTTCGCTCAGGCTTAGTTCTCGACCGGTATCTTTCAGTTGTCTTTGAAATAAATGGATTAGTCCGCTTAAGCCTAAGAAGGCTAAACCGACACATAAAATTGTCCAACTCGCTTGCCAATATGCGATTGCTAAAAACATAGTGGTGATGGTTATAAGGCCGATAGGACTAGCAATTGCTTTGAATCCCAAGTAGCTGAAAAAAACGATGGTGCAAATCAGAAATGGCAAAGCCGCTAACTTGGCAGATGCCGTTAATATTTCTGAGGGAAAAAAATGAGCCGCAGCCAAAGTCGCCAGAAAAAGCCCCAGTGATATAAACCAGCAGCGTGCTGGTAAAGATTTAAGTAATTTTATCATCTTAGTACTCTCAAAGTGCACGGGCGGTGCACAATCAAATCATGCATCAGCATTTTAGTTCTCAAAAAGTGCTCTAGTGGTTTGCTCGGCCATAATCTCGCACACAGGACATTTAAGCTGAATGCGCTGTTGAGATACCGTCAAATACAGACTGCCGCATCGACACCGGTGTAAGGATGCTAGCTGTGATCTTAAATCACGAGCTAGAACCCAACCTTCATTGATGGTCAGTTTTTTCCAGGGGATCTCAGCTGGAAGATCTGCTTCTTTTCTTGCAACCAAATACGCATCGTAAGCCTTCATCAAAGCATCGATATTTAATTGCTTGTAGACATTATCACCACCAATATTGACATAAAGCGCCATAAGCAGGGAGCCTTCAACTAATGCTCTTCTGCTTTTGACGATGGCATCAGATTCTGGCAATTGACCAGGACAAGGTGACTTGCCAGTCACTTCTTTGTGGAGCCTTCTGATAATGTGGATTGGCAAACCTGTATCGAGCGCGATAATGGTTGTTCGAAATCCGTATTTAATAAGCAGCGAGGCTCGGGTAAACAGCTCACTTTTGGACAGGTTATCAATCATGCATCCCCCTTGTTGTTTAGGGTTGATAATAAATAAGCGATTCTTGGGATACCTGTGCCTTTGCTCTTCACCATCTCAATCAGTTGGCTTTGGTTACCCCTTGGTTGAAACAGCATGAATGATGAGGTCGCCACTCGTTGCAGGTCGTCAACACCAGCATTAATCAGAGCATCAACCACATCGCGTGTAAGTCCAAAGCGCAAGACAGCCTCTTGCGGATCAATGCGCGCCAATTCCCGTGCTGCGTGCAGGTACGCCAAGTTTAATTGATAGAAGTCTTGTTGATTGGTTGTCATTGACGGACCTCCAGTTCATGTAAAATATTGCGATAAATAGAAAGCACTCTTTGCCCATACCAGCGTGCACGCTCTTCGTTCCAACTGTGATAGCGGCCTATGCCAAGCTCTAAATCGTTAGGTGAAGACTTGATTGCTTCGGCCAAAATACTGGAGCCGACGGTAAGGTTGGTGATGGGGTCTAGCAGTTCCGCCGCTGAGCTCACCCGATGCCCATGCCAATGCAAATTGATTTGCATTAGGCCAATATCGAGCTGGTATTTTTCACTCTCTTGCAGTGCTTGGTTTAACAGTTGCTCCGCTTCTGTCTTAGATTTGGCGTAGGTTGCATTTGAACCATTGCGAATTGCGTATGGCCATGGACTGGTCATGTTAAGACCTCGATGTGAGGCCGACTCAGCCAAGGCAACGGCGTAGAGCATGACTGGATCAATACCAACACTTTGTGCTGCTTTTTCCCACTGATAGCCCGGAAACGCATAGACTGAAGTGCTTGCGGACATGGCTATCACTAGGGCAATGGTTTTTGCTTTAATCGTTTTCATTTTTGTCCTCTAATTGATTTCCGAGAAGCGCCTGAATGGCTTTCGGGCTTATTCTTTTTAATGGCACTGCGCTAAAGTCGGCGATGCCTCTCGTATAAACTTGTGCCGCTTTTGACCAGTCGCCTACGGCAACAGGCGCTTGCATATCAAATCCTTTTTGCTGGTTCTGATGGTCTGCAATACCCTGTAATAGCCTTGGGTATTCACCCACTTCGTCCCGTAGCAAGTAAGCCTGGTAGCGTGTTAAAAACTCTTTTTGCTTAAAGGGGTATTCCCTGTCATCAACCTTGCAGAGTTCAACCCATCCACCCATATCTGAAATCACGCGGTGGATAAGCGCATCGTCAAACATCACTGATGTCCAAGCGCCAACCTGACGAACAGCCTTGTCAACTTTGTTCCAAGCAACCATGGCTCTTGAGCCCGAGTTGCCGTCGATATGCTTGATGACGTCAGCGGGCTTTGGAAAAAATTGCCCAGTATCCGGTGATTGAATATGCCGAGTCAGACCGATTCGCACTTCTTCAATGCTATAAGCACGAAGGGCTTCAAATGCGATGGATAGCAATTGTGGTGATACGCTTTTGCCATACATGGCCCAAGCAGCTCCCCAAACTTCAGCAAACTCGCGTTTATCAACCTCCTGCACTTGAACGAACCTCCCGAATACCCGGTCCGGCCCAGCTTTCAGCAATGCGGCGATTGCTTTCTTCAATATTCAATTGGTGATTGCTGCCCTTTAGGCTCGTCGATGATTGCTGTACTTCATCAATGCGAACGTACTCGTCTTCCCATTGCCGGTTTAAAAGCCAGTTATGTGGCATAGGGGTCTTAGTCCGATCTTGATACTGCAATCGGTTTTCTCGTTGCTCTTTCCAGCGTGTTAGCACTTCCAAGGCGAGTTCATGGTCTTCATTGAGGCCCATGCGTAGCCATTCTTCTTTGGCTTTCGCTTTTTTTTCTTTGCGTATTTGTACATCCCAGAAGTCTTCAAACTGTATGTGGTCAACAGTTTTAACTGTTGGTTTATTGCTTCCCTCAGAGTCATCCGACCGTTGAGAGTCCCTTACCGGGTTGCCATCAGGCATAAACAATGATGAAAATTCTTCTGGTAGCCGAGCTTGAAAAGCGGCAAGAGATTTCAAAAGTGATACCATACCAATGAAGTCGGCAGGTACATCTTTAAGCAACCGAAAGGCTGCTTTACCTTGGTTTGGGTTTTCGATTGGGTTGTGCTTCAGAAAGCTCCGAATCAAAGTCCAACCGGATTCCTCGCAACGAATGAGGAACTGATCTTGTTCTAACTCATTTAGAGCCTTGGCAACCTGTTGCTCATCCCAGTTCAAGTCAGAAGCAACGTAACCAATCGGCAATCGAAAGCAGCCAAGCAAATTACAATGTGGGCATGTAAGCAAATACAGTCCTAGCAACTTCGCTGAGTCACTCCAGGACAAAACGTTTTGCTTTAGCCAAAAGCGGGTATAGACCTTGCCATAATCACGCATGGAGGTACTCGCTTTTGTATTTACGTAAAATGCTGACCATTACTTGCCCTTAATCCTACTGGTTACTGGCTTTCAGCTCGCTTTGGCATTCGGGGTAGATGTCCGGTCTTAACTGAGATCGGGTTACCTGTCCTTGCGTAGCTTGTTCGATGGGTAAAACGAATTCAGCGGGAACACGCCCTGATTTATTCAACCAAAACCAGACGTTTTGCTGTTTTGAGTTGATGGCTCTTGCTAATGCTGATTGCCCGCCGACCAAGTCAATGGCACGGCGGAGATGTTTTTGTGTCGTTTTGAACACTTCCATACCGTCTCCTGTTACAATAATAACTGTTACAAGATTGAATGTTACAGTTTAAACTGTAGATAAGTCAACAGTTAAAATTGTTGAAAGACTACAGTTTTATTTGTAGAATGCGGGCTTATGAAAACTTTATCCGAACGACTAAACCATGCCTTGCAGCTTACTGGGGCAACTCAGTCTGAGTTGGCTCGTCGCATTGGTATCAAACAGCAGTCGATCAGCCAGATTTGCTCTGGTAAATCGGCTAGGTCTCGTTACACCATGCAGATCGCGGAGGCGCTTCGCGTGAATGCTCATTGGCTCGCCACAGGTGATGGCGAGATTGGCTTGGGGGTCGGTAATGTAGAAGTCGGGCCTGATATTAAGGGAAGAATTCCTCTCATTAACTGGGTTCAGGCCGGTGATTGGACTGAAATAGCGGAGGGATTTGCCCATGAAGATGCTGAGGAGTGGCGTGAAGTCACTGGGAAAGCACATGAGGGTTGTTTCGCACTTCGCGTAAAAGGCGACAGTATGGAAAATCCAAGCGGAAAAAAATCCATACCTGAGGGGGCAGTGATCGTTGTTGATCCTGAGTTACCTTACTCTTCAGGTTCATTGGTTGTTGCGCGTTTGGATGATTCGAAAGAAGCAACCTTTAAGCAGTTGGTTATTGATGGTGAACAGAAGTATCTAAAACCTTTGAACCCGCAATACCCTGCAATACCGATCAACGGCAACTGCACCATCATCGGTGTAGTACGACAAGCTATCATCGATTTCTGGTAGCGAAGGAATTTGTGGTTTAGCCACAGTTGTTCATTAGCTGAAGAAGCAACGATTGCAAACAGCTACAACTGAGCATTGGTGCACGCTGAGAGTAAATGGTAACCGATTAGATAACCATTGATTGTTTATAAAGTCAAGATCAGCGAAAATAGCGGCCAATTACGATTAACACGACGGATTTGACAAGCGAAGAACTGAAAAGAGAGTACTTCCAAAAGTGTGTACAAATCCGTGTACAAACTAAAAGAATTTATACATGGCAAACCAAGATTTTCTTAATGAAATCAATAAGCGAAGGACCTTTGCTATCATCTCGCACCCTGATGCGGGGAAAACCACGCTGACTGAAAAGCTGTTACTGTTCGGTGGTGCGATCCAGATGGCCGGTGCGGTCAAGGCACGGGGGGAACAGCGCCGCGCCCATTCCGACTGGATGAAGGTGGAACAGGAACGGGGAATTTCCGTGGCCACATCTGTGATGTCGTTTGAATATGAACAACAGATGTTCAACTTGCTGGATACACCGGGGCACCAGGACTTCTCCGAAGATACCTACCGGACGCTCACTGCCGTGGATTCCGCGGTGATGGTGCTGGATGCCGCCAAGGGGATCGAGGGGCAGACCCGCAAACTTTTTGAGGTATGCCGGCTGCGCGACATGCCGATTATCACCTTTATCAATAAAATGGATCGTGAGGCCCGCGATCCCTTTGAATTGCTGGATGACATTGAACAGACGTTGGCCCTGGATGTCACACCGGCCAGCTGGCCCATTGGCATGGGGCGGGATTTCAAGGGCTGCTATGATTTGCTGAATGACAAATTGATCCTGATTGAAAAGGGCAGCGATGAACGCCCCGATGAAGGCCTCACCTGTCAGGGTGTTGATGACCCGCGTCTGGACGACCTGATTGACAGCAGTCTGCTGGAAAAATTCCGTGAAGAAGTGGAAATGGCGCGTGAACTTTGTCCGGCTTTCGATATGGAAGCCTATATGAACGGCACAATGACACCGGTTTTCTTTGGCAGTGCCATTAATAATTTTGGTGTGCGGGAATTATTGTCGGGCGTGGGGCGGTTTGCGCCAAAACCCGGTCAGTTCAAAACAGAAAGTCGTGATGTACACCCGGATGAACCAAATGTGTCTGGCTTTGTGTTCAAAATTCAGGCGAATATGGACCCGAAACACCGCGATCGTATTGCGTTCTTCCGTATGTGTTCAGGCCAGTTCAAACGCGGCATGAAATTAAAACATATCCGCACGGGCAAGCAGATCAATTTGCATAACGCTTTGCTGTTTTTGGCGCAGGACCGTGAACTGGCGGAAGAAGCCTGGCCGGGCGACATCATCGGTATCCCCAACCACGGTAACCTGCGCATTGGTGACAGCCTGACGGAAAAAGAAGAACTGCGCTATGTGGGCATCCCCAGCTTTGCCCCGGAACATATTCAGATCGTCCGTGCCGAAGACCCGATGAAAGCCAAGCACTTATCACGTGCGTTGCAACAACTGGCTGAAGAGGGGGTGGCGCGGATTTTCAAAACCGTGATCGGTTCCGAATGGTATGTGGGGGTCGTGGGGATGCTGCAGTTTGATGTGCTGGCGGACCGTATCCGCACCGAATATAACGTGCCGTGCCGTTTCGAGACCACATCGCTGTACACGGCCGAATGGGTGGAATCCGATGATACCCATAAGCTGAAGCAGTTTGTGGACAGCAACAAGGCCAATATGGCGGAAGATCACAACGGTTCACCGGTATTCCTGGCCCGCAATTCATGGCGGCTGGACAAGGCCAAGGAAGACTGGCCCGATGTCCGCTTCCTGAAGACCAAGGAACAGATGCAGTAGCTTTCTTACTTACTTATTCATTCAGCTTTGCGCGTACCGTGTTGCTGCTGCCGCTTTTGCCCGGAAAGTCCAAAAACAGCGCATCAATCAGATAGGGCATTACCTCTGGCAAATTGTTGGTCGTCCCGTTACTTTGCACACGCCCTTCGTACACTGTTTTGCCTGTGGCGGCTTCCGTCATGGTAAAGGTCAAAAAGCGGCTGTAATTGCCTTTTGTGTCCCGGTCCCCCAGCCTTGTGGAAATGCCAATGCCGACACTGCTGTGATGGCTGCCGCCAGCAACGCCGACACCAACCGATACCGGGGAATCATTATCATAAACAGGACCCAATGAGCGCACGCCATAACCCAGCTGGGCAATAAGCGCCGGTGCGGCCTCGCCCGCAGGGCTGTAACCCAGACCACGCAGCTTTTCGCCAATCAGTGCAGCGTAGCGTGAAAATTCAAGACTTCGTTGTTGTTCTTTGACGGCGGCAACAATAGCCACGCTTTCACCCGCCGGCGCGGGCAACTGGTGAAAACGGGTGACATCACTGGTGACGTTTTTGCTGCAGGCCGCAAGGAAAAGCAGGGCGGTGACAGCACATAAACTTTTAAAGGACGGGCAGGAAAGTCGCATTGTTTCTCTTCCATACTGACCATATTCCCAGCAGTATAGCAATTTGAGCATTAACTGGCCATGAATGAAGGCTTGAAGTGCCACGGTCTGACCGCGCGTTCGCGGTGTCTGTGTGTGAAATATAGGCATATGGATAATATTCTGCTGTATATGATACCGGGGGAGTTGAAGATATGTCGGGGCCTTCATAAATTAAATAGGTATGTGCTGGCGTGCGGGGTACGCTATGTCGGTTGAAGAATAAGGATAAAGACAGAAGAACCATGGATCAGAGAGTAAGTGATAACGTACAGGACAGCCACACAACAGGGGCCGAAAAGGCCCAAACGATTTATCGTAAGGACTACACCCCGCCGGATTTCGGTATTGAACATGTTGATCTGACATTTGATCTTTGTGAGGGGGTCACGCATGTCACCGCGCGCCTTGATGTGGTCCGTCAGGCGGCAGCGGGCGCGCCATTGGTGCTGGATGGGGATAAAGAAGTCCATTTGCAGGCTGTATTGCTGGACGGGGTGGCGTTAACGCCAGATCAATATGACCTGACGGATGACCGTTTAATCATCGCCAATGTGCCGGACAAATTTACGCTGGACATTCATAACGACATTCATCCGGCGGCCAATACAGCGTTGGAAGGGCTTTATGTATCCAACGGGATGTATTGCACACAATGTGAGGCCGAGGGTTTCCGCCGGATCACCTATTTCCCTGACAGGCCGGATGTGATGGCGCGTTATCGTGTCACCATCCAGGCGGACCGTGACCTTTATCCCGTATTGCTGTCAAATGGTAATCAGGTTGACGAAGGCGATATGGAGGACGGGCGGCACTTTGCGGTCTGGGAAGATCCCTTCCCAAAACCCAGCTACCTGTTTGCACTGGTTGCCGGTGATCTTGTCTCGCTTGATGATAGCTATACCACGGCCAGTGGGCGTGACGTGCGGTTACGCCTGTTTGTGGAACCTGCTGATCTGGATAAATGCGGCCATGCTATGGACTCACTGAAGAAATCCATGCGCTGGGATGAACAGGTTTATGGTTTGGAATATGATCTGGATATTTTCAACATTGTTGCCGTCAGCCATTTCAATATGGGCGCGATGGAAAACAAAAGTCTGAATATCTTCAATACCAAATGTGTATTGGCAAAGCCGGAAACCGCGACGGATAATGACTTCGCCGCGGTAGAAGCCGTGGTAGCACATGAATACTTTCATAACTGGACCGGTAATCGCGTGACCTGCCGGGACTGGTTTCAGCTTTCATTAAAAGAAGGGCTGACGGTGTTTCGCGATCAGGAATTTTCAGCCGATATGGGCTCACGCGCCTTGAAACGGATTGAGGATGTCCGATTGCTGCGCCAGCATCAGTTTGCCGAAGATTCCGGGCCGATGGCACACCCTGTCCGTCCTGACTCTTATATTGAAATCAATAATTTTTATACTGTCACTATCTATGAAAAAGGCGCGGAAGTTATCCGCATGATCCATAACCTGCTGGGGGCTGAAAACTACCGCAAGGGTATGGACCTATATTTTCAGCGTCACGATGGGCAGGCGGTTACCTGCGATGATTTCGTACAGGCGATGGAAGATGCCAGCGGCGTTGATCTCAGCCAGTTCCGCTTATGGTACGGGCAGGCGGGTACACCACAGGTTAGCGTGAAAGGGCAGTACGATGCCGATAAGGCGGTCTATCACCTTACCCTGTCACAGCAACTGGACCCAACGCCGGGGCAGACAGACAAAAAACCAATGCAAATTCCGGTCAAGCTGGGCCTGTTGGATCGTGCAGGCGCAGACATGCCCTTGCAGTTGGAAGGGGAGGATACCCCGCAGGACAAAGACGGCAGCCGGGTCTTAAGCCTGACGTCACCGGAACAGACTTTTTCTTTTGTCAATGTGCCTGAACGGCCTGTGCCCTCGATCCTAAGGGGGTTTTCCGCACCGGTCAGCCTGAGTTCTGATTTGGGGCGCGAAGAACTTTTATTCCTCATGGCCCATGATGCCGATAGCTTTAACCGCTGGGAAGCCGGACAGGTTTTGGCACGGCAGCTTATCATGGCGTTGGTGGACGATCTCCAGCAGGGCCGCGAACTGGTGCTGGCGGCAGAGTATGTGGCGGCGGTTGAAAGTTGCCTGTCCGATCCGGATCTGGACAAAGCCCTGTTTGCGGAAATGCTGGCCCTGCCGACGGTCAGTTATCTGGGGCAGTTTATGGATATTGTCGATGTGGATGGCTTACATACGGCCAGACAGTTCGTGCGGCAGCAGCTTGCGCGGCAACTGAAGCCCCTTTTCGAGGCACTTTATACAGAAAATCGCAGCGCAGGGGCGTATTACTTCACACCGGATGATGTGGGCCGCCGGCGGTTGAAAAATACGGCACTGGGTTATCTGATGGAAAATGCCGATGATCAGGTGACAGGATGGTGTCATGACCAATTGGCGACGGCAAATAACATGACAGACGAACAAGCCGCCCTGATGGCGCTGGTTGGTTCGGCGCGGCCAGAAAAAGAACAGGCCCTGCAGGCGTTCTACGATAAATGGCATCAGGACGCGTTGGTGCTGGATAAATGGTTCAGCGTGCAGGCGGTCTCCCCCCAGCCAGATACACTGGACCGGGTGATTGCCCTGACCGAACATGCGGATTTTGACCTGCGTACACCTAATCGGGTACGGGCCCTTATCGCGGCGTTTTGCGGGCAGAATATGGTGCGCTTTCACGAAGCATCCGGCCGGGGCTATCAGTTCCTTGGTGATCAGGTGCTCGCCCTTGACGCGCTTAACCCACAGATTGCGTCGCGTTTGGTGCAGCCCTTAACCCGCTGGCGAAAATTTGACGTTGCGCGGCAAAACCTGATGCGGGCCGTGCTGCAACGGGTGATGGATAGTGCGGGGCTGTCCAAGGATGTCTATGAGGTGGTCTCGAAAAGTCTGGCGGACGTGTAGCGTTTAAAAGGATACCAGCAGCGTCGCGGTCCAGCCAGACCCCGCGGCGCTGTCACCGGTGACTTTAACGCGGTACTGCACGATCAGCTCGGCAGAAGAGCGATAGGCTTCATGCTTGCGTTCATTGAACCAGTGCTTGATGGAGATCCCTGGACCGGCTTCTACCAGATGCGTTGTGTTAAAGGGATCATCCTGCCAGTTGGCGTTGATCAGTGCATGGGGGCGCGTAGTGCCCATCCGCGCGCCAGACGTACATTCACACCGCCCAGTGCCTGCGCTGTGGCTAACCATTCCGGCTCTTGCGGGCGGACCATGGCCAGATCCGCATACAGCGTTGTATAGAACCAGCGGGCGGTATCTTCGCGCCAATCTGTCCCCCTGTCCCAGGAATAACTGGCGCGCAGCATCCAGTCATTGCGCGCCCCTTCACCAATGGCAATCAGTCTTTCCGCACTGAACCAAAGGTTATGATTGCGCAGTGGCCGGTAACGCACGCCAAGGCTTCCCTGTGTGCTTTCGGCAATGGGGTCTATTCTGTCTTCATCCACGGCCCATAACAAACGGCCGAAAATCTGCAATTGACGACCGTCATTAAACCCCCAGTGCGGCGGTTGATAGCTGCCTTCCAGGCCGGCCTGGGATTGCGCCAGACTGGCGCCTGTGAGCGGCAGCTGATTTTGGGCGATGGCCTGTTCCCGCAGGATCCAGTAACCGTTCAGGGTAAACCTGTTTTCCAGCTGTTCTACTTCCCGGCGCAGGTAAAAGGCTTCCTGGCTTTCGGGGATATGTTGATCAATGGCCTTGCGGAAGTATTGGCTGGCTTGCGAATTGTGATGGGCTTTTTTGTGGGCATAGGCCAATTGTGTGTCCAGTTCGCGGTCGCGATGGCCAGTATTAATCGCCCGTGTAAAGGCGCCGGCGGCGCCAGCAAAGTCCTTTTCTGCGTAGCGTTGATATCCCAGTGCAATATCGTCATATGTGGCCTTGTTTGTCTGCGTTTGCGTTTGCGTCTGTTCGTGTTCCGGCGGCTGGACCTGCACCTGCGCCAATTTCTTTTTATCTATTGCCGGCGTGGTTGCAGGCATGACGGGTTTTTCGGCGATGACAGGCGTTTCAGGCGCTACGGATGTTGTATTTTTCGCGATGTTCTGTCGCACCCCGGTGCGCACTGCTGACGTCACTTTTTTCGCCCTTTGCGCGGTCTTTTGGTCAGGTGCCTGCTGTTGTGACGCAACCGTGGTGCTGGCCTGTGGCTGTTGGGCCGCGACTTTGGTCATTTCTTTCTCCGCGGTGACAGGGGCAGCGGCGGACAAGACCTTGGCCGGTCTGGCATTGACAACAATATTTTCGTCAAGGGGGGCGATGTGTTCCGCGGTCACAGGGCGGACTTGCCTTTGGGCCATATATTCATGGGGATAACGGCGGAACCTGTCAAGTTCACTGGCCAGCCAGCCATCCTGGGGAATCAGTACGAAGGCCAGCACAATGCAGCTCACCCCAATGGTGATCAAGGCAACAAACTGGAAAAGCAGCCCCCTCACGTGCTGTCCCCTTTTTGTTGCTGTAGGGCGGCCTCAAGACGTTCGGGTGCCAGATATCCCAGTTTGATCAGGATCTGCCCCAGCGGTGTCTGGCTGGTGGCTTGCAGGTCCAGGGCTTCTTGCAGAACGGCTGGTGTAATGTCATTATTTTCCAGCAAATAAACGCCTAAGCGCTTACGGAAGGGCTGCAAGGCTTCACCTTCGGGAAAAGCATGATGGGTCTTGTCCCAACTGATGGGATCCCCTCTTAGCACATGGGCCCAAAATAGCTTTAGGGCACGCAGAGAGGCTGCAAAGTTGATGACGTTCCCCCAAATCTGTCGAAAGGGTGAAATCAGGGCATGTGCCAAACCATACAGCCGCCCCACATAAATGCTGCGGTGGATCAATCTGTTGAGCATAAAGAACAGATTGATGAGCAACAGGCTCCAGAGTACTTCGCCTGATTCCACCAGTGGCGCAAAGCGATAGCCATCAGGCCATAGCGCGTAATATATCCAGAGCAACAGCACATTGATGACGATGAAATACCCCAGCATATTCAGCTGCGCGCTTAATAATCCCTTTCTGTCACGGTAAAGGATAAATTTAAGCGGCCATGATCCGGCCCATCCCTGTTCAGCCCATCCCTGGAAGACAATGCCCAGCAACCAACGGGCTTTCTGGCGTTTGGCGGTGTCCAGCGTGTTGGGAAAATATTCACGGGTGGCAATCAGGTCACGCTGGCGCTGCGGGCGCAGGCGTCCCGTCCATCTGGACTTCTTGATCACTTGTCGCCAGACCGCAAATCTGACGAAGATCTGTTTTAATCCTTCGCGTTTCAGGCGCAGGCCGATGTCGTAATCTTCCGTCAGGCTGCTGGTGTTAAAGGGGGGATGTCCTCCCGGGCCAGATAATACTGTCAGCGCCCGGCGGCTAAAGGCAGAGCCCACACCGGCGGAGGGCACATTGCCGGTCAGGGCCTCCCGCACCACCAGATCTTTACTGTGATGTTCTGCAAATTCGTCCATATAGTGCCCCGCCGTCAGGTCATGCAGCGGGCTTTCCAGGGGCACAACAGGAATCTGGATCATGTCCTTGCGCGGGATGAGGTAATTATACAGCTTTAATTCCAAGGGATGGACCACATCTTCGGCATCATGCATGACAAAAATCGCAAAGGTCATGTTGTGGTGCTGTTCATATTCCTGAATGCCACGATAGATCATATTCAGGCAGTCGGCCTTATTGGTGGGGCCGGGGGCCTTACAGATGATAATCTCCACCTGCGGGAACCGCTGCTGGGCGCGCCTGGCGGCGTCCAATGTGTTCTGATCATTGGGATAGATGCCGACAAACAGGCGATAATTCTGATAGGTGTAGAGCTGGCAGGTCGTTGTCAGCATTTGCTGGATAACGGCGGCCTCGTCCCAGGCAGGGACCATAATGGCAATGGGCTGCTCAGGCGGTGTTAAAAGCTGTTCTTCTTTAAGGGGCTGATATCGCCGATAAATAACAAGTCGACGATAGAGCGCACGGCAGACAAAGATGACATCAATAATAAAATCATCCAGACTGCTCAGTAACATCAGCGTTGCGACGACAAATAATAACAGTCTCAGACTGAAAAGATAAATAGCAACAGCATCAACAATGAAGAGACTGCTCTCCATATAACATCCCTATCATAGAATAGGCCAACTCTAGCGCAGGGAGCATGAAAGAGAAAGGGCAGAAGCAGAGGTTTCTACAACCTCCGCCTTCTCCAGAATAGATAAAACACACCGCCCATCACTAATCCAACCGAGGCAGGCGCGGCAACAACAATCCGCACCGTCATCCAATCGGAAGATGTCAGGGGTTGCCCGTTTTCCGCGGTATATGCGATATCCAGTCGTACAAGATATTCGCCGATAGAGGTAAATAAATTGCTGTTTGCCCCTGTTGCGACATCTGTGATGACAATATCGTGGCCTATGTAGCTTGCGCTGTCATCAAGAAGCCAGTCTATATCAAACAGGGCTGCTTCCAAGTCGCAAATGGACTGATTATCCAGACTAGACCCGCAGCCGAGAAGATCAAAGTCCTGACCTAGCAAGACGATCACATCGGGGCCTGCATCGGCCGTCAATACAGGTAATGGTCCTGTATCACCGCCTGAGCCACCGGTATCTCCACCGGATCCACCGGTATCACCGCCGGAGCCACCAGTATCTCCACCGGAACCGCCCGTATCACCACCGGACCCGCCCGTATCACCACCGGACCCGCCCGTATCACCACCGGACCCGCCAGTGTCTCCACCAGAACCGCCAGTATCACCACCGGAACCGCCGGTATCACCACCTGAGCCGCCGGTATCACCACCTGAGCCGCCTGTGTCTCCACCGGATCCACCGGTATCACCGCCGGAACCGCCAGTGTCGCCACCGGAACCACCCGTGTCTCCACCGGAACCGCCTGTCACCGCCGGAACCGCCAGTATCACCGCCGGATCCACCTGTGTCACCACCTGAGCCGCCGGTATCGCCACCAGAGCCGCCGGTGTCGCCGCCAGACCCACCTGTGTCACCACCGGAGCCACCTGTGTCACCACCGGACCCGCCAGTATCACCGCCTGAGCCACCGGTATCACCACCGGACCCGCCAGTATCACCACCGGATCCACCTGTGTCACCACCGGACCCACCGGTATCACCACCTGAGCCGCCAGTATCGCCACCGGACCCACCTGTGTCACCACCGGATCCACCGGTATTGCCACCTGAGCCGCCTGTGTCACCACCGGACCCGCCTGTATCACCACCTGAGCCGCCGGTATCACCACCTGAGCCGCCAGTATCTCCACCGGACCCACCTGTGTCACCACCGGATCCGCCCGTATCACCACCAGAGCCACCGGTATCACCACCTGAGCCGCCGGTATCACCACCTGAGCCGCCAGTATCACCGCCTGAGCCACCGGTATCACCACCGGAGCCGCCAGTATCACCGCCTGAGCCACCGGTATCACCACCGGAGCCGCCGGTATCACCGCCGGACCCACCGGTGTCACCACCGGATCCGCCGGTATCTCCACCGGACCCGCCCGTATCACCACCGGACCCGCCAGTGTCGCCACCGGAACCGCCGGTATCACCACCGGACCCACCGGTATCACCGCCTGAGCCGCCAGTATCACCACCGGAGCCACCCGTATCACCACCTGAGCCGCCAGTATCACCGCCGGAACCGCCCGTGTCACCACCGGAACCACCGGTATCACCGCCTGAGCCGCCTGTGTCACCACCGGAGCCGCCGGTATCGCCACCGGACCCGCCGGTATCACCACCGGACCCGCCAGTATCACCACCTGAGCCACCGGTATCACCGCCTGAGCCGCCGGTATCTCCACCGGAACCGCCAGTATCACCGCCTGAGCCGCCAGTATCTCCACCGGACCCGCCGGTATCGCCACCGGATCCACCTGTATCACCGCCGGAACCGCCCGTATCACCACCGGATCCACCTGTATCACCGCCGGAACCGCCCGTATCACCACCGGATCCACCTGTATCACCGCCGGAACCGCCCGTATCACCACCTGAGCCGCCAGTGTCGCCACCGGAACCGCCAGTATCACCGCCTGAGCCGCCAGTATCTCCACCGGACCCGCCCGTATCACCACCGGATCCACCTGTGTCACCGCCGGAACCGCCGGTATCACCGCCGGAACCACCGGTATCACCGCCGGAGCCACCTGTGTCACCACCTGAGTCACCCGTGTCTCCACCTGAGCCGCCGGTATCACCACCGGAACCGCCGGTATCACCACCGGATCCGCCCGTGTCGCCACCGGAGCCGCCGGTATCGCCACCGGATCCACCGGTATCACCGCCGGAACCGCCCGTATCACCACCTGAGCCGCCTGTGTCGCCACCGGAACCGCCTGTGTTACCGCCTGAACCGCCGCCGGTTGTACTGCTGGCGCGTAGATTGCCGCCTTCAACAGGGGGGGCGGGATTACCGTTGGGCAAGCCGGGGGTAGAGGGGCCGAATGCCTGTTGGAATGTTCTATTTACGAAATTGCTTTGCCAGCTCCCGGTGCTGTCATTCTGGCCTAAGGCTGGAACGGCACTTTCTAATAGACTGGCCATTTTCTCTGTGAGTTCATCTTCCAAAGGTTCTAATGAAGATTTTGTGATAATGATGCCGTTTACATAGGTGCTTTCGCCTGCCGGGTTATGGAAGGAAAGATGTACCTGGTCGCCTTCTACCTTAAGGCGTGTTGAGAGAAGCCAGCCATCATATTGTCGTGTGCCGCTGCTGACGATAAGGGGATCAGGTTGTGGATTATCATCGGGTTTAAAATCACCTTCGAAGTCGATCCCACCAGGTTTAAGGGCCGCAGTAACACGTGCCTTGGTGTCATCGACATTGACGACCCGCAATTCATTTCCATTAAAACGGAAAAACTTTCCAAAAGGATATGATGGTAAGGTGCCATTTGGAAGAGGGGACGAAATGACAAATACTCGATATGTATTTTTTGTAAGTTGAGGCAGAAAATCGCTGAGGTTGATAATGCCATCGCTTAATAAATGACTATTTTTCTCTTTTTCAATGGGCTGCATATTTGTGCCCTGCAACAGGCCGTCTGTTGGACTTAAGCGTGAAAAGCCTGTGTAAGGCTTTTTACTTTTGGGGCCTAAATCCCACGCGTGTTCAACAGTAGAAGGTACGGAGAATTTGTCATGCTTTGTAAATGGAACAAGATATGCTGACGCCGAAGATTTTGCAGCAGCTTCGATAATGCGTTGGGCGGCATCCTGTAATAAAATAAGGTCTTGTTGTGCGAGGGGGTGCTGTCCCAGAGCTTCTAGCAGGTCGCCCGCACGTTTGCTTAGTGCTTTTTCATCGCCCGCGGTCGCGTCCATAAAGGATTGCAGAACATCACGCCCTTTATCACCCCCTTCAAGTGCCGCTATTAAAGCTTCATCCTGACTGATGGCGCGTAATGGGGTGATTGCCGGGGTTGATGGGGAGTCTGTCTCCGATTTAGTCGGGGTAACGCCAAAGAGGGGACGATCCGTTGGGATGTCCAAGGCCGGGGAAGAGGTCACGTTTTCCTGATTTGCATTATCGCCTGAAAGGGGGAGCATACCATCCCCGGTCTCTACGATGATGTCTACATTTTCAGCAACATCTTTCTGTTCCGGCTGCGGTGCCGGTTCCAAAAATAATGTCATAAGCCATATGGTCACTGCTAAGGTGCCAAAGACTGCCAATGTTTTTAGCTTCAGGTTCATTCGCCTGTTCCATTTATTATTGCTCAGTCTTTAGGAATAACTGTTTCATGTTAAGACAGAGATAATAAACATGGTTAAAAATCGGTTAGGACTGTTTCAATTTGAGACAACTTTGATTAAAAACAGCACTTTCTATATTCTATGCAAGAAAGACACCAAAAAAATGGGGCCTAATTGAGGC
Organism: Kordiimonas sp.; assembly: GCA_002700365.1. GTDB lineage: Bacteria > Pseudomonadota > Alphaproteobacteria > Sphingomonadales > Emcibacteraceae. The sequence continues at coordinate 626,708 of PADB01000012.1, read as the reverse complement.
CCCATTTGCATTAGAATGGTTTTAATATAAGGAAAAAACCAACGTTGTCCATGATCTGCCGCCAATGTTGTCTATGACCTGCCGCCAATGTTGTCTATGACCTGCCGTATGTATCGTCAAAACGGACTATGTCATCTTCACCGAGATAGCTTCCCGATTGCACTTCGATAATATGCAGGGGGATCTTCCCGGGATTTGCAAGGCGGTGCGTGGCGCCGATTGGGATGTAAACAGATTCGTTTTCGTTCACCATGGAGACATTGTCATTAATAGAGACTTCTGCTGTGCCTTCGACAACGATCCAGTGTTCCGCCCGATGAAAGTGTTTTTGTAAGGAAAGTGTTTCACCGGGATTAACCGTTAACCTTTTTACCTGAAAACGGCTGCCGTAATCCGTGGTCTGGTAAGAGCCCCAAGGCCGATAGACAACGGTATGTGAGATATGCTCTTCGCGTCCGTTATCGGCTAAATGACTGACAACTTTCTTAACATCCTGGGCATGGTCTTTATGGGCGACCAAGATGGCGTCAGCCGTTGCAACAACAGCCAGATCTTCAACACCAACGGCTGCAATGGCGGGTCCTTCGGAACGGAGTAAACAGTTTTGGCTATTTACGGTGATGACATCACCGTGTCTGACATTACCATCATCATCTTTATCCTGAATTTCCCATAGTGCTGACCAGCTGCCGACATCATTCCAGCCCATATTAACGGGAATAACGGTTGCGTTTTGTATGCGTTCCATTACAGCATAATCAATAGATATAGAGGGAGAGGCGCGGAACGCATCTGCCTGAGGACGCAGGAAACACAAGTCTTTCTCCGCTGCCAGAATGGCATCACGGCAACTGGATAAAATTGACGGTTCATGCCGTTCCAAAGCCGTTAGATAGCGGTTCACGGGGAAAAGGAAAATGCCACTATTCCAGAAATAATTACCGTCTTCCAGATAGGTCTTCGCGGTGGTGAAGTCAGGTTTTTCCACAAACTGTTCCACCTGGAAGCAGTTATTGCCCCCTTGCATTTTTGAACCTCGCCGTATGTAGCCATATCCGGTTTCTGCTTTTGTAGGCAGAATACCAAAAGTGGCCAGTGTATCGTTTGCTAATACGGCGCTTTGGGCATCGTGTACGGCCATATGGAAAGCCGCTACATCAGAAATAACATGATCCGACGGCATGATGAGCATCAGGGCGTCGGGGTCTGTTCGGGAGATATATTCGGCGGCTAAAGCGGCCGCAGGTGCGGTATTCCGCCCCTCCGGTTCCAGAATGATGGTTGGGTCTTCGATACCTAGCTGTCGAAGTTGTTCAGCAATGATAAAACGGTGTTCTTCATTAGCAATAACCAACGGATCAGCAAAAAGATCGTTACTCTGGCTGCGCCGTACGGTGTCCTGTAACATCGAATTTTCTGTAGCCAAGGGCAATAACTGCTTTGGGTAAAGGGCCCGTGATAATGGCCAAAGCCGTGTACCGGAACCGCCAGAAAGGATAACAGGAATAATTTTGTGCGCAGTCATTCTTTTGTCCGTATAAAAGGCGAAAATACCTTGATGAAGTCAAGATAATGCCATCGTTTATGTTCGCCGCCATAGTTTGCGGCATTTTATCCTCTATTGTGATTGCACCCGTTATACTGTAGAGGCTATGAAAAAAATATGAATCTTCAGCGTTTTTGCAGAAGAGACAGGGTTTTTGCAGAAGAAAGAAGTTACAACAGTAATGTTGAATAAGAAATTACAACAAACATTACCAAGCATTCAACCCGGATGGGTTTGGTTAGCGGGGGCCGGTCCCGGTGATGTAGGGTTGCTGACCTTGCTATGTCTGCAGGGATTACAGCAAGCAGATGTGATTGTCTATGACGCTCTGGTTGGGGATAATATTTTGGCTTTGGCCCGTGAAGATGCCGCGTTTGAATATGCAGGAAAACGCGGTGGGCGGCCTTCTGTAAAACAGCATGATATTTGTGAACGTATGGTGGAACTTGCCAGATCCGGCAAGCGGGTTTTACGTTTAAAAGGCGGTGACCCATTAGTTTTCGGACGGGGTGGCGAGGAAGCGCGGCATCTGGCAGGGGCGGGCATTCCGTTTCGAATCGTGCCGGGTGTGACCGCAGGCGTCGGTGGTTTGGCATATGCGGGTATTCCGGCAACTGACCGGCATACTAATTCTGCAGTGACCTTTATGACAGCGCATGGGGCCGATGGGGGGCTGGCAAAGGATATTGATTGGGATGCCCTGGTGAAAGCCTCCCCATTTTTAGTAATATACATGGGACTTAGCCGGGTGGGGCAGATAGCCGATAAATTACGCGAAGCCGGCCTGAAAAGTTCAGAGGCGGTCGCGGTTGTTAGCCGGGCAAGTATGATAGACCAGAAAGTATTAGAAACAACATTAGGCGAATGTGCAGATGATGTCAGTAAGGCTGGTCTCAAAGCACCAGCCTTGTTGGTTATTGGAGAAAATATAAAGTTACGTCAGGGTTTGGACTGGCTGGGGGCGATTTTTGAAGGCCGCACATTAGATCCAGACGTTGGCCATATTCGCCCTCAAGGGAAAAGATTTGACAGTTAAGGAGAAGACTGTGGAAAACGCCGATGCGCTATCAGGCATGCCTTTTGATGATGTGCGGGGAGTGTTAAAACATTTTCCTGCACCGGACGAGGCCGCAATGGCGGCAGTTAAGGGTCGTAATGCTGAACTGTTAAAGCCGTTGGGGTCATTGGGGCGATTGGAAGAGTTAGCGGTTTGGCTGGCAGGGTGGCAGGGGGAGTCACACCCCCATGTGAATAAGCCACAAATATGCATTTTTGCGGCTGAGCATGGCGTTGCTGCAAAAATAGCGTTGCCTGTTGCTGAAAATTATACCAGCAAAATGGTTGAAGCCATGGCATCAGGAGGGGCGGCGGTAAATCAATTGGCACTGCAATATGGTGCGGGATTGCAGGCATTCGATCTTGCTGTCGATATGCCCACGGATGATATGACCGAAAAAGCGGCGTTGTCGGAACAGGACTGCGCGGCTTCTATGGCTTTTGGAATGGAGGCAATAGCCACAGGATGTGACGTGTTATGTATTGGTACAGTCAGCCGTCCCGCGGCCACGTTATCTGCCGTGGCACTTTGCTGTTTGTTGTTTGGCGGAGATCCGGAAGATTGGTGTGAAGGGTTTGACAAAGAAACAGAAAACGGTGAATTCGTTCGCATGGCTGTACAGTTACACCAATCTGTGAACGCTGACCCTTTTGATATTTTACGCCGTGTTGGTGGCCGTGAAATGGCCGCTGTAGTGGGGGCTGTTATGGCGGCGAGAACACAGCGTATCCCCGTCATTCTTGACGATTTTGTCGTGCTGGCCGCGGCGGGTGTATTGGCCGCAATCACCCCTGATAATATTAGCCATTGCCTTGTGGGTAGTCAGAGCAGATCTATTGGGGCACGAAAGCTCATAGATAGATTAGGGCAGGAGCCGCTGACGTCATTGGATATTGATATAGGGCAAGGTGTGGGAGCGACATTAGGTCTGCCAGTTTTAAAAGCCGCGGCGGACCTGCATAATGAAATGGCAACACATCATCAGATGGGAATGATGTCTGATGAGCAATGATACAATGGTGTAATGTCTGTCGCGCGCGGGTATGGGTATGGGATTCAGCTGTGCCATAGGTGTCGCGCATGGGAATGGGTATGACTGACGTTGATCAACCGGATAAAATAGCCAGCCTGCTGTCGGAAATACGTAATTGCCGTTTATGTGAGGATGACTTGACCTGTGGGCCACGTCCCGTCCTGCAACTTTCTGCGCAGGCACATATATTCATCTGTGCGCAGGCCCCGGGTATACGGGTGCATGAGAGTGGCTTACCTTTTACAGATCCTAGCGGTGACCGACTACGCGAATGGCTCGGTATTGATAAAGAAATATTCTATGACCCGCAGAAGGTTGCCATTATTCCCATGGGGTTTTGTTATCCGGGGACGGCGGCCAAAGGCGGCGACTTACCACCGCGGCCTGAATGTGCGGCAACGTGGCATGATGAGATTTTTGGAAAACTAGCCACGCCAACGTTAAAATTAGTGATCGGGCAATATGCTCATAATTATCACCTGGGAAGTCGGCGCGCGAAAACATTAACACAAACAGTATCGCAGTGGCGCAGTTATGCACCGGACATCATACCCCTGCCGCATCCCAGTCCGCGCAATAATATTTGGTTGAAGAAAAACCCATGGTTCGAGCGTGACGTTTTGCCTTATTTGCGCAGGCGTGTCGCAGAAATTCTGCCATAGGGGATGTTGTGGTGGCTATGTCGTGCCACGTGTTACGATCCGCCAAATGAAGTATTCTAGCAGGCCCACAAGAATAGCAAAGGTGCCAATCCAGTGCCAATATTCACGCACAAAGTTTTTCAGTGAGACGTTGTCCCGTTTTATTTGTGATGGTGCCATGTTGATATTCTGGCCATTATTCGTCAGATCAAGCTGGCTTTTGTCTTTTTTTTCCACTTTTACCACCCCTTTTTTAGGGATGTCGGAAGTGAACCACAATGAGCTATTAGCGAGTTGAATGTCCATCTGCAGGCTTTTGACGGAAAAATATATTTTACGGAAGGAGGGATCGTCTTTTAGTTCATTCATGACAGCCCCCATGGTTCTGTCCAGACTTGCAACGCCGGTTATTTCATAATGACCAGGTCGCTTGGCGGCCTTTGTATTATTAGGGGATAGGGTATCATGATAAATACTATCCAGAAGATGGTCCTGATATTGATCTGCCCCAAAATTGGAACTCAGCCGTTTTTGTTGCTGTGAATAACTGCTGAGAGAGCCGCCCGCCTGACTTATATCGGCGTCTATATAGCTTAACCCGCGTCCACCTTGCATGTTTAATTTGTCTGTTGTTTGAGGCGCCGCTTTGAAGGCAGATTCGACCAATCTTTCACGTGAAGGTTGTTGATCCAGAGGGGCGAGGACAGCCGCGTATGCAGTTGGCGTGTAGACAGCACAAAAACTTACAGCCAGCATTAAAATGCAAGCGCATATATTGATTTTTAACAACCGTTCTGTGGTCACAGTGTAAATATGCATCAGGTGATTCTGTGGCGTTGGTTGCAAAATATTTTGTCTATTATGGTTAATGTCCGTGTGGACGTATACATCAAAAATTGTAATTAATCTTTAAACGAGAATAAGAGCTTAATAGTTATAACAGCTTATTGGACAAAAAGTTAAAATCCGTTTACAGAATTATAAAAAAAAGAATTGAGACTGGTTGCTCTACCATCATTCCGATATACTTTAACGCTCAAGCTTCAAGATGTTTTTTCTGAGTGCCTTATTAAGAACAGAAAGAAAACCAATAAAGGGGAACTTAAATTAAGGATAGATAAACCTTTCATCTTTAACCTCATGCAATAGCCCTTAAGAACCGAGTATGGTTTATAGTTGGAGAACCAAATGGCTGTTGCTGATCATAAGCACAATACAGGAAATATAGAGACTAACACGCCCCAAAAGTCTGCGTCAGATTATGAAGGCGAAAAGTTAGTGGAATATTATAATAAATTGTTTCAAATTCTGCCTGCGGATACTCCACAACGATTGGAAGAATGTTTTCGGTTACGTTATCAGGTTTATTGCCTGGAAACGGGTTTTGAAGACAAAGACGCCTTTCCTGATGGAATGGAACGGGATCATTTTGATACCCATTCAGTTTCCAGCCTCTTGATCCATAAACCATCGGGTCTCGTGGCGGGAACGGTGCGCGTTATTTTGCCGGATCCAGAGGGCGCGGTTAATGGGCAGACTATTCCTGCACGGATTGTCTCTCCTGATGTGCAGCTTTTGGATGAAAAAGAATTGCCGAAAGCAACAACAGCAGAAATTTCGCGTTTTTCAATATCTAAACAGTTCCGGATGCGTCAGGGGGATACACATATTCCTGCCTATACTGATGTACACAATAAAATCGATGAACGTCGGATTATTCCGCACATTACATTAGGTTTAATGACAGCGGCACTGCGGGTAGGTGTTGAACATAATATGACGCATCTGGCAGTTTTGATGGAGCCGGCTCTGGAGCGTTTGCTGCGCCGTATGGGAATACATCTCACACCCGTTGGTCCGATTTTGAATTTCCATGGTCGCCGCCGGGCATTTTACAGTGATGTTGATACATTGCTGGCGCGCATGCATGAAGAGCAGCGGGATGTCTGGGAAGTGGTCACGGAATGCGGGCAGCTATGGGGTGGTGAGGCATTTCAGGCTGAGCCATCAGCTGTGGCGCATGTAGGTTAAAGTAAAAGGGGGGAGGCGACGTGTTTCATGTTGCATTCCAACCGTGATTTTTGATTATTTTGTGCCGCTAAGATTTCGTGATGGGAATGTTAGCGGTTTTTTTATAATTTTTTAGCGAAGGCAGGGGCGCGGTAAGAATGGGTAATGAACTAAAGAATATAGGCGGTCGGGCTAAAGTGTTTAAAAAGCTGGTGACGACAACTGCCTTGGTCACGTTGTTGGCTCTTGGGGGGTGTGAGGGCAAAACAGACTTTACAACAGAACAACGTATTGATCGTGCTGTAGAATTTAAGATAGCAGGAAATCTGGGTGCTGCTGTCATTGAATTAAAGAACGTCTTACGTCAAAGCCCTGACAACACTACGGCACGTTATTTGTTAGGGGAACTATATGTTGCGGTGGGGGATGGAAAATCGGCGGAAAAAGAATTGGATTATGCCCGTACAAATGGCGTTGAAGATTCCAAGATTTTACCGCTTCTGGCAGAAGCCTGGTTACTGCAGCGCGAATTTGAAAAGGTTCAAGAAAATGTTGTGGTTGATGCAGAGTTGCCACTTTCGGTTCAGTTAACACTTAAGGCATTGAAAGGTGAGGCGGCCCTGGGGGTGGGAGATGTCATCACGGCGGAAAATTTATACCAGGAGGTATTGGCGCAGGCCCCTCGTTCTGTACACGCGCTTGTCGGTATGGGATATGTCAATTTACGTCGTCAACACATTGATGAGGCAAAGTCATACCTTGCCCGTGCCAGTGAAGGCTTTGAAAGCCATGAAAAAGTTTTAAAACTTCGCGGTGAATTAAATCGGGAATTGGGTAATCTGGATGAGGCTGAAGCCGCTTTTCAGGCGTTGGTGGATAAAAGGCCCGGAAGTTTGTTTTATCGGTCATATTTGGCTTGGGTTCAGTCACAGAATAAAAAATATGATTTGGCTGAGAAACATATCGATATGGTGTTATCGGTTAGCGAAAGAAATCCCATTGCTAATCATATTAAAGCGGCAGTGAATTATCATCAGCAGGATTTTGAAACGGCGCGTAATCACGCGGATATTGCCTTTAATGAACGTGATACACAATGGGGTTCCGCCTTGTTAGGCGGGGCTGCGGCCTATGCCCTGGGCGAATATGAACAGGCCTATAGTTATCTTACGAAATATGTTGCGGCGTATCCTGGTGATGTTGCAGGGCGTAAATTATACGCCAAAGTCCAAATTCGTTTGGGGCAGATCGATCAGGCCCTTTCCGGTTTGGAATCTGTACTGCGTGATAATGAGACAGACCCTGAGCTACTTTCCTTAATTGCACAGACGGCATTGCAAAAAGGTGATTTGAATAAGGGCCGAGATTTTCTTGAAAAAACCAGACTTTCCGCACCTGATAACGCCATGGTCGTCGCGCAATTAGGGCGGACTCAATATGAAATGGGGGATAAGGCGGCAGGTATTGATACGTTGCAAGAAGCTGTGCGGATGGACCCCACTTCATATGTAAAGCAACTGGTTTTACTGGAAAGTTATATTCGATCAAATATGCTGGATGAAGGGATTGTTCTTGCACAAGAGATTCAGCAATCTTTTGCGGATAAGCCGGAACCTGTTTTGATGGAAGGTGTCGCGTTGGCGGCCAAGAAAGAACAGGCTGCTGCAATTGAAAAATTCAATGAAGCATTGCAAATTGCACCAGGCCATCCCGATGCCTCCCGTTATTTGATGACATATGCCGCTGCGGATGAGAAGTGGGATGAAGTAAGATCATTACTGGAAAATGTCATAGAGCATTTCCCGCAAGATATCCGTTCTTATCTGGAACTGTACCGACTTGAACAACAGCAAGGGCGGGAGGACAATTTAACCAGTATATTAGAGCGTTGTTTGGCAAACAATCCCGATGTCATGGCGGCAAATTATTTATTGGCGCGCCATTATGTGGCACATGATGAATATGCACGGGCTTTGCCGCTTGGGCGCAAGGTTATTGAAATGGCACCTGTTAACCCTGCAGGATATGAAATAGTAGGCCTTGCGGAATTGAACGCCGGACAGGTGGCAAATGCGGTGAATTCTTTTACCCGCCTTACGGAATTGGCCCCTGATAGATCGATGTCGCATTTTTATCTCGCTGAGGCGTATGAGGCGTTACGTGATTGGGGGCGTGTCGTTAACAATATTCGTCGCGGTTTGAGGCTAGAGCCAGCGAACGTCAACGCACAATTAATGCTTAGTCGGGCTTACGCACTGACTGGGGAAGAAGGTAAAGCATTGGCTATACTGGAACAGGTGGAGCGTAAAAATGTATCCGTCTGGTATATTGATGAGGTATATGCGGATATCGCCTTTAACAAACAGGATTACAGTATGGCGGCGGATAGCTACCGGGCAATTTTTGTCGCACAAGAAGATGTCCGTGTCCTTAGAAAGCTTGCTGTTTCAGAAATGCGCCAAGGCGACACGAAAGAAGTCGTGTCAGAATTGGAAAGCTGGCGGGCTTCACACCCACAAGACTTTTTGACAGGATTGACGTTGGGCGCGGTCTATTTGCAAGATGAAGACTATACGAAAGCCCGTGATCTATATGCAGCCCTGCTGCAGGCGCAGCCTGAAAATATTACCGTCCTCAATAATTTGACGGGGCTACAGACACAATTGGGCGAGACGGCAGAAGCCTGGGAGAACGCGCGGAAGTTAGCGAAGAAGGCCCCGACGAATGCCGTGGCACTTGATACGGCTGCGGCCGCGGCTTTGGGCGCGGGTAAAGTCGAAGAAGCCGTGCGCCTTTCAACAACAGCACTGGAGGCCAGCATAGAACCCGATGCCCGGATCTTGTTCAACCATGCGAAGGCGTTATTAGCCAATGGTGATGAGGTGACGGGGCGTGAAATGTTACGGAAGGCAGCGTTACTGAAACAGGGGCAGGAAAGTGCCTCTGCGCAACAGCTTCTGGATGAATTAGAAAAATAAATTAATTGCTTTAGGAAGTGGCAATAAATTGTCGTTACAATGGGCTGGAATTTCTTCCAGCCTATTTTTTGTCTTCTTTATTAAGTGGACTTATAGGCCAGGGCCAAAATAGAGATGATTGTTGAAAATATGAACAATACGTCCAGATCAAAAGAACTTTCAGAATCGTCATTAACGGCGACGTTTGATTACAATACGGCATTTTCACGGAATATTGGTTGGGTTACAGAAGAAGAACAACTTCTGCTCAAGACAAAGAAAGTGGCGATTGCCGGTATGGGGGGGGTAGGTGGAAGTCACCTTATGACCCTGGCACGGTTAGGCGTTTGTAAATTTCATATCGCTGATATGGATGATTTTGATCTCGCGAATTTTAATCGTCAGGTGGGGGCAAAAGTTTCCACCTTAGGGCGTTCAAAGGTTGATGTTCTGGCTGAAATGGTCCGGGATATTAACCCCGAGGCGGAAGTCACCTGTTTTCCTGAAGGGGTGCAGCCGGAAACTGTAGATGGGTTCTTAGCTGATGTAGATCTATATGTTGATGGACTGGATTTTTTTGTTATGGATATTCGGGCACAGGTCTTCAAGGCCTGCGCGGAAAAGGGTATTGCGGCAATTACCGCTGCACCGTTAGGTATGGGGACAGCTTATTTAACGTTCTTACCGGGAAAGATGACCTTTGAAGAGTACTTTCAAATTGATGGTAAAGATGAACTGCAACAATACGTGAATTTCCTATTTGGTTTGGCCCCCCGGTTGTTACAACGCCCTTATCTAATGGATGACCGCCGTGTGGACCTGAGCCGAAAAAAGGGACCATCTACCATTATTGCGGTAGAGCTATGCACAGGGGTATTAGTGGGAGAGGCGTTGAAAGTTCTTCTGGGCAGAGGAAAAATTTGGCCGGCCCCTTATTATCAGCAGTATGATATTTACCGTGGTAAATTTGTGCGGGGCTTTATGCCTTTTGGGAACAGAAACCCGATCCAGAGATTGAAATGCCTCATTGGGAAGAGCTTAGCCAAAAGAATTGGCCGGGCGGCGGAAGGTTTGGAGGCCGGGAACCCAGCAGATCTTGTTTCGGCATCGCTGATAGAGCAGGTATTGGCGCAGGCGCGTTGGACGCCAAGCGGTGATAATTCCCAGCCGTGGCGTTTTGTGCTTAAAAATCACGATGAAGTAGAAATTCACGTGACCCTGAGTGGAGGCAAAAATGTCTATGAGTACAATAAGGGGCAGCCGACTATTTTATCTGCAGGGATGTTATTGGAAAATATCTGCCTGGCGGCCGGGGTGAGAGGCTGCGATATGCGCTATTTTGTTGTAGAGCACAGCGCAGATCAGCTTATCCTGAATGTGAAATTGATGGACGCGACACCTGAACCTGATCCATTAGCCGATTATATTCAATTGCGAAAAACGGACCGACGGGCCTATCAAACAACATCGATACCGTCTGCAATAAAGGCGGAACTAAGCAAAACATTGGGCGATAGTCTTAAAGTTTTTTGGCATGACCCATTGGGTGAACGGTGGAAAATTTCACAGATTAGCGCGGAAGCAACCGATATACGTTTGCAAATTCCTGAAACATATGAAGTTCATAGAAAGACTTTGGATTGGTCTTCTGGTGATAGTCCATCGGGAATTCCTGTGACGAACTTAGGCCTTGATGCAGTGACGATAAAAGTCATGAAATGGGCAATGAAGAGTTGGAAGCGGACACATGTGATTAATCGTTTTTTTGGTGGGACTGTGTTGGCGCGTTTGTTGATGGATATAAAGCCGGGGTTGGGATGTGGGGCACATTTTACAATCCGGCCAGTGGCGGGCGTGAAGCCGCAAGAGATGACAGTACAGGAATTGTTGGAAGCCGGGCGTCACTTAGGCCGTTTTTGGTTAAAAGCCAGCCGTTACGGTTTGGCAATGCAACCTAATCTGGCACCGCTTTGTTTTGGGACTTATGGTGCACGTGGTGATGATTTTACATCATCGCAAGTTGAAAAAGAGAAGGCGCAGAAGCTAGCGGGGCATTTCCAGCCGGTTTTCAATGCCCCGCCAGAAGACATTCTGTTCATGGGGCGTATAGGATATCCTGCACGAAAGCCACTTGCCGCAAGGTCAGCACGCTTAACCCTGAAAAGGTTGATTAAAACAGCACCATAAAAAGTAAAAATCGTAACCTTGCCCGTAAATAGGGGGAAGCGGTTTATGTGTTATTTTATCAGCGGTATTTTACGCATCATTTTTTATTATTAGCAGGACACGCAAAAACCCCCTCCGCATACTGCGAAGGGGGTTGTGATTGCGATTATCGGTGGAAAGCCGTTAGGCTTTCTTGCGGCGACCCAGCAGACCCAGACCAGCCAGACCAGCACCCATCAGACCCAGGCTTACTGGCTCAGCAATTGGGGCAGCTTTGAAGTCCGCAGAACCAGACAGGTCATAATCGCCTGTTGGAGGGAAATCATCAAAGTCGAAGCTTGCGTCAAAGTCATAAAGACCACCAACACCGTCTGTGTCGAAGTTGTTCAGTGCGCTACCAGATACGGCATCGAAGAATGCTGCACCGTCACCGCCTGATACAGCAGCCAGGTTTGCGCTGTTTACTGAGCTGATCAGTGTAATGCCCGTGGCGTCACCGTTCAGACATGTACCAGCGATAGGCAGAATGCCACAAGTGCCGTAAGATGCAGCGGCAGTTACGCCCAACCACAGGTCACCGTCAGTTGCGTTGGCAAGGTTTGCTGCCTGACCCTGATTGATAGAGAAATCAGGTGTCGCATCTGAATAAAATTCAGCATGACCGCCAGAGAAGTACAGATCAGCACCTTGTGTTGTCGGAACAACTGTTTCCAGAATGAAACCGTCGAACGCAAATGTCAGCTCACGACCGTTGTCACCTGACAACCATGTGAAGGCACCGAATTTGTTTTTAATGAAACCAACCTGACCGATACCGGACAGTGTGTCACCAACAGCCAGAACTGTATCTTCGTAAACATCAGCAACGGCCAGAGTGGCGCCTGCGTCTACTTCGATACCGTCAACGATAAAGGCGTTGGCTGGTGCTGCTGCAAGGCCCAATGCCAGGGCGATAGAGCTAGTAGCAAGAAGCTTTTTCATTTTCATATTCCTTTGTTAATCGCAATCGTAAATCTTTAACAACTTGGCTGTACCGGAGAATTACGTTAGTGGAACAGCTTTCGGCCTATACTATGCACTCACCGTGCCAAACCACAAAATATATAATTAAAACAATTGGTTACTTGTTATGTAGTGTTGTATATCATGGTGAGGCAGCAAAAGAAATAGCGTAATTGTAAAAAAAGCTGACAGGGCAATGCAGGGAAAGAGCAGTGCGTGGTATCCGGGAATAATACTTTTTCTGCAAAACTATAAAAAAACATTAAATATCAATATGTTGGTATAAATATTGTTGTATAAAACAAGAAATTTTTTTGATTGTAAAAAATGCTGACACTGCTGATTGTTACTGGCTCTTAACCTATTTATGATATTGCCTAACCATGTATTTCATCATGAATAATGCGCAATATAGGGTATCGTCGTAATGTGGGCAGAAATCTTGCGGTTTAGGTGGATGTGGCTGGTCATGACTGTGGTTACGGCCGCTTTTTTCCTGATACAGCTTCCGCAGCTTCAATTTAGTGTGGACGAAAGGGCGTTTTTCGATAAAGACGATCCGTTTCGTGTTTCGCTAGAGGAATTAGAAGCCCGATTTTCAAAGCGCAATACGCTGATGATTGCCCTGGCCCCACGTGAAGGGGATATCTACAATCCTGATTTTCTTGCAGTGATATATGATCTCACGGAGAAAATGTGGCAGCTCCCTTATGTTACGCGGGTGAATTCACTGTCGAATTATCAACATATTCGCGCAGAAGACGACGATATTATTATAGAGAGTCTGGTGACAACTGTCCCAATTACACAGCGTCAGGCTGAAACAGTTCGTCAAATTGCAGAAAATGAAAATGACTTGGCGGGACAATTGGTTTCAGAAATGGGGCATGTAACGGCGTTGCAGATTACGTTTGTTTTGCCGCCGGAAAACCCCAATGCAGCTTTTGAAGTGATGGAAGAAGCGCGGAATACTATAGCGCTTGTACAGCAGTCTTTTGCGGCGTTTGATGCCTATTATGTGGGTGATATTGCGCTGTCTGCGACATTTGGAACCGCGTCACAGGACGATATTATGACTTTATTTCCCATAGTCCTCGTGATTATGGCGTTTTTTAGTTTTCTGTTTTTACGCAATCTTGTGGCGGCTGTCGGGGTTATCCTGGTGATAATGTTATCGGGTTTGATGACATTGGGATTTGGGAGTGTTGCGGGGATAGTTTTAACAAGTGGATCCGCGGCGGCCCCGACTATTGTGCTGACGCTGGCGGTCGCGGACAGTATGCATTTGCTGATGTCTTTTCTGGGATATCGTCAAGATGGATTGGAGAAAAGGCCAGCCATGCAGATGGCATTACGCGAAAATGTACTGCCAATTACGCTGACGACAATTACGACAATAATCGGTTTTTTAAGTATGAATGCCAGTGAAGCACCGCCCTTTAGGGATCTGGGTAATTTGGTGGCGTTTGGTATTTTCAGTAGCTACTGGCTGTCTTTGTTATTCTTGCCGGCGTTTATTCTTGCTTTACCTGTGGGTACTCCAAGGGAATTGCCCAGTGGGCGTATGCTCTCGGTCGTAGGACCATGGTTGTTCCGACGGATGAAACTAATGGGGGGGGGGTAGCATTATTGTCGGTTGTATTGATCGCGGGTATGGGGCGTATAGAGCTGGATGACGATTGGGTGACGTATTTTGACCATCGTTACGCTTTTCGAGGTGATGCGGAATTCGTCATTGATAATCTGACGGGGATGGATGTTATTGATTATGCCTTGCATGCGGGGGAGCCAGAAGGGATCTATCAGCCAGATTTTTTGAAAAAAGTGGAAGGCTTTACAACGTGGGTATCAAGCCAAGAAGAGGTCACGCATGTATCAAGTCTGGTGCCTTTATTTAAAAAACTGAATAAGAACCTAAATGGCGGGGATCAGGCATTCTATCGGCTACCGGAATCTGCTGAGTTGGCCGCGCAATATTTGTTGTTATATGAGATGTCATTGCCTTTGGGACAGGACCTGAATAATCGCATGGATGTTAATAAAGAAACAATGCGTATTAGCGTCACGACAAAGGCCATGACGTCTGTTGAAATTCGTGAATTTGACCGCCGTGTGAGTACGTGGCTGCGCAATCAGGGGATGGCATCCTCGGAGGCAGAAGGGGCAGGTATTACCATTATGTTTGCCAATATGTCGCGACAGAACATTAATTCTATGTTGTGGGGAATTACTGTTGCCTTGTTGTTGGTATCGGCTTTGTTAACGGTCTGTTTTAGAAGCCTGCGTGTGGGCCTGATCAGTCTTACAGTCAATGTCTTACCTATTTTGGTAGGATTTGGTTTGTGGGGTATTTTCTTTGGACAAGCGGGGATTGCCGTGACCATTGTCGCGGCCATTGCCTTTGGTATTGTTGTTGATGATAGTATTCATTTCATTACAAAATACATTTCGGCTTTAAAACGGAATGGTGGGGATTCCGTTGCCGCGATGTCATCGGCCTTCTATAAAGTTGGTAACGCGCTTTTGACGACGACTATTGTCCTTGTAACCGGCTTTATGGCGTTATTATTGTCAGGATTTGAGCCCAGTTGGAGTATGGGCGTGTTGTCTTCGCTAATGATTTTTGCAGCGTTAATATATGATTTCACGTTTTTGCCATTATTATTACGCCGTTTTTTGACAACGTTAAGATAAGGTGTGGAAAATAAAGTCTTTTTTCATACTTTCTCTGTATGGTGATCGATAATTAACCATATTGGCTGAGTAGATTGTTGCTCTGTGTGGTGTGAATATCCGGTGTGATAGGGTGATTAATTTATTCGTAAAGCCGTCATAATTGGCAATTATAAAGGGTTTAGGACAAGCTTAGGACGGCTGTTGTCGCGAACAGAAAGCCCTGCATAAAGTAAGAGAAGAAGAGATCATTTAGAAAATGGTTAGGGTATTTAAGCATTATATCCCGAAATCTGTTTTTGTTTTGGGGCTTATTGAATGTTTGGCACTGATTGCAGCGATTTGGGCCGCGATGCATTTGCGTTTTGCCCAGATTGGTATCGGTACACCTGTTTTTAGCGAACATTTGATTGAGATATGGTCTTTTGTCGGAATTGTTTATGTTTCAATGCTGGCCGCAGGGTTATATGAGCTTGAGACATGCCGTGACCTTAGGGTGACATTGATCCGTCTTGTCGCAAGTCTTGTTATTGCGGTGGTCGGCATGGCCGTGGTGTTTTACCTGATCCCTGACGTGGATATCTGGCGCAGTGTGATTATCCTCTCCTTATCCTTTTCAATTCTTTTCATTCTGTTGAGCCGTTATACGTTCTCTAAAGTTGTCAATCTGAAG
Source organism: Kordiimonas sp. (assembly GCA_002700365.1). Classification (GTDB taxonomy): domain Bacteria; phylum Pseudomonadota; class Alphaproteobacteria; order Sphingomonadales; family Emcibacteraceae. The sequence continues at coordinate 610,950 of PADB01000012.1, read as the reverse complement.
CGGTTTAATAAACGTGTTGTCGTGCTGGGGGCGGGAACGCGGGCAGCAAAGGTCCGTGAATTGGCGAATGACGAAAAAGCGGCTGTGACATTCGTCGGTTTTTTACGCATGGCGGATAATGAACAGGCCATAGACGATGCCATAGATTATAAGGCATTACCGTCATTGTCGAAATTTCTTGAAGATAAGGCCGCTGAGGAAATTGTTATCGCCATTGAAGAACGGCGCGGCACGTTGCCAGTAGATGACCTGCTGGATTGTCGCATGAATGGTTGTGCGGTGGCTGATGGCCCGTCATTTATTGAACAACAGACGGGGGCTGTTAACCTTGCATCTGTCAACCCGAGCTGGTTGATTTTTTCAGATGGTTTTGGTGGCGGTAAGGAATACGAACTTTATATGAAGCGGTTGTTTGATGTTTCTGTCAGCCTGCTGTTGTTATTTTTAACGTTGCCCATTCTTATTGTGACGGGATTGCTTATTGTCGCCACCAGTAAGGGGCCTATGTTCTACCGTCAGGAGCGCGTTGGGCTAAACGGAGAACCGTTTGAGGTGATGAAATTCCGCAGCATGCGCACGGATGCGGAAGCCGCAGGGAAGCCGCAATGGGCAAAAAAGAACGATGATCGCGTTACGACTATTGGCCGGATTATCCGGACGACACGAATTGATGAAATTCCACAGATTGTCAATGTGTTGCGCGGTGATATGAGTTTTGTGGGGCCGCGCCCCGAAAGACCGTTTTTCGTAGAGCAATTAGATCAGGAAATTCCCTATTACAGCGAACGTCATCGGGTAAAGCCGGGTATTACCGGGTGGGCACAAATTAATTACCCCTATGGAGCCTCAACAGAAGATTCCCGGCGCAAACTGGAATATGATCTCTATTATATTAAAAACTATTCTCTGTTTCTGGATTTTCTTATCCTGATTCAGACGGTACGTGTAGTGTTATGGCCCGATGGTGTTCGTTAATACTTTGCAATTATCAAAGTGGCCGGAGGTAGGATATTACTAATATCAGTATAGTGACATATGGCGTTGCGGCGGGGGCATTTGTAGCCTTGATCCTGTTGCTTTTTGTCTGGCGTACAGATAAGGGACCGGGAAGCTGGCTTATCATTGCAGCGTCGACCAGTTTACTCTGGGCTATATCACATGTCCTAGCCAGCGACAGTTTTCCTGAACTTCAACCCTTCTTACCTTTGTTTGAAACCATACGCAGTGCCGGTTGGGTTTTATTTCTTTTGGTGGTGTTAGTACAAATCTGGCAAGGCCGGGGCAATGAGCGAACCATGGTGCGGGCCTATATCCTCTTTGGATTAATGGTTGGGGCCATGTTGGGCATGGACTTAATCTATGCTTTGGACGAAATAGGCCTGTTCTACAACTGGATGGGTGACGATCCGGTTTTTCTAAGCAAGCTGGTGATGATTGTAACGGTTCTGCTGCTTGTGGAGAACCTATACCGTAATACAGACCCGGAAAATCGTTGGGGTATTCGCCTCTTTTGTCTAGGCCTTGGGGCTGTTTATATTTTCGATTTTATTTTTTATGCGGATACTGTGTTATTCGGCGGTTATGCCTCACGCCTGTACGAGGCGCGCGCCATTGCCAATGTGCTGGTGGTGCCCTTGATTGCGATTTCGGCCAGCCGAAACCCTAGCTGGTCGTTGCAGGTTTTTGTCTCCCGTCGGGTAATTTTTCACAGTATTTCACTTATTGCCAGCGGGGCCTACCTGATTGGGATGGCGGCGGCAGGTTACTACTTGCAATATTTTGGCGGGCGTTGGGGACCTTTATTACAGGGAACCTTTATTTTCTCTGCTTTATTGCTATTCGTCGTGTTGCTGTCGTCCGGGCAAATGCGCGCTTGGCTCAGGGTTAAGATTTTAAAACATTTCTTCCATTACCATTTCGATTATCGTGAAGAATGGCTGCGCTTTATTAATACGGTGTCGACCAGTGAAAAGCATCTGGAGCTTCGGGTCCGAGTTATCCAGGCGGTGGCAGATATTTTGGATAGTCCCGGTGGTGCCTTATGGTTGCGTGAACAACCTGATCTTTATAGTCATGTGGCGCATTGGAATTACAACAACATTCCCTCCGGTGAATTGGCAACAGACGGGGCGTTTGCGCGCCTTCTGGAACAGGAAGAATGGATTGTAGACCTGCGTGAAGACCGAACGGGTGACGAACGTGAAAAGGGAGTGGATGTTCCGAACTGGTTGAAAGAAGATCCGCAGGCATGGTTGCTGTTACCTCTGATCCATCATGGGCGCATGATCGGATTTATGGTTATTCAAACGCCGCGTGCTGCAAAAAACCTGGATTGGGAAACGCTAGACTTATTGAAAACGGTTGGTCGGCAGGTCGCCAGTTATCTGGCTGAACAAAGTGCAGAACAGGCATTGGCGGATGCCCGTGAATTTGAAGCGTTCAATCAGAAATTTGCCTTTGTGATGCACGATATTAAGAATTTAGCCAGTCAATTATCCTTATTAGTGCGTAATGCCGAAAAGCATGCGTCTAATCCGGATTTTCAAAAAGATATGGTTATTACCGTGAGCGAGGCTGTGGATAAGATGAATAATCTTCTCGCACGGCTGAGTGTTGTAAAAGAACCAGCGGAAAAAGTGGCCGCCACGAAGAATGCCGAACAAGTCGATCTGGTTCCTTTGTTGAAAAAAATGGTTGCAGAAAGACAGACTGCAAACCGGAAATTAACTTTTCGATGTGATGTTGAGAAGCTGGAATTGGATATAGATCAGGAACAATTACAAACGGTCATTATGCATATTGTCCAAAATGCCATTGATGCAACGGAAGAAGACATTGGCCGGGTTGAAGTCCGCCTTAAAGAAGAGGATGGATTTGCCATTATCAGAGTTCGTGATGATGGTGAAGGAATGAGTGCTGATTTTATCCGCAACGAACTCTATCGCCCCTTCCGTTCGACCAAAGCGGGGGGATATGGGATCGGGGCTTATGAGAGCCGGGAAATGATACGTAAAATGGGGGGACGTATGGATGTAAAAAGTAAAGAAGGCGAGGGGACTGCGATCACGATATTTCTATCGCATCACGCCGCGCCGCAAAATATAACGCAGAAAGCAGTCAGGTAGCATAAGAAAATGAGCAATGTAGAAAAGCTACTGGTTGTTGAAGACGACCCTGGACTTCAGCGGCAGTATAAATGGAATTTCGAAGATTATGAGGTTCTGATTGCGGGAAGCCGTAAAGAGGCCATTGAAATGCTTCGGGCGGAAACACCCAAGGTCGTGACTTTGGATTTAGGATTGCCACCGGACCCGGACGGTACGTCTGAAGGTTTTGCGACATTAGATGAAATTTTAAAATTGGCGCCGCAAACTAAAGTTATTGTGGCATCCGGTCATGGAGCACGGGAGAGTGCCTTAAAGGCTATTTCCATGGGAGCCTATGACTTTTATCAGAAGCCTGTAGATCCGGATACGTTGGGATTAATTGTTAGCAGGGCATTTAATCTTTATGAATTAGAGGCCGAAAATAGACGCCTTTTAGAAAACGGTAGTGGCAAAACGCTTGGCGGTTTGGTGACCGGTAGCACAGCCATGTTAAAAGTCTGTCAGATGATTGAACGGGTCGCGCCTGCTGATGTGAGTGTATTGTTATTAGGGGCCAGCGGTACGGGTAAAGAATTATTGGCCCGGGCGGTTCATGATAACAGTCCACGTAAAAAAGAGGCATTCATTGCCATTAATTGCGCGGCTATTCCAGAAAATTTGCTGGAAAGTGAATTGTTTGGTTATGAGAAGGGCGCCTTTACAGGGGCGGTTAAGACGACACCAGGTAAGATTGAAATGGCACAAGGGGGCACCTTGTTCCTTGATGAAATTGGCGACTTGCCGTTTCCTTTACAGGTAAAGTTGCTGCGCTTCTTGCAGGAACGGGTGATTGAACGTATCGGTGGGCGTAAGGAAATTGCTGTGGATGTGCGTATTGTGTGTGCCACGCACCAGAACCTTGAACAGCTTATTGCTGATGGTGGGTTCCGCGAAGACTTGTACTACCGTTTAAGTGAAATTGCGATTAATATACCCTCTCTGGGGGAACGGGACGGCGATCCGGCATTGCTGGCGCATCATTTTATGAACAAGTTTAATGCCGAACATAAACGTAATATTCGGGGATTTTCACAAGATGCATTGGCGGCCATGTCGGCGCATAGTTGGCCGGGTAATGTCCGGGAGTTGGAAAACCGGGTAAAGCGTGCTGTTATTATGTGTGACGGTAAAAGAATTTCGGCCGAAGATTTGGATATGGATACCGGTGATATTGAACCGGAAGTATTAAATTTGAAGCAAGTGCGCGAACAGGCGGATAAACGCGCTTTGAAGCGGGCAATTGCAACGGCCGATGGTAATATCAGTCAAGCGGCCAAATTATTAGGCGTAAGTCGTCCGACTTTTTACGGATTACTGAAACAATATGATATTACACTGTAGAAACACGAAGATCAGTGCATAAAAACCTGAAGGGGGCATCCAATGTTCGGAATTGAAAATACAAAGCTTAAAATGCTTGTATCTGCGAGTATCCTGTCTTTGTCTGTGATGGCGATTGTCCCAGAGGCACATGCGGGATTAGGGGATGGAAAAGGTAATGATCTGCTAGTCGAAGCGCAGAATTATTACGATGACGGAAAACTACAAGCCGCTATCATTGAGCTTAAAAATGCGCTGAAGGCGGATCCATCATTAAAGGAAGCCCGCCTGCTTCTCGGCGATGCCTATTTGAAAGTGGGTAATGGGGCGTCCGCGGAAAAAGAATTTGAGTATGCCCGTAAATTGGGTGTTGCTGATGCTGACCTACTGGTGCGATTAGGTAAAGCATATCTTTTACAAAGCAAGTTTACAGATATCCAGAAAATGTCATTGCTGGATAAAGTCCGTGGGGATGATAAGGCCGAAGCCCATTTGATTGTGGGGGACGCTTTTAAAGGGCAAGGTGATGATGCTGCGGCAATGGAAAATTACCTGGCCGGGGAGGTACTGCGCCCCGAAGACCCACAAATTAAGGTAGGGCTGGCACGTATTTATCTCTCTAAAGGGGAGATGGAGCTGGCAGAACAAAAAGTTGGGGAGGCTTTGGCGATTGCCCCTGCGAATGTTGGTGCCTTGATTGTCAAGGGCGAACAGGTACGTGCAAACGGCGATGTAAAAGGGTCTGTATCTTATTTCGAGGCGGCCCTAGAGCAGGAACCGGAGAACCTGACGGCATTGTTGGAATATGCCGCGTCACTGGTAGAACTACAGCGTGATGATGAAGCCCGGGCAGCACTGGAAAAGATCTATGCGCGAGTTCCTAAACATCCATTAGCATTATATTTTTCCGCAGTTATCGAAACCCGTAACAATAATAATGCCCAAGCCATTAATCTCCTGGATAAGGCAGGCCCCGCTCTGGACAATTTTGTGCCAGCTTTGTTGCTTAAAGGGGTTATCAATTATGCACAGGAAAATTATGCTCAATCGGTCTATTTCCTGTCGCGTCTGGTGGACATTATGCCCGGCCATGTTGCGGCACGTCGGGTTCTGGGAGCTGCACTATTGCGGCAGGGCGAACCACGACAGGCAATCGACGCCATGACACCATTGGTCAAGGCAGGCCTTGATGATGGTAAGATTTTTGCGCTAATGGGTAGTGCCCATATGCAATTGGGTGATTATAATAAGGGCAGTGAATATTATGCCCGTGCCGTTGAAATGGAACCGAGCGTTGATACGTTAAAAACCCAATTAGCAATTAGTAAATTAGCCAAGGGTGATACGGCGGGAGCCACATCCGAACTGGAAGGTGTTGTAGGGGATAGCCCCGATGCACAACAGGCCGGTGTCCTGTTGTCACTAATTGCCTTACGAGAACAGAAATTTGACGAAGCCCTGATGCAGGCTAGCCGCCTTATTGAGCAAAATAAGGACAACCCTATTGGCTACAACCTTAAGGGTGCAGCATTGATCGGCAAAGAAGATCTGGTGGGCGCGCGACAGGCGTTTTCCGCTGCACTAGATGTCAAGGCTGACTTTTATTCAGCGATGATGAATTTGGCACAAGTTGATTTGCGTGAAGGTAAAGTAGACGCGGCGCGCGGACGTTATGAAAATATCCTTTCACAGGATAAAGAAAACGTTATGGCCTTAATGGGCATGGTCAATTTGTTGCACAAACAGGAAAAGCTAGACGAAAGTGTTTCTTATTTAGAGCGGGCCATATCTGCGGACCCAAGCCGCATTGATACGCGTATTAAGTTGTCGGAAACCTATTTGGGCCTTCAGGAAAATGAAAAGGCCAAAGGGGTGGCGCAACAATTGACGCAGGATTTTTCAGATCAGGCGGCAGGATACGAGGCCCTTGGTAAAATCAATATGCTGATGGGCGATAATAAAGGTGCTGTTGTTAATTTTCAGCAGCTTTCGGTCATTCTGGCTGATAACCCGGGGGCATACCAATTATTAGGGCGGGCGCAGTGGGCCAGTGAAGATATCGCAGGGGCAAGGAAGTCTTTGTCCAAGGCGTTTGCGCTGGCAAATGAGGCCGATAATAAATCATTGCAAATTGAAATGCTTGCTGACCTCAGCCGGCTGGAGGTATCACAAAAACAATATGCAAAAGCATTAGAATATGCAAAACAGGCCGAAGCCTTAAACCCGAATAGTCCTGCTGGGCCAGTTCTGCGTGGCCGCGTTCATGCGGCTGAAAATAATAATGCGGCGGCATTGTCTGCATATCTTGATGGGCAGAAGCGCGGTGCGACAGGCACGCAGTTTATTATTGAATTGGCCCGCACCCAGCAGGCAACAGGTGATATCAATACAGCAGAAAAAACACTTTTTGCCTGGTTGGATAAGCACCCTGAAGATTTGATGGCCCGTCATTCCATTGCGTCTATCTATTTGCAAATGGGTAAGTATGAGTATGCGGCAGATGCCTATGAGAAAATTGTATCAGCCAATGAGCAAGACGCGCTGGCACTGAATAATCTGGCGTGGATTTATTCGCAAGTTGGCAATGCAAAAGCTTTATCAACGGCACAAGCCGCATATGGGCTGGCAAAAGAAAATCCTGCTATCATGGATACATATGGCTGGTTACTTCTTCAAGATGGCCAAGTGGACGCGGCACTGAAAATTTTACAGAAGGCCGCCGCACTGGCTGGCAGCAATCCGGAAATTCGTTATCACTTGGCTGTAGCATTACATGAGAATGGCAATGATAGAGCGGCACAAAGCGAGCTGGAGGCGATTTTGTCTCAGGGCATTAGCTTTAATGGTGATAAAGACGCCATGGAATTGCTGAAGAAAATCAAAAAATAACTTTTTTATAAAGTCGAAAACTCATAAAAGGCGGCCATATGGTCGCCTTTTATTATGTTGGAATTCTGCAATTATCCGCTGATCTGAAAAGAATATATATATGATGCGTTATACGACGCTTTCCAGATATCCGGCGTTAGGGTGTTGATGGGATTGCAGAAAATCCTTGTTAAATTTCCAGGACCGGCAAAGCCGCAATTTTACGACTGTTTTCTTTGCGTAAGTCATCCAAAGCACTGATGACTTCTGGGCCCGCTGCAAAGGTTGTGCGGGCCTGCCCATTGTTATGTCTTGGTGTTAGATTATTTTCTAGTTGCTGAAGGTGGGCTGTCAGTAGGGCCAGACTATCGACAGCATCACGGCTTCCGTTTGTAATAGCTTTGATATCATTTGCGACACGACCAAATCCACTTAGGCTCGTTATGCTTTTCTCTAGGGTGCTGGTCAATTTCTTCTGGCTATCCACCAGAACCTTACTGTTCTGTTCAAGGGCATCCCGAGTGCTTTGGCTATTACTTGCTAATTCTGACTGTAATGTCGAAACGAATTTATCGAGGCTTTGCAGAGCGGCGGTCTGATTTTTCTTTTCAGCATTTTCCAGATTTTTTAGCGTTTTTTCAAACTGGGTGTTTAAGTCTTTATGATGCTTGCTGACTTGGGTGTTAAGCTCTTGTCCCGACTTCGTCAGATTTTTTTCCATTTTATGAACCAGTTCAGCACTGGCATTTAAAATGGCACTGATTTCGCGGGCTTGTTGACCATAATGCTCGTGCATGTTTTTTGTGAAGTTTTGCAAGGCCAACTCTAAAGCCTTTTCTGTCTGTTTTTGCTGGCTCGTGGCAATAGTCTTACTACTATTCTGTAGTTCCTTCAGGGTAGGCTGAATGGCCTTCTGCAGAGATGAAGATAAAGTTTCTATAGCTTGTTTGGTCTGGTCAAGTGACTGGCGACGTTCTTCACGAAGGAGGGCGGTGATTTTTGATGTTTGTTCGTTCATTATATTATGAAATGTTTCACCATCACTTAGTGATTGTTTTGACAGCTGCCGCAGATGCTCGTCATTCTCATAATGGAAGAACAGGTTGTCGATTTGAATACAGAGGTTCTGGACCTGGGCCTTCATAAAGTCCGTGGTGAGATGACAGGTCAGAAAAATTACAATGCTGCAACTGAGACAAAAGGCGAGAGCCAACAGGGCGGGTTCAATACTTAAGATAGAAGTAGCTGTGCCCGCAGCAGGTCGTGCGTCCAGCACTTCTCCCGTAAGTGAAAAAATTGCGAGCAACGCCCCCAAGCCAATGAGAAATTTCGAAAGATTGGAAAATAGCCACCAAGGAAGACGGCCGATTACCAGCTGTTCTTTTCCGAAAACGATTTCTGCCGGCGCAGAAGCATAAACAGGTGCCGTATTTCCTTCCTTGTGCTGTCGTGCTTTCAGAATATTTGCGGGTTTTGTGGTATTGGCCGACTTCTCAACATTTTTTACTGCGGATTGTTCGTTGTCCTGAAACAGGTAGCCGGAATACATTTGGGCCTCCTGATACAGGAAACCTAAATCGGAAAATACATGCAGGAATTCTTTGATGCTGGTTTTCCGGTGTTCACTGGATGAAGGTGGTAGATCCTCAAGCCTGTTTTGGGCGATGCCGATGTAAATTGCTTCGATAAAGGCGGGAAGGAGATATGCAAAAAGACTGAAGACCAGAAGTGTAAGGCTAGTGTGCCCTGCAGCGTTGACCAAAGTATTCTTTTTCAGGGTCTGATACATGTCTTGTGACAGGGGGGTATCAATGATATCGGCAATGAGTGCCGGCACCATGGGGTAGATCAGATAAGCGATACAGGCCGATAAGGTAAAGGCAAGCAGGTAAGCCAGAAAGCGCAGCACGATAAGTCCCTTTGTTCACAATGTTATGGTCATGCCCGCTACAATGGAGCAGGTCTACATGACAGTTTAGTCGTAAGTGTTTTTTTATGTCATAGTGTTATCAATTTTTTATGAATATTCAGTCACTCTATGTGAGATTATCAACGATAAAAAACTGACATTTTAGGATGTTAGGGAATAGATATCTTTTTTTGCCGTTCCTGCCACAAGGATAATAACCTGCATGCCATCCCCAAAACCGCATCTTTTTCATGTCATTCCCAGTTTTGCACATGGGGGAGTACCGATTCGTATTTCCTATCTGGTGAACCATTTTGGGACGGCTGCGCGCCATACTTTGCTGTCTATGAACGGGGATTACAGCTGCAGGTCCCGGCTGACAGATCATGTTGATATTAAGTTTTTGGAGGATGTGCGCATTTCAGGGAGCTTATGGCAACGGGTTACAAGCGCGCTGGCATTAATTCGCGATGTGAGCCCTGATGTATTACTGACCTATCAATGGGGGTCAGTTGAGGTCGCTTTAGCCAATCGTTTTTTTCCGTTGGCGCGACATATTCATTTAGAAAGTGGTTTCGGCCCGGAAGAGGCTGTAAAGCAAATACCTAGACGTGTCTGGATGCGGCGATTGGCACTTGGGAATGTTGAACAGTTAGTCGTGCCTTCACAGAGCCTTGTCTCGATTGCGCGCGATATTTGGAAAATTCCAAACGAAAAAATCAATTATTTACCCAACGGCGTGGATTGTGAAAAATATGCGGTGTCGCCAGTGCCGGGCATTATGCCCAATTTCGAAAAGCAAGCTGGGGAAATAACGCTAGGTACAATGACACCACTTAGGGCCGAAAAAAACTTACCGCGCATGATTCGGTCTTTCGCTGCCTGTGCGGAGGCCTGCCCGAATTATAAATTGCGCCTGGTGATTATGGGGGAAGGTCAGGAGCGGGCGGCACTTGAACGTCAAATTGCGGCATTGGGGTTGCAGGACCGTGTTTTGCTGGCGGGGCATATTGATCAGCCAGCTCAGGCCCTTGGCTGGCTGGATATATATCTTATTTCGTCAGATACGGAACAAATGCCAAATAGTGTTAATCAGGCCATGGCGGCAGGGTTGCCTGTTGTCGGTTTGGCAGTGGGTGATGTACGTCATATCGTTTCCGCAGTGAATAAACCGTTTATTGTGCCTGCAGGGGATGAAGAGGCCTTTACGCAAAAGACGATTATGATGGTTCGTGACAAATTAAAGCGTGAGGAAATTGGTGCGGAAAATCAGGCACATGTAAAAGCGACATACGATCAGGCCTTTATGTATGAGGGTTATGCGAAGGTATGGGGTTTATCTGGGGTATAGAGGCTGTATCATGATGCGTATCTTAACTTTTTCAACTTTATTTCCCAATCACTTACGCCCGGGACATGGTATTTTTGTTGGCACCCGATTAAAGAAATTAGTGGCCAGTGGGGAGGTTTCCGCGCGGGTGGTTGCCCCCGTGCCATGGTTCCCGGCCAAAGCTGCAGGTCTCGGGGCTTATGCGCAATATGCGGGTATTTTGCCGCAAGAAGATTATGAAGGCCTTAAGGTCGATCATCCCCGCTATCCATTAATCCCCAAGATTGGTATGTCGCTTGCCCCCTATGGGCTGTACCGGGGGGTGCTGCCCCATGTGAAGAACATGATCCGTGCGGGGGAAGATTTTGACCTTATTGATGCCCATTATTTTTATCCGGACGGGGTGGCGGCGGTTTTACTCGCGCGGGCATTGAAAAAGCCTGTGGTTGTTACGGCCCGAGGCACAGATATAAATTTATTTCCTGATTTTGCCATACCCCGTCGTTGGTTGCGTTGGGCTATCAGAGAAAGTGATGGGATAATTACGGTCTCCGCCGCGTTAAAGGATAAAATTCTGACATTGGGGGGGGATGTAGAAAAAATTCGGGTACTGCGTAATGGCGTGGATCAGAAGATATTTTGCCTTAAAGACAAAGAAAAAAAACGTCATGCATTACGAATGCAGGGGTTGTGTCTTTTGTCTGTGGGAAATTTGGTCCGTGAGAAAGGTCACGACCTTACGATTTCTGCGTTAACGCAACTTCCGGATGTGCGACTTTATCTTGCGGGGAGTGGTCCTGAAGAAGAGGCGCTGCGGCAGCAGGCGGTGCGGTTGGGAGTTGCCGAACGCGTGCATTTTTTAGGGCGTCAGGATCAGGAACAACTGGTGGCATACTACAATGCAGCGGATATATTGGTGCTGGCTTCGGCACGGGAGGGTATGGCCAACGTTCTGCTGGAAAGTTTGGCATGTGGAACACCTATCGTCGCATCGGACATTCCCGGCATGACAGAAGTAATCGGCGACCCCGTGGCTGGACGATTAATGGCTTCACGCGATCCAGTTTTCTTGGCGCAGGCGGTGCGTGATTTGTATGCAGATCTTCCGGACCGGGAGGCAGTGCGGCATTATGGTGAGAAGTTTGATTGGGCAACGACAACGCGCGGCCAAATCGATTTATTCCGGGATATTATCAAGCAGCAGGGCCAGAAATAGAGCAGCGAGCGACCAGTTGTAAACTTCCGCTACCCATCAGTTAGACATGCCATCTTTGATGGCTGGATCATTTTTTATGGCTTTTCAGCTTTTCGTATATGGCAGGATATCGTGATACGCTATTTTCCCAGTTGCGGACGTTTTCTACATAATGACGCCCGGCCTGATGGAAAGCGGGCCAGCTTTCAGGACGCCCCAATAGATCCACAAGTGTGTCGGCGAGACTTTGTGGGTTATCGGCTTTGAACAGCACACCGTTGACGCCATTTTCAATAAGCTCGTTATGGCCACCAATATCAGACGCTGCAACTAATTTATGTTGGGCCATGGCTTCAAGCGGTTTGAGGGGAGTGACCAAATCTGTAAGACGGATTTTTTTTCGCGGGTAGGCGAATACATCTACGAGGTTATAGTAAAGCTGAACCTCTGTATGTGGGACGCGGCCTGTAAAGATCACGTGGTCATTGAGACCCAGCGTGCTTACTTGCGCACGGAGAGCTTCTTCTTGTGGCCCGCCGCCCACCATTAATAATTTAGTGTCGGGCATTCTTTGGATCACCAGAGGCATGCTGGCCATGAGGATATCAAGTCCCTCATAATCATAAAAGGAGCCGATAAAACCGATGACTTTTTGTCCCGCTAACCCTAGCTTGGTTTGTAGGTCTGGATCTGCATCGTGAGGACCGGAAAATTTGCTGATATCAACGGCATTGGGAATAACCGTAATTTTTTCAGCTGGAATACCGCGATCTATAATATCCTGGCGTAGACCTTCACAAATACAGGTTACGGCGTCCGCTTTTTTTAGAACATAACTTTCCAACCATCGGGTCAGTTTATAGCGCAGGCCGCCTTCCTTAGCGGTGCCATGGCTCACGGCGGCGTCCTCCCAAAATGCCCTGACTTCATAAAGTACAGGAATGCCAAAGGCCTTTGCCGCCATGACGGCTGCCATACCATTCAGGGCCGGGGAGTGAGCATGGATGATATCTACTTTTTCATGAAGAAGGATATCTTCTATGCGTTGTCTTAAGGTCGTAATCACGCTGATCTGATCGCCTGCGGGCAATTTTTCAATCCACCCTGGTGCGACGGTCGTCCGAAAAAAGTCTAACCCATCAACAGTTTCTATCTCTCCTTTCGGGTCCAAATGCTTTCGGCCAGTAACATGAAGGGTGTCGATACCAAGCTTATGTTGTTCGCGCAAAATATGCAGAGAGCGAAATGTATAACCGCTGTGAAGGGGAATTGAATGATCAAATACGTGTAAGACTTTCATTGCAATGCTGACTTATCTGTTTTTGTGATTATCAATAGCGGCGTCGATCAGGCGATCCATTTTTGCCATAGCACTAGGCCAGCGGTGGTGGCTAAGCATACGAGCGCGTCCTGCTTCAGCCAGTTGTCGATGTAACAATGGGTCATCCAGAATCCGCATTATTTGTGTAACGTATTCAGCGGGACTATCGGCGGTAAGGAAATGTTCTTCCGGTACACAGTCAACGCCTTTGCCAGCCAATACGCTTGAGACAACGGGTATACCTAAAGACATGGCTTCCAAAATTTTATTTTGTACCCCACGGGCAATATTGAGCGGGGCGACCATAAGAGCGGATTGACGTAAGTAATCGCGGACATCTTCGACAAAACCTGTGACGGTGACGCCTTCACGCTCCCCCAGTTTTTGTACTGTCGGGGATGGTCTGGCACCAATAATAGTAAAGCTGATCCGCTTATTTTTGTCGCGTAATCGAGGGAGGACTTCATCACAGAAAAAAACAACGGCCTCTTCATTCGGGTAATAGTTCATCTTCCCAACAAAACTGATTTCATAGGGATTGTGAGCTGTATCGTCCGGGCTAAAATAATCAGTGTCCACCCCGTTGGGGAACCAGCCGCTAGCCGCGCCGGTGTTGTAATCATCCAGCGTGTCAGTTTCCGCCTCAGTGGTTGTGGTACACATGTCGTATTGCAGGGACTGTTTTTTTTCAGCCCGAAGTAACTTGCTGCCTTCTAACCAATATCCCCAACTGAGCGGCCATTTTTTTATTTTGCTGTAGATCAGCCATTTTTGGCTGTCCATGTCGGCAAAGTCCAGCAGTTTGGGAATATCCGTTACATCAGCGACATAGGGGGCCACGGATGAGCAATGCACGATGATCAGGTCAAAGTTTTCATGTTTAATGCGGTCATTTACTTCCCGGATCAACGGGGCTGAATGGAAATATCCCATGGAGGAGGGATCCAGACAGAATAAGCGTGCAACCATTTTTATTTTTTGGCTAAGCTCATTAACCTGTGCAAGCATAAGGTCGTGGCAATAAGCACGTAGGCCTTGTGCATCAGCCATTTCCGGATCGTTACGGGCCATGCTGGCGACAGTAACCTGATGCCCTTGATCGTGGAGATGTCGGATCATGTTAAAAGATCGTATTTTTCCCCCTTCGTTCGGCGGAAAAGGAACTCGATGACATAAAAAAAGGATTTTCACGGCCTGCATAAACCCATCATGTAATTATTGACGTCTTGCTGTATTTGAAACACAGAAAGAAGAATATTTTATTAAGACGGTGAGGTTGAGGCGACACCAATGAATGTTTTTTGCCGCCACATATTTAATGGACTTTTTTGCCGGTTGGGTATTCCACCATATATTCAAAAAACTCTTTCGAAGGACCAGAAGCCTGCCAGCGGAAGCCGTCATGTAAAGGCAGGTAATATACTGGCATAAAGGGGATGTGTTGTGTGGTGCAGGTGATGTTAGTCCGATGCCATCTGGCGTGCCAGGCTTTAAAGCGTTGTTTTGACCCGTCGCTGCCATCGACCCAAGAAAGAGTTTTACTGCCACAATCGTATTTCATGCCAATCCAGCTGGCTTTCACCGGTTTTAGATTGTCGCGGATAAACGCATGCGTGTCATAGGTTTTAATAATGGCCAGATGTCCTGGAGTTCCCATTAATGTTGAAGAACGAGCCTTAGCTTCTGCATTCTGCCAGCGGTTATTGGCGTAGTGACTAGGCATCTGTAGCATTGCAAAATAGCTTTTGGTTTTAGGATTGTAATATGGTCCGGATAAAACTTTGTCTGATGTTGCAATGGTGGGTAATTTAGGTGCGGGCGGTGTTGTCGCGACAGGAGCCGCTGTTGGTGCAGCAGATACGTCCTTCTCACCTTCTGTTCCACCTTCTGTGTTTTCTTTCTTTTCTTGTTTATTGCTTTTTTCTATAGCGATTTTTTGATTTGTATCGGCACTGTCGTCTGTGCTGTTTTTTTGTGCATTACTATCATTGTCTGTTTCAGCAGAGACGGAGGCTTCGGTCTGCTGATTGCCAACCGTAGCCGTAGAACGTACTGCATCGACAGCAGTTTTTAGCTTTACTGTGTCATTTTCTGCTTGGCTATTGGCGGTAGACAATAGCCATAACAACAGGGCTAAACATAAATGTTGGAGGAAATATTTTGGCGCCGGATCTTTGAAGATATTCAAAATATGCGAAGTAGCGGATGAATGCACAGTCATATGGATCTACTAATTTGCGAATAAGGAACTAGGTGAAATATATTCTTCTCACAGGAGTTTTAACATATTCTTGATAACCTTCCTATAATAAGACCTATATTATATTCATGAAGACTGCGGTTTCACCTATTGTTATAATGGTTTGTCAATAATGAAAATTCTTATTGTAGCTGGATATTTTCCCCCATATTCCCCAAATTCGGCTATTCGCGTTAATAAGCTATCCAAGTATTTATTAGCCCGTGGTCATGATGTGAAAGTTTTGGCACCGCGTAATCAGGCCTATCCGCCAATCCTAGAGCCAGAAATAGATGATAAGCATATTATTTATACGGATTATGACGATATCAATCAGTTTCCGGAGCGGGTTATTAATGGCATAAAGCGGATATTGAAAGGGGCGTCAGCGACAGAGAATCAAAACGATGACCTTGCCGGGACGACAGGGCAGGGGAATCCTGGAAATGCTTCGTCAGCCGCAATGCCCGGCGCAGACGAGGATAATTGGTCTCCGTCTTTCATTAGTCGCGTCTATATGGCGCTTACCAATGTGCCAGATAATATCGTGGGATGGTATCCGCATGCTATACGTGCCGCGCGTAGATTACGTGCGGCGTGGCAGCCGGATATTATTTTTGCAACGGCCCCCCCGCATACCACATTACTAGTGGCTTCAAAAATAAGCCGGGTCATGAAGGCACCGTGGGTTTGTGAATATCGAGATTTATGGTCTGACCACCCCTATTATAGCGAGGGTAAGTGCCGCGAGGTTGTTGACCGCTTTTTGGAAGGCCGTATTTTGCGAAATTGTGCAGGTCTTGTCACGGTAACACAAACATGGGCAGATTTACTGCGTGAAAAGCGGCAACTACCAGTTGAATTTGTCATGAACGGTTTTGACCCGGATGATTTTCAAGAAGGTCCCTTTCGGCCTTTAAATGATGATGTGATTACGATTACGTATGCCGGGGTCCTATATGAAGGGAAACGCGATCCTTCGGCGCTGTTTGCCGCATTAGGCCAAATGGGTGAAAAAGCCCGAAACTTTGTCGTGCGTTTCCATGTGCCAAATCCGGATACGGTCATACAGATGGCATCAAAATATAAAGTTGAGCACTGCGTAGATGCGCGTCCGCTTGTACCGTTTAGCGAAGCGTTAGAGATTATGAAGCGCAGCGATTTATTGATGTTATTGCGCTGGGACCACCCGGGTGAGAATGGTGTGATCGCGGGTAAATTATTTGAATATATCGGGGCGTGCCGCCCGATCTTATCTATTGGCAGCACAGAAGGTGAAGCCGCGGATATTATTCGCGACCAGCATTTTGGTGTTGTGTCGAACAATGCAGATGACATCGTTCGTTATTTAGAAGACTGTCTGGTACAGAAGCAGTCCGGACAAATTGCCGCACCACCAGCGGCGGCCCGTCACCAGTATTCACGAAATACACAGTTTGAACGACTAGAGGCGTTCATGCAGGGGCTAATAACATAGCCGGACATTAACTATCCACACGGCCATGATTGTGCCCAGGCTTTACTTTACAACTGCATTATTAACTTGCGGGAAGGGGGGCTGGCGATATTCTGTGGCCAGCCCATATCCCGGAATGCAGTCTTAACTCATCTAATTAGCTGTTAAATAGACTGAGAATTGATTGAGGGGCACTGTTGGCGATAGATAGTGCCTGCACACCTAACTGTTGTTTTACCTGCAGAGATTGTAAATTGGCGCTTTCTTTGGCCAAATCCGCATCTACAAGATTACCAATGCCGACTTCTAACGTGTCTGAGATTTTATCTGCGAAGACACGCTGTGATTCCAGCGATTTGGCCCCAGCCCCTAATTTTGTCAGGACCGAGTTAACATTTGTAAATGAGGTTTCAATCGCTGTCACTGCAGCGGCAGCAGTTGTCGCGGTAGCGATGGTCTGGGTGGCAGTGATAAGAATGTTGCCACCGCCCAAGGTCAAGTTCTGGTGGGCAATAGTGATGGTTTGTGTGGCGTTTGGATTGGTAATGGCTACAATTTGATCGGTACCACTGTCAATCAGGTTAGTACCATTAAATTCTGCATTGGCAACGATTGTGGTAACCTGATCGCGCAAAGCTTGGAAGTCTTCTGCGAGGGCACTGCGGCTGCTGGCATCAAGTCCAAGATCTGCGGCAGCGACAGCCTTTTCTTTCATTTCGATCAAAAGGTCTGAAATTGAACCCGCGGCGGCCAAGGCAATGTCTGTTGAACTGACTGCACGGTCCAGACTTTGTTTAACGGCATTGTAGCCACGTAGGTCAGCACGTAATTGCTGGGCAATAGAGAAAATAGCCGCATTATCTTTTGCGGTGGAGATTTCCAGACCAGTATTAATACGGGTCTGTGTTCTTTCTAAATCTGAAGTCGTCAGATTTAGATTTTGGAGCGCGGATAATGCGCTGGCATTTGTATTGACTGAGAAAGCCATTTTAGCTCTCCTTTGTTGACTGCATTCGTAGGTTCCAATCTTTCATTACAGAAAGACCTAACAACGTATAAGCAAGGCCTGTGCCAACAGAAGCTATATGCGCAAGCTATTGAAAATAAACAAAAAAAACACGTATGATTTTTTTTAAGATGATGGGGGCCGCGGGCGGGGAAAAAGTTGCCTTTTAAATGTATTGAAGAGGGGAAAATGATTCCGCCATTGGGAGGGCGGATAGGAAAGAATATAGGAAAAAGGGAGGCTGATTATGCCTCCCTGCCTGTTAAAAACTGTCAGTAGATTATAAAGACTATATCGTCTGGTTGAGCGTAATGGGCGTGGGGGTGCTACTTTGACTTTGGGCTTTAAGTTGTGCCTTGGGGCCATAATTTTGTACGGGTTGGGCTTGTCGGGCGACTTCGTTTCCTATGGCTTTGATCATACGCTCTGATACGTCCTTTGCGGTCTGTATCAAGCGGTGCTGTTTTTTAAGACGGTTTTGAAATTTGTCTGTTTCCTGCTTTAACTGACGCAGTAACTGCGCATCGGTAATTTGTTTTATACCACCCGCCGCCTGGAGAGACTGCATTTCGCCATTATAGGCTTCGGTAAGTGCCGCTTTTTGGTCAATAATATCTTTTATTTGCGAGGGCCGATGGGTTTTCATCAGGGTGTTCTCCTGATCCATCAATGCGGTCAGCTTTTGTGTGATCGCGAGTAGTGCGATAGCAGAAGGATAAGATGAGGGTGAGGACATAGGTATTGCTCCTCTATTTAATCTGTGAGGGAGAAAGGAGTGGAGCAGAATGTTCTGCTTCTTGTGTTTTTAAAATTTCTCTATAGACCATGTCGGACAAGCCAATGCCCCCGCGACGGGTAATGGACGTTGCCATTTCCTCATTCAACACGCTTTGAAACATTTCTTCGCTATGGCCACCGTTAAAAGGGCCGTCATTTTTAATGCCTGCGGACATTGTATTTAGGTATTGAGCTAAGAACAGTGCTTCGAAATTATCAGCGGCTTTACGGGCCTGATGTTCAAAAGCCGTTTGGGGGGCTTTGGGGGCAGGCAATGCGGCGGTGCTGCCGTGTTGCATATTGATGATCGTTAAGTCCATGTTACATGACCTCTATTTCGGCTTGTAGAGCACCGGAAAGTTTTAAGGCCTGCAATATTGCAATCATATCACGCGGTCCAATGCCTAATGCGTTGAGGCCATCAACGAGTTCCTGCAAACTGATGCCAGGTTTTAAGACTGCGAGTTTCTCCGCACTACCATCATCAACTTCCAGTTCTGTGCGGGGAACAACAACGGTTTCGCCTTGTTCAGCAAAGGGTGATGGTTGAGAGACTTGCGGCGTTTCTGTCACCCGGATAGTCAGATTGCCCTGAGCGATGGCCACTTCGCTGACGCGGACGTCTTGTCCGATAACAATGATACCGGATCGTTCATCAATCACTACACGCGCTTTCTGGTCCGGTTCCACGTAAAGCTGTTCAATTTCTGTGACAAGTTGCACCATGTTTTTGGGGCTGTTCTGAGGAGGGACAAACAATACAGTGCCGGGATCAAGAGGAGTCGCAGTGGAGCTGCCCATTTTGTTATTGATCGCCGTGGCGATACGCCGTGCTGTCGTAAAGTCCGGATTCTGAAGTGAAAGATGCAGACTGGGCATTTTCGTCAGATTATATTTTATTTCCTTTTCTACAATGGCACCGTTCGGGATACGCCCTGCTGTGGGCACGCCTTGTGTAATGGAAGCCCCGTCACCGCCCGCGCTGAAACCGGCAATTTGCAATGAGCCTTGGGCAATGGCATAGACTTCGCCGTCTGCAGCCATCAAAGGTGTGACCAGCAAAGTACCGCCCCGCAGGTCTTCGGCATCACCAAGAGAGCTGATACTGACGTCAATGCGGTTGCCTTTGCGAGCGTAAGCGGCAAGGTCCGCGGTGACCATAACTGCGGCAACGTTATCTGTATTCATGCTGCTGTTACGCGTATTGACACCCAGACGTTCCAGCATTGCCTCCAGGCTTTGTTTGGTGAAAGGAGAGTTTCGTAAGGAATCCCCCGTGCCGTTCAGCCCGACAACCAAACCATATCCCACCAACATATTATTGCGAACGCCTTCTATGCTAACGATATCTTTGATCCGTGAGGCGGCATAGACCGGATCCGTAGCCATAGACATGGCTAACAGTAACGGAAACAAAAACCGAAAGGCTGTTTTATAGACAGGGCGCAATAATTGTGACATTGACATTTGCCTCAGAACTTCTGCTGAAGAAATAAACTCTCCGTTAGCAAAGCGAAAAGCGTGCCAAATAGTTTGTCAGCCCTAAGTTATTGAAAATAAAGAAGAGTGTAAAAAATAACTGTGACGGGGCATTGCTGAAAGGGTGGCGATGCTGTAAATATTACCGGGATATGGCAAGCATTGCCGGGTTACGAGAATGATTAATGTGCAGATAATGCCGCGCAATATACATGTGCTTAAAAGGCGATTGGATTAGAGATGAAAGTAACAGGCCCAGGGCAGGTTAATACACCAAATGTCAAACGCACAGAGAAGAAAAAAGCTGCGGAGCGTGGCGAGTTTGGCAAAGCCCTAAATGCGGGGGAGACAGAAAGTGCGGCGGCTTCTGCCCTGTCGGGGACGGCACCACTGGCAGCTGTTGATGCGCTGTTGTCTTTACAGGAGGTGCCCACCAGCGACCAGGGGCGATCAAAAGGGCTGCAACATGGAAATAATATATTGGATCGGATGGAAGAAATCCGTCACGGTTTATTATTGGGCATGATACCAAGGGCAAAGTTGCATGCATTGTCCCAAACTGTGCGTGAACAACGTCAGTATGTTACAGACCCGCGTTTGGGGGCAGTTTTGGATGAAATTGAATTGCGGGCCAAGGTGGAATTGGCAAAGCTGGGCCAATTATAATAGAGATTATGGATGCTAATCTGTTGATATAGAGTTATTTTTTTGAAAAACAAAGTCCTGTGATTTTATTCCTTTAACTCTTAGTGCTTCTTAATTATATTGTCGAGCGAAAATTGGGGGGTATTCCTGATGGAAACCCATGTGTAATGGTCAAAAATCCATTACAAAAGACAAGAGAGGCTTTTGAGGTAGTTTGATGAGCGCAGATAAAGTGCCAGAGGAATATAAACCGCATTATGATGAACCTTTTATGGGAGAACGCCAATTGGCTTACTTCCGTGAAAAGCTGGAATCCTGGAAAGCGGATATTATTCGGGAATCCCATGAAACCTTGGTGCATTTGCAGGAAGGTAATCTTCGGGAGCCGGATATAGCGGATCGTGCCTCATCTGAAACAGACTGGTCTGTGGAATTACGCACGCGAGATCGCCAGCGTAAATTAGTATTAAAAATTGATGCTGCCTTAAATCGTATTGAGACAGGTGAGTACGGTTATTGTGAAGTTACAGGTGACCCCATTAGCTTAGAACGTTTAGATGCACGCCCAATTGCCACGATGACCTTGGAAGCACAGGAAATGCATGAACGCAAAGAAAAAGTTCACCGCGACGATTAAAGAGCCTCTGGTTTTATTTTTTACTGGATAAGAAAAAACCGCCCTATTCTGGGGCGGTTTTTTTTAGATGGGATCATGCTTGTATAGAAGGGATACAGTCGATCAGGCTGTTTCCTTTCCAGGGGGCACGACAAAACCCCTATGTTCTTAAATGCAAACTATTTTGTTTAAGGCGGAAGCTATTGTGATGTCAGCCTTTTGATGATTTAAAAGGGGAAGAGGATATCATAGAGCTGTTGGCCGTAGCGGGCCTGTTGTACATCCGTCAATTGGCCACGACCACCGTAGGAAATACGGGCCTCGGCAATTTGTGAATGTTCGATTGTATTGCTGGAACTGATGTCTTCGGGACGGGCAACGCCGGCAATGGTTAGTTCGCGGACTTCGAAATTGACCCGGACCTCCTGTTTACCTTGAATGACGAGATTGCCGTTCGGCAAAACCTGAGTCACAACAGCGGCAATGGTCAGCGTAATGCTTTCGCTGCGGTCAACTTTTCCAGTACCTACATTAGACGTTGTGCTTCCCATATCGACTAAGCTGTCCGGGGTGACAGCATTGGGAAGCACTTTATCTAATTGTGTTTCTAACCCCAAGAAGTTAGGCATACTGGCGGTGTCTGAATTACTGCGTGTGCGTGTGGTGCTGTTATCAATGGCGGCTTTGTCGTCAATGGAAATTTGTACGGTAACGATATCACCGACTTTTCCAGCCCGCTGGTCTTTGAAGAAATGTTTGGACCCGGTTTGCCATAAAGAACTTTGCTGATGGGGGGTGTTCCTTTGTACAGTGACGTGCTGTGTGCCGGGTTCAGGATTTAGCAGGGCCAGTTGAGAGGGGCTGGCCTGTGGGTAGACCTGAGCAGCCTCAATGGGGCTGAGGGCAGGAGGTTTTCCGATATTTGCAATGCGTTCACCTGCGCCGCAGCCGCTCAATAATAGGCCGAAAACGCCGGTGATAAGCCCTGTCATTAAAAAGCGGGGCTGTATTAGTGACGATTTCTTTGCAGACATAACATATCCTTTTTGTTTTTGGCTTATTGGGTATAGGCCATTAACTGCGGTTTATGAGATAAAACGCGGACTTCATTTAATCCTGTAACCTGTGCCATAACGGTTTGGTGTGACGTGCTATTAAGCAATTTAATCACATCGCCCATACCGCCATTTTGTAAGGCGCGCCCAATGGTACTTAACATCATACCGGGTGCTTGAATGGTCATCGTAACATTACTGCCTTTACGGACGAGGACAGGGGGTTGGACATCACTGTCACGCAAGGCGGTGCGCGCTTGAAGTGGGCGACGCGGTGTTTGGCCGATTAAATTTCCCTGTTGGCGAATGATGCTGTGGGACATGCGGGCTTTAGGAATTGTAATCCACACCACATCGGCGCGCGTAATGGTTTCTCCTGGGGCTTTCATCGTTTTTAACGCCGGGATGCTGACGACTTCCGTGACCTGCCCACTAAGGGTGATATGTTGCAGGCTGCCACTTTTGCCGCTCGGGGCTGAAAAAGTAGCCTTAAACAGACCATTACGACGTTGATCTAGGCGAGTTAATGTTACATCTGTTTCGCTTTGTCCGGGGAGCAAATATAGATGGATGTTATTTTGATGCAAACTCACCTGAAAATTTCCAGGGCGTCCATCGTTTTGTAATTGCGTATGCACCATATTTTTTAGTGCCGTTCTGGGGACGATATAGCCATCTCGTTCCACACGGATATGACGCAACCCTTGATGATTGCGCCAAGCAATCCCGTGGCGTCGGGTAATGGCTGCGATATATTTTACAGGAAGGGTAACGTGACGCCCGGGAATAGGCGCATCAGCAACCCACACATTCTGACCTTTTTCCAGTCCGGCAAAAACATCGCCTAAGGTGATGATGTTTTGGTCTACGATGCTGTGGGATTGCAGTTGCGGGGCAGCAAAAGCAGCGGTTTTATCCGTCAAGGCCATAACCAAGGCTACGGCGATGCACAATGCCGCGGTGACCCCAGGCCTGTTGCGCGAGGTTGTCATGCTACTGAATAATGGCGTCATGTCATCCTCCTCATATTACCTCAGATTAGAAGTGACACTGAGCATCTCGTCCGCAGTGCTGATGACTTTTGAATTCATTTCATAAGCACGCTGTGCGGTGATCAGGGATGTGATTTCACTGACAGAATTGACATTAGATGTTTCCAGAAAACCCTGTACGATAGAGCCGAAGCCTACTGTGTTAGGCAGGCCGATATTGGCATTACCAGAGGCCGGTGTTTCCAAGAATAGATTTGTGCCGATAGCTTCTAGTCCTGGCGGGTTTGGGAATATGGCGGCTTCCAGACGACCAACATTTTGTGGATCAATCTGCCCTTCCAGTTTAACCAGGACCTCGCCTTCAGGATTGATGGAAATATCAATAGCTTCCTGTGGAATGGTAATGCCTGGCGATACAGTATAGCCTTCAGGCGTTACAATTTGCCCGTCCGGGCTTAACTGAAACGACCCGGCGCGTGTGTAGGCATCTTCACCAGAGGGTAATTGAATGCGGAAATAGCCAGTACCATTAATAGCAAGGTCAAAGGGGGTGTCCGTATTGGTAAGGCTGCCCTGCGAGGTGACACGATATACGGTGCCGGCTTTGACCCCAACGCCAACCTGGATCCCTGTGGGTGTAACGGTGCCTGTATCAGATGAAGCCGCGCCGACACGTTCAATATTCTGGTATAGAAGGTCCTGGAACTCGGCGCGTTGACGCTTAAAACCTGTTGTATTCATATTGGCAATATTATTGGAGATGACCTCAACATTTAACTGTTGGGCGAGCATTCCGGTTGCTGCGATACTCAGGGCTTTCATTATATTGTTCCCTTTATCCTCGTTAGCTGAAATTCGCCAGACGGTTAATAGCCTGGCTTTGCGATTTTTGTAGATTTTCCAAGGTTCGTGCCATTGACATATAACTACGACTGACATTAATCATCGCGGCGATCTCAACGATCGGGGCCACGTTTGATGTTTCTGTAAGTCCTTGGGCAATTTTATAATTTTCAGACGGTTTGGGTTGTTCTGTTGTTGTATACAAACTATCCCCAGCCTTTTTTAGTTGGCTGTAATCGTCAAAAACAACGACATCTAACCGGGCAACGAAACCTGACTCTTTTGTGGATATGCTGCCGTCTTCGGCGATTTTAATGTTTGTCGTTTCAGGTGGAAATTGTATTTTCTGGCCGCTGTTATCTAAAATAGCATGACCGCTGGATGAGCTTAGTATGCCATCCTCAGACAGTTGAAGATGTCCGTTTCGGGTATAAGCTTTGCTGCCGTCTTGCCTTTCGACAACCAGCAAGCCATCGCCGCCTATGGCGACATCAAGCGGATTGTCTGTGACATTCAGTTTTCCTTCGGTCATACGGCGATGTACCCCGTAATCCTGAACGAACGCTACTTTGTCCAGCGCATTGGTGCTATTCCCTTCCAGGTCTTTTATATATTCCCGGAACATAACACTTTCGCGTTTGAAAGCCGCCGTATTCACGTTGGCAATGTTATTTGCGATGATGTCCATTTGTCGGCGCATCGCGACTTGATGTGATAGTCCTACATATAATGTCGTGTCCATCTCGTGGTCCTTCTGGCCATTCGATTGATCCCGAATGTCTTAATGCAGAAGGTGTGCCAGAAACATAAGTTTCGTAAAAAGTTATGTTATATCAATGGTATATGTGAAATAAGTATTTATTTTATTGCGAGTTAGAAGTGATTTTATGCCTTGAAGGAGGCATGACTTACCCGGCAAGGCTTGCCCTATGATATTTTATGTCAGTTGGGGCAAAGGAGGTAGTATGGTCTGTATCACCATTATCTCTTTCACAATGCCGGCAATTTTGTTAACCATAAATACAGAAACATAGTAAGCTGTTGGCAACGTCTTGTTAACGAACAGGGTTTACATTCTGTTAAGAGTTCCGTGACTGTAGGGAGCCATATATATGGGCCTTTTTACGTCGTGGATGATTGAACTGATAATGGGATGTTGTGTGAGCAGGCGTCGGTGAAGAATAAAAATAAATAATCCGAAGACATAAAAAATCGGATGGGTAAGGATAATGAGCGAAGAGGCAGACGATCAAACTGATGACCTAGTGGAAGGTCTGGATAAAAAGAAGTTCGGGGGTAAGAAGATAATCCTGTTTATCGTCTTACCTGTGCTATTGCTGATCGGGGCTGGTATTGGTGTGATGTTGATGACCGGTGGTGATGACACGCCGGAAAGCCAAGCAGAAACCGCCGCAATGGAGGCAGAAGGTGGAAATAATGACGGCACATCGGCAAATGAGCCAACCGAACTGTTGTTC
Organism: Kordiimonas sp.; assembly: GCA_002700365.1. Classification (GTDB taxonomy): domain Bacteria; phylum Pseudomonadota; class Alphaproteobacteria; order Sphingomonadales; family Emcibacteraceae. The sequence continues at coordinate 585,275 of PADB01000012.1, read as the reverse complement.
ATGGAATTGGAACCGATTTTAGTAAACCTAAATACGGCTGGTGATAAATCAAGTTATCTGAAATTACAGGTGGCGTTGGAAGTTGATAAGCAAAGTGCGATGGCCGACCTTGAGGCAAAAATGCCAAGGGTGATCGACAATTTTCAGGTTTATCTTCGGGAATTACGTTTGGAAGACCTGAACGGATCCGCAGGTATGTTCCGGCTCAAAGAGGAATTATTAATCCGCGTCAACGAAGCGGTCTACCCAACACGCGTACATGATGTGTTGTTTAAAGAAATGCTCATCAATTAGGACGAAATAGAGCGAAGATGGCAGACGAAGAAGAAATTGATGACGATGCCGTCGCGGCAGAATGGGCGGCAATGGCAGGTGGGGATCTGGATGATGATGACCCACTTGCAGCTGTTGCAGACGATATTGCGGCTGATGATGGCATAGAGGCTGATGATATGGGCCAGAACGAAAGAGTTCTGGACCAGACTGAGATTGATAGTCTTCTCGGTTTTGATGGCGCGGATGATGATGGCCAGAGCCGATCTGGTATACAGGCATTGATAAACAGCGGTCTCGTTGCCTATGAACGTCTGCCTATGTTGGATATTATTTTTGATCGTTTTGTAAGGATGATGTCTACATCTTTGCGTAACTTTACATCTGATAATATTGAAATTTCCACCGATAATATGACGTCTATTCGTTTCGGCGATTATCTGAATTCTATACCCTTACCCGCAATGTTAGCTGTATTCCGTGCCGAGGAGTGGGATAACTATGGCTTGATGACCATTGACAGCAATCTCATTTATTCGGTTGTTGATGCTTTGCTGGGGGGGCGGCGCGGTACAGCCCCGATGCGTATCGAAGGGCGTCCTTATACCACCATAGAGCAGACATTGGTGGAAAGGATGATCGCGTTGATATTGAAAGATCTCAGCGCGGCCTTTGAACCTTTGTCGCCTGTGACGTTTACGTTAGACCGGTTAGAGACCAATCCCCGTTTTGCCAGCATTGCACAGGCCACAAATGCAGCCTTACTTGTAAAAATGCGTGCTGATATGGAAGAGCGGGGCGGACGTCTGGAAATGATATTGCCCTATGCGACGATTGAGCCCGTTCGCGAATTGCTTTTACAGCGATTTATGGGGGAAAAGTTTGGTCGCGATAGCATTTGGGAAAACCATCTGGCAAATGAACTGTGGCATACAGAAGTACCCGTGGATGCGGTGTTGGACGAACAAACCATGTCTCTTGGGGAGGTTATGGGCTTGGAAGTCGGCCAGACGTTACTTTTGAATACAGCACCGGATGCGGATGTGCATTTGCGGTGTTCCGGTATTGCGATGATGACCGGAAAAATGGGCCGGGTCGGTAAATATGTCGCGGTGAAAATCGAAAGCATGGACGAGCCGGAGGAATAAGACATGGGAGCAGGTTTGATACTCGAAGCTGTGGTGGCCGTCTTGCTGGTCGTGATGATTGGTTATTGTCTGGTTTTAAATCGTAAATTAACAGCTTTTCGTAACACACGTGAGGAAATGGCATCACAGATTGCCTCGCTAAACGAAGCAATTACGCGCGCACAACAAGGGATTAGTCAGTTAAGGTCTGCTGCAGGGGCTGCAGAGAAAAATTTGCGAGATGAGATCATCAAGGCGCGCGCATTAAGTGATGAATTGTCTTTTATAACCGAAGCTGGTGCCAACTTAGCCGACCGTATAGAGCAGGGACTGGTGGGCGGTGGCACGTCAGCAGGGGCTGATGATGTAAGCGAGAAAACAAGCACAGTAAAGAAAGGGCTTGGCCGTAAATTGTCTTTGGATGAGATCACTTCTACAGCGGCAGAAGATGTGAGAACAGACGGTGTTGATGTGGGAGAGGATGCCATCAATAAAGGCGGTGCTATGGAGGCGCAAGAGGGGGATGATAATGAGGTGCTTAAAGCTCTGAGGGGGGCGCGTTGATGTTAGTGCGTTTCCGTCTTTTGCCGACATTGCTGATATGTGCAGGATTGCTTTTCACTTTAAAAGCGGTGGATGTGACATTGGGGATAAACACAGTACTGCAAGATGCCCGTGCGGCGCAAAAGGGGGATACTGAAACCGTTGCGGACCAGGTTGCGGCGACGACCCCGGCGGGAGAGGGAGACAGTGTGGCGTCTGAAGGAGAAAGCGAGACGTCATCGGCTGAGCCGGATGTGGATGTATCGACTGAAAAAAGGCAGTCTATGCCGCCGTTATTAAGCCGTTCTGAGATCGAATTGCTGCAAGATCTGTCTTTACGTCGAGAACAGTTAGACCGTAGAGCAAAAGATCTTGATATGAGGGAGAGGTTGCTGCGGGCAACGGAAAAGCGTCTGGATGATAAAATCGCCAGTCTGAAAAATATCGAGACACGCATACAGACGTTGGTTAATCAACATGACCAAAAGGAAAAGGCACAGCTGGATAGTCTGGTGAAAGTGTATTCCAACATGAAACCCAAGGATGCGGCCCGCATTTTTAATGAATTAGAGCTGGATATTTTGATTAGCGTCATTGAGCGGATGCAGGAAAAGAAAGTTGCCCCCATTTTGGCAAAAATGTCTTCGGGCGCGGCGAAGGCACTAACGGTTGAGTTAGCCACCAGAAAAAAATTACCTGAATTTGAAGGTTAGTGACGTTTACAGGGCATTAATCTGTTTCAGTTACATTCTCTTTATGTGTTCATAGTGTGTGCTCTTTATATGTTTATCGTATGGACGTGAGAATTGAGAAAAAGCATCGGGGAATGCAATGGTGACAGCACTAACAAACAGGGCGGCTTATTTGCAAGAGACAGATGAAAAAATAAGTGTGGATGATATTGCTGTTATCAGTGAAAGCTATGTGGATGCTTTAGTGCAGGGGCAACCTGACAAGGAGTCACAGGCTCTGGAGGTTCTATCTCTTTTTGACGCACTGAAAACAGACTTGCTGCAAATGCATAGCTTCCAAGCGGCGTCCGTTGATATTCCAAATGCGCTGGAAGAATTATCTGCAGTCGTCTCCGCAACAGAAGAGGCGGCCGGCACAATGATGAGCGTGGCCGAGACATTAGGAGATATGTCGTCTTCTGAGAACGGGCAGAGCAGCGAACAGCTTATGACCTTGTCAACACAGATTTTTGAAGCATCGTCGTTTCAAGATATCACGGGCCAAAGAATTAAAAAGGTTACGGAACTATTAGAACGTTTGATGGAACAGATGTCCGGTCTGGCGAATATGGTCGGGGACACAGAACTAGAGCAGGCCGAAAGCGGCGTAGCTCCAGAAGAAATGTCAAACGAAGATCTTCTCCACGGGCCACAGCTAGAAGGCCAGGGTAATTCGCAGGAAGACATTGATGCCCTTTTAGCGAGTTTTGATTAATCCTTGCTGAAATCAGGCGGGAAGAAGAAAGTGACAACAGGTGCTAGGGAACGATTTTCAGGATAAAAAGTGGGGGTCTTCGCCGCAGAGTGAAGACAATCATGGTGGTGCTGGAAATATCAATGGTACGTTAGTGTCATTATACCTTATTTTATTAGCTTTTTTTGTAGTTCTGAATTCCATATCAAATCAGGAAAAAAATAGGGTTGCGGCTGCGACCGAGAGTGTGACGCGCGCCTTCAAGCATGAACACGAACCAAAGGCGGATTTTGTTGATGTGCAGGCAAGCGCAGATGCAATTGCCCCTAATGATGAATTTTACGATCAGTTGAAAGGTGTTTTTGCCAGTCTGATTGGGTTTGAGGGACGCTTCCCAGAAACAGGCGGTGATGTGCTGCGGATTGAATTTTCCACAGACGATCTGTTTTATGAAGGAACAATAGCATTACGTCCGGATCAGGATGAGTTTTTACGGAACCTGACAACGTTTCTGAAGGGCGGGCGAAAAAATGAAAGGCGCGAATTAAGTATCTTACTATATACAGGAGATACTTTGCCTCAAGGCCCGAAATATTGGGATAATTTTATTATTCAACGTTCGGGTGCGCTTATTGCTTACTTGCAAAAACAAGGTATTGCGGAAGATGTGCTGACGATTGGTGTAGGCAAGGGGCCACGGCGTCGTTTGTCCATGACATTTATGAGTAAAGCCGTTGCTTTACAGGACCTGCCTGCAGAGCAGGAGAGCAGTCAACCTGAAAATGATGTTTCAGAGCGTGCCGTGAGAGACTTTTACATTTCCGATTCACAACAGCCAGAGCTGGGTGATCGGGATTTTGCTGAAAAGGCACGTTCCCCTGCACAGGTCGCCAGTACAGGCTTAAAAACTGTGGGAGGGCTGAAATGAGCACAGGCTTTAGCCCGCCGCAAGAAGAGAAAAAAACGACCACAAGCTGGCTCGTGATTTTTGCGGATCTGCTGGCGTTGATGTTAACGTTCTTCGTGCTAATGTTTTCCATGAATAGCGTACAGGTATCACAATGGGAAAGCGTTGTGACAGCCTTGAGTGAGCATTTGAACCCAGAACGTTCCTTTGTATCGGAAAAGGAATGGAAGAAATATGATACATCGCTTATTCCTCAGGAAAAGGGTTTAAGCCTTGAATATCTCTACAGCGTTCTACAAGAAAAACTGGAATATAATGGGTTGCTGCAACGGGCGACATTGGAAAATAAAGGCGACTCTTTGACGATATCGTTGCCTGCGGATTTGGTTTTCAAAGAAGGGACAACGGCATTATCGGAGGAGGCACATGATGCCTTGAGGGAGCTGGGGGAAAGTTTGCGCTTTTTACGTAATGAAGTTTCTGTTGGAGGGCATTCTGATCCGTCCTTACCCCAAGACGATAGATATCCGTCCAACTGGGAGCTTTCATTGGCGCGAGCCATTATCGTTGCTGATATTCTTAAAAAGTCAGGCTATCCGTCAGAGATAAAGGCCTTTGGCTATGGTTCGTCACGTTTTGACGAGCTCAGTGAGGACATTCCCTTGCACAAACGGTATTTACTTGGGCGGCGTGTGGATATTATCGTGCAGGATAGCCAGCGAAGTGGTAAGGCTGTCAAGGCCCCGATCCTGCAATAGAGAGTAGTGCATTATGCTGTCTTTACAGCCGTTATATATTGTCTTTGATAAGCTGGGGCTCACCATAAAGTCAGGATTATTACTGTGTCTGGCCAGCTTTATCGCGCTGTCAGTAATATTCAGCTCGGCAAATGCCCAGCAATCCGGGGAAAGTGTAAATGTACGTTCTGCAGACCACCCAACTTTCAGCCGTATTGTTTTTGATTGGCAGGAAATTATTCCCTACAGCACTGAATTAAACGGCACTGAGTTGATTATTCGTTTTGATAGGGCAGCATCGTTCAATTTTGGCCGGTTAACGCAACGACCTTTGCGCTTTTTCGGATCCCCGACGGCAAAGATAGAAGGGCAGGAGGTGGTTGTCGCTCTTGAGGTCCGGGAGCCTTCGCGCCTAAAACATTTTCGGGATGGGACCAAGATTGCAGTTGACCTTATTGAAAAAACTGTCCCGCAGGCTTTGGCCGCACAGCCCAAAAGGGCTACAGAAACGTTAGACCAAAAAGCGCAAAAAATTGAAAGAGCGGCAAGGGTCCTGGCTGGGGATCAACTAAAGAAAGATGATTTGCTGCCTATGCCAATGGCAGTATCAAAAAGTGGGGAAATTTTGTCTTTGGATTTTCCTTATACAGGTTCTGCCGCGGCTTTCATGCGCGGAGAGCATATCTGGATCGTGTTTGATAAACTGTTTTCTGTGGATCAGACGCAGGTCGAGAAAATTGACGACGGGCCAATTATAGAAGCGCGTCAGGTGGAGCATGAAAATGCAACTGTGCTGCGCTATCATGTAAAAAAGGGCCATCACCTTCAGGCGGCGTTAAAGGATCAAGGATGGCATTTTGAGATTAAAAAGAATTTGACGGTGCCACGTGTGCCCGTGCCGGTCGGTTTGCAGCGCGGCAGCGGCCAGGGGGATCAATTCTTTTTGTCAGCAAATAAAGTGGGGCAGGTTATAAAGATTACCGACCCAGACATTGGCGACGAGTTGACGGTCGTACCGCTAGGAAATAGCAGTCAGGGTGTTGTTCGCCCCCGACAATATAGTCAGTTTACAATTCTAAGTACGGCGCAGGGTATCGCCTTACAGTTATTGGCAGACGATATTAGTGCTAATCACTACCGTAACGGGGTTGGATTGGCCAGTGCAGGGGAACTGGCGGTCACAAAAGGCAAATTGTCAAATCGATTTGCTGCGGAAGGTGAAGATGGGCAGAACGATTACGCAGGGAGTGGCCGTTTAATTGATCTGGAAGCGTGGAAGCGTGGCCCCTTGCCGGATGGTGATTTTACTGAAAATAAGCATGAATTATTATATCGACTAGCGATCGCCACCGAAGAAGAACGTAATCAATCACGGTGGAATTTGGCGCGTTTTTATCTTGGGCATGGTTTTGCTGCGGATGCCTTGGGGCCATTAATGTTGATGCGTGAAGATGACCCGGAATTAGAAGACAGCCCAGAATACCGTGCCGTTTTGGCCATCGCTCAGGTCCACCTGCGCCGTTATGACAGTGCTTTAAAATTGCTAAGTCATCAGCGATTGAATGCGGAGCTGGATGCGTATTTATGGAAGACTATTGCTTATGAAGCGATGGGGCAATATCCACAGGCCTTACTGTCTTATGAGCGCGGTGTAGACATCCTGTCGTTATATCCGATACGCCAGCGGGCCGCATTTCAATTGGCAGCTTTGCGGGCCGCTTACGCGGCCGGAAATGCCGAATTAATGCAACAAGAACTGAGTGTTCTGGAACAGATGCCGTTGCCTAACGATCAATATACGCAGGTGGAATATTGGCGGGCGCGGTTGTATCAACAAGAAGGCGATTGGGACCGTGCCAGTGAATTGCTGGAAAAGGTTGTACGGGCCGGCGAGAGGCAAACAGCGGCCTTGGCTCAATATACGATGATTAATGCTCAACATTTACGGGATGAATTATCGTCTCTAGATGCAATTGACCAGATGGAAAGATTGCGGTTTGCGTGGCGTGGAGACCGATTTGAACTGGATCTCCTTTATCGTTTGGGTGAATTGTATATCGAAGAAAAAGAATTTCGGACAGGTTTCGAAACATTACGTCAGGCAGCGACCTATTTTGCCAAGTCCTCCAAAACGCGAGATATTACCAAGCTGATGTCGGATATTTACCGGGATTTGTTTCTTGATGGTCAGGCGGATATCTTACCGCCTGTAAAGGCGATGGCTTTATATTACGATTTTCGCGAATTAACGCCTTTGGGGGCAGATGGCGATAAAATGATCCGTCGGCTTGCGGATCGTCTGGTTGCTGTGGATCTGTTGGAGCGTGCGGCAGGGTTATTAGAACATCAGGTTAAGCATCGTTTGAAAGGTGTGGCGCAGGCTGATATCGCCAGCCGTTTGGCAATGATTTATATTCTGGATTCAAAGCCTGACAAGGCTTTGGGTATATTGATGGCAACACGTCATCAACAAATTCCAAACGATGTGGCACATCGCAGAGACCTTATTGAGGCGCGTGCCTTGATTGAGCTGGGGCGTTATGAGGAGGCAGAAATCCTTCTGGAAGAAAAGCAGGGCCGGGACGTGGAGCTGTTGCGCGCGGATATTTATTGGGGAGCTGAGAACTGGTCGGAAGTTGTGCGTAATGCTGAGAAGCTTCTGTCTTCGCGCGACAATAAGAATAGAGACCTAAGCCAAGATGAACGCCGTACGTTGATGCGTGAAGCCGTGGCGATGGCCCTGGATGAAAACTCACCGGGTTTACGCCAGCTGCGACAACGTTATTGGCCGTTGATGCAAGGTGGCCTATATGCGGAAGCATTTGATTTGATTACATCAAAACCCGAAGAAGGGCCGCAGAATGTACGTATTTTGACTGAAAGTATTGCTTCTGTGGATAAGCTTGAAGGCTTTATGGAAAGTTATAAAAACGAATTCAATGCAGGTCTTTGATAACGCCTTATACGCTGATCTTATGCGCCCATACGGGTGAGCGAAGGGTGTATTATCAACGCGAATTCTTATGAGTGAGTTGTGTGGCTGTTAGGTTCCAAGTGCAAAGCTTTGGATAAGGCTTCCTGCGACCAGATTCCAGCCATCAACAAGTACAAAAAAGATAAGTTTAAAAGGTAATGATATCATAACGGGCGGTAACATCATCATCCCCATAGACATCAAAATAGAAGAGACAACCAAGTCGATTACTATAAAGGGAATGAAGAGGAGAAAGCCAATTTCAAAGGCTCGTCTGAGTTCACTGATCATAAATGCAGGCACAAGAATGTGCAGAGGTGTTTCTGCCTTGGTTTCAGGTTCTTCTGCGTTAGATAAGTTGATAAACAGAGTCAGGTCTTTTTCCCGCACATGTTTCATCATGAACGTGTGGAAGGGGCGGCTGACTTTATCGAAGGCTTCTTCTTCAGAGATTTCTTCATTCACCAAGGGCGAAATGCCATCCTTGTAAGCCGTCTCAAATGTCGGGGCCATGATAAAGCCGGTGAGAAAGAGAGCTAAGCTTATTAAGACGATATTGGGGGGTGTTTGTTGTGTTCCCAAGGCACTTCGTAACAGGGAGAGCACGACAACCAGGCGTGTGAAGGACGTGACAACGATCAAAATGGAGGGCGCCAAACTTAGCACAGTCATGAGCATTAACAGCTGTACAATGCGTCCGCTGAGACTGCCTTCCTCGCCAAGATTTAAGGTGAATTCCTGGGCTTCTGCAGTTGATGTTCCCCATAATGTTAGCCCGCCAATAAAAAGGGTGATACAGGCGAATATGGCCCATCTATTACCGCATGCTAGCTTATGGAGTTTTGTACGGTTCAATGAAGGAGGTGTAGTCGTTATCATTGTGGGTCCTTCATCTGATCGCTATGATGAGCCGGGGGCGTGTTGATATCTTCTTGTATCAATAAGTCACGTTCTGCGCCCAGCATAATAAGGTGTTCTTTCTGATCGCACCGCAACAATACAAGCCGCCGTTTCGCATCCACAGGCAGCACTTCGACAATATGAAGGCGGCGTTTATCAGAACCTGCCTTGCCAATGGTCGTCTGTGCTGTAAAGCCTAATCGGCGGGCGAGTAATGCCAGTAGGCCGATCAAGGCTAATACAACCAGCAGGGCAATTAACATTTGGAGAAGGTTAGAGGTGCTCATTCCGTGGGTGGCTTTATCGGTTGTGGGCCGTGTTGGTTGGCCTGATAGACGTAATATAGTATTTCGCTGACGGCCATAATGGCTTCGACAGGAATCAGGCTGCCCTCGTTAAAGTTAGCGAGTATGTTTACGAGATCTTCGTCTTCACGTACTTTTATATTGTTATCGAAGGCAAGCTGTAAAATTTTTTCGGCCTGATGTCCGTGGCCGACAGCGGTGATGTGTGGGCGGTCGGCAGAGGACACATTCTGTTGCAAGGCCACCGCTTTTTGCCGCTTTGGGAGTGTATTTGAAGTACGGTTATCTTCTCTATCAGCCATTCTGTTTTGATATTCTTCCGCTGGATTATAGACTTTCAGCATTAGTTTTGAGAGCCAGTTAAGCCGATCTTAAATCGAAAAGAGCAGTGAAGTAAACGGCCAAGTCAACAGAGTTAAGATCGTTTACAATTTATTAATAGCCAAAGCGGAAAATGACATAATGGCAAATATGACGTTAATGCTGCGCATAATTTTATTCAATTTGTAGCCTATAAGCGTTACAGTAACTTTTATATCTATTTGACGATTTAATTTTATAGGGAGTCTGTTGGATCATGGATCTGGCAAGTTTACCGCTTTTTTCTGCTTTGGGTAAAAAAATGGGCTGGCTGAATGAACGCCAGAAAGTCCTGACAGAAAATATTGCCAATGCGGACACGCCTGGATACCGTCCAAAAGATTTGAAAAAGCCTACCTTCAAGAGTCATCTAGATGAGTTTAATGGTGGCGGGCCGACATTACAGCTCCGCACATCTGATAAAGGCCATGTTAAGCCCGGCCAAATTGACTTTCAGGACAGCATGACCCCGGAATTGCAGAAAGCAGCTTCTTTTAAGCCCAATGGCAATGCTGTTTCATTGGAAGATGAATTGACGAAAATGGCTGAAACACAGATTGAATACAGTATGGTAACCAATCTGTACCGCAAACATACAGCGTTATTGAAAACGGCTTTAGGCCGCAAGTAAGGGCGTTGAGAGGATACAGAGATGGATTTATCAAAAGCAATGATGATTTCTGCGGCAGGAATGAAAGCACAAAGTACGCGTATGCGGGTGATTTCAGAAAATCTTGCGAACCAGAATTCTGTTGCCAATACACCTGATGGAGACCCTTATCGGCGGAAAGTGGTTTCTTTCAAGAATGAATTGGACCGGGAGGCAGGTGTTTACCGTGTGCAGGTCAACAAGGTTTCTTTCGATCAAGCTAAATTTGGCCTGCGGTATGAGCCTGGACACCCGGCTGCAGACGAAAATGGTTATATTCAAACGCCAAATGTGAACGGGTTGGTTGAGGCTATGGATATGAAGGAAGCACAACGTAGTTATGAGGCTAATCTGAACTCCATAGAAGTAACCAAAACGATGATGATGCGTACCATTGATATGTTACGCTAAGGAGAATGACACATGGATTTAAAAGCTGTTGATGCCGCGAATGCTTATGGTCAGGCTCTAAAGAATCGTGATTCTGCCAGTAGCCTTGAAGATGGAATTGGTGGGGTTGGTTCACTTGACGGTGGCAACGCCTCATCAGGGAACAGTTTTGGCGATGCCTTGAAGGAAGTGATAGGCAGTACGTCTGAGGCCGTAAAGGCGACAGAGAAAACCGGCATTCAAGCATTGAATAACGAAGCTGAGCTGGTCGATGTGATTACGACTGTGCAAAATGCAGAAATGGTTTTAGAGACTGTTGTAGCCGTTCGTGATCGTGTAATTTCTGCCTATCAAGACATTATCAAAATGCCAATTTAAGTGATGGAACGATAGACATGGATGGTGTGGATGTCATTGATGTGGCAAGGGATGCAATATGGGTCTTGCTTCAGGTGTCCGCGCCGGTCATGGTGATTGCCCTCCTTGTTGGTCTATTGATTTCACTGTTCCAGGCATTGACGCAAATTCAGGAAATGACACTGACATTTGTTCCTAAAATTATTGCGATCTTTCTGGCACTGTTTTTATTTCTGCCGTTTATGGGTGAAACACTGGCCGGGTTAATGCAGCGGCTTTCTGAGCGGATAATAGGCCTTGTTTAGTCAGGCACTGCCAGCAGAAATCTTTGGTTATTTAATCGTCTTTACGCGAATTGGCGCCATCATAATGATGCTTCCTGCCTTGGGGGAGACGGCTATTCCACCGCGTGTGCGATTGGTCCTTGCGTTATCTATTTCATTATTAATTTATATAGTTGTGCGTTCTTTGCTGCCCTCCATGCCAGAAACTGTGGTGGGCCTGTTTATGGTAATCATAGGTGAAGTGCTTGTCGGCATTATGATCGGGACAGCTATTCGTTTATTTGTAGCGGCCTTACATGTGGCAGGTAACATTATTGCGATGAATACGGGACTTGCCGTGGCGATGGCATTTGATCCTGTACAAGGGGTCCAAAGTGCGATTATGGGGACATTTCTGACTTTAATGGGAACCACGTTGATTTTTGTCCTGGATCTACATCATATGATGATCGCGGGGATGCATGACAGCTATTATCTTTTTCCTATTGGTCAGGCGGTTAATATGTCTGACTTCGCCCAATTGATTATCGATGTTGTCGCGCGCAGTTTTCTATTGGGTGTTCAAATATCTGCGCCCTTTATCGTTTATGCCATTTTGTTTAATGTCGGGTTAGGTCTTCTGGCACGATTAATGCCGCAACTGCAGGTGTTCTTTATTGCGCTACCCTTAAACATAATAATGGGTTTTGTGATTATGCTTTTGGTCATTGCGGCTATGATGGCGTGGTATGTGCAGGCCTTGGAAGAGAATATTTCTCTTTTTGTACGGTGATGGCGAATAGGTATGGCAGACGATCAGGACCAGTCACAGAAAACGGAAGAGCCAACCCAGAAGAAACTGGATGATGCTTTTGAGAAAGGTGAGGTTGCCAAAAGTCAGGAGGTTAACCACTTTTTTGTACTGCTGGCCATTGCTTTGGTGTTGTTGATGTCTGCTGCCCCGGCGATGGGCAAATTGAAAATACGCTTTGCAGAATTTTTTGAATTTTCTCACCTTTTCACCATGGAGGCCGATAACGTACGCGAGATACTATCCGCTTTGATGGCGGATGTGGGAGTGGTTATGGCCTTGCCTATGTTGTTATTATTAATTGGTGGCCTTGCGGGGGCCACGCTGCAGCATAAGCCGGTTTTTACAACGGAAAAGATCCTTCCTAAACTTAATAAGATATCCCCGATCGCTGGTTTTAAAAGGCTGTTTTCGGCACGAAGTTTTGTGGAATTTTTAAAGACAATTGCCAAATTTGTAATTGTCAGTGCAGTGGTCATCATTTTGGTTTGGCCGGAAAAAAACAGGCTTGAACAGTTAATGTCCTATCCGCTGAGCGATTTGATGATGATGATTCATGAAATGGTTTTGCGGATGGTGGGGGGCGTTTTGGCAATTATGGCGATTATTGCCGGGCTGGATTATCTCTTTCAGCGGTATCAATTTACGCAACGATTGAGAATGAGTAAGCAAGAAATTAAAGATGAGCATAAACAGACCGAGGGCGATCCCCAGATTAAGGCCCGTCTGCGACAAGTCCGGTTGGAACGGTCGCGCCAACGCATGATGGCGGCTGTCCCTGAGGCCGATGTTGTGGTGACGAACCCGACCCACTATGCTGTGGCGTTGAAGTACGATCCTGAAACGATGAGCGTACCCAAGGTTGTGGCAAAAGGGGCAGACAATATTGCACTGAAGATGAGACAACTGGCTTTAGAGCATGAGGTGCCACTTTTGGAAAACCCGCCCTTGGCCAGGGCTATTTATGGGACAGTAGAGATTGAAGAAGAAATTCTGCCGGGTCATTATAAGGCCGTAGCAGAAGTTATTGGGTATGTTATGAAGCTGAAACGTGGTGAGCATGCGACTTATAAGGCAACGTCACCTATTGAGCCTGAAGAAACATAATGTAGGGATGGAAACAGGTGCAGTCTAGCGAACGATCACAAACAGATAGTCTAAGTGAAATTTTTAAAAAGGCGCAGTCTTATGAAAAAAGTCAGCGGCCCTACGTGTTGGAAAGTGGTTTCCTCACGGGAATATTAGCTATAGCGGTTTTATCAACCATTGGAGCGTTGTTTATCGGCCGTGGTTTCGGAGATTGGGACTTAGGGTTTGGGCTTGCAGGAATTTGTTTAGGCGTATCCGTTCTATTATTAGCATATGAGATCACTAAACGGGGTAAGAAGGGGCGTTACACCCGACAAGGGCATGCCCTGTTATCTGACGCCTTGGATGCTACTGCAAATGGTCGTGCCGTTACCGGGTTAAACGGGGATTTAGTGTATGCAAATAAAGCATATCGCGCTTTGATGTGTGATGCCGACGGCGTTGTTCTTTCGCCCGCAGAATGGGCAAAAATTGAAAATTCCGGTCAGGAAAAGACTTCTGAGCTCCTGCAGAAGATGCAACAGGGAATGCCACGTGCAGAGACCGATGTGCAATTAAGGCTATCTGATGGTCTGCGACACAGTGTTCGGGTTTCGGTACAGCAGGCGCAAAATGAAACGCCTTATTTATATTGGCAGATTAGGGACCTTTCATCTGCGACGGCCCGTGAAAGTGTCCCCGCTTATTCAAGATCGCAGTCAGTAACATTAGGGGATATCAACGCTGCAAATGCTGGTTACCTACAGGTGAGTGCTGAAAACAAGATTGTTAAAGTCAATCAGTTTCTAGCCGAGGCATTAGGTAGACGTGAGAGCGAATTAATAGGAAGACCGATTGCAGCCTTCGTTGATAATGTTGGGGTGATTGGGGAAAAGACCCTGCAGGGGATGGCCACAGTCTCTGGTTCCGTAAGAATATTTTTTATGCAGCCTGTTTTTTTCACAGAAGCATCGGCAGAAGGTGCGCGCGACTTTGTTCTGTTCCCGGTCCATAATGCAGAGGATGGTGCCTTTATAGCAGCGGAGCGCGGAGAGATCGAATTGGCGGGAGAGTTTGAGCAACACTTCCGTGATTTCTTTATGCATGCCCCTGTGGGCATTGCACTGGTTTCTGCTGACGGAAATATTCTGGAATATAATCGCCAGTTTTCAGGGTTTATGAAGGGATTGGAGCCAACAATGGTGACAAGCCTGACAGAACTTTTGATGGATGAAGAAGCAAAAGATGTAGCGGTTCTTCTTTCTTCTCTCGGTGAGGGGGAAATAGAGGCTTCAGGTGCAGTGGATGTGCGTTTTAAAGGCGATGCGGACAGGCGTGCACAGCTTTATATCAATAGTGTTGGGCGTTGTTATAAGGATGTCGGGCAGGTTGCTGTACTGTATCTGATTGATACGACAGATCAGAAAAATTTGGAGTTACAGTTTGCCCAATCCCAGAAAATGCAGGCTGTTGGGCAACTGGCCGGGGGGATTGCCCACGACTTTAATAACCTGCTGACAGCGATTACCGGTTTTTGTGACCTGCTATTGGTGCGACATGGTCCTGGGGATCATTCCTTCGCCGATATCATACAGATTAAGCAGAATGCCAATCGCGCGGCAAATCTTGTGAGGCAATTATTGGCGTTTTCACGACAGCAGACACTACGCCCTAAAGTATTGATTGTTACAGACGTGTTAGCAGAATTATCAAATCTGTTACGTCGTTTGATCGGTGAAAATATAGAATTAATCATGAACCACGGGCGGAATTTGGGGCCGGTAAAAGTGGATCAAGGGCAATTGGAACAGGTTATTATTAATCTGGCAGTGAATGCCCGTGATGCTATGGGTGATGGTGGAACGCTGACAATACGCACCGAAAATATCAGCCGAGAAGAATCCGCGGAATTGAGCCAGAGATACAGCTTTATGCCTGCAAACGATTATATTCTGCTTGAGGTATCTGATACTGGATCGGGGATTGCTGCAGAAAATATCGGCAAGATATTTGAACCATTTTTCAGCACAAAAGAAGTGGGCAAGGGAACGGGTCTAGGCCTTTCAACCGTATACGGAATTGTGAAGCAGACTGGTGGTTTTATCTTCCCAGATAGCATCGTGAACCAGGGTACAACGTTCAGAATTTACCTGCCAGTGTATGAGGAAAATCAGCAGGGCAGCCCTGAAGAAGAGATGGCGGAAGCAGAAAAAATACAGCAAGAGGCAGAGGCCCCAGCTGTGCGTGACCTCACTGGTAAGGGGACAATCTTACTGGTGGAAGATGAGGATGCGGTACGAATGTTTGCAAGCCGCGCCTTGAAAAACAAAGGTTATAATGTCCTTGAGGCAGATAGTGGCGAAACAGCACTTGAGGTTGTTAATGCTCATAGTGATGAAATCGATCTTCTTGTGAGTGACGTGGTTATGCCGCAGATGGATGGACCTACATTGGTCAAGGAAATAAGAAAACGTCGTTATGATATGAAGATCATCTTTATTTCCGGATATGCAGAAGATGCTTTTCGTAAAAACTTAGGTGATGAAGAAAACTTCAGTTTTCTGCCAAAGCCCTTTAGCCTGAAGCAACTTGCGGAAACAGTGAAGGAAGTATTAGGCGATTAGTCCCTTTATCTTTTCAAGAAGGGGGCGAGTGTCATTATGCCCCCTTAGTTTGTTTTTTTAAGAACAAAAAAAGCACAAAAAATTAAAAACTCAATAATAACAGTATATTATAAGGGGGTTCCCAAATAAGAACAAATGGTGTACATTAAGGGCGTTGCATCTGTTCAATGCCTATGAAATAAAGGGGTAGAAAATGTCGTCACAATTAAAACTGGTTGGTCAGGATTCGTCTATGGATAAGACAAAAGCATTGGAAGCCGCGTTAGGGCAGATTGAAAGAGCCTTTGGTAAAGGCTCTATCATGAAATTAGGGCAGAATAGCACGGTAGACGTTGAAGCGACCCCTACAGGCTCTCTCGGTTTGGATATTGCCTTGGGGATTGGGGGGTTACCAAAAGGTCGGATTATTGAAATCTATGGCCCGGAAAGCTCAGGTAAGACGACAATGGCATTGCACGTGGCAGCCGAAGTGCAAAAACAGGGCGGTGTTGCTGCGTTTGTGGATGCGGAGCATGCGCTGGATCCCGTCTATGCAGCTAAATTGGGTGTGGATCTGGATGAGCTTTTAATTTCGCAACCGGATACGGGTGAACAGTCCCTGGAGATTGCCGATACGCTGGTGCGTTCCGGGGCAATTGATGTATTGATTATAGATAGTGTGGCGGCATTGACGCCTCGGGCTGAACTTGAGGGGGAAATGGGTGAATCCCATGTGGGGCTTCAGGCCCGCTTGATGAGCCAGGCCTTGCGGAAACTCACCGGATCGATTTCTAAATCAAAATGTATGGTCATTTTCATTAACCAAATTCGCATGAAAATTGGCGTGATGTATGGCAGTCCGGAAACGACAACGGGTGGAAATGCTCTCAAATTTTATGCCTCGGTAAGATTAGATATTCGGCGTATTGGGGCTATCAAAGAAAAAGATGAAGTGGTAGGGAACCAAACCCGGGTTAAGGTTGTCAAGAATAAGGTCGCCCCTCCATTTAAGCAGGTGGAATTCGATATTATGTATGGCCAGGGCATTTCCAAAATGGGAGAGCTGATAGATCTTGGGGTGAAGGCTGGTATCGTAGAAAAGTCAGGTTCCTGGTATTCCTACGATAGTCAACGTATCGGTCAGGGGCGTGAGAATTCCAAACGTTTTCTGAAAGAAAATCCGGAAATTGCGATTACCCTGGAGAAAGCGATCAGGGAAAACGCAGGGGTATTGGATGAGGTTCTTCTGAAAGAAGGGGCCGGCAGTTCTGACGAAGAATAGGCCTTATGTTATAATGTTAAAAAGCGGCATCTTATCGAGGTGTCGCTTTTTTGTTTATATCATTGCTGCTCAAAGATTATTATAGATTGTGCTTTGTTGCCTCTAGGCTAGACAGGACCATGGAGAGGGGCTAAAACAGCCGAAGGATATTCTATCCGTGATGTATGATGGGCCTTGCATTTGCAGGCGTAAGTATTTTGTTTAATTGGGTTGCGACCAGGCAATATGCAGGATTGTTAAGATGAAAACCACCAATGAAATCCGTCGTAGTTTTTTGGATTTTTTTGCCAAGCACAACCACAGCGTTGTCAGCAGCAGCCCTTTGGTGCCACATAATGATCCGACATTGATGTTTACCAATGCAGGCATGGTCCCGTTCAAAAATGTGTTTACGGGCATGGAGACGCGCGATTATAGCCGTGCTGCTTCAAGCCAGAAATGTGTACGGGCAGGGGGGAAACATAATGACCTGGATAACGTAGGTTATACGGCACGCCATCATACGTTTTTTGAGATGCTCGGGAATTTTTCTTTTGGGGACTATTTCAAGGAAGAGGCCATTAAAATGGCCTGGGACCTGGTCCATGGTGAATTTGGCCTGAACAAAGACAGACTGACGGTGACCGTCTATCATGATGATGATGTAGCCTATGATTTATGGCGCAAAATTGCGGGATTGCCGGAAGAGCGAATTGTGCGAATCGCGACCTCTGATAATTTCTGGTCTATGGGGGATACAGGGCCATGTGGTCCCTGTTCTGAAATCTTCTATGATCACGGTGAACATATCTGGGGTGGTCCTCCGGGCACACCAGAAGAAGACGGCGACCGGTTTGTAGAAATCTGGAACCTTGTCTTTATGCAATATGATCAGCAGGCGGGAGGTAAACGCCTGGAGCTGCCGAAACCCTGTATTGATACGGGTATGGGTTTAGAGCGTATTACCGCGGTGATGCAGGGGACGCACGATAATTATGAGACGGACTTGTTCCGTACATTGATCGAAGCCTCGGCAGACTTTAGCCATGTCAAGGCGGATGGGGAGCATAATGTTTCACACCGTGTTATTGCCGACCATTTGCGTTCAAGTTGCTTTTTATTGGCGGATGGTGTGATGCCGTCCAACGAAGGGCGTGGTTACGTTTTGCGCCGTATCATGCGCAGGGCGATGCGCCATGCGCATATGATAGGCTGTCGTGAGCCTTTGATGTATCAACTGGTCCCCACATTGATCAGCAAAATGGGGGAAGCCTATCCTGAATTACATCGTGCGGAAGCATTGATGACTGAAATGTTGAAACTGGAAGAGACCCGTTTCAAGAAGACATTGGATAAGGGACTGCGGTTGCTTGATGATGAATTGGAGAGTTTGGCATCAGGTCAGGAATTGCCCGGTGATGTGGCCTTTAAGTTATATGACACCTATGGTTTCCCGTTAGATTTGACACAGGATGCGTTGCGTGCGCAGGGACGTAGCGTCGATGTGAATGGTTTTAATGCAGCGATGGAAGAACAGAAGGCCAAGGCCCGTGCGTCATGGGCGGGATCCGGTGAAGCTGCTACTGAAACTGTTTGGTATGAACTTCGCGATCAACACGGCGCGACTGAATTTGTGGGCTATGGCGCCACGACAGCGGATGGTGTAGTGCAGGCACTGATTGTTGATGGTGAAGTTGTGTCTTCTGCAAAGGAAGGGGATGAAGTCTCTGTGTTGACTAATCAGACTCCTTTTTATGGTGAGTCTGGTGGCCAGGCTGGCGATACGGGTGTTTTGCAATGCCCGGATGGTGGACGGATAAAGATTACAGACACCCAGAAGAAACTGGGGGCATTACATGTGCATCAGGGGATAGTTGAAAGCGGTTCTTGCAATACGGGTGATGTCTTAAATATGTCCGTAGACATTGAAAGACGTAATCAGCTGCGCGCTAACCATACTGCCACACATATTTTACATGAGGCTTTACGTCGCGCTTTAGGGGAGCATGTTACGCAAAAGGGGTCATTAGTCGCCGCAGAGCGTTTGCGCTTTGATATTAGTCACCCTAAAGCCCTGACCGTGCAAGAAATTGAACAAGTGGAAGCTGATGTAAATCGTATTGTTCGCGATAATAGTGACGTGGTCACACGCCTTATGTCACCTGATGAGGCAATTGAGGCCGGTGCCATGGCCCTGTTTGGTGAAAAATATGGAGATGAAGTCCGTGTGGTTTCATTGGGGGGCACATTGGCCGCAGATGTCAGAGTGCAGGATACGCTTGATTATTCCGTTGAACTTTGTGGCGGGACCCATGCGGCCCGTACTGGAGATATCGGTTTCTTTAAGATTATCGGAGAGAGCGCAGTTTCTGCCGGGGTGCGCCGAATTGAGGCCCTGACAGGTGATGCAGCTCTGTCTTATATGGTTGAGCAGTCCCGCCACCTTGCTGATGCGACAGCATTGTTAAAGACAACACCAACACAATTGGCAGAGCGTCTGAAGACTTTAATAGACGATCGCAAGGCCTTAGAAAAAGAAAATAGTGATATGCGCAAGCAGCTGGCCATGGGCGGCGGTGCCAGTGGTGGTCAGGCAAGTTCAGCTGAAAAAGTAGGTGATATCAACTTCCTGGGCCAAGTACTGGATGGTGTGTCAGGTAAGGATCTGCGAGGTCTGGCGGATGAGGCGAAGAAGTCCCTGACATCTGGTGTGGTGACCTTTGTGGCCGTGAATGACGGTAAAGCCGCCATTCTGATTGCCGTAACCGATGATCTGAAAGAACAGATCAGTGCTGTGGATCTGATCCGTGCGGCGGTGCCGGCTGTAGGCGGCAAGGGTGGTGGTGGTCGCCCGGATATGGCACAGGCGGGTGGGCCGGATGGCGCCAACGCCCCGGCCGCGATTGAGGCTGTGAAAGCCGCATTGGCTTCCTAAAAAGAAAATGATTTAAGCTCCGCAGGCTGGATGATGTTCTGTCAGTGAGCACTCTAATCAGGACAATAAAAAAACGGCCAGGGTGCAAACCCAGGCCGTTTTATATTGGTTACGACGTTAAGCCCTACCAGTTAGACATTGCTGTCTGCAGGTTCTGGTCAACCTTGTCGAAGAACTGTTTGGATGTCAGCCATGCTTGATCTGGGCCAACCAATAAGGCGAGATCTTTGGTCATGAAGCCGCTTTCAACAGTATCAACACAAACTTTTTCCAGAGTTTCAGCGAATTTCACGACATCTGGGGTTTCGTCCATTTTACCGCGGAATTTCAGACCACGTGTCCATGCGAAGATAGAAGCGATTGGGTTTGTCGATGTCTCTTTACCCTCTTGGTGCTGACGGAAGTGACGTGTCACTGTACCGTGAGCCGCTTCAGCTTCTACTGTTTTTCCGTCTGGAGTCATCAGAACAGATGTCATCAGGCCTAGGGAACCAAAGCCCTGTGCAACTGTATCGGACTGTACGTCACCATCATAGTTCTTACAGGCCCAGATGAATTGACCGCTCCATTTGAGGGCACAAGCAACCATGTCATCAATCAGACGGTGCTCATAGCTAATTCCAGCATCTTTGAATTGAGCTTCGAATTCTGTTTCGAACACTTCCTGGAACAGGTCTTTGAAGCGACCGTCATATGCTTTCAGGATAGTGTTCTTTGTGGACAGGTATACAGGCCAGCGACGGTCCAGACCGTAGTTCATACAAGCGCGGGCGAAATCACGGATGCTTTCGTCAAGGTTGTACATGCCCATAGCAACACCAGCAGCCGGGAAATCAAAGATTTCACGTTCGATAGCTTCACCGCCATCTTCTGGTTCGAATTTCATTGAGAGTTTACCTGCACCTGGCACCAAAAAGTCCGTGGCGCGGTACTGGTCACCAAAAGCGTGACGGCCGATAACAATCGGGTCTGTCCAGCCCGGCACCAGACGTGGAATGTTGCTGCAGGTGATCGGCTCACGGAAAACGGTGCCGCCCAGGATGTTACGGATGGTGCCGTTTGGTGAACGATACATGCGTTTCAGATCGAATTCTTCTACGCGCTGTTCGTCAGGTGTAATGGTCGCACATTTAACACCTACGCCGTATTTTTTAATGGCGTTTGCGGAATCTACTGTGATCTGGTCATCTGTCGCGTCGCGGGCTTCAATTCCCAAGTCGTAGTATTTTAGATCTACGTCCAGATATTCAAGAATGAGTTTCTCTTTAATCCAGGACCAGATGATCCGTGTCATTTCATCGCCGTCGAGTTCGACGATTGGGTTTTGTACTTTTATCTTCGCCATCATATTCCCTTAACAATGCGTGGAAGCTACTGCGCAAGATTTTTCTTGCTGTGATGTTCTGCCGCCGTGGCAAAACAAGGATGATTAAACGTCCGCAAAGTAGCACTGTAGACTGCTAAGGTGAACCCCCCCAAAGGTGGAAAAATGCTAAAAAAGTGTATTTTTAGGATCTATTTGGGGGGAAGGAAGCGTATTCAGTGTTGGTAACAACGTTTCGATATCATTTATCACATGAAAAAGGTCCAATGTACTCTCCGTCATAAAGCCTTTTCCGATAATATGTTCCAGCAAATCAAGGAAAGGCTGCCAGTAGTTATCCACATTGACGAGTATGATTGGTTTGTCATGGAGGTTTAATTGCGCCCATGTGATGACTTCAATGGTTTCATCCAAAGTGCCAATACTGCCGGGGAGAATGACAAAGGCATCGGATAGATCAAACATCTTGCGTTTGCGGATATGCATATTGGGAACGACATGAAGTTCCGTTAAGCCATCCTGACTGATTTCAACACGATCAAGATGCCCGGGGATAACACCCGTGACGTTGCCTCCGGCAGAGAGTGTTGCTCGCGCAATAATGCCCATCAGACCGATACTGCCACCGCCATAGACAAGACGGATATTGTTTTGTGCTAATGTAGTGCCAAGTGTCGCGGCAAGCTTCTGAAATTTTGGTTCGTTTCCAACTTTTGAGCCACAGTAAACGCAAATAGAGTTTATGCGTGTGGCGGGATGGTGGGCTGATTTGGGTGTTGTTGTAGTCATTCAATGCTCTTTGGACAATGGTAGGATTTTTTTTAGCTTGTCACTTTATTAAGAAAAAAGTCAAATTATTGCCAAATTCTCATTGTATGAGCTTAACGGGCTCAGTTCATATAAGAAGCTTATTTTCTTTTGCGTGAAAGGTAAAAGAAATGTGTTAAGTCCTTATGACAATGTTTTTTATGATTTAAGCTGGTATAACTTATTTTCTCATACTGTTTGAGAAACGGTCTGGTTCGGAATGGATTAATTGTGTTGAATGCTTTGCCGCCGGAAGGCACACGCGCACACCCCCCAAAAGGTAATGACAAAGGCTTAAAATTAAGTCTGGCTTTATTGGTGTTTGTGGCTGTTGTCGCTGTTATTTGGGTGCTGTTCTTTGCGGATGGAACGACCCCATTGCAGCAATTGGCTAAAGAAACGGCAGCGACAAGAGAATTTGTGACGGAAGAAGTTATTCCTGAAGTGCCCGGGGCACAGGAAGTGACGGTTATCCTGCCAAGTTTTGATGTCGTGCGTGTAAGCCGAAATGGGACCGGGGTTATCGCAGGCCGTGCGGCACCGAACAGCGATGTTTTTGTTTATGCGTGGGAAAAACTGATCGGGCAAGCCGTCGCTGACCGTAATGGTGAGTGGGTTTTATTATTTGAAGAACCGCTGCCGAGCGGCCCTACGGAATTGAGCCTTCGGTCACAGTTATCTGGGCATGATGTGGTGTTGTCTAAGGACATTGTCGTTGTGGCTGTACCAGCGCGGGATGAAGAGCGTTTTGTAAATGATGAGACCGAGGGAGTTGTCGCCCTTTTGACACCACGGTCGGGCAAGGGGCCAAGTCGTCTGTTGCAAAAACCTAAATTTGCGGAAATTGGTGATCTTACTGGTGGTCTTGCGCTAGAAACTTTGGAATACGATCAGGACGGTAATGCAATAGCAAGCGGAAAGGCGTTGGCTGGCTCCACTATTCGCATCTATCTGGACAATGATTACCTGGGCGAGACCGTGAGCAATGATAAGGGGTATTGGTCTTTGCCATTAGGAGTGGCGATTACAAAAGGTGAACACGTAATACGCCTGGATCAATTAATCGATAATGATGATGTGCAACTACGGATCGAGCAGCGATTTAATCGTGGTGAGGTGATTGATCCGTCACAGGTGGAAGGCCATATCGTTGTAAACCCGGGAAATAGTTTGTGGCAGATTGCAAGAAAACTATACGGGTCGGGATTTCATTATACTTTGATTTTTGGGGCAAACAGAGAGGCAATCCGTGATCCGGACCTGATCTTCCCTGGTCAAAAATTTGCTTTGCCGCGCAAACCTGAATTGTAATGAGACGCAAAATCCTAAATTATGCGCCTGAAATAAAAAGACTTAATCACACGGGTCCTGCAACCGTTTCTGCGATTAAGTCTAATGTTTTTTCTTTTGTTGCGTAAAGTGTAATCAAAATACTTCGAATGACTTCGCCTATGGACTTTGGGTTTTCGACCTTTGTCTGGCAGCGATAGATTACAGTGTTATCGTTGCTACAACGGTAATGGCCATCGTCCGTTAAGGCAGGATTAAGTAATAATCGTTTTAGACGAAAGCGTAATGGTGCATTTTCTGCACGGTAGGGTAGAGGCCCCAGGGCTACTTTTAGATCTAGCAAGGCATGATCGGGGTCATCTGTGGGACGGAATTCGGCGTATACAGATTGGTTCTGCCAAATAAAATCCAATGTAAAGGGTGGACTCTTGACCGTTTCCGTGAGGCTTTTACGGGCATCACGAAGAATCGTGTCGAGTTTATAATAACTTGTCGCCATACGTCCTCAGAACGGATAATACTATAGATAAATGAATGTATTTGACGTTACCTAAGGCATCTTAAAATTACGTAAAATTAAGGCACATCATAATAAAGAAAAGAATGCTTTGCGGGATAATATTTAAAGGCAAAAAATGAGATCATTAGAAGCCGATGCCGATCATGATAGTGAGTACAATCACTGGCAAACAATCCGCGCATTAGCCCCTTATCTGTGGCCGCACGGGCGATCAGACCTGAAGGCGCGCGTGGTTATTTCTTTGACATTACTGGTGCTGGCAAAGGTCATTGGTGTTTATGTACCGTTTTTATTCAAGGATGCGGTTAATGCGCTGAGTCCTTCCCCACAATTAGATGCCGTCACCACAGCAATTGCCGTGCCTGTTGGATTGATCGTTGCCTATGGTATTGCGCGGGTTCTTTCGCAGGCCTTTGGCGAATTGCGTGATGCGGTTTTCGTGCGTGTAGGGTTAAATGCGTTACGTGAAGTTGCCATCAATGTTTTTGACCATTTACATAAACTTTCTCTGAGATTTCATCTGGAACGTCAGACCGGGGGTTTGAGCCGAGTGATCGAGCGCGGGACCAAGGGTATTGATTTTCTTCTGCGGTTCATGTTGTTCAATATCTTGCCAACTCTATTGGAGCTGGTGATTATTTCTGTGGCCTTCTGGATTAATTTTGGTGTTTTGTATGCTGTTGTGACGTTTGTTTCTTTGAGTGGCTATATCTTATTTACAGTTAAGGTGACGGACTGGCGTTTGAAATATCGTCGGGAAATGAACAGAGAGGATAACGAAGCGAATACCAAAGCCATCGACAGTTTGATTAATTTTGAGACGGTAAAATATTTTAATAACGAGCATCACGAGGTTAGTCGTTTTAACAGTGCCATGCGCCGCTATGAAGAAGCGGGTATAAAAAGCCAGACGTCGCTGGCGTTTTTAAACATTGGACAGGGGCTTATAATTTCTGTTGGTTTGATTACCGTGATGTTGATGGCGGCATCAGAAATTGCCACAGGCCAGTTGACGATAGGGGACTTTGTATTAGCAAACGCACTGCTGATACAAATTTATATGCCCTTAAATTTTTTAGGGTTTGTCTATCGCGAAATTAAACAGTCACTGGTGGATATGGAAAAAATGTTCACCCTGTTGGAACAAAAAGAAGAAGTTGAGGATAAAGCAGCTGCTCCGGATCTGGAACTGCGCGGCGCAGAGGTGCGTTTTGAGAATGTGGACTTCTTTTATGATAAAGATCGCCAGATTCTGAAAGATATTTCGTTTACAGTCCCGGCAGGTACGATGACGGCTATTGTTGGTGCGAGCGGGGCCGGGAAATCAACAATCTCACGTATTCTGTATCGTTTTTATGATATTGCTGCCGGCCGGGTCATGGTGGATGGACAGGATATCCGTGATATCACACAGGCAAGCTTACGTCAGGCAATTGGTATCGTGCCTCAGGATACAGTGCTGTTCAACGATACGATAATGTACAATATCCGCTATGGCCGTCCCGATGCGAGCGATGAAGAAGTAATAAGTGCGGCCAAGATGGCGCACATACATGAATTTGTGGCTCAATTACCCGATCAATATGAGACCATGGTCGGAGAACGGGGACTGAAATTGTCGGGAGGCGAAAAACAACGAGTCGCCATTGCCCGAACCATATTGAAGAATCCAGGTATTCTATTGTTGGATGAAGCAACATCCGCATTGGACACCCATACGGAACGAGAGATACAATCTTCCCTTAAATCCATCGCAAAGGAAAGAACGTCATTGGTCATTGCGCACCGACTGTCAACTGTGGTGGATGCGAATGAAATACTTGTACTGGAAAAAGGGCAAGTGGTTGAACGCGGCAAGCATCAGGCGTTATTGGCATTGGATGGAAAATACGCGGCCATGTGGAAAAAACAACAGGAAGCTGCTGTTATGCGTGAGCATCTTGCGGACCTGGAAAATGCTATGCCGCAAACTGTCGTGGAAGATACGCCCAAAAAGGTTTGATAGAACGGCGCAGGGCGGGTAGAAGAAGATTATATTTTTCTGCGCATTAGGCATTGAGTAAACCGAGGTCCATTAATGGAAACGATCACCAGTATTTTTGTGCCCATCCACCGTGAAGGTCATAAATTCATATTTGTATTTGCCCTTGTCACATTAGGGCTCTTTTTATTGGGCTGGACACCATTTGCGTGGGTTGGCGTGATTTTAACACTGTGGTGTGCCTATTTTTTCCGTGATCCGGACCGGGTAACACCGACCCAGGACGACCTAATGATAAGTCCTGCGGACGGGTTGGTGCAGAGCGTAGGGTTGGCTGTGCCGCCAGCAGAGTTAGAAATGGGAGAAGCTGCCCGTATGCGGATCAGTATTTTTATGAATGTCTTTGATGTTCATGTAAATCGCATTCCTATTGCGGGGACAGTAACAAAACTGGTTTATACCCCGGGCCTATTTCTCAATGCATCGTTGGAAAAAGCAAGCATTGATAATGAACGTCAGGCCGTTCGCATGACAACGCAAAGCGGTAAAGACGTTGCCTTTGTACAAATAGCAGGCCTGGTTGCACGTCGGATATTATGTTGGCTGTCTGATGATCAGCCGGTAGAGGCGGGCGAACGTTTCGGCCTGATCCGGTTTGGTAGTCGTGTTGATGTATATTTGGACGAGGGGATGACCCCGATTGTATGCGTGGGACAAAAAGCCATCGCCGGTGAGACGGTTATTGCTTTGGATGGTAGTGAGGCTCCCCCCAGAGAAGGCATCATTCGCTAAAGGATTATGACTATAGGTCAGAATATGAAGACACCACGCTCATACCGTTTTCCAGTGTTGCCAGCCCGGAGTTTAGCACCCAATGTACTGACGGTACTGGCTTTATGCGCAGGTATGTCTGCTATTCGCTTTGCCATGGAGGGGCGCTGGGAAGCATCCGTTGCAGCCATTCTGGTGGCGGGGATTTTTGATGGCCTTGATGGGCGTGTGGCCCGTTTATTAAAAGGGGCAACAAAATTCGGGGCTGAATTAGATTCATTGTCGGATGTGGTTAGTTTTGGTGTTGCCCCCGCGCTGGTTTTGTATATGTGGACTTTAGAGACAATCGGCGGCATGGGGTGGGTCATGGCGTTGATATTTATTATCTGTAGTGCCCTGCGCCTGGCACGTTTTAATACGGCTATTGACGGGGACCATGAACGCAAACCTGGGTCAGATTATTTTGTTGGTGTACCAATGCCAGCTGCTGCGGCCTTGGCCTTATGGCCGCTTATCCTATCTTTTGAAATAGACGCAGAGTTCTTGCGTAGCCCCGTGTTATGTGCCGTACATTTAGCACTGATTTCCTTCCTGACAATCAGCAGTATTCCGACATTCTCCTTTAAGCGCATTGGCGTGCGTCGCGAATATGTTCTACCAGCCCTGCTTGGGATTACGTTACTGGCTGCTTTGTTGGTCAGTTATCTTTGGTGGGTGATGTCTTTGTTTGGCGTTATTTATTTGCTGTTAATTCCGGTTAGTGTGAAACGCGCACGGAAAACGCAACAAAGCTCTGATTAGAGTCAGCAGTTGTGGATGGCATGACGCTATAATCTTTTTGCAAGCGACAGCAGGGACAAGGCAGAATAATGTAGTTTCCTATACCGTTTTTCGTCGTGCCCCTTTGAAGCGGTGCAAACTGTCCATAACTTTTACTTGTGCCGCTAACATTGCCGGTGTCAAAACAAGTGTCAGGATGGTAGCAAAGGTGAGCCCCATACAAACAGAAATCGCCAGATCTACCCAGAAATATGAAGCCGGGTTTTTAAAGGTTACTTCCCGGTGGATAAAATCGATATTTATCTGAAACGCCATTGGAAGTAGACCAGCAACGGTTGTAATCGTCGTTAAAATGACCGGACGTAACCGTTGTGTTGCGGTATGTACAATAGCATCAAGTGCCGATTCCCCGCGACGTCGCAACACGGCGTAGGTATCAATCAGAACGATGTTATTATTCACGACGATCCCGGCCAATGAAATGATGCCGATGCCTGTCATGACGACAATAAAACTTCGCCCGGTAATCAGCAGTCCGAAAAGCACTCCAAAAGTGGACAATACGACAGCTAATAAAATCAGGAAGGCCCGATAATAGTTGTTAAACTGTGTCACCAGGATAAGCATCATAAGGAATAATGCCATGAGGAACGCAGATTTAAGAAATTCTTCCGATTCCTTCTGATCTTCATCCTGCCCGACAATGTTTACAGAGACGCGTTCGTCTATTTCCTGGACTTCGAGCCATTCGCGCAATTTCTGTACCCGTTCATTAACATTTTCCCCATCAATTACGTTAGATTTTACGCGCATGGTACGGATGGTATCTACGCGTTCGACTGTACTGACCTTGGGGGAGGCTATGCGTTTAACAAAATTACCAACGGGCACCTGTCCATGCGGGGTCTGAACACGTAGTTCGTCTAATTGCGTGAGGTTGCGGTATTCTTCCGGGAAACGAACACGAATATCAACTTCATCGTCTGTATCATCGGGGCGGTATTCGCCAATTTTGATGCCATTCGTGACGAGCTGCACAACATTGCCCACGCTTAAGATATCGGTGTTGAAACGTCCGGCCATAGCGCGATCAACGATTAATTCCCACTGAATGCCGGGTAAGGGCAGGCTATCTTCAATATCTTCTAAGCCTGTGAGCTCAGTTTCCATAAAGTGTCTGACTTTACGTGTTACTGGTGCGAGAAGTTCCGGGAAATTGGACTGAATTTCAATTTGAATGTCCTTACCCTGTACGGGGCCGTCACGAGCCAGTGTTGGTTCAACATAAATGCCGGGAATTTTTGAAGTTTTTGCACGAATTTCTGCAGTGATGTTCTCTGTGGGCGGGCGCGTATGCCAGTCTTCGAATTCTACGGCGATAAGACCTATGACATCTTCGGCCATGTCCTGCCCGAATTTAGGACTGTTATCTGTGAGACCAAGGTAGCCTTTGATACCATCAATGTCTGCAATTGCATTTTCAACCTCAATGATGATTTGATCGCGCTCCTTGATAGACATATTTCCACGGGCATGGACCTGCAAAAGGGCTGTTTGCGCAAAGGTGTCGGGAAAGAAAACAACACCATTGTTATTGGAAAGATAGGTGAAAAGTATGCTGATTAGTAGCGCAAAAATCAGTACTACAGACCGAAACGGGTGGGTGGCAACATAGTGGATAAAGCGCGCATATCGACCAGTTAATCCCGGTAGTTTTTGAGGATCGATTTCGTGGTCGCCGCCTAACATATTCACAGCAGAAGATATTGATGTGTCTGCCTTGCCAAATAGGGCACCAAGGGTAGGCATGAAGATCATAGCCATAAGAAAAGAAGATAATAATGTCGTGATGACCGCGATGGGCAGATAGAATAAAAATTCGCCTACAATGCCGGGCCAGAATAGAAGCGGCAAGAAAGCGGCCAGTGTTGTTGCTGTGGACGCCAGAATGGGCCACGACATACGGGTAGCCGCCTCACGATAAGCTGTTTTGCGATCGATACCTTCGTGCATTTTGCGGTCTGCGAATTCAGTTACAACAATAGCCCCGTCTACCAAGAGGCCCACAGATAGAATCAGACCAAACATAATTGTCACGTTGAATGACATACCCAAAGTATTCAGCAGGAGAATGGAAAGCAGAAAGGAGCCCGGTATCGTGATGGCAACAAGCATAGCGGATCTGGTGCCTAAGGCCACAATGACAACAATCATCACCAACAGTACAGCAGAAATGACGCTATTCTGCAGGGTGCTGAGATCATCTTTAGTATATACGGATTTGTCACGTGTATAGGCAATTTGCAAGCTTTCAGGCCAATAACGTGTGCGTTCGGCGACGCGCTCTTTGACGCTATCGACTGTTTCTATTACATTTTCCCCGATTTTTTTCGTGACCATGAGAGTCAGTGAAGGTTGCCCATTATAGCGGGAAATGGTTTCGGCATCTTTGTAGGTGCGTCGAATTTCAGTGATGTCTGCTAATGTTACGATACTGTCGCCATCAATTTTGATGGGAAGATTATAAACGTCCTGTGCGGTTTCAAAGAGGCCGGGAACTTTAATGGAAAAACGGCCTTCATCCGGGTCCAAGGCACCTGCGGCGACGAGTTTATTATTCCGTACGACCGTTGCGATTAATTCTTCATAGGAAATGTCATAACTTTCCAGACGCAATGGATCGATAATGATTTCCAGTAATTCTTCGCGGTCTCCCTTCAGGTTGACTTCCAGAACCCCGCTTAATGATTCGAGGTCGTCCTGTAAGTCGCGTGCGGCCTTTAACATCTCGCGTTGTGGCATTTCGCCATAAAGGACGACATCAAGAACAGGAAATAAACTGACATTGATTTCTTCAACGGATGGTTCGTCCGTGTCTTCGGGAAGGTCTTTCTTACTGTTATCGACTTCTTCACGGACTTCTAGAAGTGTTTTATCCGGATCTACACCAAAGTCGAATTCTACGACAATGCTTGCCCCGCCTTCATAGGCAAATGACTTCATTTCTTTGAGACCTTCTAACGTGCGAAGGTTTTTTTCCATTGGCTTCACCAATAGTCTTTCGGCATCTTCCGGTGAAATGCCGTCATGGTGAATATTCACATAGTAGACGGGGATGGTGATGTCAGGTTCAGATTCCTTGGGAATATTCACCAAAGCCTGCGAACCCGCAAAAAAGATAACAACAATTGTCAGTAAGACCATGCGATAATTGTTGATGGCCGCAGAAATAATGTGTCCCATTTATAAGCCCTTAGTGCTGGAGTTCTGCGGTATTAGTGAGGCGGACTTTTTGTCCTGCCGCGACAAATTCTTGCCCCACGGTAATGATGCGAGCCTTTTCCGGTAACCCTTTGACCCAGACCCCTTTGTCGTCGCTATCAATTATTTCGACAGGGGCGAAAATAACAGTGTTATTTTCATCAGCGAGACGCAGGCCGATAATCCCTGCTTCGTTTAGGACTAAGACACCTGGTGTTATGTGATGGGCGTAAGTTTCAGAAAGTCCCATATTGATTTCTGTGGTAATACCATCACGCAATTTGGCGTCCGGGTTGTTGACCAAAACTTCAATGCGGAAAGTGCGGGTATTAGGATTCGCTATTTTAGAGATGTATCTAACCGTTCCTGTTAGTTGTTCACCTGTAACCAGACGAACATCCGCGGGCATTCCTATTTCAACGGGTGCCACGTTTTGTTCGGAAATATACCCTACCACTAAGAACGGATTTTCATCCATGAGTACGGCGCATACATCACCCTTGCGCAGATAATCACCGACTTCAGCAGGGCGCTGGTCGATAATGCCATCAAAGGCTGCCGTGATCTCTGCGTGCCCCAAATTGATTTCCATTTGAGTGACCATTGCTTTTGCCGCATCATATAGTGCCTTTGCCGCAGCGGTTTGCGTATCGGAACGGTGCCCTTTATCCGATAGTTTCTGTGCAGCGGCATATTCAAGGGCACGCTGAGCACGTAAAGCCTTTGCTTCATCAAGTTTTGCGGCGCGGTCATCGACGTCTAGCTGACAGATGAGGTCTCCTTCTTTGACCCTGTCACCTTGTTGCCCCAGGACCTTTGCCACCTGGCCGTCTGTTTGGCTGCGCAAGTGTACGGTACGAATGGCTTCCGTCCGTCCCCGTAAAGTTATTTGTACTTTATGCGGCTGGGCGAGACTGGCTTCAACTTTGACGAAGGTGCTCCCACCTCTTTGTTCCGCTATGGTCGTGGGTAAGTCTACAGTTTCTGTTGTCGTGGAACTTTGTCCCGAAAAAATCCATACACTTAATACAATTACAAAAACAAAAGCAATGAGATACGATTTTTTCATCAAGCAGCCTGCGTATATTCTGAATGAAATATATTATATTTATTAGTTATCATATAGATGATGTCTATGCGGTTAAATAAGTAATTTTTAATAAAGTGAAATTGGAAGTTACTCGTGGATATGTACGCAATTAGAATATGAGAGGATTAATCTTTCTCAATGCGCTCCCCAAACAGGGGTATTACTATCAGATAGGAGTGTAAAAATATAGTGCTCTGGTCGAATTTATCGACGAGTTAATTGAACAGGGCGTCAATGTCGTCTTGAGCCAGGTCGTTTGTAGGAGGGGCAGCCGGAACATCTATACTTGTATCCGGTGGGGTGCCATCAGAGGATTCCAAGGCAAAATATTGATCAATGTCTTCCTGATGAACGGTGAGCGTCGTTCCATTGATGATCGCCCCGCATGTATCAATCAATTTTCGTAAGGCATTAGATGTTTGGGCAGCAATAAGGCTGACGCGGTTATTAGCTTCGGCCATGAGTGCTCCCTCAAGGTTTTCCATAGCAGCCAGCACCAGGCGGTCCATATTTGCGACACATGTTTCAAAAGGATTTAGAAACTCTTCCGGGACATGGGCGTAGGCCGTAATGGCGAGCTCTTTTTCTGTAAAACTGCTGTCTTCAAAATGCTGGGTATAACTTTTTGGGGTCCATTCCAGTATGTCATCAAGGCATTCTGGCATGTCCGGGACCATTTCAATCAACATAACAATTTCGTTGAAGTGATTGAGGTAATCTGTGGCGAGCAGGGTCTGTTCATTAATATTCTTCCCTTTTACCTGTGCGAAGATGTCGGCCTGCTCTTTCATCTTGTTCAAAACGTCCTTGTTTATCTTCTGTGTCTATCTTCTGTCGCCATCTAAGGGGAGTAAGATGAGTTTCTAAGTTATGGATAACTATGACAGTTTAAGGTTAAGGAAGGAATAATTTGACCTTCCCCTTTATTTTTACCCCAATTTTTATGTGGCGGTGGCATCATTGGAATTTCGTGTGATCACATAAAAAAGCCCCCGCAGCAGGCGGGGGCTTTCGTGTTCTTCTGGAAATAGCTATCTGATTATACAGAATAATACAGCTGGAATTCCATTGGGTGTGGAGCCATGTTCACGGCTTGCGCTTCTTCGCGCTTAAGATCCAGATAACCGTCAATCTGGTCATCAGTGAACACGCCACCTTTTTTCAGGAATTCACGGTCATTATCAAGCGCATTCAAAGCTTCATCCAATGAAGCTGCAACAGTTGGAACCTGTGCCAGCTCTTCCGGTGGAAGCGCATAAAGGTCTTTATCCATTGCTTCACCAGGATGGATTTTGTTTTCAATGCCGTCAAGGCCAGCCATCAGCATGGCAGAGAAGGCGAGGTATGGGTTCGCTGTTGGATCCGGGAAGCGAATTTCAACACGTTTTGCTTTCGGGCTTGTGCCATAAGGAATACGGCAAGATGCAGAACGGTTACGTGCGGAATACGCCAGCAGAACAGGTGCTTCAAAACCAGGGACAAGACGCTTGTAGCTGTTTGTCGACGCGTTTGTGAACGCGTTAAGGGCTTTTGCATGTTTGATGATACCGCCGATATAGTACAGGCAGGTTTCAGACAGATCAGCATAGCCAGAACCAGCAAATAATGGCTCACCATCTTTCCAGATTGATTGGTGTGTGTGCATACCGGAGCCGTTATCTTCAGCAACAGGCTTTGGCATAAATGTTGCGGTTTTACCGTAGGCGTGAGCCACCTGGTGCACTACATATTTATACTGCTGTACGCGGTCGGCTGTTTGCAACAATGTGCCGAACATCATTCCCAGTTCATGCTGTGACGGTGCCACTTCGTGGTGGTGCTTGTCCATTGGCAGGCCAAGCTCTTTCATAATGGCAACCATTTCACCGCGAATGTCAGAGCAGGAATCAACAGGGGCAACAGGGAAGTATCCGCCTTTTACGCCAGGACGGTGCGCGATGTTGCCGCCTTCATATTGACGCTTGCTGTTATAAGGTCCTTCGACATCGTCCAGTTCATAGCTGGCACCATTATAGCTGACGTCGAATGTTACATGGTCAAACATGAAGAATTCAGGCTCAGGCCCGAAATAGGCTGTGTCACCGACGCCGCTATATTTCAGGTAGGCTTCTGCACGTTCGGCTGTTGAACGTGGGTCACGATTATACCCTTCGCCTGTTGAAGGCTCAACAATGGAACAGCACACGACAACAGTTGGTTGTGCCATAAAGGGGTCCATAGTCGCTGTTGAGGCGTCAGGCTTCAGGATCATGTCGGATTCATTAATGGCTTTCCAACCTGAAATAGAGGAGCCATCGAACATGACGCCTTCTTCGAACATTTCTTCGTCTACAACACCAGCGTCCATCGTCAGGTGCTGCCACTTACCACGAGGGTCGGTGAAGCGAAGGTCAACAGACTGAATTTCTTTTTCCTTGATCATTTCAAGGAGGCTTTTAACGTCTGACATGTTAGTTTCTTCCCGTAAGTTAGTTATTAAGAAGTTAGATTAGGTATTATGTATAGTGCATTGACTATACAGGAATATTAGACAGCTTCGTCGCCGGTTTCGCCGGTGCGAATGCGTATGGCTTCTTCGATGCTTGAGACGAAAATTTTACCGTCACCAATACGACCCGTTTTTGCGGCCTGTTGTATGGCTTCAACAGCACTTTCTACCAAGTCATCTTTCAGCACGATTTCAATTTTGACTTTAGGCAAGAAATCAACCACGTATTCCGCGCCGCGGTAAAGTTCTGTATGACCTTTTTGGCGGCCAAAACCTTTTGCTTCGGTAACAGTAATCCCCGTTAGACCAATTTCGTGAAGGGCTTCTTTAACTTCGTCCAGTTTGAACGGTTTAATAATCGCTTCGATTTTTTTCATGGCTATATTTCTTTTTTAAAAGTCCTTTAGCGTTGCCTCTGACAGCATTCTAATGCTCAGGCGTGTGACGACTGGTGGTAGAGTCTTAAGCACACTGCGTGCCAATTCAAACCTTCTTTAATTTATAAAGGTTTTTTTAATCTCTTACCGTGAATTCGATGAAAATGTTAGCACAAATTGATTAATTAATGAGCACGGTGAATAATAATTAGACATTATGTGCTTATCTTCTGCGATCGTAGCAAAAAAACGGTTGATGAAAAACATAGCTTGACGGAATTGATTCAGAAAAGTACAAGAGCGCTGTTCAAATGATGGCGGGTGTAGCTCAGTTGGTTAGAGCGCCAGATTGTGGCTCTGGAGGTCGCCGGTTCAAAACCGGTCACTCGCCCCATCCTTCCCTAAATTTTACTCTCACTTCCTGAAATTTCAACCGTCTCATGCTTGTGGGGCGTGGTGCAGGATGCCTTCTTATCTTTATTGTTTTGGAGAGGTATGAGGGTAATGGGGATATTTTTTTATATTTTTACGGCGCTGAATTTGCGCGTTGCGAATTGAAAAGGTCAATGCCGTAATGAGGATAGACATGGCTTTGCTGTCGTGACACCATGCTTTTGGGAGGAAAAGGTATGATATACGACAAATCGTTGGGCGGAGAAGGACTCTTGCTTTCGGTCGAACAAATGTATCAATTGGACCGCCTAACTATAAAAAGCGGCATTTCAGGTGAGACACTCATGGCTGCGGCGGGCGGTGGTGTTGCCCGGTGTATCTCGGAAAAATACGGGGTGGGTACGGCCATCATATTGTGTGGTCCCGGGAATAATGGCGGTGATGGTTTTGTTGTTGCCTGTGAACTACAAAACCAGGGCTGGGACGTTAGTGTAGGCTTATTAGGTGATCGCGATGCCTTAAAAGGTGATGCGGCCTTGATGGCGGACAAATGGCAGGGGACATTGATGCCTCTTTCTGAGGTCACATCATGTCGTCCGCCAGATGTTGTGGTCGATGGGCTATTTGGGGCGGGACTTGCACGTGATATAGAAGGCGTGGCCGCGGCTGTCATTAAGACCGTCAACACGTGGCGGTGTGCCAGGATTGCTATTGATATACCATCGGGTATTAACGGCGATACGGGCCATGTTGCGGGAATTGCTTTTCAGGCAGATATGACGGTGACCTTTTGCCGACCGAAGCGCGGGCATGTTCTGTTGCCAGGGCGGTGTTATAGTGGTCAGCTCCGTGTTGTGGATATTGGAATACCTGAACGTTTCATTGATCGTTTAACCCAAAGCATAACTCTTAATAACCCGACTTTGTGGGTAGGGAAATATCCATGGCCAATGGTTATGGGGCACAAGTATAGCCGGGGTCATGCCGTTGTCGTTAGCGGCGATGAAATGCATACGGGAGCCGCCCGGTTGGCGGCGAGGGCCGCTTTGCGAATTGGGGCAGGATTAGTGACTGTTGCGGCCCCCAGCGGGGCTATTGTTCCTCTGGCTTCGCAATTGAGTGCCGTGATGATAAAAAGTTTCGTCAATCAGGACGAATATGAATTATTGTTGCAGGATGATAGACGAAACGCGTGGTGTGTCGGGCCCGCCAACGGTGTTACGATGCAAACTAAAATGCGTGTTTTGGCGACATTAAAGAGTGGGCATCTTTGCGTGTTGGATGCAGATGCCTTAACGATTTTCGAAGAAAGTCCAGATGATCTCTTTGCGGCCATAAAACAACGTGAAAATTCAGGGGTTGTGCTTACGCCTCATGGTGGGGAGTTCCGGCGACTTTTTCCTGATATTGCGGCACAGCCAATTGGTAAATGCGAAATGGCCATAAGTGCGGCTGCTCATAGCGGTGCGGTTGTGGTTTTTAAAGGGGGCGACACAGTTATTGCTGCGCCGACAGGAGAGGCTGTTATTGCTGCAAATGCGCCGCCTGCATTAGCAACAGCCGGGTCAGGGGATGTGTTGGCGGGCATGATAACGGGATTGTTAGCACAAGGCATGGAGGTATTTGATGCCGCATGTGCCGCAGTATGGCTTCATGGCGAGGCGGCTAAGCGTTTTGGTCCCGGACTCATCGCGGAGGATATTGAAAAACAATTGCCGCCATTGCTGAGAAAATTAAAAAATTAAGATTTTTTACAGTGCCTTTTGGAGGGTGTGTGTGAAAAGGAGCGACGTATTTCAGTGTGTCGTCATTATTATCAGGCCATTAAAGAGGTTTTCCGGACTTTTTCGAGGTAAAATGATCCAAGAGCGTATTTACCGGTTGACGAGGGTGTTGTTTGCTTTGTAAATGACCTGTGTCGTTCGGAAGGAATGAACTTTCGGGCTGTGCGGGCGTGGCGAAATTGGTAGACGCGCTAGATTTAGGTTCTAGTGTCCTTGCGACGTGGGGGTTCAAGTCCCTCCGCCCGCACCATCATAATTAAAACATTCTGTTCTGGTCGTATTTTAACGCATATGACATGCCAGAGGCTTTGCCCGGTAGAGTCGTTACAAGGTTGCAATCACGGGGAGCGGAATAGGACAAAAATGGCAGTATGGGCTGCCCATGAATAAAAAGTTGAGCCATCTATGCAAGTAGTAGAGACACTTTCTGAGGGCCTGAAGCGCGGATATAAAGTTGTTGTCGCGGCACAGGATATTGATGAGCGGTTGGATACAGAGCTGGATAAGCTCAAAGATCAAATCAAAATGCCAGGTTTCCGTCCCGGCAAAGCGCCGGCCTCTCTGCTGAAGAAGCTGCATGGTCCCCGCTTAATGGGGCAGATTCTGGAAGAGACTATTCAGCAAACTTCGCAAAATGCACTGGATGAACAAAAGGTCCGCCCGGCAATGCAGCCGAAAGTGGAAATTGCATCCTATGAAGATGGCGCTGATCTGGAATATACCATTGAAGTGGAAATCATTCCTGACTTTGAACTGCCTGATTTCTCTGACATTACCCTAGAAAAAAATGTCGTCGAAATTGAAGACAAAGAAGTCGAAGAATTCCTGTCTAAAATGACAGAGCAGCAAAAGAATTTTGCCAAGGCTGCCAAGACTTATAAGGCGAAAGAAGGCGATGCGGTCTTGATTGATTTCCTAGGGAAAATCAATGACGTAGCCTTTGACGGCGGTGAAGGGACAGATTTTGAGCTGGAGTTAGGCTCTAACACCTTTATTCCTGGTTTTGAAGATCAGCTTGTCGGGCAGAAAACTGGTGCGGAAGTCGCTGTGACCGTGACATTCCCGGAGGAATACGGCAATAAGGATTTAGCGGGCAAAGAAGCTGTATTTGACGTGACTGTTAAAGAAGTTCGGAAGCCAGCCCCTGTTGAAATCAATGATGAACTTGCGACACGTATGGGGATGGAAAACCTTGAAGCCTTGAAAGAGGCGGTCAAGGAGCAAATCGGTAAAGAGAATGACAATCTGAGCCGTACCCAGTTGAAGCGTGCGTTGTTGGACGTGTTGGCAGAGAAGGTGACTTTCGATGTGCCGGAAGGCATGGTCGAAATGGAATTTGAACAAATTTGGCAGCAGTTGAAATTCGACATGTACCGTGAGGCCTCAGAAGATAATCCTGAGTTGAAGCCAGATGATGTCGGGGAGCCAGACGAATCTTTGCGGGATGAGTATATGGCTATTGCCGTGCGCCGTGTACGTTTGGGTCTGTTGTTAGCCGAAATTGGTCAATCTAAAGAAATCACAGTGGCACAGGAAGAAGTGAGCCGTATGGTTGCTGAAGAAGCTCGGCGTTATCCAGGGCAGGAGCAGCAGGTTTTTGAATATTATCAGAAAAACCCTCAGGCTTTGGCACAATTGCGGGCGCCGTTGTTTGAAGACAAGGTTGTTGATTATATTCTGGAACTGGCGACAGTGACGGAGAAATCAACAAATCGCGAGCAGCTTATTGCAGCGATGGAAGCAGATGAGGAAGCGGCAGCTCCGAAGAAAAAAGCTGCGGCCAAGAAGAAGGCAGCACCAAAGAAAAAAGCTGCCGCGAAAAAGCCTGCAGCAAAAGACGCTGATGCGAAGAAGGCGGCTCCAAAGAAAACTGCGGCCAAGAAAACGACAAAAAAAACTGATAAAGCTGAATAAAATAAAGCCGGGTGATCTTGAATAAAGGATGCCCGGCTTTTATCTTTACGCTTTAGATTAACAGGGAAGAAGCAGATGAGCGACGCATACGATACCTATATGAGTACATTAGTCCCTATGGTGGTTGAACAAACCAGTCGGGGTGAGCGTTCATATGATATCTATTCGCGTCTTCTGAAAGAACGGATTATCTTTTTGACGGGTCAGGTCAATGATGCTGTCTCCAGCGTCGTTTGTGCGCAGCTTTTGTTTTTAGAGGCTGAAAACCCCAAAAAAGACATTTCCATTTATATCAATTCGCCGGGTGGTGTCGTGACATCAGGTTTGGCAATGTATGATACGATGCAATATATACGTCCGGATGTGGCGACGTTATGTATCGGCCAGGCCTGTTCAATGGGATCTTTGTTGTTGGCCGCAGGCACTGAAGGGAAGCGTTTTGCACTTCCTAATTCACGTATTATGGTTCACCAACCTTCTGGTGGCGCACAAGGCCAGGCAACAGATATTGAAATTCAGGCCAAAGAAATTCTTTCTCTGCGTGAACGTCTTAATGGTATTTATGTGAAGCATACTGGACAAAAGCTGGAAAAGGTCGAGCAGGCGTTGGAGCGTGATAATTTCATGTCTGCTGAAGAAGCAAAGGACTTCGGTCTTATTGATGTTGTTGTTGAAAAACGCGAAGTCAAAGACGATTAGTTTTTGTGATGATATTCAGTGCAGGCCGGGAATCTTATGTTTCCGGCCCGTTTTTTTAAAGTAGACGTTTTTGTTAATCATATATTGAACTGTATTTTGTAACTCTTGTAACATTATGTGTGACGTTACAGGCGTTATAGAACTGTTTTTTGCCTTGTTTCGGCTATTTTAGCCCTTCTATGTGGTTTCAATGCAGAAAAAGCATTGAGAAGTACGGTAAGGTCGGAGTAGCATATAGAGGTGAAAGCTATTTGATAGTGAGTGAGAGTTA
Source organism: Kordiimonas sp. (assembly GCA_002700365.1). GTDB lineage: Bacteria > Pseudomonadota > Alphaproteobacteria > Sphingomonadales > Emcibacteraceae. Next base: position 545,637 of record PADB01000012.1, on the reverse strand, counting down.
GGGAACTTCATGACGAAATCCAACGATGGCAACGATTCTAAAAATACGTTGTATTGTTCCTTTTGCGGCAAAAGTCAGCACGAAGTGAAGAAACTGATTGCGGGGCCAACAGTCTTCATTTGTGATGAATGCGTTGAGCTGTGCATGGATATTATCCGCGAGGAAAGTAAATCTTCATTGGCAAAGACGGGGGATGGTGTACCAACCCCGCTGGAGATCCTGGAAGTTCTAAACGATTATGTTATTGGTCAGGCTCAGGCGAAAAAGGTTTTATCTGTCGCTGTGCATAACCATTATAAGCGGCTTGAGCATTTGACAACCAGTGGCGAAGACGTTGAATTGGCAAAATCAAATATTCTGCTGGTGGGACCGACGGGTTGCGGTAAGACTTTGTTGGCGCAGACGTTAGCGCGCATTTTGGATGTTCCCTTTACCATGGCTGATGCGACAACGCTCACTGAAGCCGGGTATGTTGGTGAAGATGTTGAGAATATTATTCTCAAGCTTTTACAGGCGGCAGATTACAATGTTGAGCGCGCACAGCGCGGCATTGTCTACATTGATGAGGTTGATAAAATCAGCCGCAAGTCAGATAACCCGTCCATTACGCGTGATGTTTCAGGTGAGGGCGTACAGCAAGCCCTGTTGAAAATTATGGAAGGGACCGTGGCGAGTGTGCCACCACAAGGCGGACGCAAACACCCACAACAGGAATTTCTGCAGGTCGACACAACTAACATCCTGTTTATTTGTGGGGGTGCTTTTGCGGGTCTTGATAAAATTATTGCAAGCCGGCTTGAAGGGAAATCCATTGGGTTTGGTGCCAATGTCGATGCGACAGAAGAAAGACGTATCGGTGAGATTTTGGCGGATGTCGAGCCCGAAGATATGTTGAAATTTGGGCTGATTCCTGAATTCGTAGGGCGCTTGCCCGTCCTGGCAACATTGATGGACCTTGATGAAGACGCTTTGGTTCGGATATTAAGCGAGCCGAAGAATGCGTTAGTTAAGCAATATCAGCGCTTATTCGCCATGGAAGATGTGGAGCTCAGCTTCACAGAGGATGCGCTGCATGCCATTTCACGCAAAGCCATTGAACGAAAGACGGGCGCGCGTGGCTTGCGGTCGATTATGGAAGACATCTTGCTGGATACAATGTTTGAACTTCCGGGTCTTGAAGGTGTTGAAGAGGTTGTGATTAATGGTGACGTAGTCGATGGTGGATCGACGCCACTGTATATCTATGCCGATAAGAAAAAAGAAGAGGTTGGAGCAGGGGCCTAAGGGCCCCGTTCTGCTTTTTCAACCCTGTCAAAGGATGGGGGGAATTTGTAATAGCCTGCTTCCCTGATTTTCTGATCCCAAATGTTGGGGATACTTGAAAATATCGCCTTAAAGGTTATCTCTAAAGTAAGTAAAGAGTAGCACTGGTGAAGTTGCTATTGCGTGCAATTTAATTTCATTTATTTGGGTTCAGTATGGACACGATTTATCCTGTATTACCGCTCCGTGACATTGTTGTCTTTCCTCACATGATTGTGCCGTTGTTTGTCGGGCGTGACAAATCTGTGAAGGCCCTGGAAGATGTCATGGAGAATGATAAAAAGATTCTTCTTGTGGCACAAAAAGATGCCAACATGGATGACCCTACTGTTGATGACATATACCGGGTGGGGACGCTGGCAAAAGTATTGCAATTGCTGAAGCTGCCGGATGGAACGGTAAAGGTACTTGTAGAAGGGTTGGAGCGCGCAAAAATTTCCGCCTTTACTGACCGTGAAGACTTTTTCGAGGCCGAAGCATTGTTACAGCCTGAGGTGGATAGCAGCAATCAGGAATTGACGGCACTGGAAAGATCGGTGACGTCGCAGTTTGAGCAATATGTAAAGCTGAATAAGAAAATACCGCCAGAGGTATTGGCATCGGTTAATCAGATTGAAGATGGCAGTAAGTTAGCGGACACGGTTGCGTCACATCTTTCTATTAAGATCTCCGAAAAGCAGGATTTGCTGGAAACGGAAGATTTGTCCCAACGTTTGGAGAAAATATTCTCCTTTATGGAAGATGAAATCGGCGTTCTTCAAGTTGAAAAGAAAATTCGCAGTCGCGTAAAGCGACAGATGGAAAAAACGCAACGTGAGTATTACCTGAATGAACAGCTGAAGGCCATTCAGAAAGAACTGGGAGAGGCTGACGAAGGTAAGGATGAGCTTGTTGAGCTTGAAGAAAAAATCAAAAAAACCAAGCTAAGCAAAGAGGCCCGCGAAAAGGCTACCGGGGAATTGAAGAAATTACGCAACATGAGTCCGATGTCTGCGGAAGCAACGGTGGTGCGTAATTACCTGGATTGGATATTAGGTATTCCCTGGGGCAAGAAAAGCAAGATTAAGGCTGACCTGCGCAAGGCGGAAGAAATCCTCAATGCGGATCATTATGGGCTGGAAAAAGTTAAAGAGCGCATTTTGGAATATCTTGCTGTTCAGCAACGTGCTGACAAGGTGCGTGGCCCTATCTTATGTCTTGTTGGGCCTCCGGGTGTCGGAAAAACATCTTTGGGTAAGTCCGTTGCGAAGGCGACAGGTCGTAATTTTGTGCGCATTTCTGTTGGTGGTGTGCGGGATGAAGCTGAAATACGCGGGCACAGACGCACATACATAGGTTCCATGCCCGGTAAGGTCATACAGAGTATGAAAAAAGCGGATGCAGTAAACCCGCTGTTTCTTCTGGATGAAATTGACAAAATGGGCGCGGATTTTCGTGGTGATCCATCATCTGCGTTGCTAGAGGTTCTGGATCCAGAACAAAACAGCAAATTTAACGATCACTACCTGGAAGTTGATTACGACTTATCCAACGTCATGTTCGTGACAACAGCAAATACATTAAATATGCCGCAACCCCTGTTGGACCGGATGGAGGTTATTCGCCTTTCCGGTTACACAGAAGACGAAAAGGTTGAGATTGCCAAGCGTCATTTGATACCCAAACAGGTTCAGGAGCATGGGCTTTCTGCCGAAGAGTGGAGTATTTCCGAAGCTGCCGCACGCGATTTGATCCGTTATTACACCCGAGAGGCGGGTGTACGTAATCTGGAACGTGAAATTGCGAATCTTATTCGTAAGGCGACAAAAGAAATAGTGCTGGGTACACATAAGAAAATCCAGGTGACGGCACGAAATTTGGAAAAATATGCCGGTATCAAACGTTTCCGTTATGGGGAGATGGATGAAGAAGATATGGTTGGTGTCACCACAGGCCTGGCATGGACTGAAGTGGGCGGTGATATTCTTTCTATTGAAGCGGCAGTGGTTCCAGGTAAAGGGCAGATCAAGTCTACGGGTAAGTTGGGAGACGTCATGCAGGAATCAGTGCAGGCGGCCAAGACATATGTCCATAGTCGTTGTCATGAATTTGGCATTGCTCCAGAAGCCTTTGAAAAAAATGATATCCATATTCACGTGCCAGAAGGGGCAACACCAAAGGATGGCCCTTCAGCAGGTATTGCTATGGCGACATCTATTGTGTCGATTCTGACGGGTAATCCTGTACGCCGTGATGTGGCGATGACAGGGGAAATAAGTTTACGTGGCCGGGCGATGCCTATTGGCGGCTTAAAAGAGAAGCTGTTAGCCGCATTGCGAAGTGGGATCAAAACGGTTCTGATTCCTCATGAAAATGAGAAAGATCTGAAAGATATCCCGGATAACGTAAGGCGCGGGTTAGAGATAATTCCTGTGAATACACTGGATGAAGTGTTGGAGCGTGCTCTGGTATCGGCTCTTGTGCCTTTGGCGGAAAATGAAGATGAAGAGGCGTTATCGGGGATTGCTGAAGCGGGTAAGGGACCTAAACCAAAAAGTGTAATTACGCATTAATTGTAACTGGAAATATAGTTTTTCACTGTCAAGGTGATATTTTGTTGGAAAACCACCATTTTGGGCGGTTTTTCCTTTTGACGGATGTATAAAGTCCGGTCTACACTGCGGTCACTTTTTAAAAAAAATGACACAACGTTTATTTACGAGAAGGGGAAGATAGTGAACAAAAATGATCTGATCGCACGCGTTGCGGACACAGCCGAACTTTCAAAAGCGGACGCCTCTAAAGCAGTAGATGCTGTATTCGGTGCTATTTCAGGTGAACTTGCTGGCGGTAGTGAAGTTCGTCTGGTTGGTTTCGGTACATTTAGCGTTGCCTCACGTGCAGCGACTGAAGGCCGTAATCCACGCACTGGTGAGAAAATTCAGATTCCAGCCTCTAAGCAGCCTAAATTCAAAGCTGGTAAAGCCTTGAAAGACGCTGTGAACAGCTAAAATCGTTTTCTGATGAGGGTGATTGATTTTTTTTTCAATCACCCTTTTTCTTGCTTTACATCCTCATTCAGAGCGTATAGAAAGTGCCTCACACCGCGAGGACGTAAGTGTTATCAAGGTGATTTTGGGGGCGGTTAGCTCAGTTGGTAGAGCGCTTCGTTTACACCGAAGATGTCGGGAGTTCGAGTCTCTCACCGCCCACCATGATTTTTTGTTTGAATGGAAATTATCCTTTGTGATCAATATCTTCATCAAATAAAAAATACATATCGTCTTGACACGATATTAAGCTTGTCTTAAACAAGCGTCACACCCGGGGGGGTGTAGCTCAGTTGGTTAGAGCGCTGGCCTGTCACGCCAGAGGTCGCGGGTTCGAGCCCCGTCACTCCCGCCATTTCTTACTAGATTCCTCATACTTATGCTGACTGAAACATCATATAATTTTTATATGACATTTTCATCACGATGATTTCTTTGCAAATTGTGGATTGAAAATTTTGTTAACCCGCGATGTCTTTTGGCGTGGTAGAGCGATGTGACAGGTTAATTATTGTGCAGATGCGAAGTGTTAAGGCCCTATTGTACTATTGCCTCACTAGTTAAGAGTGAAAGTCACTATTAGTATCTGTGCGTTTTTTTGAAAAAAGCATTGGCATTTCATAGGGCTTCAGTCTATTAACAGGCGTGTAGAGAACGCAACTTTTTATGGATAGGTGGTTCTTTTTGTGCAGATATCATTGTTGTGATGATCGTGTCATGAATACGGCCTAAAATTCCATAGGAACCATAGAAGTTTGTTACTATCGGTTATGAGGGTTCAGGATGTAATCTGATTACATTCTGGATGAAGTGGGTGGAACCTAGTCTGCCTTGCAGGCGCATCAAAGAGGTGTGAGAGCGCATGATGGATGCATTGCTGCTCGAGTATCTTCCTATCTTAATATTTTTAGGAATTGCTATCGTTCTTTCTGTGGTTTTTGTGGGTGCGGCGATGTTAATTGCCCCTAAGGCCCCGGATCAGGAAAAATTATCCGCTTATGAGTGTGGATTTGAGGCGTTTGAAGGGGCGCGTCGTCAATTTGACGTGCGTTTCTATCTTGTGGCAATCCTGTTTATCATTTTTGATCTGGAAGTAGCGTTTCTGTTTCCTTGGGCTGTGGCGCTAGGAGATATCGGTTTATTCGGCTTCTGGTCCATGGTGGTTTTTCTTCTGATTTTGACCGTAGGCTTTGTCTATGAGTGGAAGAAAGGGGCTTTGGAATGGGAGTAGGAAAGATGGATAATGCCGCCGCAGGGGCACAAATGGAAACAGCCGCAGTGCCTGCTGTGGATCAGGATGCTTACTTTAAATCCATTTCAGACGAATTGAGCGATAAAGGCTTTCTTGTCACGTCTTTGGATGATCTTATTGCGTGGGCGCGGACAGGGTCTTTATGGTGGATGACCTTTGGGTTGGCGTGTTGTGCAGTAGAGATGATGCATAGCAGCATGCCACGCTATGACCTTGAGCGTTTTGGCATCGCACCGCGGGCGAGCCCGCGTCAGTCAGATGTGATGATTGTTGCCGGTACGTTGACAAATAAAATGGCTCCGGCACTTCGCAAGGTTTATGACCAGATGCCAGAGCCCCGCTATGTCATTTCGATGGGCAGTTGTGCCAATGGCGGTGGTTATTATCATTATTCTTATTCTGTGGTGCGTGGCTGCGATCGTATTGTTCCTGTGGATATATACGTGCCGGGCTGCCCTCCAACCGCAGAGGCATTGCTGTATGGGATTTTGCAATTGCAAAAGAAGATCCGGCGTACGGCTTCCATTGATCGATAGACGTAAATTTAAGGTAGCAGGGCATCACAGATATGGCGAGTGAGGCAACATTGCATGAGCTTGGAGAGCACATAAGTGCGGCACTTGAGAACGAAGTCAGTGAGACGGTGGTTTCTTTTGGCGAGTTGACCATTTGCGCACGAGCTGACCAGATTGAAAAGGTCTTGCTATTTTTGCGGGATGACAGCAATTGCCAATTTAAGCAGTTGACGGACATTGCCGGGGTTGATTTCCCGGAGCGAGAGTGCCGTTTTGATGTGGTTTACCATTTGCTGAGTGTTAAGCACAATCAGCGCGTTCGGGTAAAAATTCAGACAGACGAAGACACGCCTGTGGCTTCAGTTGTTAATATTTTTAGCACAGCCAACTGGTTTGAGCGTGAAGCCTGGGACATGTACGGAATCATGTTTGAGGGACACCCGGATTTGCGCCGTATTTTAACTGATTACGGTTTTCAGGGCTTTCCGCTGCGTAAAGATTTTCCGCTCACTGGCTATGTGGAGGTGCGTTACAACGAAGAGCAGAAACGCGTTGTTTATGAGCCAGTGAAATTAACACAGGAATTCCGCAGTTTTGATTTTATGTCTCCTTGGGAGGGGGTAAAATATATTCTGCCCGGTGATGAAAAAGCAGAAGGGCAGGAGGCGTAATCGTATGGCTGAAGTCGATATTAAAAATTACAGTCTTAACTTTGGCCCGCAGCACCCGGCTGCGCATGGTGTGTTACGTTTGGTGCTGGAATTGGATGGTGAGGTTGTAGATCGTGCGGATCCACATATCGGCCTGTTGCACCGTGGTACCGAAAAGCTGATCGAACAAAAAACATATCTTCAGGCCATTCCTTATTTTGATCGGTTGGACTATGTCGCGCCGATGAATCAGGAGCATGCATTTGCCTTGGCAATCGAGAAGCTGTTGGGCTTGGAGGTGCCGGAGCGGGGGCAGTATATCCGTGTTTTATTTGCGGAAATTGGCAGGTTGCTAAACCACCTGTTGAATCTGACAACGCACGGTTTGGATGTGGGTGCCTTAACCCCGATTCTTTGGGGTTTCGAAGAGCGTGAAAAAATGATGGTGTTTTATGAGCGCGCTTGTGGGGCCCGACTTCATGCAAATTACTTCCGGCCCGGTGGTGTGCACCAGGACTTGCCGCCTGATCTGATTCAGGATATCTACGATTTCCTCGATCCTTTTATTCAGTCGGTTGAGGATATGGAAACCATGCTGGTTGAAAACCGTATTTTCAAACAGCGTAATGTTGATATTGGCTTAATTACCGCAGAGCAATGCCTGGATTGGGGCTTTACGGGTGTGATGCTTCGGGGGTCTGGCGTTCCTTGGGACTTGCGTAAATCGCAGCCCTATGAAGTTTATGAGAAACTGGATTTTGATGTTGTCGTGGGCAAGCATGGTGATTGCTATGACCGTTATATCCTGCGTCTGGAAGAGATACGTCAAAGCGTTCGCATAATTAAGCAGTGTATCGAAGAATTACCCGCTGGTCCTGTGATGTCGGAAAACCGTAAGGTTGGACCGCCACGGCGCAGTGATATGAAAAATTCCATGGAAGCGCTGATTCAGCATTTTAAATTGTACACTGAAGGCTTCAAAGTGCCTGAAGGCGAGGTATATGCGGCGGTTGAGGCGCCAAAGGGTGAATTCGGCGTTTATCTGGTATCTGATGGGTCGAATAAGCCGTATCGCTGTAAAATCCGCGCACCAGGATATGCGCATTTGCAGGCAATGGATTTCTTAGCTAAAGGCCATATGCTGGCTGATATTCCGGCCCTGATTGGGTCAATGGATATCGTGTTCGGAGAAGTGGACCGATGAACATGACAACAGAACAAACATCAGAGACATTTGTCTTTACGTCCGAGAACCTTGAATGGGCGAAAGGCCAGATTGCCAAGTATCCAGAAGGACGTCAGGCATCGGCTGTTATGCCTCTTTTACATCAGGCGCAAAAGCAAAATGGTGGATGGCTGCCTATGTCTGCGATTGACTATATTGCAGACATGCTGGAAATGCCGAAGATGCGGGTTTATGAAGTAGCTAGTTTCTACAGTATGTATAACCTCAAACCTATAGGTAAGCATTTGATCGAAGTCTGCACGACAACACCATGTTGGCTGCGCGGTTCTGATGACGTGGTTAGTGCCATACGTGAAGAGTTGGGCATCGGTCTGGGGGAGACAACCGAGGACGGTGAATTCACAGTGCTTGAGGTTGAGTGTCAAGGGGCATGTGTTAATGCGCCAGTGCTTGTGTATGAGGAAGGGTTTTATGAAGACCTGGACGGTAAAAGCACAAAAGAAATTATTGAGGCGATTAAAAGCGGTGCGAAGCCGGCCTGTGGTTCGCGGGTGGGACGTAAATCGTCTGAGCCTGCTGCTGGCCTGACGAGCTTAAATGTGCAGGGAGGCGATGCATAATGCTTCAAGATAAAGATCGTATCTTTACAAATCTGTATGGGCTTCAGTCATGGAAGCTGGACGCGGCAAAGTCACGTGGTGACTGGGATTCCACCAAAGAGCTGATGGCCAAGGGGCAAGACTGGATCATTGATGAGATGAAAGCGTCTGGGCTTCGCGGCCGGGGCGGTGCGGGTTTCCCAACTGGTCTCAAATGGTCTTTCATGCCCAAAGAGAGTGATGGCCGTCCGTCATACCTTGTCGTCAACGCTGATGAGGGAGAGCCGGGGACTTGTAAGGACCGTGATATTATGCGCCATGATCCGCATAAGCTCATAGAGGGATGCTTGCTAGCGGGTTTCGCGATGCGCGCTGTGGCGGCTTACATATATATCCGTGGTGAGTTTTTTCACGAAGCGGATGTGCTGGAAGAGGCAATTGAAGAAGCCCGTGCAGCGGGACTTTTGGGTAAGAATGCGTGCGGCAGTGGCTACGACTTCGATGTCTATGTGCATCGTGGTGCGGGGGCTTATATCTGTGGTGAAGAGACAGCGTTAATTGAAAGTCTGGAAGGTAAAAAAGGTCAGCCACGACTTAAACCTCCTTTTCCTGCCAATGTAGGTGTGTGGGGTTGCCCAACAACAGTAAATAATGTTGAGTCGATTGCTGTTGCACCGACGATTTTACGCCGTGGAGCTGCCTGGTTCTCAGGGCTCGGGCGTGAAAACAATGTGGGGGCAAAGATTTTCTGTATCTCTGGCCATGTCAATAATCCCTGCAATGTTGAAGAGGAAATGGGGATCCCGCTGAAAGAGCTGATCGAAAAGCATGCTGGTGGAGTTCGAGGCGGTTGGGACAACTTGCTCGCGGTGATTCCTGGCGGGTCATCAGTTCCTTTGCTGCCCAAATCTGTTTGCGATAGCGTCCTGATGGATTTTGACAGTTTACGTGAGGTGCAGTCTGGCTTAGGCACTGCGGCTGTTATCGTGATGGATAAATCTACGGATATCGTTAAGGCGATTGCGCGGCTTTCGGCATTTTATAAGCATGAAAGCTGTGGGCAGTGTACGCCTTGCCGTGAAGGGACAGGTTGGATGTGGCGAGTGATGGAACGGCTTGTTGCAGGTAATGCGGATATGTCAGAGATTGACATGCTGCTAGAGGTGACGAAACAGATTGAAGGGCACACGATTTGTGCACTGGGGGATGCGGCAGCCTGGCCTATTCAGGGTTTGATCCGACATTTCCGTCCTGAGCTGGAGCGTCGTATTGAAGAATATAAAGCACGGGCCGCGTAGGAGTAGAATATGCCAACGCTGACCATTGATGGTAATGAAGTAACAGTAGAAAACGGTACTACCGTCTTGCAGGCTTGTGAGGTTGCAGGAATTGAGGTGCCAAGATTCTGCTATCATGAACGGTTATCTATTGCGGGTAACTGTCGTATGTGTTTGGTGGAAATGGAGAAAGCCCCGAAGCTTGTGGCGTCATGTGCAATGCCCGCCGGCGATGGCATGGTCATCCATACCAATACGGAAAAAGTGAAAAAAGCCCGCGAAGGGGTGATGGAATTTCTGTTGATAAACCATCCTCTGGATTGTCCTATCTGCGACCAGGGTGGTGAATGTGACTTGCAAGACCAGTCTATGGCTTATGGTATTGGTCAGCAACGCTATGATGAGAATAGGCGTTCAGTTCGCGAAAAGAATATGGGGCCTCTGATTAAAACAGAAATGACCCGTTGTATTCATTGTACGCGTTGTGTGCGCTTTGCCGAGGAAGTGGCCGGTGTACCGGACTTGGGGGCGATCAACCGCGGCGAAAATACAGAAATCATGACCTACCTGGAACATTCTCTGGCCTCAGAAATGTCAGGTAATGTCGTGGATTTATGTCCGGTAGGTGCTTTGACTTCGAAGCCTTATGCATTCAGTGCGCGGCCGTGGGAATTAAAACATACGGAAACCATTGACGTTCATGATGCAGTGGGAAGCAATATCCGTATTGATGTGCGTGGTCGTGAAGTGATGCGGGCGCTGCCGCGGGTCCATGAAGACGTTAATGAAGAATGGATTTCGGATAAAACGCGCCATGCGGTTGATGGTTTGAAATATCGTCGGTTAGACCAGCCTTATGTCCGCGTAAATGGCGAATTGCAACCGGCTAGCTGGCAGGACGCCTTTGCGGCAATCGCCGCGAAAACATCCGGCCTGAGCGGTGAGAAGATGGCGGCCTTTGTTGGTGACATGCAGGACATGGAAAGCATGTATGCCCTTAAACAGCTTATGACGTCGCTGGGGTCAAAAAATATTGAATGTCGCCAAGATGGTGCAAATCTGGATGCAAGTGAACGGGCATCTTACCTGTTTAACTCTGGTATCGCTGGTATTGACGAGGCAGACCTGATTTTGCTGGTGGGGACAAACCCACGTCTTGAAGCGGCGGTGTTAAATGCCCGTATTTTGGAAAATGTGCGTGCCCGTGGCCTGAAAGTAGCCAGTATCGGGGCCGAGGCTGACCTGACTTATGATGTTGAACATCTGGGTGAAGACGCCAGCGTGCTGGCTGAGTTGGCAGCAGGCAAGGGTGATATCTTCAAAGCACTGCAGGCGGCTGAGAAGCCAATGCTGATTGTGGGCCAAGGTGCACTTGCCCGTGAAGACGGCGCAGTCATTCTGAAGCTGGCCCGTGATCTGGCAGATAAAGCGGGTATGGTCAGCGAACACTGGAACGGCTTCAACGTCCTTCATACGGCAGCGGCACGTGTTGGTGGTCTGGATCTTGGCCTGGTGGCTGAGAATGGTCAGAACATCAACAGCCTGTTGGGTCGTGCGGAAGCTGGCGAGATTGAATTTGTCTACCTGTTAGGTGCAGATGAATTTGATGTTAGCAAATTAAAGGATAGCTTTGTTGTGTATCAAGGCACACATGGTGATGCGGCGGTCAGCGTCGCTGATGTTATCCTGCCAGGTGCGGCTTATACGGAAAAAGACGGCACGTATATCAATACAGAAGGGCGCGTACAGAAAGCTGTGAAAGCGAATGTGCCCCCAGGGGATGCACGTGAAGATTGGACGATCTTACGGGCGTTGTCCGAAGTAGTGGGTCACGTATTGCCTTTTGATACGGCCGCAGAATTGAATGAAAAGCTGGTCAATGAATTGCACTTAGTGGATGTGGTAGATGTGAAACCACAAGCTGCCTGGGGTGATTTTGGTGTTGAGGGTGATGTTGCGGCAGGAGCATTAATAAGCCCTGTTACAGATTTCTATCAGACCAATCCGATTGCAAGGGCGTCTAAGACGATGGCGGCATGTAGCGCGGAGTTTGTTCAGGTTGGTGTCGCGTTAGAGGAGGCAACAGGAACCCATGGTTGATTTGTTTACAGGCCTTGTTGTTGCCTTATCTACATGGCTCTTTGGTGTTGAGCCGTCAGCGTGGTTAGCGCATTTGATTGGCATTATTGTTGCTATTTTAGTTGTGACATTGCCGTTGCTTATTGCTGTTGCGATGTCCGTTTATGCGGATCGTAAAATTTGGGCAGCCATGCAAATGCGACGTGGCCCTAATGTGGTGGGGCCGTTTGGGTTATTACAATCGTTTGCGGATGGCCTGAAACTATTTTTGAAAGAAACCATTGTTCCCGCTGGGGCTAATAAAGGCATATTCCTGTTGGCCCCAATGATTACCTTTACCTTGGCCCTGATCGGCTGGGCGGTAATCCCCTGGGATGAGAATATGGCCATTGCCAATATTAATGTTGGTGTGCTTTATCTGTTTGCGATTTCGTCTTTAGGAGTCTATGGCATCATCATGTCAGGATGGGCGAGTAACTCTCGTTATGCGTTCCTTGGTGCGCTGCGTTCTTCAGCACAGATGGTGTCATATGAAGTTTCTATTGGCTTTATTATTGTGACGGTCCTGCTGTGCGTTGGGTCCTTAAACCTGACGGACATTGTGAATAAACAGAAAGAATTGTTGGAATTAGGCGTTCCTTTCGGATTTGTTTTTACGCCACTCTTTCCAATGTTTGTTGTGTTCTTTATTTCTGCTTTGGCAGAGACAAACCGGCCTCCGTTTGATCTGCCGGAAGCAGAGGCGGAATTGGTTGCAGGTTATCAGGTCGAATATTCGTCAATGGCTTTTGCGCTGTTCTTCCTTGGGGAATATGCCAACATTCTGTTGATGTGTGCTATGACGTCATTACTTTTCTTTGGGGGCTGGCTACCACCAATTGACTGGGCACCATTATATTGGATACCCGGACCGTTATGGCTCATTTTGAAAATCTGCTTCTTCTTCTTTGTCTTTGCATGGGTAAAAGCGGCAGTTCCCCGTTATCGTTATGACCAATTGATGCGTTTAGGTTGGAAAGTTTTCTTACCGCTGTCATTGGCATGGGTGTTTCTCACAGCAGGTACATTAGTCCTGTTTGACTGGCTCCCGGCTTAGGAAGGAAAAGAATAAAGATGACTTTTCTTCATCACACGATCCGCTCTTTTTTCCTGATCGAATTCGTTAAAGCCATGTGGCTAACGTTGAAGTATTTTTTCAGGCCTAAGGCAACGATTAACTACCCTTATGAAAAAGGACCTCTTAGCCCTCGTTTCAGAGGCGAGCACGCCTTACGCCGCTACCCGAATGGGGAAGAGCGTTGTATTGCGTGTAAGCTGTGTGAAGCGATTTGTCCGGCATTGGCGATCACCATTGAGGCGGAGCCGCGTGATGATGGCAGCCGCCGGACAACGCGTTACGACATTGACATGACGAAATGTATTTATTGCGGTTATTGTCAGGAAGCGTGTCCTGTGGATGCAATCGTAGAGGGACCTAATTTTGAATTTGCGACCGAAAATCGTGAAGAGTTGATTTACAACAAAGATAAATTATTGGCCAATGGCGAGCGTTGGGAACGGGAAATTGCCGCGAATATTGCTGCTGATGCACCGTATCGTTAGACCGTTTAGGTTGGCTAAATTGAACGCCTGTGAAAAGACAAGGATAAACAACCAAATAATGGTTGAGGAAAATAAATGATAGAGAGCCTGTGCTTTTACTTATTTGCAGCGATTACCGTGCTTTCGGGCTTTATGGTAATTGCCTCACGCAATCCGGTACATTCTGTACTGTTCTTGATTTTGGCGTTTTTTAATTCCGCAGGACTATTTGTCCTGCTGGGAGCTGAATTCCTCGCAATGATTTTGGTTATCGTTTATGTCGGGGCCGTGGCAGTATTATTCCTGTTTGTGGTGATGATGCTGGATATTGATTTTGTCGAGCTACGGCAGGGTTTTTTACAATATTTGCCGATGGGCGCACTGATTGGGCTGATTTTGGTTGTTGAACTGATGATGGTCTTTGGGGGCTGGGTTTTAGCCCCGGAAATGACGGCTGTTGTGGCATCAGCAACGCCAGATATTGCGGAGACGGAAAATACAAGAGCCTTGGGACAACTCATCTATACGGATTATGTGTTTTTGTTCCAATGCGCGGGGATGGTGTTGTTAACGGCTATGATCGGCGCCATTGTATTGACGCATCGTCAGCGGCCGGGCGTTAAACGCCAGAATATTTCAAAACAGGTACGCCGCCGTCGTGACGAAGCCTATGAATTAGTCGATATTAAGCCTGGTCAGGGCGTGTAAGAGGGGTAGGGACATGGACGTCGGTATTGCACATTATCTGACTGTTGCGGCCATTCTGTTTACGTTAGGTATCTTCGGTATTTTTCTGAATCGTAAAAACGTCATCATTATTTTGATGTCTGTTGAGTTGATGTTATTGGCCGTTAATATCAATTTAGTGACTTTTTCTGTTCAGCTTCAGGACATGGTGGGGCAAATTTTTGCAATGTTTGTCCTTACGGTTGCTGCGGGTGAAGCGGCTATCGGGTTGGCGATATTGGTCATCTATTTCCGTAATCGCGGCACCATTGCCGTTGAAGACATTAACCAAATGAAGGGATAACGGCAGACATGTTTCACGCTATTGTCTTTCTGCCTCTGCTGGGGTCCATAATCGCAGGTTTCTTCGGCCATGCTATTGGGAAACGTGGGGCGCAACTGATTACCAGTTCTTTTCTGGTCATTTCTGCACTGTTATCAATGGTGGCTTTTTATAATATTGCGTTGGGCCATGGGGTTGTCCATGTGGAAGTGCTGCCGTGGATTAAATCCGGTGATTTTGAGCTTTCCTGGGCGTTCAAAGTCGACACACTTACGGCCGTTATGTTGGTGGTTGTGACGGGTGTTTCTTCGTTAGTGCATATTTATTCGATTGGTTATATGTCGCATGACCCGCACGTACAGCGGTTTATGGCTTATTTGTCCCTGTTTACATTTGCGATGTTGATGTTGGTGACAGCGGATAACTTCATCCAGATGTTCTTTGGCTGGGAAGGTGTTGGCCTGGCGTCTTATTTACTGATCGGATTTTGGTATAAAAAACCAACGGCCTGTGCAGCGGCGATCAAAGCTTTTGTGGTAAACCGGGTTGGCGACTTTGGTTTCGCGCTTGGTATCTTTGCGATCTTTATGGTCTTTGGCACGTTAGAATTCGACGCTGTATTTGCGCGGGTAAGCGAATTTGAAGGCCAGTCTTTTGTCTTCCTGGGGCAGGAGTTTGATATCATTACGACAATCTGCCTGCTGTTATTTGTTGGGGCCATGGGTAAATCGGCGCAGCTGGGCCTGCATACATGGTTACCAGACGCGATGGAGGGCCCGACACCGGTTTCCGCGCTGATTCATGCCGCGACCATGGTAACAGCGGGTGTCTTTATGGTCGCACGATGCTCTTATCTGTTTGAATATTCTCCGCTGGCATTGGATGTCGTGGCGATCGTTGGAGCCAGTACGGCGTTCTTTGCCGCAACTATTGGTCTGACACAAAATGATATTAAACGGGTGATTGCCTATTCAACCTGTTCACAATTGGGATATATGTTCTTTGCGTTAGGTGTTTCCGCCTATGGTGCCGGTGTCTTCCACCTGTTCACACACGCCTTCTTTAAAGCACTGCTGTTCTTAGGGGCGGGTTCTGTCATCCACGCGATGTCAGATGAACAGGATATGCGTAAGATGGGCGGCGTCTGGAAAATGATACCCCAGACATACGTTGTGATGTTAATTGGGACACTGGCATTGACCGGTTTCCCGCTGCTGTCGGGGTTCTTCTCTAAGGATATGGTGATTGAAGCCGCATATGCAGCGCACACAGAGGTTGGACAATATGCCTTCTGGATGGGTATCGTTGCAGCATTCTTTACGGCGTTTTATTCATGGCGGCTTGTCTTTATGACATTCCACGGCGCGCCACGTGCCAGTGCATCGGTGATGAAGCACGTGCATGAATCACCGGCGGTGATGACTGTTCCATTATTTATTCTTGCACTCGGGGCGATATTTGCTGGTGGCGTTTTCGCTGAAAGCTTTATCGGTCATCATTATGCTGACTTCTGGGGAAGTGCCTTATTCCTTCGCGGGGATAATGTTTTGGAAGCAGCGCATCATGTGCCGGGCTGGGTGAAAGCCTTGCCTATTGTTATGGGAGCATTGGGACTATTGCTTGCGTGGTTATTCTATATTCGTCATCCCGAGATCCCGGGACAAATCGCACGCAGCCAAGCTCCACTTTACAATTTTCTGCTGAATAAGTGGTATGTGGATGAGCTGTATGACTTCCTGTTTGTGCGGCCTGCCAAGTGGGTTGGATATCAGCTATGGCAGCGGGGGGATTTAGGCATTATTGATCGTTATGGTCCTGATGGTATTTCAGCAACAGTCGTGGCCGCTGCGCGTAAACTGCGGGCCGTGCAGACAGGCTATCTCTACCATTATGCCTTTGTCATGCTGATTGGGGTGGCGGGTCTTGCCACCTGGTTTATGGTTAGTGGGAGTTAAACCGTGACTGAGTGGCCAATTCTTTCGATTATTACGTTTCTGCCCGCAGTCGGGGCCTTATTTATCCTGCTTATCCGTGGTGAAAAGGAGGTAGCAGACCGTAATGCCCGCCATGTGGCGTTGCTAACAACCGTTGTTACGTTCCTTGCATCGTTGAGCCTTTGGTTCGGTTTTGATAAAACAACTGCGGATTTCCAGTTTGTGGAGAAAGCCAGTTGGCTGGAAGGCACCATTAATTACCATATGGGTGTTGATGGTATTTCAGTATTATTGGTGCTGCTGACAACTTTCCTGATGCCGATTTGCATATTGTCCAGCTTTGATGCCGTCAAAAACCGTGTCAAAGAATATATGCTGGCGTTTCTACTGTTAGAAACATTAATGATCGGCGTATTTTGTGCGTTGGATTTAGTTCTATTCTACCTGTTCTTTGAAGGTGGTCTCATTCCGATGTTCCTTATTATCGGTGTTTGGGGCGGACAGCGTAAGATCTACGCCGCGTTTAAATTGTTTTTGTACACGCTGCTTGGGTCGGTACTGATGCTGCTCGCGATGCTGTATATGTATTATGTGGCAGGTACGACTGACATCCCGACATTGCTGTCCTATCGTTTTGACGCGGATGTGCAGACATGGTTGTGGTTGGCATTCTTTGCGTCCTTCGCGGTGAAAATGCCCATGTGGCCTGTTCATACGTGGTTACCTGACGCACACGTTGAGGCGCCCACTGCAGGATCTGTTATTTTGGCAGGCGTGCTATTGAAAATGGGGGGCTACGGTTTCTTGCGTTTTTCTTTACCGATGTTCCCTGTGGCTTCCGTAGAACTAGCACCGATGGTCTTCACATTAAGTTGCATTGCAGTGGTCTACACATCGCTTGTGGCGTTGATGCAAAAAGATATGAAGAAGCTGATTGCCTATTCTTCTGTGGCGCATATGGGGTTTGTGACATTAGGAATATTTGCCGCCAATACGCAGGGTATTGAAGGGGCGATTATGGTTATGCTGGCGCATGGTCTTGTCTCTGGGGCCTTGTTCCTCTGTGTTGGCGTGATTTATGACCGTATGCATACCCGCGAAATCGAGCGTTACGGCGGGCTTGTTAATCGTATGCCTAAATACGCCTTATTCTTTTTGTTCTTTACGATGGCGTCTGTAGGGCTTCCTGGTACGGCAAACTTTGTCGGAGAGATACTAGTTCTCGCTGGCATTTTTAAAGTGAGTACATGGGCGGCGTTCTTTGCAACGACAGGTATTATTCTGGGTGCGGCCTATATGCTGTGGCTGTATCGCCGAGTTGTTTTCGGTGAGTTAACAAAAGAAGATCTGAAAAGTATTCTGGATTTGGATAAACGTGAAGTGTGGATCTTTGCGCCATTGGTTGTCCTGACATTATGGATGGGAATTTACCCGGCGTCCTTCATGGATTTTATGCATATATCCGTTGATAACCTTGTTCAACAGCATCAGGCCGCAACGGCTGCTGTGCATGTGACTGCCGCGCGGTAATCGGTAGGGAGACAAATTTAATGACTACAGTACTTCCGAATTTAGTACCGGCATTACCGGAAATGATCATGGCGGTAGGGGCTATGGCATTGTTGATGCTTGGTGTGTTTCGCGGCAACAAATCAACCGGTCAGGTGTCTTGGTTAGCGGCTGTACTTATGCTTGTTGTCATGGTTATTGTTGCCGGTGCGGAGAATGATAAAATCGCAACCTTTGGCGATATGTTTGTTGTCGATGGTTTCACTATTTTTATGAAAGTGTTGGTGTTGCTGGCATCTGCATTAGCGGTATTGATGTCATTGCCGTATTTGCGTGCTGAAAATATTGAGCGTTTTGAATACCCTATTTTAATTGCGCTTGCGACATTAGGCATGATGGTGATGGTGTCTGCAAATGATCTGATGACCATGTATATGGGAATAGAAATGCAGAGCTTAGCCTTGTATGTGATGGCAGCTTTCCGCCGTGATACCGCACAGTCAACGGAAGCCGGACTTAAGTATTTTGTGTTAGGGGCTTTGTCATCAGGAATGCTTCTTTACGGTGCATCACTGGTTTATGGCTTTACGGGCACAACGAATTTCACTGTTTTAGCCAATGTGCTACATGGACATGAAGGACATGGGCCGTCCTTAGGTGTGATTTTTGGCCTTGTTTTTGTGGCAGCCGGTCTGGCATTTAAGATTTCGGCCGTGCCGTTCCACATGTGGACACCTGATGTGTATGAAGGTGCGCCAACACCAGTGACAGCGTTTTTCGCTGTGGCGCCCAAAGTGGCGGCCTTGGCACTGTTGACACGGACATTGTTTGTGCCTTTCGGTGATATGGCGGGGTCCTGGCAGCAGATTGTAATCTTTATGGCCATTGCGTCGATGTTCTGGGGGTCTATAGCCGCGGTTATTCAAACGAATATCAAGCGACTGATGGCGTTCAGCTCAATTGGTCATGTTGGTTTTGCATTAGTCGGGATTGCAGCGGGAAGTCCTGCGGGGATTAAAGCCATGTTGATTTATATGGCAATATATCTGGTGATGAATGTGGGGGCATTTGTTTGTATTTTGTCTATGCGCCGGGAGCAGGGGCTGGTTGACGATATAGATGAATTAGCCGGACTATCGCGTACGCAACCAGCAATGGCAGCGGCTTTGGCGATCTTCATGCTGTCACTGGCAGGTATCCCGCCTTTAGCAGGTTTCTTTGGTAAATTTTACGTATTTAGTGCCGCAATTGATGCTGGGTATTATACGCTCGCTATTTTAGGGGTGTTGGCTAGTGTCATTGGTGCTTATTACTATCTGCGTATTGTTAAAATCATGTACTTTGACGAGCCTGTCGGAGCATTCGAACCGCTGAAAGCACCGGTGATGAGTATGATTATGATGGCCAGTGCTATCTTTATTGTCTTATTTGTCTTTTTGCCTGCGCCGTTACGCAATACTGCGGAGTCCGCAGCGCAGGCGTTATTGCACTAAGATATATGGCTAACGTGCCCATAGAAAAAAACATCAAAATGCCTGAGGGTTATATCCTTCAGGCATTTTCACGTTTAGATAGCACGAACCAGGAAGCATATCGTCAGGCTGAGGCCGGGGCCATAAGTCACCAATGGATCATGGCCGCGGAGCAGACGTCGGGACGTGGTCGGCGTGGTCGTGAATGGGTATCGCAGACCGGGAACCTTTATTGTTCATTGATGTTGCGCCTGCCATACGGTTTGCAGAAAACATCAGAATTATCCTTTGTTACGGCTTTGGCCGTGGCTGACACTGTAAGGGCACTACTTCCCAAGGAGGTTGAGGTCCCCGTGCACTGTAAATGGCCCAATGATGTTCTGATTTCAGGCGAGAAAGTTGCCGGCATATTAATGGAAACGGCGGCAACAGTGGATGTGCCGGCCTGGGTTGTGATTGGAATTGGTATTAATCTTAAATCTTTTCCTGCAGATACGCCATTTCCTGCTACAGCTATCCGTGTGCATTCCCAAATTGAACCCGCGCGTTCATATGCAATGGAAGTATTGGCGCATAATATGGACGGATGGATCGGGAAATGGCAGACAATGGGATTTAATGTTATTCGCCGTGCCTGGTTAAGTCGTGCGGCAGGTCTTGGGGAAGAGATTACCGTAAGATTGCCAACGGAAACACTAAAAGGGTGTTTTGTGGAACTGGATCCGGATGGAGCGTTGGTGTTACAAATGCTGTCGGGACGCAGAAAAATAACGGCGGGTGATATTTTCTTTTCTGCTAAAAATAAGCAGGCTTAGAATAGACCAAGCAGCAAGAAAGAGGCGGTCATGCTACTAGCTATAGATGCGGGAAATACGAATATTGTCTTTGCCTTGCACGACGGGCAAAGTTTTTTGCAGAAATGGCGCATTTCTAGCACAGACCAGCGTACAGCAGATGAATACATGGTCTGGCTGACCCAGTTAATGCGTTTGGAAAATTTATCTCCCAAAGATGTTGACGGCGCGATCATTGCAACAGTTGTTCCGCAGACGCTGTTTCCTCTTCAGCTGCTTTGTCGTCGTTATTTTAATGTGGAGGCAATGGTTGTCGGTGATCCCAACATTGAATTGGGCGTTCAGATTAAATTGGATAACCCCAAGGAGGTCGGTGCAGACCGGTTGGTGAACGCGATTGCAGCCCATGAACGTTATGGTGGGCCATTGGTTATTATAGATTTTGGTACGGCGACGACCTTCGACGTCGTGGATCGGGATGGTAGCTATTTGGGCGGCGTCATTGCCCCCGGGGTTAATTTGTCAGTTGAGGCATTGCATATGGCCGCGGCAAAGCTGCCGCGTGTGGCCGTTGAAAAACCGGCCAAAATTATTGGGACTTCTACTGTGGCGGCCATACAGTCAGGTATATACTATGGCTACGCGGCGATGATAGACGGCATGCTGATGCGTATTCGCCAAGAGTATGGCACAGACATGAAGATTATTGCCACTGGTGGGCTGGCCCCATTATTCAAAGACGAAGTTTCAAAAATTGAAATTGTTGATCAGGAATTAACCACACGGGGACTGTTCCAGATTTATCATAATAATATCGCGAAAGCGGATTAAGCAGGATTATATGGCGATAGATATTAAGCCGGAAGAGCTTTATTTTCTGCCCTTAGGTGGGGCGGGCGAGATTGGTATGAATCTAAACCTCTATGCTTATGGAGGTAAATGGTTAATGGTGGATTGTGGTATATCGTTTGCCGATATTTATCTGCCGGGGATTGACCTGATTATGCCTGACCCGGAATATATTGGAGAACGGAAAGATGATCTGCTGGGGTTGGTCTTGACCCATGCACATGAAGATCATCTTGGGGCCGTCGCGCATTTATGGCCAGAATTGCGGTGCCCCATTTATGCAACGCCGTTCACGATGACATTGCTGGAAAGTAAATTGGAAGAAGCAGGACTGGCTGGTCAGGTTCCGCTACATACCGTTCCCTTGGGGGGATCGATTACGTTAGGTGAGTTCGATATTACCTATGTGTCTTTGACACATTCCATATTGGAAGGAAACGGCTTAAAAATTTCTACGCCGTTGGGAAATATTTTTCATACTGGTGACTGGAAACTCGACCCACATCCTTTGGTGGGGGAAGCAAGTGATATTGGCGCACTCAAGTCTTTGGGGCATGAGGGGGTGCTGGCAATTGTTTGTGACTCTACAAATGTCTTTAATGAAAAGTCTTCTGGGTCTGAGCAGGATGTAAGAGAAAGCCTGAAAGCTTTACTAGACGGCCACAATGGGCGACTGTTTGTAACAACGTTCGCGTCTAACATCGCCAGAGTGGAGACCTTAGCCAAAGTAGGAGATGCGCTGGACCGTCATGTTTGTTTGGTGGGGCGGTCGTTAAAACGCAATGTTGAGGCCGCAAAAAAATGCGGTTATCTGCAGGATTTTCCCCAGGTGGTTAGTGAAGAAGATGCCGAGCATATACCGAAAGACAAAATACTGTACATCTGCACAGGTTGTCAGGGCGAAGCCCGGGCAGCAATGATGCGTATTGCCACAAACCAGCATCGTTACATATCGCTAAGTCGTGAAGATACGGTGGTATTTTCATCGAAAATCATACCCGGAAATGAATTGTTGCTTGCACGATTGCATAACATGCTGACGGAACACGGGGTGCATGTTTTGACCGAGAAAGATCATTTTGTGCACGTTTCAGGGCATCCCGGACAAGAAGAATTGCGCCAGATGTATAAATGGTTGCGTCCGGTGATATCAGTGCCCGTTCATGGGGAATTGCGGCACATGACTTTGCAAGCGGAATTGGCTAAAAAATGGGGCGTTGAACATCAGATAGTACCAGTGAACGGTAGCCTGATTAGATTAGCCCCCGGTATCCCGGAAATAGTAGATCAGGTATATAGTGCGCGCCTTGCTTTAGATGGCAATTTTGTTTTACCGGAAGATGATGATGCTATCGTTATGCGACGGCGGATTATGTATAATGGTGCGGCCGTGGTGACAGTAGCACTTGATCAGGGTCATAAAATATCTGGTCAAGTCGCTGTGACTTTATTGGGCATTGCGGATAGTGAGGAGCAGGAACTCACGCAGATGATAATCGCAGCTATTAAAAAGGAAACAGATCACATCACTGTAAAAGCAGGTAAAGGTGATCGTAATATTGCAGAAGCTATGCGTGTGGCCGTACGGCGCATTTGTCGACAATTTAGTGGAAAGAGTCCCGGTCCGCAGGTTACAGTGAATATTATCAGAGTGTAGACTGATACAGGAGTAGTCGGATGATCGGAAAGTTAAACCATGTGGCCATTGCGGTGCCGGATTTAGATGCAGCGGTAAAATTATATAGGGACAGTTTGGGCGCAGATGTGTCTTCCCCTGTCGATCAGCCGGATCATGGTGTGGTGACGGTGTTTGTCACATTGCCGAATACAAAAATTGAATTGCTTTATCCTTTGGGGGATAAATCACCTATTCAGGGCTTTCTGGACCGTAATCAGGCAGGTGGCATTCATCATGTTTGCTATGAAGTGGATGATATCATTGCGGCACGGGACAAACTGGTCGCGGACGGGTTGCGAGTTTTGGGGGATGGGGAGCCTAAAATAGGTGCGCACGACAAGCCCGTATTATTTCTGCACCCAAAAGATTTTAATGGCACTCTTGTTGAATTAGAAGAAGTGTAAAGCAAGATATTGCGTGAAGGCCGATATTATAGATGAGCATCGTCAGTCATATAGTTGTATTTGTGGTGGCCTGGTGGCTGTTATTTTTTATGGTTTTGCCGTGGGGGGTACGCTCTTTACACGAAGTGGAAGAGGAGTACGATGAAGGGTTAGAAGCAGGAGCTCCCCATAATCCTAAATTGAAACAAAAGGTTCTGATAACAACAGGGCTTACAATTATTGTGTGGGGACTTTTCTGGTTGGTAAATAAATATGAGCTCATCACAATCAGCTAAGTCGTTGCTAAAAAAGCAAGCGTATAATATTTCGGGTTTACGTTGTTATTCGGAAAAAGCATGACGTGGGGGGCGTGCTTACGTAAACGACAAAAAAAAGCAAGGTTCGCGTGAACCTTGCGTGATCTTATTGATCTTATTTTTATGAGCATACCATAGACATTTTTATTTTCATCTATTAGGATGCTCTCCCTCCCCAAACTTGGGCTACTCGCTCCTCATTTGATGCAGATCAGGTTACTTAAGCTTTTGCGTTATGTCATCATAGAAAATGACAATATAATTAAAATCTTAGGATATGTTGCAAAATAGTCACATTCGGGTGAGGGGGAAGTCATCTTGGAGCATAAAACCGTGAAAAGAGTTGTTTTTAGTACCTTTTTCGTTTTGATGACGACCTGCCATGCGTTGGCAGAAAGTGTTGTCGTAACCCTGGATGAGGCCAAATGTGCTGAACTTGTGGCACATTTGCCACAAGATGACGTGACATACCGTCCAGGGAAAGATGTGCATGGACAGGCTGTGGTTCCGGCGGATTTGCCGAAAGATGATGGTTTGTGGATACCTGAAACAGTGAAGATTCCCATAGAAATAGATCTGCAGAAAAGAGCCGGCTCTGAAGAGCATAATGTTGGGGGGGTATTGATGGAGATGCCATTGGGGGAAATTAAGGTGATCGGCAATGATGTTTTTTACAATGGATATGCAATAGATTCTGCATCGAGAGCGCAATTAACGGAAGCTTGCCATAAGCTGGAAAGACGTGAGATGCAGAAAAGATAATTGCAGTTACGGTAAAGCCTGTTAAGAACAGATATATGAATTTTTGTGCGTGCTTTCGAGCGCAAGATGATGACATATTATAAGTGACAGGACGACTTATGAGATTATCCCGCTATTTTCTGCCGACATTAAAAGAAAATCCAAGTGAGGCACAGATTACATCGCATCGTCTGATGTTGCGGGCGGGCATGATCCGTCAATCCAGTGCGGGAATTTATAGCTGGCTGCCATTGGGGTTAAAGGTTCTTAGAAATATTGAAAAAATTGTGCGGGAAGAGCAAGACCGCGCAGGCGCGCAGGAAATTCTGATGCCGACCATCCAGCCTGCAGAAATATGGCAGGAAAGCGGGCGTTATGATGCATATGGTAAGGAAATGCTCCGCATAACAGACCGGCATGAGCGCGAAATGTTATATGGCCCAACGAATGAAGAAATGGTCACGGATATTTTTCGCCATAATATCAAGAGCTATAAACAGCTACCGGCACTTCTTTATCATATACAGTGGAAGTTTCGTGACGAAATTCGTCCTCGTTTTGGTGTTATGCGTGGACGTGAGTTTCTTATGAAAGATGCGTATTCTTTTGATATCGACAAGGAGCGTGCCCGGGACACATACAATCGTATGTATGTGGCTTACTTACGCACATTTGCCCGCTTGGGGCTGGTGGCTATTCCTGTACGGGCTGATACGGGTGCAATCGGGGGGGACCTAAGTCACGAATTTCAAATACTGGCGGAAACTGGGGAAAGTACGCTTTACTATGATAAAGCCCTTGAGACACAAGAGATGTTGGAAAAGCTGGCAGATCTGGAAAATAACGAGGGCATCGTTGAAAAACTGCAGTCCCTTTATGCGGCTGAGGAAGAGAAGCATGATCCGGACAATTGCCCTGTTGCGCCAGAAAATTTGAAAACGGCAAAGGGGGTCGAAGTCGGGCATATTTTCAACTTTGGTCAAAAATATTCTGCGAGCATGGGAGCGCGGGTCCTGGATCAGGATGGCCAGCAGGTTGAAGTGGAGATGGGCTCTTATGGTATTGGTGTTTCACGCCTTGTGGCGGCATTGATTGAGGCGAACCACGATGAAGATGGGATAATTTGGCCACAGTCCGTGGCCCCCTATCAAGTTGGCTTAATTAACCTGCAAGCGAAAAATGCAGAATGCACAAAGGCTTGCGATGATATATACAAAAAATTGCAAGAAGCTGGTATTGAAGTACTCTATGATGACAGGACAGAACGGCCCGGGGCTAAATTTGCGAATATGGACTTAATCGGGCTGCCGTGGCAGCTGATTGTTGGGCCCAAAGGTTTGGAAAAAGGCATTGTTGAGGTTAAAGAGCGTGCAACGGGCGAGCGGCAGGAATTAAGCGTGGACGCCATTGTGGATAAATTGAAGGCGTAGAGGTGCTTTAGACGCCAAGGGGAAGAGAGTGAAATCCTTTGAATGGATTATAGCGTTGCGGTACCTGCGTGCCCGACGGGAGGAAGGCTTTATATCGATTATTGCCGGCTTTTCATTATTGGGGATCGCGCTGGGTGTGGCGACTTTAATAATTGTTATGGCGGTCATGAACGGGTTTCGTGCGGAATTGTTGGGGCGTGTTATCGGCTTTAACGGACATATTCTTTACCAGCCTTACGGTGGCCGAATGACAGATTTCGAGCGGGTCGTGAAGTCATTTTCCGAGGAAGACCATGTTGTACGGGTGAGTCCGATCATTGAAGGGCAGGTCATGGCTTCTGTCCGTAACAATGCGACAGGGGCATTGGTGAGAGGGATTAGCGCGGATGACCTTCGTAAGCAGTCACTTATTGCGGATAATATTGTTGCAGGATCATTAGAAAACTATGAGACGCAGCAAGCTGTGGCCATCGGCGTCAGATACGCTGAAAAGAACGGCTTACAAATAGGCGATAGTGTGACCTTGATTACACCCAAAGGCCGTGCGACGCCATTTGGCATGGTGCCTCGCATTGGAAATTATAAAATCGGGATGATTTTTGAGGTTGGAGAATATAACTATGACAGTAGTTATATTTTTATGCCGTTGGACGTTGCGCAAAAATATTTTCAATACGGTGAAGCGATCGGTGCTTTGGAAATTATTCTAAGTCATCCAGACGATGTGCCGCGAGTCTATCCTGCGTTAGTGAGGCGTATAGATGAATTGGGTGTTGGCGGCCGCCTAATTGATTGGCAACGGTTGAATTCTAGTTTTTTTAATGCCTTACAAGTAGAGCGCAATGTGATGTTTCTAATTTTGACGCTCATTATCATCGTGGCAGCATTTAATATTATTTCCAGCCTGATTATGTTGGTCAAAGACAAGGGCCGCGATGTGGCTATTTTGAGGACAATGGGGGCGAGCCGCCGATCTATAATGCATATCTTTATGATTGCGGGGTCCAGCATCGGCATTACAGGGACGCTGATAGGGTTTGTATTGGGGGTGTTGTTTTGCCAGAACATTCAGGGAATACAACAGGGACTGGAAAGTATTTTAGGTACGGAGCTATGGTCGGCTGAAATACGCTTTCTGGCTGAAATACCAGCAATTATGGAACCGGGAGAGGTCATGGCGGTGCTATTAATGGCGTTACTTCTGTCTTTTTTAGCCACGATTTATCCATCATGGCGGGCCGCACGATTAGACCCTGTCGAAACACTGAGATATGAGTAGGCTCTGATGGCGGATGTAGCGCTCAGTCTTAAGAATGTTCATCAGCACTTTGTCCAGGGCGGGGTTGATCTTCACGTCTTGAAAGGTGTCAATCTGGACATTAAACCGGGGGAGGTTATTGCCCTCATTGGCCAATCAGGTGCAGGTAAATCGACACTGCTGCATATCGCAGGTTTATTAGAACGCCCCTATGAAGGGGAGGTATTGATAAATGGGGAATCCGGGTGGCGGTTATCGGAACAGAAACGCACAAGATTGCGCCGGCATTTTATGGGGTTTGTTTATCAGTTTCACCACTTATTACCGGAGTTTTCTGCTATCGAGAATGTGATGTTGCCATTACGGATAGCAGGTGCATCAAAGACTTCAGCGCGAGCGCGTGCAGAGGATTTACTAGGGAGGTTAGGACTGTCACAGCGGTTGCACCACCGGCCAGCACAACTTTCCGGCGGCGAACAACAACGGGTAGCCATGGCGCGGGCACTTGCCAATAAACCAAAGGTGCTTATGGCGGATGAGCCTACAGGTAATCTGGACGTAAATACATCGGCAACGGTTTTGTCTGAATTGCTGCGTCTGGCCAGAGAAGAAGGCGTGGCGACATTGATTGCGACGCATGACAGAGAAATGGCGCGGCAACTGGATCGTTGTGTTAAGATAGAAGATGGCATTCTTCAAATCGTCTGATGGGCACAGGAGGCTAGCATGGAAGATTTGTCGTTATTGAATTACGGAGGGATCGCGGCCGCGGCAATCCTGAAGATGGTCATTGGGGCTATATGGTATTCGTCTATAGGGTTTGGCCCGTTGTGGATGCGAGAAGCGCAATTGAGCGAGGATGATTTGGTGCCGCCTTTAAAGCCGCTAATGATTTCCATGTTATCTGCTGTCTTAATTGCTTTTGCCTTGGGTGTCTTTTTTAGCCAAATAACAATGTCATGGTTAGAAGGGGGCGCGTTAGGTATCATACTGGCGTTGGGCTTTGTTGCTGCGACTTTAGCACCACAGTTTGCATTTGAGGGGCGATCGGGAAAGCTCTATATGATTTACTGTGGGGAATACATTATTTCTCTGCCACTTATGGGCGCGATTATTGCAGCCATATAACCTAATTTAGTCTCTTAAGAAGGTATTTCAACTATATATGAATAATAGATTTATTCATTTGAGAGTTCATTCGGCATATTCGCTTTCAGAAGGTGCCGTGCATATAAAGAAACTGCCGGACTTATGTCAGCAGTTTGATATGCCTGCGGTGGCCATTACAGATACAAACAACATGTTTGGGGCGCTTGAGGCGTCGGCAACGTTATCATCGGCAGGTATACAGCCAATTATCGGCTGTGCGTTGGCAATTACACATGAGCAAAAAGAGGCCGGTCCAGGGCAGGGTAAAGTATTACCGCCGGGATGGATTGTTTTATTAGCACAGAATGAACAGGGCTATAAAAACCTTATGGTGCTGGTGAGCCGTGCTCATTTAGAAACTGATAGTGGGTTGACGCCTCAGGTTTCGCTAGAAAATCTGGAGGGTGATACTGAGGGGCTCATCTGTCTGACTGGAGGCCCGGGTGGGCCTGTGGGGCGTTTATTACTGGAGGGGCGAGAAAAAGACGCACGCAATGTTTTGCGGCAGCTGAAGCTTCTTTTTCCTGGTCGTTTATATGTGGAGATATTGCGGCATGAAATGGAGGATGAGGAAGTAACGGAAGAAGACTTTATAACATTGGCTTATGAAATGGATCTGCCGTTAGTCGCTACTAATGAAGTCTTTTTCCCGACACGGGAAATGTATGATGCTCATGATGCTCTTCTCTGTATTGCGGATGGAACTTACGTAGAACAGGAAGAGCGCCGTCATTTAACCCCCGATCATTATTTCAAGTCTGCTGAGGAAATGCAGGAGCTGTTTTCAGACTTACCTGAGGCCATTGAAAACACTGTAGTTATTGCACAGCGTTGTGCCTATAAGGTGCCTTTTGTCGATCCGATTTTGCCTAAATTTACCATTGGTGAGGGGATGAGCGAGGCTGATTCCCTGCGACAGGTGGCGATGGAAGGATTGCAGGAGAGATTGGAAATGCATGTGTATAGGGCAGATGATGATGCCGATACCCGTGCGGATAGGGCGAAGTCGTATTTAGAGCGCCTTGATTATGAGTTGGATATTATTATTCGTATGGACTTTCCGGGTTATTTCCTGATCGTTTCCGATTTTATCCAGTGGGCGAAAGATCACGATATTCCGGTGGGGCCCGGACGCGGCTCGGGGGCGGGCTCTGTTGTGGCTTGGGCCTTGAAAATTACTGATCTTGACCCATTACGTTTTGGACTTCTGTTTGAGCGGTTCTTAAATCCTGAACGGGTTTCAATGCCCGATTTTGATGTTGATTTCTGTCAGGAAAAACGCGACCAGGTTATCCGTTATGTTCAGGAAAAATACGGCGTCGACCAGGTTGCGCAGATCATAACCTTTGGGAAGTTGCAAGCCCGTGCCGTTGTGCGAGACGTCGGCCGTGTATTGCAAATGCCTTACGGCCAGGTGGATAGGATATCAAAGGCCATTCCTTCTAACCCGGCAAACCCCATTACTTTGTCCGAAGCATTAGAGACGGAGGAGAGGTTACGACAGGAGAGGGATTCTGATCCGACAACTGCGCGTC
Organism: Kordiimonas sp.; assembly: GCA_002700365.1. Classification (GTDB taxonomy): domain Bacteria; phylum Pseudomonadota; class Alphaproteobacteria; order Sphingomonadales; family Emcibacteraceae. The sequence continues at coordinate 516,088 of PADB01000012.1, read as the reverse complement.
TTATTGAATTGGCGATGCAGCTGGAGGGGCTTAATCGTCATGCCTCTACCCACGCTGCGGGGGTAGTGATTGGAGACCGTCCATTGGATCAATTGGTGCCCCTTTACCGTGATCCCCGTTCGGATATGCCAGTGACGCAGTTTAATATGAAATGGGTCGAGCAGGCAGGGCTGGTCAAATTCGATTTTCTGGGGCTGAAAACGCTTACGGTATTGGATAAAGCCTGCGCGTTAATTGCCGAGCGCGGTATCCACATCGAATTAGATAAAGTGCCTTTTGATGATCCGGCGACCTTTGAATTATTGGGGAGCGGCAATACGGTTGGCGTTTTCCAATTGGAAAGTACGGGCATGCGCAGTGTGCTTATGGGCATGAAGCCAGATAGCTTGGAAGATATTATTGCGATTGTTGCCCTCTATCGCCCGGGGCCAATGGATAACATTCCGCGGTATATTGCGTGTAAGCATGGCACTGAAAAACCAGATTATTTACATCCCTTGCTGGAAGAAATCCTGACTGAAACATATGGTGTAATTATTTACCAAGAGCAAGTTATGCAGATTGCGCAGATCCTGGCGGATTATAGCTTGGGGGAAGCTGACTTGCTACGCCGGGCAATGGGAAAGAAGATCCCTGCGGAAATGGATAAGCAGCGCGTACGTTTCATGGAAGGGGCGGAAAATAAGGGGGTTGATGCCAAACAGGCGGGTAATATCTTTGACCTGGTTGCCAAGTTTGCGGGGTATGGCTTTAATAAAAGTCATGCAGCCGCCTATGCGGTGGTGGCGTATCATACAGCCTATCTGAAGGCAAATTATCCTGTTGAGTTCATGGCGGCGTTGATGACTCTGGATATTACCAATACAGATAAACTTAATATTTTTAAGCAGGAATTGAATAATCTCCGTATTCCGATTTTACCGCCAGATATCAATAAATCACAGGTGGTTTTTTCTGTTGAGGTGATGCCGGACGCCAAAGAAAGTGAAGAAGCAGAATTTTCCATAGATCACGATGGTGTCGTGCGGGGTGTGCGTTATGGATTAGCGGCAGTCAAGAATGTAGGTTCAGCAGCCGTGGCACGTGTTGTTGAGGAGCGTGAAAAGAATGGTCCGTATAAAGATATGGCCGATTTCTCTCAGCGGGTTGATGCCCAGCAAATGAACCGTCGACTTATTGAGAATCTAGCGAAGGCGGGTGGGTTCGATAGTCTGTGCCCCAATCGTGCCCAGCTTTTCCTGGGGGCGGATAATATTATTCGTCAGGCGAGTGCCGCGACAGCGCAGCGTAATAGCGCACAAGAAAGTCTGTTTGCGGCTGATGAAAATGTCCAAGCTTTGGAGTTGCCAGCAGCGAAAGATTGGCACCTGATCGAACGCCTGAAATATGAACAGGAAGCCATTGGATTTTATTTGTCTGCGCATCCACTAGATGCCTATGACCTGATCTTACAGCGTGCCCGTGTCTCACCGTCTTCGGAAATTGAACGGAAAGCCCGTAGTGGTGGGACGTTGAAATTGGCGGGGACTATTCAGGCGGCACGTGAACGTAAATCGCAGCGTGGTAATGCCTATGCCTTTGTATCACTTTCTGATAGTGCGGGGGCTTTTGAAGTGACATTGTTCTCTGAAACGCTGCTGAAGGCACGCCCCTTTCTGACGGCGGGGCAATCGGTGGTAATGAATGTGGAAGTGCAATTGCATGAGGATAATATCCGCCTGACGGCACAAAGTATTGAAACATTGGATCAGGTGGCCGCGCGTTCTGCAACAGGTCTTGTTATTGAAATAGCAGATATAAAGGTTCTGGAGGAAGTTAAGGCGTTACTTGAAGACGCGAAAGGCGGACGGGGAAATGTCACTTTGAAATTAACTCTGGATGATGGGGAATATGATGTGGATGTTGCCCTGCCCGGAAAATATTCCATTACACCCGCGTTAAGCAATGCCATCTCTTTGGCGGAGGGGGTCGACGATGCCCGGGAGATATAAAGGCCTCTGGGAGGCAGTAACGTCATAGAGATGAGCCCTCCGTTCCCAAAAGGACCAGCCCCCGTTGCAGCGACACCCGCATCGTCAGTCATACTGATACGTAACGGTCGCCCGCGTAGTGATGGGTTTGGACGGTTGGAAGTGCTGATGGTCAGGCGGCATGTGAAAATTGGCGTAGGTGGCGGAGCATATGTTTTTCCAGGAGGTAAGGTTGATGGCAAAGACCGTAATGCATTGCCATATATAAACATGGGTACTCGTGTACGCACCTCACAGTTTTTCGAACAAGCACGGCTGACCGCGTTTAGGGAAACGTTCGAGGAAACAGGATTGCTGTTAGCGCAGAAAGTCGGGGCGAGAGGTGTTTCTATTGAGCCACCCCAGCAACAACAGGTCGCACGCTTGTATCGATGGCGTTTTCTGCAGCAGCATATGTCATTGCGGCACTTTATAGAACAGACAGGCCTTTTATTGAATGTGGATCAATTCCTTCCTTTTGCCCACTGGATTACGCCCATTACGCATAGAAGGCGTTTTGATACCGCGTTTTTTCTTTGTGTGGCTCCACACGGTCAAAAGGCAACACCAGACGGACATGAAATTACAGCGTGTTTATGGGCGCGCCCAATTGATATATTGGAACAGTACTGGAAAGACCTCATGTTTCCGACCATGATGAATCTTCAGAAATTGTCGCGCGCACAAACAGTAGAAGAAGCGTTATTTCAGCTTCGTAGAACACCGATAAAGACTGTGATTCCAGAAGTTGTAAGCGGTGAGGCAGGTACATTTCGTCGCATAAGAGATGATGCGGGATATGAGATGGTGGATCAGACCGGATTACATTTAAAAATAAAATGACGTAGAATGTAGAAACTTCGTCTATTGGGGCTTGTATTTCTTATGATTTCATCGTAAGACAGCGCCACTTCACACGCAGATCAGGGCCTTTGGGGTCCATCCGGTGTTTTCTGGGATGAGCCTGGTAAATCACACATCTGCGGCGGCATAACCGGAAAAGGAATTATATTATGGCATTGCCCGATTTTTCTATGCGTCAGCTTTTAGAAGCTGGGGTTCATTTTGGTCACCAAGCACATCGTTGGAACCCACGTATGGGTAAGTACATCTTTGGTGTGCGCAACAAAGTGCATATCATTGATTTGTCCGTTACGGTCCCAATGTTGCAACGCGCACTTCAGGAAGTACGCGACGTAACGGCTTCTGGTGGCCGGGTTTTGTTTGTTGGTACTAAGCGTCAGGCATCTGGTCCGATTGCAGAGGCCGCACAACGTTGCGGTCAGTATTTTGTTAATCACCGCTGGTTGGGCGGGATGTTGACAAACTGGGAAACCATCTCAAATTCTATTAAGCGCCTGAAAGCACTCGATGAGCAGCTTTCACAAGAGCATATCGGTTTAACAAAGAAAGAAATCCTGCAATTGACACGTGAGCGTGACAAACTGGAGCGTTCATTGGGCGGGATCAAAGATATGGGCGGTTTGCCCAGCATTATCTTTGTGATTGATACGAATAAAGAAGAACTGGCCATTGGCGAAGCCCGCAAATTGGGAATCCCGGTTGTGGCGGTTGTGGATACGAACTGTAATCCAGAAAATATTGATCTGCCGATACCTGGGAATGACGACGCTAGCCGTGCCATTCAGTTATACTGTAATTTAATTGCAGATTCCGTTCTGGACGGATTGCAGGCCGAATTAAGTGCTGCCGGCGTGGATGTAGGCGCAGCTGAAGACGTGGCCGAAGAGCTACCAGCAGAAATTGCAGCGGATGCAGAAGTAACTGAGACAGCGGAACCTGTTGAGGAAGCCGCGTCTTAAGGTTTTATATCGGGGAGAGGTTGTAGTTGCGACCTCTTTCCTTTTTTGATTTTTTGGTTTGAATTTAATCTTCAAGGAAGAACAATGGCTCAAATTACTGCTGCTCTTGTTAAGGAACTCCGCGAGAAGACCGGTGCGGGCATGATGGATTGCAAAAAAGCACTGGCTGAGAATGATGCGAATTTGGAGGCGGCTATTGATTGGCTGCGTCAAAAAGGAATTGCCAAGGCTGCTAAAAAAGCTGGTCGTGTGGCGGCTGAAGGCCTTGTGGCTGTAGCAGCTAACGATACAACAGCCGTAGCGGTGGAAGTTAATTCTGAAACAGACTTTGTCGCGCGTAACGAACAGTTTCAGGAAATGGTGAAAGTTATCGCTGATGTTGCGTTGGCAAATGGCGGTGATTTTGATGCGAGCAATAACGCAAATTATCCAGGAACAGAGAACACCGTTGAAGCACAGGTCAAAGATGCGGTAGGCACAATTGGCGAAAATATGACGTTCCGTCGTTCTGCGGGACTTACGGTAGAGAACGGTGTCGTTGCCAGTTACATCCATAATGTGGTTGTGGAAAATCAGGGCAAGATTGCTGTATTGGTTGCTTTGGAGTCTAAGGCGGATACAACTGTCCTCGCGGCTTTGGGTAAGCAATTGGCGATGCATGTTGCCGCGGCGGCTCCTGCAGCATTGACCGTGGATGAACTAGATCAAGAGGCGGTAGAGCGTGAGCGCACAGTCTTAATCGAACAGGCTCGTGAATCTGGTAAGCCTGACAATATCATTGAAAAAATGATCGAAGGTCGTATGCGTAAATATTATCAGGAAGTCGTGCTATTGGAGCAGACTTTTGTGATTGATGGTGAGACGCAGATCAAGAAAGTTATTGAGAACGCGGGTAAAGAGGCCGGTGAAGAAATCAAATTGGCCGGATATGTGCGTATGGTTCTTGGTGAAGGCATCGAAAAAGAAGAAGAAGACTTTGCGGCGGAAGTTGCAGCGGTTGCGTCTGGTAACTAAGCTTCGGCACGTTTAAGAAAAAAGACTATTTTGCTTTAATAGTTAAGGGCCTGAGAGAAATAGAATTCTTCAGGCCCTTATTTTTTATGCTACGGCTGAATTATGACAGAAAAAAATTTGTTATTGTTTTTCACTGTAGTATGTTGACCTCGGTCAGTAGAAAGCCCGCTGACAAATAACACAATTACACAGAGTGCATCGCAGCCATGTCCCAAACACCATCCGATATCATGCCCTCACAATCTCAATATAAGCGCGTCTTGTTAAAGCTGTCTGGGGAAGCCCTGATGGGAAAACTGGACTACGGTATTGATATTGAAATGGTGGAACGTATTTGTTCCGAAATTAAGCGAGTACGGGATATGGGAGTACAGGTCTCTGTCGTTGTAGGAGCCGGAAATATATTTCGTGGCGTTGCGGGTGTTGCCGCAGGTATAGATCGGACTTCTGCGGACTATATGGGCATGCTGGCGACTGTAATGAATTCGTTGGCGTTGCAAAATTCATTGGAAGAAATGGATGTTGAAACGCGGGTACTATCAGCGTTTCCCATATCAACAGTCTGTGAGCCGTATATTCGCCGCCGTGCGATTCGTCATCTTGAGAAGAACCGTGTCGTAATTTGTGCCGCGGGAACGGGTAATCCGTATTTTACCACGGATACTGCCGCTGCCCTTCGTGCTGCGGAGATAGGGTGTGACTGTCTTCTAAAAGGTACGCAGGTCAACGGCGTCTATTCAGCAGACCCTAAGAAAGACCCTAATGCGGTTAAATATGATACGCTATCATATATGGATGTCTTGAAAAACGACCTAAAAGTAATGGATGCATCTGCTATTTCGCTCGCCCGTGAGAATAATATCCCAATCGTCGTTTTCTCACTTCATGAAGAGGGGGAGTTTGCGCGGGTGATGCAGGGGCAGGGACAATTTACAAAAATTTGCCAGGAGTAGGATGAGAGATGTCTTCTGAATTTGATATTGATGATTTTGAACTGCGCATGGATGGGGCCGTAGAACATTTTAAGGTGGAACTGTCAGGACTGCGCACAGGGCGTGCATCTGTTAATTTGCTGGATCCGGTCACTGTTGAAGCATATGGATCAAAAATGCCGATGAATCAGGTCGGGACTGTTTCAACGCCGGAGGCACGATTGATTAGTGTGCAGGTGTGGGACAAGGGCATGGTATCTGCCGTTGAAAAAGCTATCCGTAATGCTGGCCTTGGGCTGAACCCTGTTGTGGATGGTGATGTTGTGCGTATTCCTATACCTGAACTGAATGAAGAACGCCGCCGCGATTTGACGAAGATTGCAGGTAAATATGCTGAGCAGGCCCGTATTTCTGTGCGTAATGTCCGGCGTGATGCCATGGACACACTTAAAAAGCTTGAGAAAGACAGTGAGATCAGTCAGGACGAACAGAAGTCCTATGGTGATGATGTACAAAAACTGACAGATGCGAAAGTCAAAGAGATTGATACGTTGGGGGCGAAAAAAGAACAGGAAATTATGCAAATATAAGGGCGTAATCATCTTATGTTAAAGCTTAAAGCAGGTAAAAAAAGCGCAACGTCGCTGCCGAAGCTTAAGGTCCCCGCCCATGTTGCCATCATCATGGATGGTAACGGGCGTTGGGCAAAGAAGCGTCATTTGCCTCGCTTTGCTGGTCATAAACGCGGGGCGGATGTCGTGCGGGACTGTGTAGAAGCCAGTTTGGATTTAGGGATACGTTATCTGACATTATATGCGTTTTCTTCAGAAAACTGGAAACGGTCTACGGAAGAAGTCAGCGACCTTATGAGCTTACTGCGCCTGTATCTGCGACGTGAGATAGATGATCTTGATAAAAATGGGGTCTACATAACCACAATAGGTGATCGCAGCCGATTGGCTCCAGATATTGTGGAGTTGATCGTGCAGGCGGAAAAAAAGACCCAGAATAACAAGAAGCTGCAGCTCACATTGGCTCTCAATTACGGTGGGCAGGCGGAAATTGTTCATGCAGTTAAGCAACTGGTGCGTGATGCGAAGGACGGGAAAGTCAGTGATGACGATATCAATGAGGAATGTGTCGCGCGGTACCTTTATACAAATGGCATGCCTGATCCGGATCTGATCATACGTACAAGCGGAGAAAAAAGATTAAGTAATTTTCTGCTTTGGCAAGCCGCATATACGGAGTTTGCATTTTTAGACGTTTTGTGGCCTGACTTTACCAAAGAAAGTCTGATAGAAGCGGTCACAGATTTTAGCCAGCGTGATAGACGTTATGGCGCGAGATAATATGAATTCTGCATCAGACGGTCCTGCGAAGACGGGGCAGGCATCTAACCTTATGAAACGTGTGCTATCCGCATTGGTTTTGATCCCCGTAGCTTTAGGGGTGATATATCTTGGTGGTTTTGCATTTGTCGTGGCGATCATAATCCTTGCCCTGCTTATGATGTATGAATGGAACAGTATCTGTATGCGTGATGCTGTGCGGGGGATTTTCGCATGTCAGGCCATTTTGATCGCGGCTGTCTCTATACTTATCGGTACGTATGATATTTATATGGCTTTTATGGTCATGATCTTGGGGATAGTTGCATTAGCGGTCATTACATTATTACTCGCAAGGCGTTATATATTATGGGTTATTTGTGGCCCTGTTTATGCCCTTTTCTTTGCGGCCTCTCTCATATGGGTGCGCCAGCAGCCAGAAATCGGACTTGGGGCAATTTGTTGGCTCATGGCTACGGTATGGTGTACAGATACTGGGGCGTATTTTGCGGGAAAAACAATTGGAGGCCCCAAGCTGGCCCCGCGCATTAGCCCTAAAAAAACATGGGCAGGCCTCATTGGTGGTATGGCTTGTGCTGCTGTAGCAAGCTACTGTGTTTCTGCTTTTTTTGATTATCACCCCCTTTGGCTTTTGGCTTTGGCAGGGGCATGTATGGCGGTGTGGGGGCAAATTGGTGATATTACAGAATCTGCCCTGAAAAGAAGGTTCAATGTCAAGGATTCCGGGGCTCTTATCCCGGGACATGGCGGTATACTGGACCGGGTGGATGCTATCGTGTTTGTAGCGCCTGTGGTCGCCGCATATCTAGCCTTACGTCCCATTGGGGACTTTTAGATGATAGAGGAAAAGATACTTTCCACTGCCGATACGGCTGATCTGAGTCACGATAGGCGGCGAGTAACCATATTGGGGTCAACGGGTAGCATTGGGCGAAATACCTTAGATGTCATTGGTCGGTCAAAGGGTGAATTCCAGATTGAAGCCCTGACAGCGCATAGTAATGTCAAACTTCTTTCGGAACAGGCACGAGAATACAATGTGCCTTTTGTTGCCCTTGCAGATGACAGCGGTTATTCCGAATTAAAGGATGCACTTGCGGGGACCGCTACCGAAGTTGCTGCGGGGCCGGAAGCGGTGATCGCGGCGGCTGCGCGTAATGCGGATATTGTTGTGGGGGCGATTGTAGGGGCAGCGGGTCTTCGCCCGACCATGACGGCTGTGCGCCGTGGCGCGACAATCGCGCTAGCCAATAAAGAATGTCTGGTTTGTGCCGGGGCACTTTTTATGGAAGAGGTGGCAAAACATCAGGCGGTTTTACTGCCCGTTGATTCTGAGCATAATGCCATTTTTCAGGTCTTTGACTTCAATAATGCCGATAGTGTCGAAAAAATTATTCTGACAGCATCTGGCGGTCCGTTCAGAACCTGTACACGTGAAGAAATGGCACATATGAGCCCAGCGCAGGCCGTGGCTCACCCGAATTGGGATATGGGCGCAAAAATATCTGTGGATTCCGCCACGATGATGAATAAGGGGTTGGAGTATATTGAGGCCTATCACCTTTTTCCTGTTCGTCAGGACCAAATAGACATTTTGGTCCATCCGCAGTCGGTAATCCACAGTATGGTTTCTTATCATGACGGATCAGTATTGGCGCAATTAGGCACGCCGGATATGCGGACCCCGATTTCATATGCTCTAAAATGGCCAAAACGTCTCACGATACCGGCAAAACGCCTTAATCTTGTCGAAATTTCGCGGTTAGATTTTGAAGCCCCAGATGAAATTCGCTTTCCTGCGATCCGACTAGCAAGGGAAGCCTTGCAAACTGGCGGCGGGGCACCTACTATCCTCAACGCAGCGAATGAAATTGCTGTGCAGGGATTTTTAAAAGGCCAAATAGGTTTGCTTGATATTGCGGCCATTGTGGAAGAAACCTTAGCCGTTATGGGAAGCCATAACATAAGTCGAATTCAGGACGTGCATGATATAGATGACAATGCACGTGTTATTGCGCAGTCATTAATGGAGAAGCTTTCACGCTGAGGCTTTGATGGACACAATTCTTACATTAACCCAGACGATTTTTGCTTTTGTTTTTGTCTTGACCATTTTGGTTTTTATCCATGAATGGGGACATTACTACGTGGCGCGCCGTTATGGTGTGCGGGTTGAGGTCTTCTCCATTGGCTTTGGGCCTGAAATCTGGGGACGCACCGATAAAAATGGGACCAGATGGAAGATTAGTGCTGTTCCGTTAGGTGGATATGTCAAATTTTTTGGGGATGCAAATTCAGCGAGCACACCGGATGCTCGAATTAATCACCTGACACAAGAGGAAAAGGATGTTTCCTTTCATTATAAGCCCCTAGGTCAGCGCGCTGCGATTGTTGCGGCAGGGCCGATGGCGAATTTTATTTTTGCCATATTAATACTGGCTGGTTTCTTTATGTTCATTGGGCAGCCGTATTCCCCGGCCGTAGTGGGCGCGGTTATGGAAGATAGTGCGGCGTCAGAGGCTGGCTTACAAGTTAATGATAAAATTATCGCCATAGATGGGGAGACTGTTGATCGGTTTGAAGACATCCAGCGTTTAATGGCGATTAATCCGGGCAAGCCGGTCGAATTAACATTGGAGCGGGGGGCGGAGACTTTGTCTTATCGTATTGCTCCTAAAATGGTCGAATTTGAAGACCGCCATGGCAATGTTCAGCGGATTGCCCGTATTGGGGTTGCCCGGGCAGGGGCGGAATATATTAAGCGTGACCCATTTTCCGCAATTTGGCACGCGGTTATAGAGACAGGCAATATTATTGATGCTTCTTTTACGGGGTTGGGACAAATTATTGTCGGTGACCGTTCCGCAAAGGAGTTGGGGGGGCCAGTTAAGATTGCTAAATTTGCCGGCCAACATGCCCAGGATGGGCTCATGGCATTAATATCCTTTATGGCAATGATTTCTATTAATTTGGGCATTTTAAATGTTTTGCCAATTCCGATGCTAGATGGTGGTCATCTTTTATATTATGGCTGCGAGGCAGTGTTAGGGCGCAAGTTAAGCGATAAGACACAGGAATTTGGTTTTAAAATTGGTTTGGCCATGGTGTTGGCCTTGATGGTTTTTGTGACGGTTAACGATATTGTGGGATTGACTGGATAACGGTCTGCCCAAAGAGATATATAAAGAAAAAAGAGATTGGGAATGCTCCTGAGGCAGAATTTTCTAAAATTAATTTTTTGTAGCTTTTTGGCAGTTGCCGCAGTTCCCCTTACGCATGTCGCTCCCTCATGGGCCCAAAGTGCGGTTTTCACTGCGCCAATCAGTAACATTCGTGTGATCGGCAATCAGCGAATTGAGGCAGACACAATCCGGTCATATTTATTGGTCGCCGAGGGCGATGCTTTCTCTGAAGAGAAAGTCGATGCCTCATTGAAGCGGCTTTTTTCTACGGGTCTTTTTGCTGATGTTCGTATCGGGCGTGATGGTACGATTTTGGTGGTGCAGGTTGTAGAAAACCCGATTATCAATCGCATTGTCTTTGAAGGAAATAAATTCAAAGATGATGAGAAATTATATGAAGAGATACAATTGCGGCCGCGTATTGTGTATACGCGGGCCAAAGTACGGGCCGATTCACAACGAATTATCGAAATTTATCGCCGCGCCGGGCGTTTTTCAGCAACCGTAGAGCCTAAGGTTATCCAGTTGCCACAAAACCGGGTGAATTTGGTTTTTGAAATTGGAGAAGGCCCGAAAACCAAAGTTAGTATGATTAATTTCATCGGTAACCGTAAGTTTAGCGATGGTGATTTGCGGAGTGTTGTTGCAACGCGCGAATCTCGCTGGTGGCGGTTTTTTACCTCAGAAGATACCTATGATCCAGACCGGTTAGCCTACGATAAGCAGTTGTTGCGCGAATTTTATCGTGAACGCGGATATGCAGATTTTCGTATTACCTCTGCCGTTGCGGAATTGTCACCGGATAAGAAGCATTTCTTCATCAATATTAGTGTGGAAGAAGGTGAGCTTTATAAGTTTGGTGAGGTCCAGATTGAAAGCCAGATACGTGACCTGAAAGCAGATGAGCTAATGGATAAGGTGACGACAAAGACTGGCAAGAAATACAATGCAAAGATGATAGACAACACGGTTGAACGTTTAACCGATGTGGCGGGCTTAAAAGGGTATGCCTTCGTTGATATTCGCCCACGTGTGCGTCGCGACCGTAAAGAGCGGCTTGTTAACCTAACCTATATTATTGATAAGGCCCCGCGCGTCTATGTTGAACGCATCGATATTCAGGGCAATGTAAGAACATTGGACGAGGTTATCCGGCGGGAGATGAGACTGGTTGAAGGTGATGCTTTTAATACAGCACACATGCGCCGCTCACGCCAACGTGTAAAAGCACTCGGCTTCTTTAAAGAGGCAGAACTGGAGCAGGTTGAGGGTTCTTCTGATGATAAGACTGTCATTAATGTCACTGTTGAAGAACAATCAACGGGTGAATTGTCTGTAGGCGCAGGTTTTTCCAGTAATGAAAACTTCTTATTTGATTTCAGCATTCGTGAACGTAATTTATTGGGACGCGGCCAGGATTTAAGATTGGGCTTTAGATTGTCCAGCGAGCGTACTGAAGTCGACCTTGGTTTTACAGAGCCGTATTTCATGGATAAGCCAGTTGTTGCGGGTATTGATTTATATGCCCGTGAGACAGAATATGAAGAAAGCGGTTACAAGCAGGAATCATATGGCTTCGGTGTTCGAGGAGCGTTCCCGGTCACAGAATATGTTGTGATGAGCCTGCGCTATAATTTGCGGCGTGATAAGGTGGAAAGTGCCTTTCAACGCACAAGCCCTTATCTTAATGATTCAGAGGGCCGCTTTACCACCTCTTCCGTTGGCTATGGCCTGGTGTTCGATCAGTTAGATAATCGCCAGAGACCATCTTCGGGACAACGTATTGTTTTCAATCAGGATTTTGCAGGTGTAGGCGGTAATGTAAGTTATTTACGCAACAGCCTGACATATGATTTCTATATCCCTGTTTTTGGTGAATGGGTATTGAATTTTAATGCGCAAGGCGGTCATCTTCTGGGGATTGGCAAAGATATTCGTATTAATGATCGCTTTTTCCTGGGTGGCCCGCGTATGCGTGGCTTTAGTCAGGCTGGCGTTGGTCCGAAGGACCGTAATACCAGTCTGGCCTTGGCAGATGATCCTCTGGAATCCTTAGGGGGCAATAGTTATTACAAAGGTGGTGCTGAGTTATTTGTGCCGTTAGGTTCCGGGGCGAAAGAGCTGGGTATTGAGGTGAGTACCTATGTTGATGTGGGGGCATTATTCACCCTTGATGAACCAGATTCCTTACCGGATGACTTTAATCCTGCCGTGACGCATGTCATCCGCGGAGATACAGCATCGCCACGTGTATCTGTGGGTGTGGGAATTTCATGGAGTTCGCCATTTGGGCCATTCCGCCTTGATTTTGCAAAGGCACTTAAAAAACAAGATACGGATGAAACTGAATTCTTCCAATTTAACATCGGAACAAGATTTTAATGGAACGTAAGATGAAAAAAATTATAGCTTTAATGGCCATGGTTATGGCCGTGACAACATTATATTCTGCCGAAGCTCAGGCTCTCCCAAGTGCAGTTATTGCCACAATTGATACACAAAAAATCCGGCGTGATTCAGCCGCGGGTAAAGATATCACCCGGCAACTGGATGCTATTCGTCAGGAATTCCAAGCGCAGGTGACAAAAAAAGAGGAAAGCCTACGTCAGGAAGAACAGGACCTGCAGACAAAGCGTCCTGTGATGGAACCAAATGCGTTTAAGGCGCAGGAGCAAGCATGGCGTCAAAAGGTTATGGCGGTACAGCGGGAAATTCAGGAAAAAAACAGTCGACTGGAAGTTGCCTTACGTAAAGCGAGTGCTGAATTACAACGTGCTTTGAAGCCTATTTATCAAAAAATTCTGGCAAAACATAAAGCCACGTTGATTATGGATAAAAGCCTGGTGATTGAGCAGGCCCCTGGCTTAGACGTGACGACAGAGGTTATCGAGCAGCTAGACCAGGTTTTGCCAACGGTTAAAGTAGAAGTTATTGAATAAGCGTTTTCTGGACCTTTGACTTTGGATAACAGAAGAAGCGCAGTGATTATTTGGCCATAATCCCAGAAACTTTGGGGTTATGGCCTTGGTATTCTTTTGTTTTCCTGTTATTTAGTTAGAAGATAAGCTTGGAAATGCTCATAAGCCCCTGTGAGAGGAAGGCTTATGAAAATAAGAGGCGGTAAAGTTTATGACAGAGGAAGTGAAAACTGATCTTGATACATTAGATGTGATGCGAATTATGGAATTAATTCCGCACCGTTATCCAATGTTATTGATAGATCGCCTGGTTGATATTGTTCCTGGGGAATCAGCCGTTGGCATTAAAAATGTCACTATTAACGAGCCTTTCTTTCAAGGGCATTTTCCTGAACGTCCCATTATGCCTGGTGTGTTGATCGTAGAAGCGATGGCACAGGCAGCGGCAACTTTAGTTGTGCATACCTTAGGTGAAGAAGCAGAAGGTAAGTTGGTTTACTTTATGTCTGTAGACGGGGTGCGCTTTCGTAAACCCGTTGAGCCGGGACACCAATTAGAATTGCATGTCACCAAAGAACGTCAACGCGGTAATGTCTGGCGTTTCAAAGGAGAAGGCCGGGTCGATGGCGCGGTCGCAACAGAGGCTACGTTTTCAGCAATGATAGCAGTATGATAGCAGCTATTTACATCTGTGATAGTGATAGAAAGCCGTTCTTCGTAACGGCTTTTTTTGATGAAGGGAAAATAGATGCCCGATGAAAAATTTCGTTTTTTGCACACGATGTTACGTGTGCGCGATTTACAAAGATCACTGGACTTTTATTGCAATAAGCTGGGGATGAAACTATTGCGCCAGAAAGATTACCCGGGAGGGAAATTTACGCTGGCGTTTATCGGTTATGGTGCAGAGGAAAACAATACCGTGATCGAATTAACATACAATTGGGACCAGACAGAAGATTATGAGCTGGGTAATGGTTATGGTCATATCGCATTAGGGGTGCATGATATTTATAATATATGTGAAGAGTTGAAGGCGGACGGCGTGGAGATCACACGCGAGCCGGGGCCAATGAAGCATGGTCAGACCGTGATTGCTTTTGTCCGTGATCCAGATGGCTATGCTATCGAGTTAATTGAGCGTCGCTAGATATTTCAAAGTCTGCAAGAATAGGTAATAAAATAAAAGCCCGGCATTCTATATTGCCGGGCTTTTTAATTTTAGTATGTCTATCTGTGTTCTAGCGATCTTCTAGGGGTATAAAGTCGCGCTTTGCATTACCGGTATATAGCTGACGAGGGCGACCAATGCGTTGCGATGGGTCGCTAATCATTTCGTTCCACTGTGCGATCCAGCCTACAGTACGCGCAAGAGCGAACAGAACAGTGAACATTTCTGTTGGGAAGCCAATAGCTTTTAAAATAATGCCAGAATAGAAGTCCACATTGGGATAAAGCTTCTTGGAGATGAAGTATTCATCTTCCAGTGCGATTTTTTCCAGTTCCATTGCTACGTTAAGTAGAGGATCGTTGGTGATGCCTAGTTCAGCAAGAACATCATGTGCTGTTTTGCGCATGACGGTAGCCCGTGGGTCAAAGTTTTTATACACACGGTGACCAAAGCCCATGAGACGGAACGGGTCATTCGGGTCTTTTGCTTTGGCGATATATTCCTGAATGTTCTCTGTGCTTCCAATTTCTTGCAGCATATTCAGGCAAGCTTCATTGGCACCACCATGGGCAGGCCCCCAAAGACAGGCAATACCAGCAGCAATACATGCAAAAGGGTTGGCGCCAGATGAACCGGCAAGGCGTACAGTAGAGGTTGACGCATTTTGTTCGTGGTCTGCATGGAGGATAAATATTTTATCCATTGCATCAGCGATAATCGGGTTGTTAACCCATTCTTCGCACTGCGGCACACCAAACGTCATATACAAGAAGTTTTCCGCGTAGCTGAGGTCATTTCGCGGATAAACGAAGGGCTGACCGACAGAGTATTTATAGGCCATTGCGGCGATCGTTGGGATCTTCGCAATCATGCGATAAGAGGCAACCTTACGCTGTTGCGGGTCGGTGACGTCTGTGCTGTCATGATAGAAGGCGGACATCGCCCCCATGACGCCGACCATAATGGCCATCGGGTGTGCATCACGACGGAAACCGGAGAAAAAGCGGTTGAGTTGCTCATGCAACATAGTGTGGTATGTGATGTCGCGTACAAATTTGTCTTTTTCAGCGGCATTAGGCAAATGGCCGTGAAGCAACAAATAGGAGACTTCCATAAAGTCACTTTTTTCTGCGAGTTGTTCAATAGGATAGCCACGGTGAAGGAGAATACCTTTTTCACCGTCAATATATGTAATATCTGAATCACAGCTTGCTGTAGAAGTGAAGCCAGGATCATAGGTGAACATCCCGGTTTCTTTGTATAATGTACGGACGTCTATAACATCTTCGCCAGCGACTCCTTTGTAGATGGGAAATTCGGCTGTTTTGTCTCCTATGGTAAGTTTTGCAACATCCGAGGAGGTCGTCTTTCCAGTCGTTGTCATGAATCCGCATCCTTTCTACGCTTAGGGCAGTTTTCTATGCCGTATGGCTTTTTTGTTTATCTGCCGAAGTCTGTTTACGTTGGCTACTTTATAAGGCCTGTTGTCCTGTTCAGGCAATTGATAATTTGGCTACTGTTTAAAATAATTCAAAATTACAATAATTGGTCCTTAATTCTGGCGATGCTCTCTTCCTTGCCAAGTAATTCAAGGACTTCAAAGATTCCCGGCGATGAATTCGACCCTGTAAGTGCAGCACGGAGAGGCTGGGCAACTTTACCCAGTTTAAGTGCCTCTTTTTCTACAAAATCTTTAACAGCAGCCTCTATAGCACCTTCCTGCCAATCAGCCTGACGTTCCAATACAGGCAATAAGGTTGCGAGATTTAGGCGGGAGTCTTCTTTATCTAGTAGGTTTAGCGCTTTCTCATTCATCACAAGAGGGCGTTTCGCGACATAAAATGCGGCACTTTGTGCAAGTTCATTGATGTTTTTGGCCCTGAGTTTCAAGCCATCAATTGCTTTTATGATTAATTCTTTATCCGCGGCGGACAGATTATGGCCAACAATAGCTTCAATTTTTGGGAGCATAACATCCAACAATCTGTGATTGCTGGCAATGTCACGCATGTAAAGCCCGTTAAGATGGTCCAGTTTGGCCATATCAAAGCGTGATGGTGATTTGCCAATTCCTTCAACTGAAAACCATTCAATTGCTTGTTCTTTGGTAATAACTTCGTCATCGCCATGGGCCCAGCCGAGCCTTAGCAGGTAATTACGGAGTGTTTCGGGGAGGTAGCCCATATCACGATAGGCGTCCACACCAAGTGCACCATGTCTTTTGGATAGTTTTGCGCCGTCACTGCCATGAATCAAAGGAATATGGGCATATTCGGGAATATCCCAGCCCAGAGCGATGAATATCTGCTTTTGCCGGAAGGCGTTTGTGAGATGATCGTCGCCACGAACAATGTGGGTTATGCCCATATCATGGTCATCGACAACAACAGATAACATGTAAGTCGGGCTGCCGTCGGCCCGCAGCAGTACCATGTCATCCAATTCATTGTTGTTAACACGAACATCCCCCTGAACCAGATCGGTAATAAGGGTTTCTCCATCACGTGGTGACTTGAAACGTATAACGGGAGGTGTATTGGGGGGCGCGTCGGCTGGGGAACGGTCCCGCCAACGCCCATCGTAACGGATCGGTCGTCCCTCTGCGCGTGCGGTTTCACGCATTTCCGTTAGCTCTTCCGGTGTACAATAACAATAGTAGGCGTGGCCCATTGCCAAAAGCTGTTCAGCTATTTCTACATGGCGTTCGCGGCGGCTATATTGGTAGACGATGTCCCCATCGTGGTCCAAACCTAGCCACGACATACCTTCTAATATGGCATCCACAGCTTCCTGCGTTGACCTTTTGCGATCAGTATCTTCTATGCGTAATAGAAATTGACCACCAAAATGACGGGCCAGAAGCCAATTGAAAAGTGCAGTGCGCGCGCCCCCAATATGCAGAAAACCCGTAGGAG
This sequence comes from Kordiimonas sp., assembly GCA_002700365.1. Taxonomy (GTDB): domain Bacteria; phylum Pseudomonadota; class Alphaproteobacteria; order Sphingomonadales; family Emcibacteraceae. Next base: position 498,772 of record PADB01000012.1, on the reverse strand, counting down.
ACGGTGCGAAACGTGTAATCATTTTTGTGGGCACTGGGGTCATGCTTATCGCGTTGCCTTTTATTATTTTTTACTTTGTTGCTTGCACTGCAACATAGAAACTGGGGGGGCGGCTGTCAATTCTTAACGCTGTTCAACTGATTTGTTTCGGTATTATGATAGAGTATCAACGGATAAGGTTATGTCTGTTTATGGGGGTTTTATACAAAATGCAGAGTAAGAACTGAAAGTGTGATGCCTTACGCGAGAATCAGAGCTTTCTTTGCGGATAGCAGTACATCATTTGTTTTATGGATTCCTGTTTTTATCGCAGCGGGTATTGGCTGCTTTTTCCTTAGCGGCGGGGGACCGCCTCTTTATGTTTTTGCCATACTATCAGTGTTATTATTCGCGGGTGCAGCAATAGGTTGGCTGCTGCGGGGACGTCTTTGGTCGCAGCCATGCGGTTATCTGTTGCTGGCAATAATGTTGATGATATTAGGGGCTTTAGCCGCTCACATCCGGGTTGCTGTGTTGGCAACCCCTATTCTAGCCCGGGATATGCCCCATGTGATTGTTCATGGAATAGTCGAAAAGATTGTGCGTTATGAAGATGGGGGGCAGCATTTGTATATACGATCTCCTGCGTTTTCATCACATAAAGGAGATACTTATCAAAGCGGGTTAGAGGCACTGAGGATACGTGTTCGCCCGCAGTGGATAAGGGATGAACTACGGATAGGGGACAAGGTCAGACTAGCAGCGGGGCTGCATTCCTTGCCCGCCCCTTCCATGCCCGGTGGATATGACTATGCCCGTGCGCTGTGGTTTTCTGGAGTAGGGGGCGTGGGCTATGCAAAAGCACCTATAGAGATCATGGCATCCGCCCCAAATCATAATTTTAGGCCGCGTTTATATCAGTGGCGATTAGATATATCAGCACGATTACTGGCACAGGCGGGCGGTTCTACTGCCGGAACTGTTATGGTGGCATTGCTAACAGGATTGCGGGGTGAGATACCACAATATGTGGTGACTGATTTACGTCATGCGGGGTTGGCGCATTTATTAGCGATATCAGGTTTGCATATGGGGCTTATGGTTGGCGCAATATTTTTTGCCTCTAGGGCAGCGATGGCAGCACTTCCTTCATTAGCTCTCACTTTACATATTAAAAAAGTTGCTGCGATAGTGGCTATGGCTGGTGGGTTGGCATATTTGTTAGTCAGTGGAGCCTCCTTGCCAACGGTTCGGGCTTTTATTATGGCAGGCATTGTTCTATGCGCTGTGGTCCTGGATCGTCGGGCAATGACATTAAGGCTCGTGGCAGTTGCCGCTACTGTGATACTGCTTATCTGGCCGGAGTCCATCTTATCGGTCAGTTTTCAAATGTCATTTGCAGCAGTGACAGCCCTGATAGCAATCTATAGCCAATTTGAGCGTCGGATGAAGTCATGGTGGCTTGGCCGGGGGTGGGGGGATAAGCTTGCGTTTTATGTGCTGGCTGTTTTAGGTACGACAATTGTCGCGGAAATGGCGCTGGCCCCCATCACGCTGTATCACTTTAACATTCTGGCACATTACGGTTTATTGGCAAATGCGATTGCGATGCCCATCATGGTGTTTTGGGTTATGCCATGCCTTCTTATGTTGTGTTTGTTATATCCCCTGCAGATGGAAGGGGTAATTATACCCATTCTGAAATTCGGTATTGAGATCATTATAAGTACGGCAAGTTGGGTTGCGGGGCTTCCCGGGGCAACCGGGGTTTATGAAAGTCCGTCTTTCATAACATTTTTGATTATTATTTTTGCGGGTTTATGGCTGTGTTTATGGCGAGGGAAAGCGCGCTATTTAGGGTGTGTTGTTGCTTTAACAGTGTTAGCTCTACTGCCAAAAAAGCATGCAAGCGATATCCTGATAGGAACAAAAGGAACACTTTATGCTGTGCGAGATGGGACAGGAGCCCTAGAATTTTCACCGCAGGCGGCCCGACAGAAGAGAGTAGTACGCGATTGGGTGCGTAAGGCGGGACAAGAGGAGCCTGCGCAATTAGTTCATAATAATGGTTATCGTTGCGATAACCTGGGCTGCATCATGAATGTCAAAGGAGTATCCGTGGCTTTTACGTCAGAGATGGATGGCATGGTGGAAGATTGTGCAAAAACAGCGGTTGTCATTGCCTCTTTCTATGTTCCAAAGGAATTGTGTCAGCAGCCGCAATTGGTTTTGGGTCTCAATGATTTTCGCCAAAACGGCTCATATGCTTTATGGATAACGCACACGCCCAAAGGGCCATACCATATAGAGTGGAAAACGGTGAAGGACACCCGCGGTGATTGGCCATGGGCTAATCACCGTTATTAATATTTCGTATTATGGCTGCGAAACGAAAATGTTCAGGTGGGGTTTTTGCCAGTAAGCTAGTGATATTGGCGAAGCAGACCAACAAGTCTCCCTTGGATTTGCACCTGCTCAGGGCGGTAAATTTGTGTTTGGTAGTCACGATTGGCCGGTTCTAATAAGATACGTCCATCTGACTGGCGAAGAGTTTTAAGAGTTGCTTCTTCGCCATCGACCAAGGCAACGATAATAGTGCCATCGTTGGCCGTATTACATTGACGGATGACAATAGTATCACCATCCAAAATGCCGGCTTCGACCATAGAGTCACCATCGACGGTTAGTGCATAATGAGGCCCGCTGCCAATCATGCTTGCCGGCACATCAATGGTTTCAACTTGTTCCAGGGCTTCAATGGGTGTGCCTGCTGCAATGCGGCCGTGGAGAGGGATTTCTACATGTGTTGCTGCATGGGCTGGCGTTGAGGCCACTGGTTGCGGCGAGGACCCAAAAGCCGGACGTAAAATATCCGCAGAATCTGATGATAAGGGAGTGTGGTTTTGGGCGGATGATGTGTCCGCATCGGGAAGACGTAGAACTTCCAAAGCGCGAGCCCGGTTAGGAAGGCGGCGAATAAAACCGCGTTCTTCCAAGGCGTTAATAAGACGATGAATGCCGGACTTTGATTTTAACCCAACAGCATCTTTCATTTCTTCGAAAGAGGGGGCGACCCCGGTTTGTTGCAGGCGGTCGTTAATTAAAATCAGCAGGTCATGTTGTTTGCGGGTGAGCATCTTAATTTGCCATATGTTGTATTATAATTCCTCTTTTGTTCTTTTTATGTTCGTATTTTCTGTCGCGTATGTCAAGAACTATATGAGATCGTCAAATGGAATAACGGGGACCATGGTGCCGGCGACGACGGCGGGCGCATGGGGCGGACGGATCACAAGACAATCGGCGGCTGAAACAACAGATAGTTTTGCGCTATCCTGTTGCGCCGCCGTGTGAACGACTGCGTGACCATCTACACTTGGGTGTAGTTGGCCGCGTTTATAATCCTGACGGGGGCCGTTTTCAGGCAAGTCGTGTGCTAAAGGATAGTAATGGATGGGTAAGGAGGTATCCATGCGACCTTGTATTTTGAACAAGGCGGGTAAGAGAAAAATAAGTGCACAAACAAATGCTGAGGCTGGATTGCCGGGAAGGCCCAGCATAGGAATGTCGCGGAAGTGTCCAAAAATGAGCGGCTTACCGGGTTTCATTGCAATGCGCCAGAAGTCAACGTCTAGACCTTCACCTTTGAGTACTTTTTGGACTAAGTCATGGTCGCCGACAGAGGCCCCGCCAATTGTGACAAACAGATCAACATCGCGAACATCGCGGCTCATGATACGGAGGCCGTCCTCATCATCAGGGGCGATGCCAAGATCAATTACGTCTGCTCCCTGTGCATTGAGCAAGGCAGTGAGCAGGATAGTATTTGAGCTAACGATCTGACCGGGACCCGCTGGTTGGCCCAGAGGCACCAGTTCGTCACCAGTAGCTAATAAAGCTACGCGTGGTTTTCGTGTAACGGTCACATGAGGGACATTGGCGGCTGTAATAAGGCCCAAATTCCGCGGTTGCAGATAATGCCCGTCGGCAATAAGCATTTCGTTTTTTGCAAAATCATTGCCACATCGTCGTATATTGCACCCCAGATCAGCACCCTTATGGATAGTGACGTGTTGTCCTGTAGAGGTAGTGCTTTCCTGCATTATGACGGTGTCGGCACCGTCGGGAAGGGGGGCTCCTGTAAAGATACGCATGGCTTGCCCGGTGGTTATAGATTTCGTCGGGATAACACCCGCAGGAATTTCATCAATAACTGTTAAGGTAGCAGGCAAGTTTTGTATGTCTTCGTGACGAACGGCATAGCCATCCATAGCAGACGCATGAAAAGGCGGTTGTGAAAGGTTGGCACGTATCTTGGTACGTGTGACGCGCCCCAGTGCTTCTGTCGTGGGGATGACTTCTGTGCCAATAGGGGAGAGGCGGCCCAGCATTTGCGATAGTGCTGTATCTACGTTAAGCAAAGATGCTTTTGACATGATATTCCCTTTTAGGATCAATGATCATTGCCGCAGACTAAGATGATATATTTACACCAATTTCCATGGCGACGGCCATACAACAATATTAATCCGCGTTATCCATTATACGGCATTTCCTGTTAAACGCGTGATGTGAAAAAAAACAGGTTAATCCGCTTGAAAAATACCCGACTTCCCCCCGGACTTGTATGTCAAACGGATATCGCTGATCTTCATTGTTTTATCCGCCGCCTTACACATATCGTAAATAGTGAGGCCTGCAATGCTAACAGCACTAAGGGCTTCCATTTCTATACCGGTGCGGCCCACCAGGCTGGCACTTGCCGTAATCTCTATGTAGTTTTCATCGTGGTTGAGAGTGAAATCAATCTGGATGTTTTGCAGAGGTAATGGATGGCAGAGAGGGATAAGTGTACCTGTTTGCTTGGCCGCCATAATCCCGGCGATGCGGGCAACGGAAAAGACATCCCCTTTGGCCATGCCGCCGTCCTGAATAAGGTTTAATGTTTCAGGCTGCATATAGATGCGGCCTTTGGCTGTAGCTATGCGGTGAGTTTCCGCCTTTTTGCTGACGTCAACCATGCGGGCTTTTCCATCGTCACCGATATGGGATAGGGGCTTTTGTTCTGTCATATTGTGCCCTCAAGTAGGTGGCGTGTCGCTGCGCTTACGTTGTCCTGGCGCATGAGGGATTCACCAATGAGGAAGCTATTGACACCTGCGGTCTTTAGCAAAGCCAGGTCTTCTGGTGTAAAGAGGCCACTTTCTCCAATGACCATTCGATTTTTTTCCACATGGGGGGTCAAGTCTATGGTCGTTTGCAAGGTTGTTTCAAAGGTCTTGAGATTACGGTTGTTGATGCCGATCATGGGGCTTTTTAATTTATGGGCTCTTTCCAGTTCATCGGCATTATGAACTTCGATCAAAACATCCATACCATAGTGGAAAGCGGCATCTTCTAATTCTTGTGCGAGGCTGTCTTCTAATGCCGCCATTATAATGAGGATACAGTCAGCACCTAAGGCGCGGGCTTCTGTGACTTGATATGTATCGATCATAAAATCTTTACGTAAGCAGGGCAGAGAGACGGCATTGCGCGCTGAGATAAGGAAGTCATCCCGTCCTTGGAAATAAGACACATCAGTTAGGACTGAGAGGCAAGTCGCACCGCCATCTTCATAGGCTTTTGCCAGCACAGGAGGATTAAAATCTTCTCGTATCAAGCCTTTAGACGGACTGGCCTTTTTAATTTCACAAATCAGGCCATAACGCTTTTCTGCAAGCGCATTTTTTAGGGCATTATAAAAGCCACGTGGTGGGGTAGCACTATTGACTTGTTGCTCCAATGTTGACAAAGGGGTTTGCCTTTTGCAGTTAGCAACATGATCGCGTTTATCAGAACAGATTTTTTCGAGTGTGTTTGGCATAAAATTTCTTCAATTCACATGGGCCTATTGTGCGTGACTTTGCGTGTATGAGGCCCATTGTTGTAGTTTTTGCAGGGCGGCTCCAGTCTCTATAGCTTCGGCGGCGGCAATCATTCCATCCTCAAGGCTGTTAACCTTACCAGCTACCACAAGTGCGGCGGCACTATTCAAAATCACAATATCGCGATACGCCGAAGGGCTTCCAGCAAAGAGGTCCCGCATAGCAGCCGCGTTATGAGCTGCATCCCCGCCCTTGATGTTATCCAGTTGGGCTAATGGCAGGCCAAGTTGTTCGGGATGGACTTCAAATTCAGTAAATTGCCCGTTTTTGTATTCGACAACATAAGAGGGACCTGTAGTCGTCAATTCATCCAGACCATCGCTGCCATGTACAACCCATACGTGTTCTGATCCGAGTTGGGCTAAGACAGTAGCCAGAGGTTTTAGCCACTTTTTATCATATACGCCGATAAGATTTCGTTTGGCCCCGGAAGGGTTCGTCAGGGGGCCCAGTAAATTAAAGATCGTCCGCATACCCAGTGCCGCGCGTGTGGGGGCGACATGTCGCATAGCATTATGGTGGCGTGTGGCGAGGAAGAAGCCGATGTTCAGCGTTCTTAGTCCTTCCTCAATAACAGGCCTTTCTAGCTCAAGGTTGATGCCAAGGCTTTCTAATACATCGGCTGAACCAGATTTGGACGAGACAGCACGGCCACCGTGCTTTGCGACAGGAACACCACAAGCTGCAAGGACAATGGCAACTGTAGTGGAAATATTATACGTGCCATGGGCATCGCCACCAGTGCCTACAGGGTCAATGGCATTTTCAGGTGCTTTGATGCTGATCGCTTTGCTCCGCATGACCTCTACTGCACCTGTAATTTCGTCGACTGTTTCTCCGCGCATTCGTAACCCCATGAGGAAAGCCCCGATTTGGGCTTCATTGGCATCACCGCGCATAATAATTTCAAAGGCATCGCGTGATTGTTCACGTGTCAGATGATGTCCATCGGCAATTAGCTGTAGGGTGGGTTTTAAGTCTGATGTCATGTGTCATCCTGAGCCAAATGGATAAAATTATTCAGTAAGGCATGGCCGTATTGGGATTCAATACTTTCCGGGTGGAATTGTACACCATGAATATTCAGTTCTTTATGTGAAAGCCCCATTATAAGGCCGTCTTCAGTCCATGCGGTGATATTCAGGCAGTCGGGCAGGCTATCACGTTCCACTATTAAGGAATGGTAGCGAGTTGCCCTGAAGGGTGTATTTAAGCCCTTAAAAAGGCTGGTGTCATTATGGTGTATATGACTGACCTTTCCATGCATTAAGACAGGCGCACGGACAACCTTGCCGCCGAATGCCTGACCAATGGACTGGTGTCCAAGACATACACCCATTAATGGGATTTTCTTTTCTGACGCAGCGGTCACAAGGTCGAGGCATATGCCTGCATCATCAGGGGTGCAGGGGCCGGGAGATAGGATTATACCTTCCGGTTTCATGGATAATGCGTCATCCACAGTAATCTGGTCATTGCGTTTGACGTCAACCTTGGCGCCCAGTTCCCCTAGATAATGATAGAGGTTATAGGTGAAACTGTCATAATTATCGATAAGGAGAAACATACAACTTCTGCTAGATTTTGTTGATCGTTATGTGTCTTATTTTTTATCTCTTTTACATGACCTTTACATCTTCTGCCATACTATATTTACTGATAGTCTAGCCTGACAGGAAAAAGATTACCGGTTCAAGGGGGACATGTGCGCATGTCATATCAAAATGTCACATAAACATGCCGTCTATATACTTTATGGAATTATTATTGCTGTGATTGCCGCAATTTTCGCCGGGGGTATATGGGGTGAGAAGGTCCTGATTATTTCATGGATTGGAACCTTATTTCTAAATGCCTTAAAAATGATGATTATCCCGTTGGTTATCGCAGCGGTTATAACGGGGATTGCGTCTTTGGGGGATGTCAGGCGGCTAGGGCGCACAGGCGGAGGGACATTACTGTTTTATACATCGACAACGGCTTTGGCAGTGCTGACAGGAATGATTGTCGTCAATATTATTGCGCCTGGAAGTGGACTGGAATTCACCGCACCTGAATTGACAGAGCGGATTACAGAGAAAAAAGACATCGGTGCAAGTGACATTGTCCTGATGCTGATTTCGCCGAATTTAATTGCATCTGCGGCAGAAACACAATTGCTGCCCATTATCTTTTTTGCCATTCTTTTTGGGGCTGCTGTTAGCACTTTGGGTGCAAAGGGGCGGCCGGTCCTTGATCTGTTTAATGGCATTAATGAAGCCATGATGATGTTGGTTACATGGGTGATGTATTTTGCCCCTTTCGGTATTTTTGCATTGGTTGCAACGCGTTTGGGGCAAGCGGGCGGTGGTGAGGCGTTTTGGGCAGAGATCCAGGCTGTTGGACTGTATGTCGTTACGGTGATAACGGGTTTAGCTATCCATTTTATGGTCTTATTCTTTTTGTTGATGGTTTTGGCCCGGCGTGGGGTTGGGTATTTGTTATCTATGATGCGGGCCTTATTGACGGCATTTGGCACCGCGAGCTCTTCTGCTACGTTGCCATTAACAATGGAATGCGCGCGTGAGGCAGGGGTTAGCGATCGTTCCGTACGTTTTGTTTTGCCTTTGGGTAGTACAGTGAATATGGATGGAACGGCCCTGTATGAGGCTGTCGCGGCTATGTTTATTGCTCAGGCCTATGGTATAGATCTCAGCATGGGACAGCAGGCGGTGATTTTTGTCACTGCGACTTTGGCGGCGGTTGGTGCGGCTGGTATCCCTGAAGCAGGACTTATTACTATGGTGATCGTATTACGTTCTGTTGGCTTGCCAATGGAGGGAATAGGGCTGCTATTAGCGGTTGACTGGTTCCTTGATCGTTTCCGGACAACGATTAATGTCTGGGGGGATTCCGTGGGGGCAGCGGTGATGCACCGCTATATACACGAAGACGACCATGGTGATGATTGGAATGAAAGACAGGACATTACGTGAGCCGTAAGAATGAAATTATCGCTGGTGTCCCAAAGGCGCGTGGCACATCAGGGGGGAGAAATGTCATCAAACATCTGATGATGTGTGGTTATGTCTTGATTGTGGGTGTTGCTATTGGGGGCGTATGGGGAAGCATGTCCGGCCAAGCCGCAAAAACATTAAACAGCGAAAAATCTGCGATCGATTCCACGCTTGTGAAGGACATAGAGGTGGTGCCTGACCATCAGCTTTCTAAACTTGTTCGGGAGGAAGAGATAGAAAGTATCCAGGAACAAGTTTTGTCTGTGCCTCCCTTATCGCGCGTAAGGGAACCAAAATGGCAGAGATTTGCTGTGGGTTCTGATGTGGAGAGGAATGAGCCCAAGATTGCGTTGGTTATAGATGATATGGGCATAGCGCGACAGTTATCAGAGAAAATGGTGCGACTACCGGGGCCGTTGACTTTATCCTATCTGCCTTACGCTAAGGCTTTACCTGCACAGACAAGCGAGGCATGGTCGAGAGGGCATGAATTAATGGTGCATTTACCCATGGAGCCAAAGAATACAGGTGCCGACCCCGGGCCGAGTGCTTTGCTCACGCATATGCAGCCGGAAGAATTGCGACATTACATTGAGTATAATCTTAGCCGCTTTCGGGGGTTTGTGGGCATTAATAACCATATGGGGAGCCTTTTTACAGAGAAGGAAAGTCTGATGCGCCCCGTTTTTGAGGCCCTGGCAAGGGAGGGTGTGTTTTTTCTTGATTCCCGGACATCAGGCAGAAGTGTAGGTCCGAAATTAGCAGCAGAATATGCGGTGCCAGTGATACAGCGCGATGTCTTTTTAGATAATAGTCGTAGCCCCGCGGCGATACGCCGTCAGTTAGAAAAACTGGAAGCACTGGCAATACGACGCGGTGAAGCGATTGGAATAGGCCATCCTTATCCGGAAACGATTGCTGTTGTGGAAGATTGGCTGTCTAAATTAGAGACGAAAGGTATTAAATTAGTACCGCTTAGCCGTCTTATCGAACTTCGCTATGGAGGGGGAGCTATCGAGGTTGTACAGAAATAGGCGTTTCTGTTTTCATCGGTTAGGTCTGTTCAAATAGGACCAGTTATAAAAAGGTAGCTTTCCATATATTCACTTAAGGTTATGTCACTAAGTGTATGCTACTGAGCTTTCTGTTAAAAACCGACCTTTATTGCCCCCGGCGTGCCGTGTTGGCAAAGCGGATGGCTTCCCCCGCTGCGTGGAAGAGGGCCCGGGCCTTTGCCCGGCATTCCTGGAATTCGCTTTCCGGCACGCTATCGGTGACTATTCCAGCACCGGCCTGAACATACATCGTACCCTCTTTGACAATAGCGGTCCTTAACACGATACATGTATCCATACTGCCATTTGCGGAGAAATAACCAACGGTGCCAGCGTAGATACCCCTCTTTGAAACCTCTAGCTCATCGATGATTTCCATGGCGCGAACTTTTGGTGCGCCGCTGACGGTGCCCGCTGGAAAGCCGGCTCCCAAGGCATCTAGCGCATCATATGTAGGATTTATTTCACCAACAACGTTAGAAACGATATGCATGACATGGGAATAATATTCGATAATCATTTTATCGGTTACACGTACAGTACCAACATTTGAGACGCGCCCAACATCGTTGCGGCCTAAATCCAAGAGCATTAAATGTTCGGCAAGCTCTTTGGGATCAGCCAACAAGTCATTGGCTAATTCCCGATCTTCTTCGGCCGTGCTTCCGCGGGGACGGGTTCCGGCAATGGGCCGTATAGTCACTTCATCATCGCGAAGGCGGACCAGAATTTCGGGGCTGGATCCAATGACATTAAAGTCTCTAAAATTTAGATAATACATAAAGGGTGATGGGTTTGTCCGTCGCAGGGCCCGGTATAGTGCAAATGGGGGTAGCGCAAATGGCGCAGAAAAACGCTGTGATAGTACCACCTGAAAGATATCGCCTGCCGCAATATATTCTTTTGCGCGGTTAACCATATCGAAGAAGCGTTCTTTTCCTACATTTGAGGTAGGTTCTTCCATATCGGCAAGATTTTGGGTGTCATGGGACAAAATCTTTAATGGCATGGAAAGCTGATGTTCTATATCGTTCAGTCTTTCCTGCGCACGAAGATATGCTGCTTTAGCATCAACGCCGGATTGTGGACGTACAGGTGTGACAATTGTCAGCATGTCTTTAACGGAATCAAAGACAACCATGATGGTTGGGCGCATAAACATGCCGTCGGGACAATGCAGATTATCTTCTGGGATGTTCTCCAGTTTTTCAATGAGCCGCACCGTATCATATCCCATATATCCGATCATACCAGCTGACATAGGTGGCATGTCATCCGGCAAAGAAATGTGGGATTCAGCGAGAAGGTCGCGAAGGCTTTCTAATGTGGTTTTTCCTTCGGCGACAAATTCTTCACTATCATATAAGGCATTACGATTTATTTCGGCTTGTTTGCCGTGACACCGCCAAACTAAGTCAGGCTTTAAGCCAATAAAAGAGTAGCGCCCGCGGATGGCACCTCCTTCGACGGATTCCAATAAGCTACTATAATTCTTTTCATCGGCAAGTTTCAGAAAAGCAGAAATAGGCGTTTCCAGATCCGCGACTAGAGATGTCCAGATGATTTGGGCCTGCCCTTGATTATAGGATTGTGCAAAACTGTCAAAATCAGGCGAAGGGGTCATGTTTTCACTTTATTTCACGATGTAAAAATGGCGCTTGGCTAATTTGCTTCTGTTTACTTGTAGTGCCTATCATAGGCTATGGCTATTGGTCACGGGTGACCATCTGGTCGATGACCTGCTGTGCCACAGGCCCGTTGATGATAACGGGTAATGTTTTAACCAAGTAATTTTGGTAACTGCTAAGAGCGTCATTTGTAAGCGCTATTTTAAGTTGGTTTTGCATTTCACTGAGCCCCTGAGGATCGCTTTCCGGTTTGCCTAATGTCGATTCTGCAATTTTTAAGATGACAAAACCATCACCATTAGGCGCGTTCAGGGAAAGAATAGAGCCAACGTCAGCGGTGAAAAGGGCCTGTTTTAATTCTTGGGCCAAGCCAGTATCTTCCATAGTTGAATCGCGACGCAATGAAAGGGAAGTGAATTGTCCTTTATTGACCTTTGAATTCAAGTCATTAAGCGGTGTACCAGTTTCTTTTGCTTGTTCAATCAAGTCGTTAGCCAGAGTTTCTGCAGCTTTTGTTTTTTGTGCTGCAGTCCAGAGATTTTGGACAAGCTCGCGCACATCTTCAAAGCTTTGTTGTGTTTCGGGTGTGACCTTATCAACAGATAAAAGATAGTATCCGTTATCTCCTAAATCATGCATGAGGGGCTCATCGCCTTCATCCATAGAAAAAACTGTCGTGAGGAAGCCGGGAATATAATCAGGAAAGTTCTGTGCGGGTTGCCCGTTAGCCCCGCGGCCAACGCCATCTAGGGCGGCAATATTGCGTACGGGCAAATTAAATTTTGTGGCTATGTCGATGACAGATGTTCCTGCGGCCAGCTCGTCCTCTATTTCAGCGGAAATTTCATATATTCTGTCCACAGCCTTTTGTGACTTTAACTCTGCCGCAAGGACACTGCGGACATCCTCGAAGCGACGATGCTCACTCGCTGTCATGTCATCTGTGATGAAAATGTGCCAGCCAAAAGGGCCTTCGATAGGAGCGGACGGCTGATTTTTCTGCAATGAAAAAACAGTTGCTGCGATGTCATCGTCAAAATCTTCTGCTAAATCAGATTGGGTTTTTTCTCCTAAATCCAGATCATCTGCGCTAAGCCCCGCGATGCGTTGAGCGACATTTGCGAATGTCTCACCGTTTGCAATGGCCTGCGCAGCGTCTTCTGCCTCTGCTTTCGTGGGGAGGACGAATTGTCGCATACTGCGTTTTTGTGCGGTGTTGAAGCGGTCGGGTTGTTCTTCATAGGCTTGGCGAAGTTCTTCTTCGGTGATGTCTATGTTGTTATGAACATTTTCCGGCTGCAAAATAGCATATGTTACTGCCCGCAATTCAGGGGTCATAAAGCTATCCTGATTCTGTTCGTAATACGCCAGTAAATCATCTGTGCTTGGCTCGGTGGTGAGGGAGATAGAAGAGGCAGGCACAGTTAGAATATTTGCAAGGCGTTCTTCGCGGTAGAATTTATAAAGCAGCTCTGTTTGTGAGCGGGAGGCACTCATGACGTCTGTCATCGCTGATATCAGGTTATTGCGAGTGATATCTGTACGTGTGATGTCCAAGAACTCCTTTTCAGAATATCCCATGTAACGAATGCTTTGTTCAAAGATAAATTTATTGAATTGGCCCAGACTGTCTTGAAAGGCAGGTGTTTCGTGAATTTGCTGCCGAACTTGGTCGTCAGTTGCGCGCAGACCCAATTGGTTGGCGGCTTCGTTAAAGGTCTGCCGGGTGACTTCGTCCAGCAAAGCCCGTTTGTCCAAGCCGATCTGTACGGCCTGATCCATGGTAAAATCTTCCCCAAACTGTTGCCGGAGACGGTTATAGTACAACTGAAACGTTCTGGCATAATCCGATGGCTTAACAGCCTTTTCGCCGATTTGTGCGACATCAGTATTGCCGCCCATACGAAAAACATCGCCGATACCCCATATTGCAAAACTGACGATCAAAAGACCAATTAACACCATTGCAAAGAAAGAAGTTGCGCCACCGCGTAATGAGCTAAGCATGAAAACCTACCTAATTGTTAGGATGTGCAAACCTAAGAGGTGATTGGTTTGAAACATCCGATAATGTCTGTGCTGACGTTATGATGCATAAAAATGGCAAGACAGCGATATTTTCGGGCATGATAGAGAGCGTCGTTGGTGTCCGCAATACCCTATATGGTTTACAGGTATTTTTTGATTTTTTAATCGTCTTTAGGTCTTTTTAATTTCGCTGTATTTTGATAGGACCATGAGCCATAGTTTGTGAGGCAGAATGAAGGGGTATACGTGGGTATCGTAAAAAACAATAGGCCCTTGGTGGCGGGTAACTGGAAAATGAATGGCTTAAAAAATGCTGTTCAGGAAATTATTAAGCTACAGACCAGTCTGCAGGACTTGGTATCGCTGGGCTGTGATGTGTTGGTTTGTCCCCCCGCAACGTTGCTGTCTCACTTTGAGGCGGTTGTATCAGAAGGACAGGTACCCTTATTGCTGGGGGGGCAGGATTGTCATATGGCGGTCTCTGGCGCGCATACAGGCGATATTAGCGCGCAGATGCTGAAAGACGTCGGCTGCGAATATGTCATTGTTGGTCATTCCGAAAGGCGCAGCGATCACAATGAAACAAATGAAATGGTTCAGGCCAAAGCGAAGGCGGCTATAGAGGCAGGGCTTATCCCTATTATCTGTGTAGGGGAAAGTGAAGAAGAACGTGTTGCGGGACAAACATTAACCGTCGTGACGTCACAACTCCGTGGATCAGTTCCTCCTGAAAGTAAGGGCAATGAAATAATCATTGCTTATGAACCGGTATGGGCTATAGGAACAGGTAAGGTCCCAGAGGTCAAAGATGTAGCTGATGTGCATCAAATGATCCGTAAGGAGCTGGCATCAATCTTGGGGCATGGGGGGCAGGAGTTACGAATACTTTACGGGGGATCTGTCAAGGCAGATAATGCAGGAACGCTCATGGCGATAGATAATGTGGATGGGGCATTAGTCGGCGGGGCGAGTTTAAGGGCGGATGACTTTACGGGTATCTTGAAAGTATATTCGTCATAAACCGTATTTATTCATGTTCTGGGGACTAGCCAAGCGTTCGAAATGATGTATAAAGACGTCAATCGGTGTGGCCGTTAGGGGCCATTTTATATATAAATTAAGAGCTAAAAATGCAGGAAATTGTTCTTGTCATCCATTTGATTATTGCTATTGCCCTTGTGGTGACGGTTTTGTTGCAACATTCTGAAGGTGGAGCTTTAGGGATTGGCGGTGGGCCAAGCGGTTTGGTCTCTGCGCGTGGCGCAGCAAATTTATTGACGAGAACAACAGCTATTCTGGCGGCATGTTTCTTTGTCACAAGCTTAACTCTTACAGTTTTGGCGACGCGGGATGCATCTGATGCTTCCTTGTTGGATGCGCCTGTAACGGAAGAAGAAGCCCCGCGGACAGAGCCCGTCTTGCCTAAAGCACCGGCTGTTCCATTTTCAGAACAATAATTTTTTTGTTTCGGCCACAGGCCAGAGCATAATATTCATTCTTTGTATTTTGCACTGGCGGAATACTTTATTACATAGCTAAGTCGGGTTTGTCGGCTCATGACACGTTTTGTTTTTATTACCGGGGGTGTGGTTTCTTCATTAGGGAAGGGACTGATGTCCGCAGCTCTAGGGGCTTTGCTACAATCCCGCGGTTATTCTGTCCGCCTTCGCAAGCTTGACCCTTATTTGAATGTTGATCCCGGCACAATGAGTCCTTATCAGCACGGTGAGGTTTATGTCACCGATGACGGGGCCGAGACGGACCTGGATTTAGGGCATTATGAGCGTTTTACCGCCGTCCCGACACGTCAAAGTGATAATGTGACGTCTGGGCGTATATATCAGGACATTATTGCTAAAGAACGCCGTGGTGATTATCTCGGGGCGACTGTGCAGGTGATTCCGCATGTTACCGATGCCATTAAAAATTTCACTTTGGCGGATACTGATGACGCTGATTTCGTGCTTTGTGAAATCGGGGGGACAATCGGGGATATTGAAAGCTTACCGTTTTTGGAGGCGATCCGACAGCTGGGGAATGAATTGGGGCCAGATAGGGCAACCTTTCTGCATCTGACGTTGGTGCCTTATATTGCGGCTGCAGGTGAATTAAAAACCAAACCGACACAACATTCCGTGAAGGAATTACGTAGCATCGGGATACAGCCGGATGTTCTGGTTTGCCGATGTGAGCATGAAATACCGGATTCAGAACGCCGTAAAATTGCCCTGTTTTGTAACGTTAGGGAAGGGGCCGTCATTCAGGCCTTGGATGCGTCGAGTATCTATGAGGTGCCCTTGAATTACCATGCAGAAGGCTTGGATGATGAAGTGTTGCGCAGTGTAGGGCTGGACCCGCACGAGACAACGCCCGACCTTTCAAAATGGCATGAGATCATGGAACATGTGAACGCCCCGGAAGGGGAGGTTCGGATCGCTATTGTCGGTAAGTATGTGGTGCTTCCTGATGCTTATAAGTCTTTGATTGAAGCACTGGTGCATGGTGGCTTTGCGAATAATGTCAAAGTCAAAATTGAATGGTTTGATTCGGAAGTTTTTGAAGGTGAGAAATCCGATGTGGTCACTGCGCTTGAGAACGTCCATGGTATTTTAGTGCCAGGTGGATTTGGTGAGCGCGGCGCAGAAGGTAAAATTGCTGCGGTGACATTTGCCCGCGAAAATAAGATTCCGTATTTTGGGATTTGTTTTGGAATGCAGATGGCCGTTGTTGAAGCTGCTCGTAATCTTGCCGGCGTATCTACCGCGAACTCGACAGAATTCGGGGCCTGTGATGAGCCGATTGTCGGATTGCTGACAGAATGGCAACAAGGGGACACTGTGGTGCAGCGTTCTGCCAAAGACGCGAAAGGCGGGACTATGCGGTTGGGGGCTTATGATGCGCGGCTTGTGCCCGGCACATTAGTTCATGACATTTACGGACAGGAATTGA
Source organism: Kordiimonas sp. (assembly GCA_002700365.1). GTDB lineage: Bacteria > Pseudomonadota > Alphaproteobacteria > Sphingomonadales > Emcibacteraceae. Next base: position 482,210 of record PADB01000012.1, on the reverse strand, counting down.
TTTCGGAACGGCACCGTCACCGTTATGAAGTAAATATTGCCTATAAAGAAAGATTGGAAGCTGCGGGATTGAAGTTTTCCGGGTTATCCCCCAATGGTGAGTTGCCAGAAATAGTGGAAATTCCAGAACATCCATGGTTCGTTGCTGTGCAATATCACCCGGAATTGAAGTCAAAACCATTTGAACCACATCCATTGTTTGCGGCCTTTATCGGGGCTGCTGTAAAACAATCGCGATTGGTATAAGCGAATAAAGTTTTTTAAGGGATTTAAGATTAATGACTGCCATCCTTGATATTACTGCCCGTGAGATCCTCGATAGTCGTGGAAACCCTACTGTAGAGGTTGACGTAACATTGGAAACCGGCGCTTTTGGCCGTGCGGCTGTTCCTTCGGGAGCTTCAACCGGTGCGCATGAAGCGGTAGAATTACGCGATGGCGGTTCCCGTTACCTTGGCAAAGGGGTACAAAAGGCTGTTGAGGCCGTAAACGGCGAAATATTTGATGCCTTAAGTGGCTTAGAGGCGGAAGACCAGTATATTATTGACCGTGTGATGATGGATCTTGACGGTACAGAGAACAAAAGCCGTTTGGGTGCTAATGCGATATTGGGCGTGAGTATGGCTGTTGCGAAGGCGGCGGCTGATGAAGCAGCCCTGCCGCTTTATGCGTATGTTGGTGGCCCGGCAGCGCGTGTCTTGCCTGTTCCGATGATGAATATCATTAACGGTGGAGAGCATGCCGATAACCCCATTGATATCCAGGAATTCATGGTGATGCCAGTGTCTGCGGAGACGATGGCGGATGGCATCCGTATGGGGGCCGAAATTTTTCACAATCTGAAAAAGCAGCTGTCCGAAGCTGGCCATAACACCGGGGTGGGTGATGAAGGTGGCTTTGCACCAAATCTGTCCGGTACAGATGATGCGCTGTCTTTCATCATGAAGGCTATTGAATCTGCAGGTTACAAGCCAGAGGAAGATGTGATGCTGGCTTTGGATTGTGCGTCGACAGAATATTATAAAGATGGCCAGTATGTGCTGAAAGGTGAAGGCAAAACACTGGATGGTGGTCAGATGGTTGATTATCTGGCGGACCTGGTGACGCGTTATCCGATCCTGTCTATAGAAGATGGTATGGCAGAGGATGATTGGGAAGGCTGGAAAGCACTGACAGATGCTATCGGGAATAAAGTCCAATTGGTTGGTGATGACTTATTTGTGACAAACCCTGTTCGATTGTCACAGGGCATAGAGCAGGGGGTCGGTAATTCTATTCTGGTCAAGGTCAATCAGATTGGCACACTATCTGAAACACTTGAAGCCGTGAATATGGCCCACCGTGCAGGGTATACGGCGGTTATGTCACATCGTTCCGGGGAAACTGAAGATGCTACTATAGCAGACCTTGCAGTGGCGACGAACTGCGGACAGATTAAGACGGGATCATTGGCCCGCTCTGACCGGCTTGCCAAATATAATCAGCTATTGCGTATTGAAGAAGCATTAGGACCAGCGGCTACATATGCCGGACGTAGCATTTTGCGGTAGCAGGGGCTCTTGTTACAATAAAACATTTAAAGGCCGGAATTTCCGGCCTTTTTTTCTTTGAGTATGAAAAAGGCTTGACCAAAATACCTGGCTATGATTCGCTATACATATGAAAATTCTTGCTGAAATAAATATGCGGGCGAGTCAGATTGCCCTTCCTGTTATTGCGGTCTGCGTGATGACTTATTTTGCGTATCATGCCGTGCAGGGTAATAACGGTTTGAAAGCGAAGGTTCAGCTTACAGAGGATATCGCAGCATTAGAGCTGCGCGCTGCATTGATTCGTCAGGAAAAAGAATTATTGGCGTCTAAAGTTGCTATGCTGCACCCCCATAGTCTGGATATTGATTATTTGGATGAACGTGTTCGGGATACCCTGGGATATGCGCATCGGGACGATGTTGTGCTGTTAGATGCAGTTCAATAACGTTTTGCGCAATAATAATTCACTTCTGCTGCGTATTTTATAATTTGGCGCACTGCAGTAAATATTAACATTGTTTTTGTTAATTTTATGCAATTACTCCAATTTAGGTTAATTTGCAAAAAGTTCTTGTTTTCTCTTGTCTATAAGCGATGATCTTAGTCACTTGGTGCAGCAAAATTGCTGATGCTGGGGGCAAAAATATCAGATATATTCACTTTTGGGATATCCATTCATAGGGTCGGGTTGAACATGGCAAGGCAAACTGCAAGTAATTCTTCGTCTTCACGGAAGGCAAAAGCATCTACATCATCAGCATTACCGAAACTGCCTAGGGCGAAAGCGTTAAAGGCAACCGGAGAAGAGCTGTTAGAATATTACCGTGAAATGCTCTTAATGCGTCGTTTTGAGGAAAAAGCGGGGCAAATGTATGGAATGGGACTTATTGGCGGCTTTTGCCACTTATACATAGGTCAAGAGGCGGTCGTCTGCGGTATCCAGGCGGCTCTGAAAAAAGGTGACCAGGTCATTACCAGTTATCGGGACCATGCTCACATGCTGGCCTGTGGAATTGACCCCAAGCCCGTGATGGCCGAATTGACAGGCCGTGCAACGGGTATTTCCAAAGGTAAAGGCGGCTCCATGCACATGTTCAGTACGGAACATAGCTTCTACGGAGGCCATGGCATTGTGGGTGCGCAGGTTCCCTTGGGAGCGGGCCTGGCATTCGCTAACAAATATAATGGTACAGATAATGTGAGTGTGGTCTATTTCGGTGACGGTGCGGCTAACCAAGGTCAGATTTACGAAGCCTTTAATATGGCGTCTTTATGGGCCCTGCCTGTGATTTTTGTTGTTGAGAACAATCAATATGCCATGGGGACATCTGTAAAGCGTTCTTCTTCTGAAGTTGAACTTTTCCGTCGTGGCGAAAGTTTCCGTATTCCGGGTGAAGCTGTTGACGGTATGAATGTTCTGGCAGTGAAAGAAGCGGCTGACCGTGCCGTTGCATGGTGTCGTGAAGGTAAGGGGCCGATATTGCTGGAAATGAAAACATATCGTTATCGTGGGCATTCCATGTCTGACCCGGCGAAATACCGCTCTAAAGAAGAAGTTCAGAAAATGCGGGCCGATCATGACCCTATAGATCAGGTGAAACAACGCCTATTGGATGGGAAGGACGCCACTGAAGATGAACTGAAGGCCATCGACAAAGAAGTCAAAGCCATCGTCGCGGAGGCAGCAACCTTCGCGCAGGAAAGTCCTGAGCCGGATCCGGCGGAACTTTATACCGAAGTTCTGACTGCGTATTAATCCCTGAATTGATGAAGAATAAATAGGAACGTATTATGCCTGTTGAAATTCGTATGCCTGCCTTGTCCCCGACGATGGAGTCCGGAACGCTGGCAAAATGGAATGTAAAAGAAGGCGATGAGATTACCAGTGGTGACATCATTGCAGAAATTGAAACCGATAAAGCCACAATGGAATTTGAGGCTGTGGATGAAGGCAAGATCGGCAAAATTTTAATTTCCGAAGGGGCCGAGGATGTGCCTGTTGGGGAACTTATTGCCTGGCTATTAGAAGAAGGTGAAGATGCGTCTGCCATCGATAGTGCGGCGGCCCCGGCTGTTGCGGCACCTGTAAATAATGATGTTGCACAGCCTGTTGCCGCGGCCCCGGCTGAAGTGCCTGCCGTTCTGACCCCGGCGGCCGATGAAGCCCTGCCGGAAGGGACAACATTCGCCAATATCACCGTACGTGAAGCCTTGCGCGATGCCATGGCAGAAGAAATGCGTACGGATGAAAATGTCTTTGTAATGGGTGAAGAAGTTGCCGAATACGAAGGGGCCTATAAAGTCACGCAAGGTCTATTGGCAGAATTCGGCGACCGGCGGGTTATTGACACACCGATTACAGAACATGGTTTTGCAGGATTAGGCGTAGGGGCCGCCATGGCGGGGCTAAAACCTGTAGTGGAATTTATGACTTTTAATTTCGCCATGCAGGCGATTGACCAGATCATCAACTCAGCCGCCAAGACGCTTTATATGTCAGGTGGCCAGATCAAGGCGCCAATCGTCTTCCGTGGCCCGAACGGTGCCGCATCCCGTGTGGGTGCCCAGCATTCACAAAACTATGCTTCATGGTATGCCCATGTACCGGGTTTGATTGTTTTGTCGCCTTATTCAGCGTCTGACGCAAAGGGATTGTTGAAATCAGCGATACGTAATCCAAACCCAGTGATCTTCCTGGAGAACGAACTGCTTTATGGTGAGAAGTTCGATGTGCCAGAAGTTGAAGATTACACGGTCCCTATTGGTAAGGCCAAAGTGGTCCGTGAAGGGACGGATGTGACGCTGGTGTCTTACTCTATCGCGGTTGGTTTTGCGCTGAAAGCGGCTGAAGAACTTGCAGCACAAGGTATTAGTGCAGAAGTTATCGATCTGCGGACAATCCGACCTTTGGATATCGATACGGTTATTGCATCGGTGCAGAAAACAAATCGCATTGTTTGTGTGGAAGAAGGTTGGCCTACATGTTCAGTCAGTTCTGAAATTTCAGCCTGTCTGATGGAACGTGCCTTTGATTATCTGGATGCGCCAGTGACGCGTGTGACCAACGTTGATGTGCCGATGCCTTATGCCGCGAATCTAGAAAAATTGGCATTGGTCAAGGTTGATGACGTCGTTAAGGCGGCGAAAGCCGTTTGTTATGTCGATTAATGTGGGGATAAAGAAATGCCAATAGAAATTCGTATGCCAGCTTTGTCTCCGACGATGGAGTCCGGCACACTTGCGAAGTGGTCTGTTCAGGAAGGCGATGAAATTACGAGTGGTGATATTATCGCCGAGATTGAAACCGATAAGGCGACAATGGAATTTGAAACTGTTGATGAAGGTAAGATGGGTAAAATCCTGATTACTGAAGGGACAGAGGATGTGGCTGTCGGTGAGCTTATCGCTTTGGTTCTTGAAGAAGGTGAAGATGCTTCTGCGCTAGAAGGATATAGTGCGGGTGCCGCACCGGCACAGCCAGCCGCAGCTGAACCCGCAGAAACGGCTCCTGCGGCGGCAGCCTCTGCACCGACCGCACCAGCTGTTGCATCTGTAGATGCGGCGGATGGTGCGCGTATTTTTGCTTCTCCGCTAGCGCGGCGTATTGCGAGCCAAAAGGGCGTGGACCTGTCCGGTGTCACAGGTAGCGGTCCGTATGGCCGTATTATCAAACGTGATGTTGAAGGTATTTCTGCCTCCGCAGCCGAAGCTGCTACCGCGACGACGGTTGAGAAGTCTGTGGCGACTGCTGCACCTGCGGCTTCTGGTGATATTGCACCACCACCCGCCGATGTTCCATACACTGAAGTCAAGCTGAATAATATGCGTAAGACGATTGCGCGCCGCCTGACGGAATCCAAGCAAACTGTTCCGCATTTCTATCTGAATATAGATGTGGAGCTAGATAATCTGTTGGCTCTACGTAAAGAACTGAACAGCCGTACAGATGAGTATAAGCTGTCCGTGAATGATTTTATTATACGCGCCTCCGCCTTGGCATTGAAAAAAGTGCCCGCGGCTAATGTGCAATATGCGGGCGACAAGATTTATCAGTTCGAACGCGCGGATATTTCAGTGGCCGTTGCTATTGATGGTGGCCTTATTACTCCTGTTATTAAAGGAGCTGATGGCAAGGGCTTAGCTGAAATTTCTGCGGAAATGAAAGAGCTGGCGATGAAAGCTCGTGACGGTAAGCTCATGCCTGAGGAATACCAAGGCGGCACATTTTCTCTGTCTAATCTCGGGATGTTCGGCATCAAGCATTTCGATGCTGTGATTAGTCCACCACAAGCGGCAATTCTGGCCGTAGGTGCCGGCGAACAGCGTGCTGTTATTCGTGATGGGGCTGTCGCGGTTGCAACCGTGATGACATGCACACTGTCATTGGATCACCGGGCACTTGATGGGGCTGTAGGGGCTGAGTATTTGGGTGTACTGAAACAGCTCTTGGAAGAACCGCTGACGATGTTGTTGTAGGGGGATTGAGTATGTCTGTACAAAAATTTGATACTGTTGTCGTGGGCGGTGGCCCAGGGGGTTATGTTGCGGCGATCCGTTCTGCCCAGTTAGGCATGAAAACGGCTGTTATTGAGCGTGAACATCTGGGCGGCATCTGCTTAAACTGGGGGTGTATCCCGACGAAGGCTCTGCTGCGATCGGCTGAAGTTTATCACAACATGAAGCATGCGGCGGATTATGGTCTGAGTGCTGATGGGGTCAGTTTTGACCTGCAAAAAGTCGTAAAGCGCAGTCGTGGTGTTGCTTCGCAGTTAAGTGGTGGTATTGGCCATTTGATGAAGAAGAATAAAATTACCGTGATTGAAGGGGCCGCGAAGCTGGCTGGTGCAGGCAAGCTGGTTGTGGAGAAGGACGGTAAGAAAGTCGCTGATGTGGAGGGCGCAAATATCGTTCTGGCCACTGGTGCGCGGGCCCGTGAACTTCCACATCTAAAGGCTGATGGTAAACTGGTTTGGACCTATAAGCACGCACTGGTCCCGGATGATATGCCAAAATCCATGCTTGTGATTGGTTCTGGTGCTATTGGCATTGAATTCGCCAGTTTCTATAATGAACTGGGCGCGGATGTGACGGTTGTTGAAATGATGGACCGTGTTATGCCTGTGGAAGATGAAGAGATTTCTGCTTTTGCGGAGAAGTCCTTCAAGGCGCAAGGCATGAACATTTTAACTAATGCCACGGTTGAAAAACTGGAAAAGGGCTCTAATTCTGTAGCTTGTACGGTGAAGACCAAGGATAACAAGACACAGGCGATTACAGTTGACCGGGTTATTCTCGCGATCGGGATTACTGGTAACGTTGAGGACTTAGGTCTGGAAGAAGCCGGTGTAAAAATCGACCGTGGTCACGTTGTTACCGATGAGTGGGGCTTTACGGGTGTTAAGGGCCTGTACGCCATTGGTGATCTGACGGGAGCACCATGGTTGGCTCATAAAGCCAGCCATGAAGGTGTGATTGTAGCGGAGAAAATTGCACAAGATGCAGGTAATAAAGAAATTAAAGACCTGCATCCTTTGGATAAGGGCAATATTCCGGGCTGTACCTATTGCCGGCCACAGGTCGCGAGTGTTGGGCTGACTGAAGCCAAAGCCAAGGAGCAGGGCTATAAAGTCCGTGTTGGTCGTTTTCCGTTCATGGGTAATGGTAAGGCGATTGCGCTGGGTGAGCCTGAAGGTTTGGTGAAAACGATTTTTGACGACAAAACAGGCGAATTGTTAGGGGCGCATATGGTTGGTGCTGAAGTAACAGAAATGATCCAAGGCTATACGATTTCACGTACTTTGGAGACTACGGAAGCAGAATTAATGCATACGGTTTTCCCACATCCGACATTATCTGAAATGATGCATGAATCCGTCCTTGATGCTTATGGGAAAGCACTGCATTTTTAAGCGGTCAAGAAACACCACGCTCTAGGTGGTATTGGCAGGCGTAATGAAAGAAAGAACAGGCATGAGTGATGTAAGGCCGATACGCGATGATAAGGATGCGCCTTTGCGTAAACCTGATTGGATACGTGTCAAGGCACCTGTGTCAAAGCAATATCACGAGACCCGTAATTTGATGCGTGGTCTGAAACTGAATACGGTCTGTGAAGAAGCTGCATGTCCGAACATTGGGGAATGTTGGAGCCAGAAGCACGCCACTGTTATGATTTTGGGTGATGTTTGTACACGTGCCTGCGCCTTCTGTAACATTAAAACCGGTATGGGCCGGCCTGTGGACCCATTAGAACCGGAGCACGTAGCCGCTGCCGCGGCTGAGATGGGGTTAAAGCATATTGTTATTACATCTGTGGACAGGGATGATCTGGATGATGGTGGGGCATCACAGTTTGTAAAAGTTATTCAACGGTTGCGGGCGTTGACGCCTGACACGACTATTGAAATTCTAACGCCTGATTTCCGCAATAAGCCGGGTGCGATGGAAAAAGTCGTTGAGGCCGGGCCGGATGTCTATAACCATAATCTGGAAACTGTACCACGGCTCTATACAACAATCCGCCCCGGTGCGCGTTATTATCATTCTCTGAAGTTGCTGGATCGCGTCAAGCAGGTTAATCCAGCTATCTTTACAAAGTCCGGCATTATGGTGGGATTGGGTGAAGAAAAGCAGGAAGTGCATCAGGTTATGGATGACATGCGTTCTGCCAATATCGATTTTTTGACCATCGGCCAGTATCTACAACCGACAAAACGTCACGCGAAGGTGGCGCGTTTTGTCACACCGGATGAATTTTCTTCCTATGAAAAAATGGCAAGAGCCAAGGGCTTCTTGATGGTCTCTGCGTCACCGCTTACCCGTTCGTCCTATTTAGCTGGAGATGATTTCCAACAATTAAAGGCCGCACGGGAAGAAAAGCTTGCGGTAGAGGGGGCGTCTGCGCTACATCAGCCGGATGCGCCGATCTTGGTTGAAGATCTGAAGATTATCCCTCCTGAGGAATAAAAGTTCCATGCCCCAACATAAAGAAGTCAAGGTGTTGCCATATACATCGCAACAGCTTTTTGATTTAGTGTCGGATGTGGAAAAATACCCGGAATTTCTGCCGTGGTGCCTTGGGTCGCGTATTTTGCGTCGTCAAGGAAACAGTCTGCATGCAGACCTAGTGATTGGTTTTAAGCTGTTTCGTGAGCGTTTTACATCTCATGTTACGTTTAGTCCCAACAGAATTGACGTTGAATACGTCAAGGGTCCGTTACAATATCTGCAGAACCGTTGGATATTTGATGAAAATGAAGACGGTAGTACGACAGTAGATTTTATGGTCGATTTTGAATTTAAAAATAAGATGTTTGAAAAACTTGTCGGCAGCTTATTTACGGAAGCCGTGCATCGTATGGTTAAGGCCTTTGAAGATCGCGCCGCAGTTCTTTATGGCGACACATCTGTGTGATCGATTAACGATGTGAGCATCATTAGGGATGCCCTCACTGTTTCCAGCCGAACATCCATGCGAGACTGATCAGAAAAAATTTCAGCCTTATGTTGCGGCGGGTGTCCGCGACGTTGCGCAGCAAAATGCACTAGTCCGACTGGCTTATCAGCACTTCCCCCGCCTGGCCCGGCAATTCCTGTAACGGCGATGACAAGATCCGCAGTTGTCTGATTTAAGGCACCTTCGGTCATAGCCAGGGCGACTTCTTTACTGACAGCGCCGTGATGATCAATTAAGGCGGGCGAAACATTTAAAAGTGTGGTTTTCGCATGATTGGAATAAGTCACAAGACCTGCTTGCACGACATCGGATGAGCCGGGGATTTCCGTAAGACAGCCAATAATCAAGCCTCCCGTGCACGATTCTGCGGTCGCAATTGACAGTTTCGCTTTTCGGGCCATACGTAAAACTGTATCGGCCTGCTTAATAATGTCATTATCGAATAAAGACATAAAAACCTACCATTACCAGTGCCGCCATGAATCCGGCAATCACGTCATCCATCATGACGCCAAAGGCACTATGATCTTTTTTGTCAAAAATAGAAACTGGCCAAGGTTTGTATATATCAAACATACGGAATGATACTAAAGCTAACACAAATTCGGGGAGGTTGGGGCCTGAGGCAATCGGTAAGCATGCTATCCATTGGCCGACGACTTCATCGATCACGATCTGTCCGGGATCACTTTGACCAGTTTTTTTCATAAAGACTTTACTGGCCCAAAGGCCGATGAAGAAAACAAGGGTTATCGCGATCATGAGAGCGTAATGTCCGCCCTGTTCCATAATGACCCAGGCGAAAGGTAGGGCTGCAAGAGACCCCCAAGTGCCTGGGGCTTTGGGGGTGAGGCCAGCACCAAACCAAGTGGCAAACCAAAATGCCGGGTGACGATAGGCACTGGGCCATTGGGAAGGGGAGGCGTTCATATCTATTTATCCTTTGGTCGGGGAAGCTGGATGGTGGCAATAGCCTGCGCAGCTATACCTTCCTTTCGTCCCGTAAAGCCGAGGCGTTCTGTTGTTGTTGCCTTGACGCTGATCCTGCCCACAGGCAGGGACATGATTTCACTGAGGCGTTCACGCATGTCATCACGATGCGGGCTGATTTTCGGAGCTTCGCAGATGATAGTCAGGTCAACATGGTTAATCTGACCTTGGTGCGCGCGTACCAGGTCGATAGCCTTTTTCAGGAAGATTTCTGACGGGGCCCCCTTCCACTTAGCATCGGAGGGGGGGAAGTGATCCCCAATATCGCCTGCGCCCAATGCGCCGAAAAGGGCGTCGGTCAAGGCATGCATGGCCACATCGGCATCTGAATGTCCCTTAAGACTTTTGTCATGGTTGATGGTCACACCGCAAAGGGTTACCTGATTTCCCGGTTCGAACGCGTGGACATCATAGCCCATGCCCGTACGTGTTTCTTGGCATATCCGCATAAAGTCTTGGGCTTTCATAAGGTCTTCTGACGTTGTTATTTTATAGTTGTCCTGGTGCCCGGTCACAATGTGTAATGTATAACCCGCATTTTCCATTACTGCCGCATCATCAGTGAGGTCCAGTTTTGTCGTTGCATGATGCGCAGCGCAGATGTCTTTGTACATAAAGCCTTGTGGTGTCTGCACGCGATAGAGTTGCTCCCGATTAACCGTCGCTGTAATAACACCGCCTTCGGCACGTTTGAGAGTATCAACAATCGGCATTGCGGGAATTGCGTTACGGTTAGTCCGCACCTTTTCGATAACGTCAGAAATCAATTTATCATTACAAAAAGGGCGGGCAGCATCATGTATGAGAACAATATCAGGTGACATGGGCGTCAATGCGTCAAGGCCAAATCGGACCGATTCTTGTCGGCTTTGACCACCGTGGACAGGAGGCGCTAGGCAAAGCCCATCTATATACTTTTCATACAGTGCATTGTCATCAGGATGTATAACGACCTGAACATGAGTGATCTCAGGATGATTGAGGAAACAAGAAATCGTGTGATAGAGAACGGTTTTCTCACCTAACGGCAAATATTGCTTTGGTATATTTCCACCAACGCGATGGCCGCGTCCGGCAGCAACAATAAGTGCGGCAATTGTCATTATCAGATCCCTAAATAATAAGGTTGATGCTTTTTGTGTCCTGTATGGAAAAAAAGATCAACTGTTTTGACCATCAGCAGAAGTTAGGCTATAGTGCGGACGTATTTCTGCTTAATTATTAATCAATGCAAATTGGTGCCTATTAAATGACCATTCAGCTTGGTGATATATCTATTTCAGATCCTGTTATTCTGGCTCCTATGGCGGGTGTTACTGACTTGCCTTTTCGTCGGACGGTAAAGAAATTCGGGGCTGGCCTTGTGGTATCGGAAATGATCGCCAGTCAGGCGATGGTGCATTCTAACCGGCGTACGGTCAAGATGGCGTCTGGTAGTGATGATGTGTTTCCAATGTCAGTGCAGCTTGCAGGATGTAACGCGGATATGGTGGCTGAGGCAGCCAGAATGAATGTGGATCTTGGGGCGAAGATCATTGATATTAATATGGGTTGCCCGGCCAAAAAGGTTGTTAATGGTTATGCAGGATCGGCCTTAATGAAAGACCTTAAGATAGCGGCAGAAATTATTGAAAAAACAGTAAAATCAGTTGATGTTCCGGTGACCTTAAAAATGCGTACGGGGTGGGATGATAATAGTCGTAATGCCCCGGAGCTGGCCCGCATCGCTGAAAGCGCCGGTATTAAAATGGTCACAGTTCATGGGCGTACCCGTTGTCAGTTTTATCGCGGGTCTTCTGATTGGGCGTTCATCAGGCAGGTTAAAGAGGCCGTTTCTATTCCGGTTATTGCAAATGGTGACGTTGTAACCATGGAAGATGCCCGGTGGATCAGGGAAGTCTCAGGCGCAGATGGCGTGATGGTGGGACGGGGCTGTTATGGCCGCCCATGGTTTTTAGGGCAGATCATACATTACCTGCGTACGGGACAAGAATTGCCGGAGCCGCCACTGTTAAAGCAATATGAAACACTTAGGTCACATTATCAGGAAATGTTGGATCATTATGGTGTGCATACGGGCCTGAGGGTCGCGCGGAAACATTTGTCCTGGTATACAAAGGGATTGCATGGATCTGCGGAATTTAGAAACCGTGTTAATCAGTTAGATGATCCTGTTGATGTGTATGCCGCTTTGGAAGGGTTTTTCGAACCTTTATTGGAAAGACAGGCGGCATAGTGATGGGGGACACAGTTCGTCATAGTCACCATAGCCACCATGTGCCTGGACATGACGCAATTCTCAATTCACTAGGCGACAGTATTTTGCTGGTGGGGCCAGATAACAGAATTGTGTATGTCAATTCGGCGGGGGAAAACTTTTTTGCTGCCGGTGCTGGTATATTATCCCGTCAGAAGATAAATGAGCTAGTGCCATATGATAGTCCCTTGCTAGCCTTGATTGACCAGGCGCGGACGAGAGGAATTCGTATTGCCGAATACGATGTTGATATTGGTAACCCGAAAGTGTCGCGTAAAACGGTTGATATTCATGTGGGGCCATTGGTAGATGAGCCGGATTTCCTTTTATTGCAGTTACAGGAACAGGGAATTGCCCATAAGATTGATCAGCAATTAACACACCGGGGCGCGGCGCGGCTCGTCACAAGTATGGCGGCGGTATTGGCCCATGAAATCAAAAATCCGCTTTCAGGTATTCGCGGATCAGCGCAATTACTGGAACATGATGCGACAGATGATGAGCGTGAGCTTACGCAGCTTATTTGTGAGGAAACTGATAGAATTTGTGCCTTGGTTGATAGCATGGAAACATTTTCCAGTAACCAGCCACTATCAGTTGAGCCCGTTAATGTGCACAGTGTATTGGAACATGTGCGGAAGCTGGCAGAAAATGGTTTTGCGTCAAAAATAAAGTTTCATGAATATTATGATCCATCAATCCCGAATACGTTGGGCGATAGGTCGCAACTTATTCAGGTTTTTTTGAACTTGGTCAAAAATGCGGCTGAGGCTGTTCCGGAAGAGGGGGGCGATATCACACTGACAACAGCCTACAGACATGGTGTGCGTTTTGCCTTACCGGGATCGAAGGAACGGGTCCACCTTCCGTTGGAAGTTTGTGTTATCGATAACGGTTCGGGTGTGCCAGAAGACCTCAAAGAGCATTTGTTTGATCCGTTTGTGACAACAAAGGCGCAAGGAAAAGGATTAGGGCTTGCTTTAGTGGCTAAAATTATTGGGGATCATGGTGGTGTTATCGAATGTGAATCGGTACCTAAACGTACGGTTTTTAGAGTGTTATTGCCAAGCGAGTTAGGCTGATAACAGGTAGACTAAGGGTATGTAACAGTGGCAGGAACAATTCTAATAGCAGATGATGACCGGGCAATCCGGACGGTTTTAACGCAGGCATTGGGCCGGGAAGGGTTTGATGTAAAGAATACCGGTAATGCATCTTCGCTATGGCGTTGGGTATCTAATGGTGAAGGGGACCTGGTCATTACCGACGTTGTGATGCCCGATGAAAATGGATTGGACCTACTGCCCCGGATCAAGAAAATAAGACCTGACCTGCCTATTATTGTTATGAGCGCGCAGAACACCCTGATTACAGCGGTAAAAGCGACTGAGCGCGGTGCATATGATTATCTGCCAAAGCCTTTCGACCTTAATGAGCTAAAAACCGTTGTCCAACGCGCGTTAAGCCAGCCGAAAGATACCAGTGCCTATGATAAGGGGCATCAGGATCAGTCGTCAGACGATATTCCCTTAATCGGCAGGTCACCGGCGATGCAGGAAGTGTATCGTGTTATGGCACGCCTGATGACCACGGATCTGACGGTCATGATTACAGGTGAGTCCGGCACAGGTAAGGAATTGGTTTCCCGTGCGCTTCATGATCTGGGAAAACGACGAAATGCCCCGTTTGTGGCGGTTAATATGGCGGCGATTCCCCGTGAATTGATTGAAAGTGAATTGTTCGGTCATGAAAAAGGGGCCTTTACTGGGGCGAGCAGCAAAAGTACAGGCCGTTTTGAGCAGGCCCAGGGGGGAACGCTATTTCTGGACGAAATTGGTGATATGCCAATGGATGCGCAAACGCGTTTGCTACGGGTTCTGCAACAAGGGGAATACACTACGGTTGGGGGTAATACACCGATCAAAACTGATGTGCGTATTATTGCGGCGACCAATAAAGACTTAAAACAGCTTATTAAACAGGGATTATTCCGTGAGGATTTGTATTACCGTTTAAACGTTGTTCCTCTTCGCTTACCGCCATTGCGTGAACGCAAGGACGATATTCCAGACCTGGCCCGTCACTTTCTTAATAAGGATTTGGAAGAAGGGCGCACTCCTAAATTAATGGATAATCAGGCCCTAGAATACATCAAGCAATATAACTGGCCGGGAAATGTCAGGGAATTAGAGAATTTAATACGGCGGGTGTCCGCGCTTTATACCGAAGAAGTGGTGACATTAGAGATTGTGCGTGGTGAACTTTCCGAACCCGTACATATGGAAGAGTTATCGGAAGAAATAGATGAGAGTCTTCAAGATGCCGTGTCGCGCCATCTTAAAAAATATTTTGATGCTCATCCGCATGAATTACCGCCGCCAGGACTTTATGATCGCATTTTAAAAGAGGTCGAACGCCCGCTGATTACGCTAAGTTTGATGGCAACGCGCGGTAATCAGATAAAAGCCGCGCAAATGTTAGGGCTTAATCGTAATACGTTACGAAAAAAAATTCGGGAATTGGGTATTGAAATTGTGCGGGGCACATAATTTTTAATTGTTCTTTCGGGTAAACTGATGCAAATTTGCAACATGTCTCTATAGAGATATGCTAGGTTATTACGTTGAATAAACGTTAGGGATCGGTTTGCAATTTGCAGAGCAGTCAGAAACGCCTGAGTCTTCGTCACTGACGTCGGGTTCTGAAAAGCAGCATTCACATAAGGCTGCGATGAAATCATCGGACAAATATAGCCGTGCTAAACAGGTCAATCGTCTTGTCCTTTGGGCGCGACGGGTCGGGCTAGCCAATAAGTCGGCCGTGGGGTTGGCTCTTGGGGCGGTTCTTTCCGGTGTGGCTACTTATGCAACATTTTCGAATGTTGGGCCGTTTGAACCTACACCATCGACCTTGTATGTTCTTCTGCTTTTTAATCTCGTCTTACTGCTGGCTTTAGGAGCATTGGTTGCACGACAATTGGTGCGATTGTGGATGGCCCGGCGTAAAGGTGCCGCGGGGTCACGGTTGCATGGGCGCATAGTGACCTTGTTCAGTATGGTGGCGATTGTCCCAACAATTATTGTTGCGATATTTTCTTCACTTTTCTTTGAATTTGGTCTTCAGGCTTGGTTTAGCGATAAAGTCCAGACCGTATTGGATAATTCGCAAAGTGTTGCGGAAGCGTATATTGACGAACACCGTAACGTCATTAAGGCTGATATTCTGGGGATGGCAAAAGATATCAATGCAGAAGCTTATCTTCTGTCACGTAATGAAAGATTACTGGAACAGGCCATTTCACTTCAGGCACGCTTATTGTCTCTCTCTGAGGCGATGGTATTTGACGGTACTGGTAACGTACTGGCGCGCTCAACCTCAACATTTAATATTGATAATAGCGAGTATCTGCCTAATACGGCATTGTTAGAGGCAGCGAAAGGTAAAGTCGTCTTCCTGACCAGTAAAGATGATGACAGGATCCGGGCTTTGGTAAAGTTAGACGGCTATATAGACCAATATCTTTACATCAGCCGGTATGTGGATGCGCGTGCTTTGGCGCTGGTTGACAGGACTTCAGCAACCAAGGCGGATTATGAGCAGGTACTGGCTGATTTATCACAATATAGATTGTGGTTTAACCTGACGTTTATGTTCGTCGCTTTGTTGATTTTGTTTGCCGCTGTGTGGACTGGACTTGGGTTATCCACACAGCTAATGATCCCCATTCGGCAATTGGTCAGTGCCGCTGAACGTATCCGAAAGGGCGATCTTTCAGTTAATGTGCCCATTGATCATAAATTGGATGAATTGGGAGGATTGACCCGCGCTTTTAACCGCATGGCAACGAAACTGGAACAGCAACAAGGGGAGTTGCTGGAAACAAACATGAAGCTAGATGAAAGGCGCCGTTTTACAGAGGCCGTACTGTCCGGGGTATCTGCCGGGGTGCTGGGGCTTACCCGTGAAGGTATCATTAATCTTCCTAATAAATCGGCAATGTTGCTTTTAGGGAAGGGGAGTGATGAGCTGATCGGGCAAAAATTGCATGATGCGGTCCCTGAGATGGCGGCACTATTTGAAAATGTGATTAACGGTGGTGGCGACGGCGTAGTGGATCAGATTGTTCTGAAGTATGGCGATGTTACGTTGAATTTTCTGGTGCGTATTACGGTTGAATTGAAGGAAAAGACTGTAGAAGGTTATGTGGTGACGTTCGATGATATTACAGAACAAGTCGTGGCGGAGCGGACCGCGGCATGGGCTGATATAGCGCAGCGAATTGCCCATGAAATTAAAAACCCGTTGACCCCTATCCAGTTATCTGCCGAGCGCTTGAAGAGAAAATATGGCGATGAAATTGCGTCAGATCCAGCCACTTTTCAACAATGTACAGACACAATCATCCGTCAGGTCCGTGATTTGCGGAGAATGGTAGATGAGTTTTCTTCTTTTGCACGAATGCCCACCCCGGTGTTTCAGTTGGAGAACCTGATTGATGTGGTAAAGCGTGCTGTTTTCATGATGGAAGTCACATATGCGAATATTACATTCGAGATGTCATTGCCCGATGGACCCTTAAATGCAAATTGTGATGGCCGGCAGATCGGGCAGGCATTGACCAATCTGCTGAAAAATGCGGCGCAGTCAATCCGTGCTATTAATGAAACGGGCGAAGATGGCTGTATCCATGTGAGATTGAGCGTAATAGAGCAAAATGTGCTGATCGAAGTGCGCGATAATGGTGTAGGCATTCCGGAAGATATGCGCGATCGTTTAACCGAACCCTATGTGACCACGCGAAAGAAGGGAACGGGTTTGGGCCTGGCAATCGTAAAGAAAATTATGAAAGATCATGGGGGCGTATTGGAAATTGTGAATAACGATGGTGGTAAGGGGGCGTGCGCACGCTTAAAGTTTTTGATGGACGTTTCCGAACGTCGTTCGCCTGTTGATGTAGAGTAAAAGGACAATTATGGCCTTAGATATTCTGGTTGTTGATGACGAAGAAGATATTCGTGAGCTGATTTGCGGTATTTTGCAGGACGAGGGTTATGAAACCCGTTCTGCAGGCGATAGTGACACCACTTTAGCTGAAATTGAGGCTCGTCGTCCTTCTTTGCTGATACTTGACATTTGGCTACAGGGAAGCCGTTTGGATGGGCTGGAGCTACTGGATATCATCAAGCAGCAACACCCTGATCTACCTGTCATTATTATTAGCGGTCATGGCACAATTGAAACTGCCGTAGCCGCTATTAAACGGGGTGCATATGATTTTATAGGTA
The DNA here is from genome assembly GCA_002700365.1 of Kordiimonas sp. Lineage (GTDB taxonomy): Bacteria > Pseudomonadota > Alphaproteobacteria > Sphingomonadales > Emcibacteraceae. Next base: position 464,691 of record PADB01000012.1, on the reverse strand, counting down.
AGCCTTTTGAAACGGAACAGCTTCTTGTTCTGGTTTCGCGTGCGACTGAAACGGAAAGGCTGCGTCGGGAGAATGAGGCCCTAAAAGAAAAAGTGGGTTATGACGATGGGCTGACGGGGACTTCGAATGCCATTAATCAAGTGAGACAAATGATTGAGAGGCTGGGCCCCAGTGGTAGTCGTGTGCTGATTTCAGGGCCGCCAGGATCGGGCAAGGAACTGGTGGCACGTATGATCCATAATTACTCGCCGCGTTCTGAGGGGCCGTTTGTTGTGATCAATGCGGCAACGATTGAGCCAGAAACAATGGAGCGCGAAATATTTGGCGTGGAGGAAGAAGGGAAAGTCACCAAAACAGGGTTATTTGAAAAGGCGCATGGCGGCACCTTATTTATTGATGAAGTGGCTGAAATGCCTATGGCCAGCCAGGCGAAAATATTACGTCTGTTGACAGATCAGACATTTGAACGTGTGGGTGGCGGTAAAAGTGTCAGGGTGGATGTACGTGTTGTTAGTGCCAGTAATCGTGATTTACGTGAGGAGATAACGGCTTTGCGTTTTCGCGAGGATTTATATCATCGTCTGAATGTGGTCCCGATTGACGTGCCGCCGTTATCGCGGCGTAGTGAAGATATTCCTTTATTAGTAGACCAGTTTATGCGTCAGGTGGCTGTGGCAACGGGGCGAGCCCAGAAAAAAGTCAATGAAGACGTTCTGAATGTACTTAAATCTTATGAATGGCCGGGGAATGTGCGGCAGTTACGCAACATTGTGGAGCAGATATTCATTCTGTCGGCAGATCATGAAGAAATTACCACACAACAGTTACCCGGCGAATTATTGTCTGGCCCCTATCAGATGGCTGAGCAGGAAAGCCAGCATTATTTATCATCGCCGTTACGTGAGGCGCGAGAAAAGTTTGAACGTGAGTATCTGAAGGCACAGCTTATACGCTTTCAGGGAAATATATCCCGCACAGCGGAATTTGTGGGAATGGAACGTTCTGCGCTACATCGAAAGTTAAAAGGGTTGGGCGTATCCATTACGGTACGGGGGAAGTAACGTGTTACAACTTTTATTTACGTCAGCATGTTTTATTCAAATCACTAAGGTTTATGCGTCATGAAAGTTATCGTTTGCGGTGCGGGGCAGGTGGGCTTCAATATTGCCAAACAGTTGGCTGCTGAACAAAATGATGTGACAGTCATTGATCGTTCCCCGAAGTTGATCCGTAAAATTGGTAATGTTTTGGATGTACAGGCATTGGTCGGCTATGCGTCCCACCCGGATGTATTGGAACAGGCTGGGGCACGTGATGCTGATATGATTATTGCTGTCACTTTGTTTGATGAAGTGAACATGATGGCGTGCCAGGTTGCCCATTCACTTTTTTCTGTGCCGACGAAAGTGGCGCGTGTCCGCAGCCAAAGTTATTTAAAGCCAATATGGCAAGATTTGTTCAGTCGCGAAAATATGCCGATTGACGTTATTATTTCCCCTGAGGTTGAAGTAGCGCGCGCGATTATGCGCCGCCTGGAAGTGCCTGGCGCATTTGACATGATACCCTTTGCTGATGATGCGGTGCGGCTCCTGGGGATTAGGTTGGATGAAAATTGTCCTTTGGTGAATACTCCCTTGCGGCAGCTTACAGAGCTATTCCCTGATATGAGCGTGGTTGTATGCGGGATCAGCCGCGGTGATAAAATGATTGTGCCTTCGGGGGATGATCAGTTGTTGGTGGGGGATGATATTTATGTGGTGACAGATACCGAACATATGGAAAGAGCCATGGCGGTGTTTGGCCATGAAGAACAGGCGGCCCGCCGTATCGTGATTTTTGGAGGGGGGAATGTATCTGTTTTCCTAACGGAACACTTGTTGGCGAGTTCTTCGCAGTTTCATATTAAGATTATTGAGGCTAATGCGGATCGCGCAGAAGCTATTGCGGAACGTTTACCAAAAGCCGTGGTATTGCAAGGGGACGCGTTGGATACTGAACTGCAGAATGAGGCGAACGTGCAATCAGCGGAAACGGTCATTGCGGTCACAAACGATGATGAAGTTAATATTCTATCTTCATTGCTGGCCAAGCAGGCGGGATGTAGCCGGGCTATTACCTTGACGAATAATCAGAATTTTGGGCATTTGATGAAGTCAATGGGTATTGATGCCTATGTTGATCCGCGTGAGACAACTGTATCTTCGATATTGCAACATATCCGCCGGGGACGTATTCGTGGGTTGCAGAATCTTGCTGGTGGTATGGCGGAGATTATTGAAGCAGAGGCCTTGGAAACATCGCCGTTAGTCGGCAAGCCGCTGCGAGATATTCGAATTCCTGACGGGATTATGGTTGGAGCGATTGTCCGGGACGGCGAAGTTGTTGTGCCACGAGGAGGAACCGTTATCCAAAGCGAGGATAAGGTTATAATATTTGCCTTGTCGAATATGGTCAAAAAAGTTGAAAGTTACTTTTCTGTCCGTCTGGAGTTTTTCTAGGGATGATACCACCTTATTTGGGATCTCTTCTGGGCTCTTTATTATTGCTTCTGGCTGGCGGCCAGCTGCTTCCCGGTGTTGTGGCACTGATTTATGATGAACTATATCTTTTTCCATCATTTCTATTTTCGGCCTTATTAACCGCCTTTGCGGGTGGGGCACTTTTTGTCAGTTTGCGAGATGTGCCACGGAAATTCCGCAAACAAGAGGCGATTTTACTGTTGGTTTGTGTCTGGCTGATCTTGCCGCTGTTTGCCTGTGTGCCTTTTATGACAACCGGTGTGTTGACGCGCTTCACTGATGCGTATTTTGAAACAATGTCTGCACTGACAACAACCGGATCCTCGGTGATTACCCCCATAGAGCTGATGCCGCAAACGATTTTATTTTGGCGATCATTATTGCAATGGATTGGGGGTATCATGGTATTTATCATGGCCATTTCTATTATGCCGATGATTGCCTTGGGCGGAATGGACCTTTTTTATAGTGTGCTGCCCCATGGAGAGGGTGAGGGCCTTACAGGCCGAGTTAAATCAGCGTTCTTCCCTTTGGTTTTGATTTATACTATTTTGACTTTTGCTTGTGCTGGCCTGCTATGGGCTTCCGGTTTACCACTGTTTGAATCGCTTTGTGATGCTATGGCCACGTTGTCTACAGGGGGCTTCTCAACACGTGATGGTTCTATTGCCAGTCTACATAATCACTGGGCGGAAATGGCTTTAATTCCCTTCATGATTATCGCATCGACAAATATGACGTTTCACTGGGGGTTTTGGGCTCAAGGAAAATTGAAAGTTTATAAAAGAGACCCAGAATGGCGCTATTTTAGCGTAACTATTATACTTTCAACTGTGTTGGTATTTATCGCCTTTTTGGTTGCAAACTCATCTGATATGGGTGACGGGTCATGGGGCGGCGATTTCCGTAATGCATTGTTTATAGTTATTTCTGCAATAAGTACAACGGGGTTTGTGCCAGACGAAATAGGGCAATTACCACTAGCTGTCATTTTTATCTTATTGGTCTTAGTCGTTATAGGTGGGGGAAGCGGATCCACCGCAGGCGGTTTGAAAATGATGCGGTTGAAACTTTTAATGCGTCACAGTAATCGTGAAGTATTGCGTTTGTCATACCCCAGCGGCGTTGTGCCCATTCATTATGCGCAACATGTGGTGCCAAATGATACATTGGCGTCAATTTGGGGAATTTTTTATATTTTTCTTAGTGCTATTGCTGTTGTGACGATCATTCTGGGGGCGTTAGGATTTGATTTTCAGACTGCCTTAAGTCTGGCGGTAACAAATATTTGCAATGCGGGACCCCTCATACAAATTCTTGCGCCGGATTTTGCTGGTTATGCCAGTTTATCATTGCCGGTAAAATGGTTAATGACCGCAGCGATGGTGGTAGGGCGTTTAGAAATTGTCATGATACTATTATTGTTCACGCCAGCTTTTTGGAAGAATTAAAGTTTGAGAACTATTTTCTTTCAGCGTATTATGTACCAGTCGGTAACCAAGAAAGATATTGGCCATAACGGCTGTGTTTGATTGGATAATGTTTTATAGCATTATGAATGCCGTCACTATAACAGGGGCTTTCTACAATAAGTCCCAGAATATTCAGCATCGCTGATAAAAATGATAAAAATGGAACAATATAATGTCCGATAAAAACCATAACTTACAGGATGTTTTCTTAAATCACGTACGTAAAAGCAAGACGCCGGTAACAGTCTTTCTTGTGAATGGCGTAAAGCTTCAAGGCGTGATTACTTGGTTTGATAACTTCTGCGTTCTCCTACGGCGCGATGGTATGTCACAGCTGGTTTATAAGCATGCGATCTCAACAATTATGCCTGCCGGACCTGTTCAGCTCTATGAAACAGAAGAAGATGAACAGTCAGGTGAATAAGCGCGGCCGATGAGTTCATCTCACGGGGCACCAGAAAATCTGAGACGTAAAAAAACATTGCTTTCCCTTTGGGAGAACAATGAAAAATTAGAGGGTATATCAGAAGGGCATTTTGGTGCTAGGGCCCTTATTCTGCATCCTTATCTGAAACATAAGCTCCGGGGACAAAGAGAAGCGTCTGCGGCGTCGACCGCTGTTTATAAGAGAGGACCGGTAGCCCGTCTGGAGGAGACTGTGTCGCTTGCCGCGGCCATCGATCTTAATGTTATTCAGGCTGTGACGATTGCATTGCCGGCTATTCGGCCTGCTACTTATATCGGTAAGGGTAAGCTGGATGAGCTATCTGACTATATACACGCCCACGACATTGAACTGGTCGTTGGCGATTGTAGTTTTTCGCCTATCCAGCAGCGCAATTTGGAGAAAGCCCTAGGCGTTAAAGTTATTGACCGTACAGGGCTTATCTTAGAAATTTTTGGTGAACGCGCCCAAACCCGGGAAGGGACATTACAAGTAGAATTAGCGCACCTAAATTACCAGAAAAGTCGTTTAGTACGCTCCTGGACGCACTTGGAACGTCAAAGAGGCGGGGTTGGCTTTTTGGGCGGGCCGGGGGAGACGCAGATCGAAGCGGACCGGCGTATGATCGGCGAACGCATTGCAAAAATCAGACGTCAACTAGAGGATGTCACACGTACGCGGGCATTACACCGTAAAAGCCGTAAAAAGGTGCCTTATCCTATCGTGGCCTTTGTTGGTTACACCAATGCGGGCAAATCAACACTTTTTAATCGGCTAACGGCGGCGGACGTGATGGCAGAAGATTTGCTATTCGCAACATTGGATCCAACAATGCGGGTGTTACCTCTCGCATCTGGTAAAAAAGTTATTTTATCGGATACGGTCGGGTTTATTTCTGAACTTCCCACGGATTTAGTCGCAGCCTTTAGGGCAACATTGGAAGAAGTGATTGAAGCGGACATAATAGTGCATATACGTGATATTGCCCATGCTGACAGTGAGGCGCAAAAAGAAGATGTGCTAGATGTGTTAAAATCATTAGGTGTGGAAGAGCGTGAAGACCGCAAAATAATCGAAGTCTGGAATAAAATTGATCTTTTACCAGCCGAAACTTATGCCGAGGTGACAACACGCGGAAAAGCAAAAGAAAATGTGCTGTCTTTATCTGCGGTTACAGGGGATGGGTGTGCCCATCTCTTAGATATAATTGATCAGAGCTTATCGGATGGGGAGCAGATTCTGGACTTTTCCCTGCGCCATGATCAAGGTGCCGATTTGGCGTGGTTATATGCCCATGGTGATGTCGTGTCGCGTGAGGATGATGAAGATAAGATACGTTTGAGTGTGCGTTTGGGGGAAGCAGAAGTCGGGCGGCTTGAAAAACGCGGATTGACCGCAACGAATATCTAGATGATCGAAGATGTCGGTTTTTTAATTCGGGAAATTGCCCTGGAACATGTCATGCCGCATTTTCAGGTTTTAGCGCAGGATGATATCCGTGAAAAAACACCCGGTGAATGGGTTACATCGGTAGATACAAAGGTAGAGAGGCTTTTGGCAAAAAGTCTGCCGTCTTATGCGGAAGGTCTGATTATCGGTGAGGAACAAGTTTCGCATTCTGGTGAAGGCAGCCTTTACTCTTTAACAGAAGAAAGTGTTTGGTTGATTGACCCACTTGATGGGACAGCTAACTTTATCCGCGGCGAGGGCCCATTTGCGCTTATGGTTGCGTATGTGCGTAAGGGCAGTGTTGCAGCAAGCTGGATTTATCTACCCAAGACAGATTGTTTAGTCATGGCCGAATATGGTAGCGGGCTATGGAAAAATGGGCAGAGGATTGTCTTGGCGAAGACCGACAAGCCTTTGCCTTTTGATCAAATTACAGCGGCGGCGCATATGGGACATTTTCCGCTTGCTGAAAAAGAATATATTGAAGAACGCCTAAGTCATCTAAAAGAAAATCAGCCCTGTTATTGTGCGGGCTATGATTACATTGCAATTGCAGAGGGGCGTAAGCATTTCAGTCTTTATAACAGGACGCTTCCCTGGGATCATGTGCCGGGGACGTTTATGGTTCTTGAGGCCGGTGGATATGTCGCGCGTCTAGATAACCAGAGATATAATCCTTGGCAGAAGCGAGAAGGGTTAATGGCGGCGCAGTCAGAAGAGTTATGGCAAGAAATGCAGCATTTTGTTGTGCCACCTGTCAGGACGGCCGTTTGATGCCATCAAAAAGTTAAAGCGTGGATATATAGGACGTTGAATGTTTATGCTTTGTGTTCTTCCGCTTTGACAGTGTTCCATATTTGATCCAGTTCCGCGAGGCTGCAATCCTCGGGACGTCGCCCTTTGGACCATAAGTATTGTTCTATGGCGCGAAACCGTCTTTCAAATTTCCAGTTTGTTGACCGCAATGCCGCTTCTGGATCAATGTTGAGGTGTCGGGCAAGATTGGCATAAACAAATAAGACATCACCAAATTCATCGAGAATGCGGTCTTCATTGGCTCCGTTTTGCGATCGGGTGACTATTTCCTCACTTAATTCACCCAGTTCTTCTTGCAATTTATCAAGGACTTGTGAAATTTCCGGCCAGTCAAAGCCAACGCGTGCCGCACGTTTTTGTAGTTTTACAGCACGCATGAGGGCTGGAAGCCCGTGGGTGAGGTCGTCTAAAGCGGAAAGTGGTGTATCCTGATGTTGGTTTTTTGCCGCTCGCTCCTGCGCTTTTTGCGTTTCCCATGCGTTGCTTTGGGCTTCTGCATCACGTTGCTCTTCACCGGAAAACACATGTGGATGGCGGCGGACCATTTTATCAGAAATAGCATCCACAACATCGTTAAAGTCAAAATAGCCCTTTTCTTTTGCCATCTGTGCGTGAAAGACGACCTGCAGGAGCAGGTCCCCCAATTCATCTTTAAGGCCGTCCATGTCTTTCTTTTCTATGGCATCGGCGACTTCATAGGCTTCTTCAATGGTGTAAGGGGCGATGCTGTCAAAAGTTTGCTGCAGATCCCATGCGCACCCGCCTTCCGGGTTACGTAAGCGGGCCATGATATTGAGAAGATGGGATATGTTTTCCGCTTTCATTGAATTTCTTCTTTCATAGTTGAAAGGCGATATTAATGCTTCCGAAACGGTCGCTGTTAGTTTGTCCCACAAATTCGCGAGATCTAATCACATAAGTATAAGACACGCGAAATGGGGGGAGAAACCATGGTTTGCGAATAAGAGCTACCGCGCCAAATTGTATGTCGCCGACAAAGGTTTTCTTATTCACCTCGTGGCTATTGCGGAAGCTATTGCCATCCAGAAATATATTGCGGGCGACGGCGCGTCCTTCAAAACCTGCGAAGACATAGAAACTGTTTTGATCGGAAAGATTGAAATATGTAGAACCCGGAAGACTGGGTTGAATCCGTGGTGGGGGATAGTCTTCAGGGATATCATAGCCAAAACGAAACGTCGCCCCTGCAGCAGCATAGGTAAAAACATTACCGACGCTGAAACCAACATGGGGAAGGATTTCCAGTTTATTTTTTTGCATGCGGACAAGTGAAGCCGGTTTTGCCTGGTATTCGTATGTAAGTACGATTCCCGGCTCATTTCGAAGTTGGTTGTCCCAGCCTTTCGGGTCAGGGGAGCCGATCAAATCATGCCAGTTTTCTTGCACAAAACGCCCTAAGGCTGCCGGGCCAACGATCCCGACCTGTACCATAAAACGTTGGAGGCTATGATCGGTAATGGCGATGACGCCCGCACCGGTATAAAGCCACCCAGCATACGGGCGTTCCGTTTGTTGTAGGGTGCGGATGGAAATATCATTTGGGGTGAAGATGGTATGGCCAAGTACATAATTATAACGATAGTTCGCATCGTCCGGGATAAACAATCGGGCGGTTTTAATAATGATGTTGGCGCAACGTCTGTCGGGGGAGAGTACTGAAAAGAGCAAGCCATTAGTATAATGGCGATCCGTCCCGCCACCGTAGAAATCATTTTCAGACTGTACGCTGTAGGTCCATGGTTCTTTGGAGGCTTTATCGCAAGACGATGTTTTAGCGTTTTGTTCCTCTGCGCCAAGGGAAGATGGGAATAAAACTATGCCTAAAATCAACGGTATCAGTAAGAGGGAAATTATCCATCTACATCGAGGTGCGCGTACTGTCGTGAGGGTGCTAAACATGTTTTGGATAGTAATAGGCTTTTATGAATTTTCTAGTACGTTTCTGATAGGGCTTAATATTTTCGATAATATGGCGACCGTAGAGCACTGTGGATTGTTGGTCAGGGAATACATATAAAATAACGCATAATTTATATTATGGAAAATTTTATGTCTTTTGAGATGGGCTGTGAGGGGGCCTTATATGGCTGTGCGGCTTGCTCTTGCTTTGCGTATATTGTCCTGTTGCATTTAACTGTGGAAAATTCTGTGCGGGCTTCTACGCTTCTATTGCCGCCTGTCTAAGCGCAGATGAAATTGGTTATACGGTGATGACCATACCATCATATCCCGGCTCAACACCGGCTGGCAGTGATTTGCGCAAGGTTTCGTAATCCATTTGCCAGGCCATATGAGTCAAGATGGCGTGTTTGGGTTTGAATTCTTCTATCCAGGATAATGTCAGATCCAGATGTGGATGTGTTGGATGTGGTTCTGGCCTTAAAGCATCCACAATCCATAAATCCAGCCCCTGCAGATGTTGCTTTGAGTCTTCGGGTATTGCATTAAGATCAGTGGTATAAGCCATTGACCCAATTCGATAACCAAATGATGTTATGTTGCCATGTGTCAGTGGTATAGGCTGAATTTTCATATTTGCGGCAACAAAGGCATTTTCATCTATTTCATGGGCATCGCAAATGGCCGGATATCCCTGCTGTGGCGTAAAAATATAACCAAAGCGGCGTTTTAGAATATTTAGTGTCACATCATTCCCGTAGACGGGTATGCGGCTACGTTGTGAACGCGGGCGCTTATGGTTCATATTTTGGTATAGTCCCCGCAGGTCATCGATGCCGTGCGTATGATCTGCGTGGTCGTGGGTGTACAATACGGCATCCAGAGATGTAATATTCGCATCCAGGCATTGTTCGCGTATATCAGGCGAGGTATCAATGAGCAGGTTATTTTCTCCCTGCTCTACAAGTATAGAAACACGTCTGCGGCGGTTTTTGGGGTTGTTCGGGTCACAGGCCCCCCAAACATTACCGATGCGCGGCACGCCGCCTGATGTCCCACAGCCGAGAATTGTAACTTTCATATTGTCCTGCTGTGGTTCTGACATGACGTTCAGCCTGTGTTAGTTATTTCGGGTTGCGCGCTGGAACAGTTCGTAAAAGTTATCTGTTGTACGGGCTGCAAGGTCATCCAGTGGCATATTGAGCAGTTCTGCTAGAAACTCTGCTGTATGGCGCACGTAAGCTGGCTCATTGCTTTTACCGCGCATGGGCACCGGGGCCAGATATGGCGCATCTGTTTCAATTAACAGACGGTCCAACGGCAGATCACGGGCGATAGCCTGTAAGTCCTTGGCACTGTTGAAGGTAACGATACCAGACAATGAAATATAGCATCCTATATCCAGTGCCTTATTGGCAAATTCACGTGTGGCCGTGAAGCAGTGGATCAGGGCCGGATAGCGCCCCTTCCCCATCTCTGCGGCCATAAGTTCAGCGCAATCATCATCGGATTCACGGTTATGCACAATAAGCGGCAGGCCAGTTTCGCGTGAGGCGGCGATATGGGCGAGGAAATTGGCCTTTTGCAAGTCACGCGGTGCATGGTCATAGTAATAATCCAACCCGCTTTCGCCAATACCGACGACATTCTTGTCTTCTGCCATGGTGATGAGCTGTTCGGCGGTGATGCCGGGTTCGGCTTCGGCCTCATGCGGGTGGCTGCCGACAGAACAGAAGATATTGTCATGGGCTTTGGCAATGCGCAGAACGTCGTCAAATTCGCTCAGCCGGGCATTAATTGCCAGCATGGTGTCCACGCCGGCGTCCTTGGCGCGGGCCAAAACACCGTCCAGATCGTCAGCAATTTTGCCGTAATTTAAATGACAATGGCTATCCACGAACATGATGCTGTTTCCTAGGTTGCGTCTTCGGGCGCGGTGTAGCGCGGGAAGATGCCTTCAGGTTTTTCCAAAGCGGTGCCGGGTTTGATACGGACTGCCTCACCAAGGGCGGTGAAATCACGCTGATCTGCAGGAACGTTAAGCAGATTAAGTAGTTTGGCCGCGGATTCTGGCATGACAGCCTGGATCAGCAGTGAGACGTTACGGATGACTTCTGCTGTGACATACAACACGGTGCCCATGCGTTCCGGGTCAGTTTTCTTCAGCGCCCATGGTTCCTGGGCCGCGAAATAACCGTTGGCATCGCTGACGACTTTCCAGATGGCTTCCAGCGCCAAATGGAATTCCTGGCGGTCCATACGGGCACGGACAACTTCCAAAAGATTATCGGCAGCACCGAGGATTTCTTTATCCGCGTCCGAGAGTTCAGCAGGCGTTGGGAAAGCCGCATCACAGTTCTTAAAGACCATGGATAGACTGCGTTGTGCCAGGTTGCCAAGGTCATTGGCCAGATCGCTGTTGATGCGCGCAATCATGCTGGCGCGGGAAAAGTCCCCATCCTTGCCAAACGGTACTTCGCGCAGCAGGAAGTAACGCACCTGATCCAGACCGAATTCATCAACGATTTCAAGCGGATCAATAACATTGCCCAGCGATTTGGAGATTTTTTGCCCTTCGTTGGTCCACCAGCCATGGGCGAAGACCCGCTGTGGTACCGGCAGATCAGCGGCCATCAAGAAGGCCGGCCAATAGACGGCGTGGAAGCGCAGAATGTCTTTCCCCACCATATGCACAGAGGCCGGCCAGAAGGTCTGATAATCAGCCGCGTCCATATCCGGGTAGCCTAGGGCGGTTAGATAGTTGGTCAGGGCGTCGATCCAGACATACATGATATGTTTGTCATTGCCAGGGACCGGCACACCCCATTTGAAGCTAGTGCGGGAGACGGACAGGTCGCGCAGACCACCAGAAACAAAGCTTTTCACTTCGTTCAGGCGGCTTTTAGGCAGCACCACGTCGGGGGTGTTTTCATAAAGTTCCAGCAGTTTGTCCTGCCAGGCGGACAGACGGAAGAAATAGCTTTCTTCTTCAACCCATTCAACCGGTGCACCTGTGGGGGCGAGTTTTTCACCGCCCTCACCTTCGATCAGTTCACCTTCGCCGTAGAAGGCTTCGTCACGGACGGAATACCAGCCGGCATATTTATCCAGATAGATATTGCCGTTATCGACCAGTTTCTGCCATAGGGCCTGACAGGCCTTTTTGTGGCGGTCTTCGGTGGTGCGAATGAAGTCATTATTGGAGAAGTTCATGACTTCGGCCAGATGGCGGAAGCGCTGGGAGACGTTGTCACAGAATTCCTGTGGTGGAATGCCTGCTTTATCAGCAGATTTTTCAACCTTCTGTCCATGTTCGTCTGTCCCTGTCAGGAACATGACATTATAGCCATCTAACCGTTTGAAGCGGGCTAATACATCGCAGGCCAATGTGGTATAAGCATGACCGATATGGGGAATATCATTTACATAGTAAATGGGTGTCGTGATGTAGAAGGCGGGATTGCCCGTCATGGTCGGTTACTCCAACAGACTTTGTTTTGTGTTATGTCGCGCGAACAGAGCGGGCAAGCAAGTCAAAAACATTCAAAATGATCTGTTTGCGATCAAGATGAAGGCCGTCTGTTTGCGCGAAAAGTTGGTTCACCTTTTCCCATACCTGAACCCAACGATCAAGAGGCATTGCAGTGGCCAGTTGCAGCATCAGCTCCCCTTCACCATCCATAATGGTGGCCACAGGTGATACCTGCCCCTGTTGAATAAAGCTGGCATGACGGATCATGCGGTTGAGAAAACGTCCCAAAAGATCACAGAACAGTTCATAACGGGCCGACTGCTGTCGGGAGGCTAATTCTTCAGCAAAACGATGACAGGTTACCGTATCAAGATCGGGCAGTTTTGAGAGGAGCGTTAAGATTTGCTGAAATAACTCCAGCCCCTGATGAAACGACAATGTAATGGCTTGTCCAGGGCTACCCTCGCAAAGGACAGCATAGCCGTATTTTTGATTGTCATCCAAATCAGGATGTAATTCCGACAGGATATTTACAACATCACTCGTTGAAAGAGGCTTGAGATTAATTCTACGGCAGCGCGACACAATAGTAGGAAGCAGACGCGCAGGGGCGTGGGCAAGAAGCAGTAGAATTGTGTTTTGAGGGGGTTCTTCCAATATTTTTAAGAGAGCATTTGCGGCATTGCGATTCATTTCATCTGCGCTGTCAATGATGGCAACCCGCCATCCCCCTTCGGCAGATGTATTGGCAAAAAACTTAGCGACCCGTCTTACATCACCAATGACAATATCGTTACGAAGTTTACCATTATCTCCTTCGCTTCTCTCAACGGTGATAAGGTCCCCATGCCCGCCGGATAAAATACGCTGGCAAACCGGGTCATCAAGATCGACATGCAACGATTCTACAGGTGTTTTTGCGAGTGCCTCACCGAAGAGACCGGAGTCTTCATTCTGTTCGGGGGGATTTTTTAACAAAAAACGAGCGATGTGATAAGCAAGCGTGGACTTTCCGGTGCCTTTCGGACCGCAAATGAGCCAGCCATGATGAAGGCGTTCGCTATTATAGGCATCTAGAAAGTCTTTTTGGGCCGCTTCGTGTCCTCGCAAAATTGTTGTCTCGCGAGGATGAGGTATGCCCTTATCATCATGTTCTGTTGCCATCTGCGCCCTCACTAAAGCCAGCACGTGCTAACTTGATATGTTGCCAGATTCTCTGATGCACATCCTTAATACTACCTGTTGCATCAATTATTTTGCATCTTTTGGGGCAGGACATGGCAATTTTCTGAAAAGAACTGCGCAAAGTTTCATGAAAATCTTTTCCCATGCGTTCGTATCTATCTTCACGCAGGCCCGCTTCAGCCCGGCTGTGTTCGTCATTGCGGGCTTTGGCGCGTTCCAGCCCTATGGTCGCAGGGCCATCTAAAATGAATGTTAAGTCAGGCTGAAAATCACCTAAAACAAGTTTTTGTAAAGTCTCAATTTGCCCAAGATCCAGGTGCTGTCCATATCCCTGATACGCCATAGTGGAATCTGTGTAACGGTCGCAAATAACCCATGAACCTTTATGTAGAGCAGGCTTGATAAAGCGTTCCGTATGTTCATGGCGGGCTGCAAAGTGCAAAAGTGCCTCACTCAGTGGGAGCCATTTGTCAGTTGCTCCAGTGACTAATAATTGCCTAATAATTTCTGCACTGTCGCAACCTCCGGGCTCGCGAGTGAGGATTGCATGTATTCCCTCTTTTGCAAGACGCTGCTGTAGTTGTTTGGCCTGGGTTGATTTCCCAACGCCTTCCCCGCCTTCCAGCGTGATGAAGTTTCCCGCTATGTTTTTATTGGACATCACCAGATGCGCCCCACAGGAAAAAGTTAAAGGCCGCCTTTAGGCGAGAGATGCCGCTTATCTTTTCAGCATTTTCTGCAGCGACAAGAGGAATATGTATTGGCGTCATTTCCTTGCTTGTGATTTCGATATGCGCGATTGGCTGACCTTGGCGAATGGGTGCAGCAATGGGTCCGTCATAAACGATTTTTACGGTCATTTTTTGTCGGGCCTGTTTGCTGAGACTGAGAACAACATCTTCATTCACAATCAGGGGAATAGTTTCTTTCTGCCCAAGCCATACAGTTGCTTCACCAACGGTTTCCCCTTTAGAAAAAAGAGGATAAACATCAAAATTGCGAAAACCATATTCCAGTAGGCGTGCAGATTCACGCCCGCGTGCCCTATTACTTTTCAGGCCACTGACAACGAGAATGAGGCGACGATCGTCCCGTATGGCAGAGGAGGCCAAACCATAGCCTGCTTCTTCCGTATGACCTGTTTTTAGACCATCTGCATCGCGCATCGTATAGAGAATTGGGTTACGGTTGGTTTGGCGAATATTGTTATAGGTGAATTCTTTTTCCTTAAAATAGGCATAGTATTCGGGAAACCTTTCGATCATGATTTGAGAAAGGCGCGCGATATCACGGGCACTCATACGCTGATCGTCATGCGGCCATCCTGTTGAATTCGCAAATTGACTTTCGTTAAGCCCTAATTCTGCGGCCTTCTCATTCATCCATGTTACGAAGTTTTCTTCCGAGCCTGCCAACCCTTCTGCGAGAACCACGCAGGCGTCATTTCCAGACTGGACGATGATACCCTTAAGAAGCTGTTCCACGCTGACGCGGTCCCCGGATTTTAAAAACATTGTCGATCCCCGCAGGCGCCAGTTGCGCCAGGCCTGCTCGCTGACAATAATATCATCCTCCAGTTTAAGGCTGCCTTCCTTCAGCTTTTCCATGGCGATGTAAATCGTCATTAATTTGCTCATCGAGGCGGGGGGAATAGGCTGGTCAGAATTCTTTTCAAAGAGAATATCGCCCGTACTGGCTTCAATAAGAATGGCACTCTTAGCCTCTGTGGTGATGTTCCAGCTTGCATGGGCATAAGAACTGCCCATCATCAGGCAAAATGCACATAGGAAGAGATGATACAGGTTAATAAAACTTCTGGTTCTCATTGGATTTCTGATTTTAGCCCATGATAAAAGGTTGAAGAAGCAGCAGACTAGCAGTCACATCGGTCTTGTACAATACGCGCTGTATTATAACCATAAGTAAGAATGCGGCCTAGGAGGATATCGGCGGTTTGTTTTTTTTCAACGGGGCCAATGCGCACGTGATAAAGCGTTCGCCCTTGAATAAGGGTTTGCTCTGTGATGGAAGGGCCGATGTGAGAGAGCTTATCTGCGAGCTTTTGTGCCGTTGCTTTTAAGGAAAATGCCCCGGCCTGAATGAAATAGGCGGTTTTTGTAGGTGGGGTTATTTTTGTATCTGTTGTGCCCTCATTTTTGATTGGTGAGGTGGGCCCTGCAATCGGCACAGCCTGATATTCTGTATTCTTCTCTTTTGTAGTCTCCGCGATTTCAGTTGCCGATGCCTCTGTATTTTCTTTCGGAGGCAGAGTGGTTTCCGATTTACTTAAAGCAGCGGCCCTATGGTCAGTCGTGTTATCTGAAGAGGTTGTCTTATTGGCGAGGTGAATACGTGCATCGGGTATAACCTCCACACGGACTTTTTGTGTCCCCTTCCGTAAAAAACCTAGCTTGCTGGCGGCCTGGCGGGAGACATCAATGATGCGTCCGTGGGCGAACGGGCCGCGGTCATTGACGCGCAAGATCAGGCTGCGTCCATTGTATAAATTGGTGACACGTACGTAGCTTGGCATTGGTAAGGTGGTATGGGCGGCTGTAAGTTGATTCATGTCGAAAATTTCGCCATTGGCCGTTTGTCGTCCATGAAATTTTTGTCCATACCATGACGCGATTCCAACCTCATTATAATCAGGCTGTACTTTAGGATAATACCACTTCCCCCTGACCTTATAAGGATTACCCACTTTATATTCGCCTTTGCCGGTGGGTAAATTTTCTGCTTTTTGCGACGTGCTGCTACAGGCCGTTAAGATTATCGTTAAGCCAAACAGCAGAAAAAATGTATATGTGAAACGGTTTTGCATGTGACCGGCTACATTATGGGGTCTGTGTATTGTTATCTTCTTTGAGGATAAGCTCGTTTGCGAGCAGGCTTACACCCAGCGCGTAATAATTTGAGCAGTTATACCTTAAGATCATCCTAAAGTTTGGATAAGTAAGGTATGCGGGACCGTTCAGGCCAGCGGGGAGGATTAAAGATGCGGGAATGCCGTTTCCGGCTTCAATAGGTAGGTCGCCGCCATCATGACGTCGCACGCCCAATGCTTGCCAGTCGGCTAATGAAAGCTGTTGGCTATGGTGTTTTAAGGCGCGGCGACATCTTTTTGGTTGTTCTTTCAGTTTGACTTTGTGCCACAGGGCTTCTGAATCCGGCGGCAGGCGGACTTCCCTGCCCCATGTCTCTCCCTTGCGCCAGCCGTGACGGGTTAGATAATTGGCGATAGAGGCAAACACATCTGTTTCATTGGTCCAGATATCTTTGCGACCATCACCATCATTGTCGGCGGCATAGTCAAGGAAACTGGACGGCATAAATTGGCTCTGCCCCATGGCCCCGGCCCAAGAACCCTTCATGTTGTCTTGGGTGATGTGTCCTTGATCGATGATTTTCAGTGCGGCAATGAGTTGCGCCCGGAAAAAAGCTGGACGTCGTGTATCATGTGCAAGGGTGGCGAGAGAGCGAATAACGCTATATCCGCCAGTGTAGCTTCCATAATTTGTTTCCATCCCCCATATCGCCGCAATAAAACGCCCGGGGACGCCATATTCTTGTGCGACTTTGTTAAGAGCGGCTTGATGTTGCCGGATCTTCTCATGTCCACGAGCAATGCGTGTTTCGCTCACGCGGCGTGAGATGTAGTCTTGATATGTCTGTGTGAATTCGGGCTGTCGTCGATCCAGTTCTATGACTTTGGGATTTGGAGTTAGCCCTGATAAGGCTGACTCCAATGTTGGTGCAGATATACCTTCGTTAAGGGCTTCGTTTTTCAGATGTTCCAACCAGATGTCAAAATCAGATAAAGGCTGCGCATGGGCAATAGGCTGTCCCAGTATGGCGATAATTAATAATAAAAAGAATAACGGCATGAAGTTTATTTTATTCGCTATTGGCCCTGTTATCGTCCTGCACATTTTATCACCCTTTACAGCCAGAATGGTCATCATCACCATAATATAATTATTTACGTAAGAAGGTGACAGGATAAAGGCACAACAATTTTTTTTCTTATAAAATAAACCTTACCAGTTGCATGAAAAACAAATACGGCTAAGGGCTTGACGGCATGAGAGTGATCGTTTATCACCTTGCTGTTCCTTGCGGAGGGGTGGCAGAGCGGTTGAATGCACCGGTCTTGAAAACCGGCAAGGGTGCAAGCCCTTCGTGGGTTCGAATCCCACCCCCTCCGCCACTTTACCTTTTTCCAATTTTCCCTGTTATCTTCTATGGGTCGGTCATGCAGACCGGGCGCTATGGCTGTGTTCTCTGTTTCTTGATCCAGTAATTGATCTGGGAGCGTGTCATGCCGGTGCGGCGCGCGGCGTCGCTCACATTGTTGTTGCTGCGGTCCAGGGCGGCCTGGATCATATTGTCGACAACCTCTTCAGATGAAAAACCCTGATCCAGAAGCTGCATGCCAATGTCGGTATTTGGCACATGCTTTTTACTGTGGGTGATGAACTTCTTGAAGGGATCTTCCTGTCGTTTGCTGCCGGCATGAATGGAGCCGATATTCATCGCCAGATGATAAATATCAATGGGATGGCCCTCGTCAGCTAGGATGACGCCCCGTTCAATAATATTTTCCAATTCGCGAATATTGCCAGGCCAGTCGTAGGTGAGCAGGGCCCTGAGTGCTTCTTCGCTGAGTGTGACGTCTTCCTTATTATGTTTGTCGGAAAAGCGTCTGAGAAAATGATTTATCAGCAGCGGTATGTCAGCGTGGCGTTCCCGTAGTGGTGGGATGTGAATGGGAAAGATATTGAGTCTGTGAAACAGATCTTCCCGGAAGGTGCCGGCTTCAACATCGGCGCGCAGGTCTGCATTGGTGGCGGCAATAAGACGCACGTCTGTCTTTTGTTCTTTTGTGCCGCCGACTTTTTCTATAATGCCGGTTTGCAAGACGCGCAGCAGTTTTCCCTGGGCGGCCAGAGAAAGGGTGCCGATTTCGTCAAGAAACAGGGTGCCGCCGGATGCGCGTTCAAAACGACCGGGTCTTGTACGGTCTGCGCCGGTATAGGCCCCCTTCTCTACGCCGAATAATTCAGCTTCCACCAATGTGTCCGGTATCGCGGCGCAGTTCACGGCAATGATCTGCTTGTCCGCGCGGCTGCTGCGTTTATGGAGTTCCTGGGCGAGGACCTCTTTACCGACACCACTTTCGCCCAGGAACAGTACCGGTGTATTTGTCTGCGCCACTTTATCAATCAGATGCAGGGAGACGTTAAAACCGGCGGAAGCCCCGACAATGGAGCGTTTGCCGATTTTAAGGTCATTTTCAATGTCTGTATTCTTCCTTTTCTTCTTTGTGGGGCGAATTGAGTAGGCTTCTGACCTGAACCATTGCAATTCTTCGTCGGGATTTTCCCAGTCTTTGGCGGTTTTGCCGACCAGGAAGCATTTGTCATGCCCCATGGCGACACATTCAGTTTCGCGATAAATTACAGGGCAGCCCATAAAGGCGCTGGTAAAGCCAGAGGCATAACCAACCTGTTGCCAGCCGCCTGGTGTGGCACCAATGCCCAGATGTTTGACATGGGCCTGACATTCGGCGGAATTATGCCAGTTGTATTCCACATAGAAATGGCCCTTGTCCCTGTCCACGTCAAAGACGATGGGTTCCACCCGCACGGACCCTTTCAGAGCATGAATTTGCGGTCCAGCGGAATAGGCTTCGAATAGATCTTTGTCTTTACGGATTTTCAGGGCGATGTCGACTTCACTGGCGCCGATTTCATAGCCGATGCGTGATAACAGGGCGCGGGCCCGAGCATATCCCAGGGCCTGTACCAGTTCCAGCTTCATAATGCCTAAGCTGTTATTGTCGGTCAGCACCATGCGGTGCTGGTCTAGCCAGATTTCCGCATTGTCAGGGTTGAACTGGATTGCGGCCCGCAAGTCTTCAAAAGAGGGTGTGTTAAATGAGGATGGATCGTCGATCGCTTTGTTGCGCATTTTCCCATAAGGATGCGGGTATCTCTTTTCTGTCATCTCGCCTGCCCTGATTGTGTTTAATTTTGCACAATCATATACAAGTCGTGAATAATTACAAACGATAACGATGATGATATTTATTAGCGATAAAATTATAACATATTGAATTTATGGGGAAAATTAATTCTGGCATACCTGTTGCTGTGTAGGAGTTGAGATGTCAGGGAGTATTTTTGTATAGGCATCTCAAAAAACAGAAAAAGTTAAATATAGAAAGTATAGGGAAGGTATGCAGATGCTTAAATCAAAGCTTTTTGCTCGGGGAGGCGTTATGACGAGCGCTGTCGCGCTCGCTATTTCCGTAAGTCATCCAGTATATGCGGAGGAAGAAAAGAAGGCTGCTAAACAGCCGATTGCAATGCTGGAAGAGATTACGGTGACTGCACAGAAAAGAAGTGAAAATGTGCAAAGTGTTCCGATTGCTATTTCTGCCTTTACAAGTTCATCACTAAGTGAACGCGCGGTTGCCAGTGTGGCAAGCCTGTCCAATATCGCGCCGAACGTGACGCTGGATGCGGGTGTGCCTTTTGCGGGGTCATCAGCGATTCTGGCTGCCTATATTCGTGGTATTGGGCAAAATGACTTCGCCGCTAACCTGGACCCGGGTGTGGGTGTTTATCTGGACGGTATTTATCTGGCGCGTACAGTTGGTGCCAACCTGGACCTACCAGATGTTGAACGAGTGGAGATCCTGAAAGGCCCGCAGGGTACCCTGTTTGGCCGAAACACCATTGGTGGTGCGATTTCTGTCGTAACAAAAGATCCAGGCGACGAGATTGAGTTCTCAGGCGCGGTGACAACTGGTCGTTTTGATCGCCTGGACACAATGGGATATATCAGCACACCCCTGACCGATGATTTAGGGGCGTCTGTGACGTTTTCATCACGTGATCGTGGTGGTTATCTGAAACGTATACCCTTCCCTGGTGCCGGCGCCTTTGCCGTTGATCCGGATTCAGGTTTTTCTTCATCAGGTTCAGGCAGTTCCGATGAGGAAGGTGGCCAGAATGACTGGACCCTGCGTTCAAAAGTTGTATGGGAACCGACAGATCGTCTGCGCATCAAAGTATCAGGTGATTACCTGAACCAGGACCAGCAAGGTACATCCAGCCAGGTACTGGACGTGACATCTGACATGCCCGGACCTTTCGGGGTGACACCTGACCGTGCGGTCATCACACCATTTGGGCCGACATCTCTATATAATGCTGGCTCGGGACTGCCACCTAACGGTTTTAACTTCGGTGGATTGTATAACTTCTGTATCAATTCAACAGCCGGTGAGATTGCAGGGCGTAATGCAACGGCGCTCTGTGGTCCGCGTGGTACGCCTTTGAACCCGGGCATGTTGATCGGTGGACTGGCCAGCGTCAATGTGGATGCGGATCCGTTTAATGACCGCCTGCCCTTTGATGACCGTTACGACACCGGTGATATTGATACGTCATATGCCACAGGCGACAGTTTCTCACGTCTGAAAAACTGGGGTGTTTCATCCATGATTGACTTCGATGTCACGGATAAAATGACCCTGAAATCCATTACGGGTTACAGAGACATTGTCTGGTCATCAGCCATGGATATGGATGGATCCCCAACCCGTAGCTTTGAAATTTCCCTTGAACTGGAACAGTGGCAGTTCAGCCAGGAATTCCAGCTGACCGGCACCGCAATGGAAGAAGACCGGTTGAAATATGTCGTGGGGGCGTATTACTTCAAGGAAGAAAGCTATCTGGTTGATTATGTGAACTTTGCTAACGGCTTGCTGCAAATCGAAGGGCCTAATGATCTGGCGACAGAGAACTACGCCTTCTTTGGTCAGGTGGATTATGCGATTTCAGACCTGATCTCTGTGACAGTTGGTGGTCGCTACACCCATGAATCGAAAGACTTCAACGGTGGGCAGTCTGATCTGAACGGATTTAACTACAAGCTGTTTAACTGCCCGGTCTTTGGTGAGCCATGTACAACAGCATTGGGCTTCCCGGAAACAACAGAGCCGCTGCGTTATCACACAGCGACAGATCAGCATAAAACCTTCAACAACTTCTCTCCGAAGGTTGGTGTTCAGGTCTACCCAGCTGACGATATGATGGTTTATGCCTCATATTCGCAAGGCTATAAGACCGGTGGCTGGACCACACGTCTTTCCAACCCGCTGCCAATGGCATCTGACTTCGATGAAGAAGAAGCCAAGACCATCGAACTGGGTGTGAAGTCTCAGCTGTTTGATAACCGTTTACAGATCAATGCGGCAGTGTTCACGACCAAGTTTAGCGGCATTCAGCTGAACTTCCTGGAAGGGGTTTCCCCGACATTCCAGAACGCGGGTGATGCACGTATTAAAGGTGCGGAACTTGAGTTGACAGCTGTTCCTGTTGAAGGCCTGATGATTAACGGTTCGATCGGTTATATCGACGCTTATTACACAAGTGTTGAGGCCGATGCACTTGTGCCGACCAATCCAATTCAGGCTGGTGTGTTTGAAGGTGCGCCACTGCCGAAAACGCCATCCTGGAAAATCAACATTAGCCCACGTTACGAAATGATGCTGGGTAACAATGGCAGCATGATTTTCCTTGTGGATTATACTTACACATCATCTGTCTGGAACGATACAGAGCGTACTTTTGCCCTGAAGCGCCCAGCGACGCATATGATGAATGCAAGTGTAAAATATGTGGAGCCTAATGAGCATTGGGATGTCACAGTAGGCGTGACCAACCTGTTGGATGACCGTTACCTGACAACAGGGACTAACCAAACCACGGGTGGTATCATCCAGGGCGCATACAATTCGCCAATGGAATGGTACGCACGTGTAGGTGTTCAATTCTAAGGTTTGAATGTCAAAAGTTTGTGCAGGGCGACAACAGAACGTTGCCCTGCATAATCAAGCTAGTTTAACGAAGGATAAGATTAATGAGTGCCCAGGTTAAATATCTGAAAAATGCTTGGTATGTGGCGGCCCTGTCGACGGAGGTTAATGAGACGGAGCTGTTTAACCGCCGTATTCTCGGACTGTCTGTGATGATCTACAGAACCGAGGATGGGACGCCTGTTGCCCTGCAAGACCGGTGTCCACACCGTTTTGCTCCGTTAAGCATGGGGAAACGGTCCGGCGATACAGTGTCCTGCCCTTATCATGGGCTTGTTTTTAATGAAAATGGCCAATGTACGCATAACCCGCATGGTCAAGGCCATATTCCGGGGGGCGCAGTGGTACGCACCTTCCCATTGGAGGAAAGATACGGTTTTATCTGGATCTGGATGGGTGATCTGCCAGAAGACTATTCCCTGTTCCCGGATTATAGCGAACTGGACAACGGTCCTGACACTGCCGTCGGGCATACATATATGCATATGAATGTGAATTATGAGCTGATCATCGATAACGTGATGGATCTTAGCCATATTGACCATTTGCATAGTGAGATCATTACAACCCGCGGTAAATTATCCCCGATTGTGCCGGATATCAAGGAAACGCCGATTACGATTAATGCCCGCTGGGAATGGGCACAGCAGCCTGCAATGATGATTTTTGCAGATTTCCTGCCAGAGCCAAAAGAGGCGGCGGATCATTACTTTGATATTACCTGGCATCCGCCAGCGAATATTCAGCTGTCTGTGGGGGCTGAGCAAAATGGCAATGGCAGTTTTGAGAATGACGTAAGTCAGTATGACTTGCATACCGTCACACCAGAAGACGAATTCAAGAGCCATTATTTCTTCGCCACACGCCGTAATCATCATGAAGAAGATGCAGATTTTAATGCCATGAAGATTAAGGCCATGCATGACGCCTTCGAAAATGAAGACGGGCCGGTTGTGGAAGCCGTCCAGCATGAAATGGAAACATCGGATTTCTTCTCCCTTAATCCTGTGTTGATGACCAATGATGTGTCGGCCGTTAAGGTCCGCCGTTTGTTGCTCAAGATGATTAAGGAAGAACATGAGTCTACAGATGCCGCAGAGTAGCGCTTTAGAAAGTGAAGTAATGCTCATAGCCTAAATAAAGCGTTATTCTCCTACTGAACGCCCAGAGATAATCTGGGCGTTCCTTTTTTTGTGCTTTAGAGCTCACGGGCATCATTGCACAAAGGGTGTTGCCCCGTTTATGATCAGCGAAATTTTATGCGTGAGTATTATTATGCAGAGTAGGGACTGAGAAAATGACCGAAGAGAGCATGCAGCTTCATTACGATGAATATGGAGAAGGAAAGCCTTTATTTATTTTGCACGGACTTTTTGGTTCGGCGAGCAACTTTAGATCACTTGCAAAGGTTTTTGCGGCGCACATGCATGTTTTTTGTGTGGACTTACGCAATCATGGTCAATCTCCGCATGGGGAGGATATTTGCTATGATACCTTGGCGAAAGATGTGATCCGCCTGGTAGATCATATCGGGGCTGATAAAATTAATATTCTGGGCCATTCTATGGGGGGCAAGGTGGCAATGCAATGCGCCCTCACCTATCCAGATCGCATCGACAGTTTAATCGTGGGGGATATAGCCCCTGTGTATTACCCTCCTCACCATAGTGAAATCTTTGCGGCGTTCCGTGCTGTTGATGAAGCGGGCATCATAAAGCGCAACGATGCGGAAACAATTATGCGTGATTATGTTGATGATAGTGGCGTACGTATGTTTTTGCTAAGTAATTTACGTTGCGATCCAGATGGTCGTTTCCGTTGGCGTCTCAATTATCCTGTCTTATCGGATCATTATGATGACATCGCAGCAGCCCCCGAAGGATATCCATTCGACGGTAAGACCTTGTTTATTCGCGGCGGACGTTCGGAATATATTCCCACGGCTTATGAGCCTGCAATATACGATTTGTTTCCTGCGGCCGCCATTGAAACCATCGCTGGCGCAGGGCATTGGCTACATGCCGAGAAACCTGTAGAATTCACTAACATAATAGAGAAATTCATTAAGGCTGACTAGTTCCTCTCATTTCTTGTTCTGTTTTTGTTCTTTACATTCACTCTGTGAGATGATAGGAACATAAAAAGAACATATGATGTGTGGAGGACAGGTTTATGCATATGATTGGGATTTTGATATTTTTACCTTTAATGCTTTTTGTAATCGCTTGGGGTATGAAAGACATTATCAAAATGATGTCAGACCATATGCAGACAAAACGCGGTCGTTTTTCAGTTCAAAAGCAGGTTATCAAGGCGAAGCTGCTGACGCGTATGAGCCAAGCTTATTTGGCTTCTTTATCATCATAAACGGTGAATTCGTAATTGATGCACCATTCGATCATAGGGCGGTAAATCGTTTCAACCAGTTCTGGTGAAGCACCGACTTTTTGTGCATGCTGTTTTGCTTTATGCACAACATCTTCAACACGCTCAGGATCACGTACCGCCTGACGATCTGCTTTTATATGACCGGCTTGCTCAATGTAGCCCTGACGGATACTGATGAGTTCAACAATTTTTTGATCTAATTTGTCTATTTCCTTACGGACTTCTTGCATATCCTGGCATTCGAGCTGCGTATGGGGGAGGTTTTGTCTTTTCAGTATGGCGTCTGTTGTCATCGGCTTCACTCTGTTCGTAAGTGTCGTATAAATAGGATAGATGCGCGGTTTACGGAAGAGAGAAAAGGCGAATATAAGAAAAAGTGTTGAAAAAACGGTCTGAAGTATTTTTTTGCGACAGAAATGGAAAAGGCCCCATTTGATTTTTATATCATGGGGCCTTTATTGTTTATAAATGACGTTGTGCTTAGGCAGACTTTTTAAAGAAACCGATTATATACAGCAGCAAGATGGCTCCAATGGTGGCTGTAATGATCGACCCAATGAGGCCGTCCATGTTGAGGCCAAGAAGGCCGAAGACCCATCCCCCAATGACAGCACCAATGACGCCGATTAGCATATTGCCCCAAAGGCCAAAGCCCCCACCTTTAAGAATTTTTCCTGCTAACCAGCCAGCGACCGCACCGATGGCTAAGAAAATAAGCAATCCCATAATATCCATATTATATCTCCCGTTTTATATTTGAATGTCCGGCTAACCATTTACAGGAACTGCGTATCGCCAGAATTGTATATGCAGATCAAAACGCAAAAAACGATGAGTAACTTTTACAGGGTGCCAATTTTATTATTTATTAGCAACAATTAAGCACAAAAATGGCGATGCCCTTCTTCACTCTTATCGTGTTGTCAGTAAAACAAAACAGTCACCGCCCGCTTCTTTTAATGCATGACAGAAGTTGTGAGCAGTTTCTTTTAGGCCTGTGCCGTCGACGAAAAGCCGAATGAGGGACTGTCCGTCTTTCCCAGTTATGGTTTTATAATAAGGTGCCTTTTCTGCAAATAAGTCTGCGTGTTTCCGTTGCAGGTGGAACCACCCCTGCTCTGCTTTGCTTTGCGATAGGTATGAACCTAGCTGTACTAGAAAGACATTTTCTTCTTTAGGCGGAGAAACAATTGGAGTTTCTATGGTATTCACCCTGTTGCCATGCGATGAGGTGATCTCTGTGCTACTTGGCGGCAAGGTATCGTCATCTGCCGGTGCCGGCATTTCTTGTTTATTATGGTCTGCCGGGGATTGCTTCTGATCCAAAGTCGTATCGTGCTTAGGCTGGGAGACGATCTCTTCTTCTTCCTGTAGAAGCGTGAGCAGCTTTTGTTGTTCTGATGACAACGTTTTTGTCACAGGAGATTTTTGTTCAGATGTAGCTGTTTGCGGAGCTTCGTCCTTTGACTGCGGATTTTTTCTGAAATTTTTGAGACCCAGGAAAATGGCTTGGGCTTTTTCATGCTGTGTTAGGGTATTAATCCACCGATATTGTTGTATTTGCTGTTCTACATGTTCTTCGGGGTGATCTAGGCGAATTAAATCAGCCGCGGCTTCTTCCTCCCCTGACATAACATAAATCATAGCCAAATTGGCACGTGCGCGGTTTTTGCCCATATTTTTATTCACTATCTGGCTTAAAAGC
Source organism: Kordiimonas sp. (assembly GCA_002700365.1). GTDB lineage: Bacteria > Pseudomonadota > Alphaproteobacteria > Sphingomonadales > Emcibacteraceae. The sequence continues at coordinate 438,430 of PADB01000012.1, read as the reverse complement.
TGAATGGCAGGCGCGTACTCTGTTTCAATGGCTAGTGACAGCGCGAAATTGTTAATAATAGAAATATTGTCAGGCGCAATATCCAGACCGCGGGCATATTCCATTTGTGCTTTGTTCTGCTGGCCATTGAGATCATAAGCGAGGCCGCGGCTGTTATAGAGCTTAATCGCATTTTGGGGTGATGGGGCGATAGATTGAAGTAAGCTGATTGCTTCTTCGGGTTTATTCTGGCCAATTAAACTTTGTGCCAGGCCGATGGTCGCAATGTCATGTTGTGGTTTAAGGGCGAGAACCTCTTTGTAATACTTTTCTGCAACAGCCAATGTGCGCAATTGCGTGTAGAGGTCAGCGAGTGCGAGGCGTGAGCGTGTATCTTCCGGGTTTTCTTTTGCGGCACGGTGATAGAGCCTTAGCGCGGATCCATAGTCGCCTGCAGTGCGAAAGGTGTCCGCGAGATTAATCATAGAATCTTTATCAAAAGGGATTTCACCATCAACCCTTTTCGGTGACGATGTACAGGCCGCAAGACTGAGAAGTACTAAACACGCCACCAGTTGCCGCAGATTCCGTCGCCAGGATATAAGCCGTATTGGTGAAATATCTATCTGCGCAATTTTAGGGAGCATTGGGGGTCCTTCGACGTTGGTGACTGTATCTGAAGACTATGAATTTCGTCCGGCATTAACATATTAAGTTATTATTAACGGCCTCGTCTTATGTTAAATATGTCCTGTACTGTATAAAGGCACTCCCCTGAGGACAAGGGGTCGCAAAGCTACTGGTCATTTTTGATAGCAGGGCTACCGGTAAAGGAAAGTAGAATGGTAGATATTGCAGGTATTAGCAATAGCGCAGCGCAACAGCAAACAGGTACTAGTGGTGCCGGTTCGTCAGAATCAGCCGCGAATATTCGTGAGTCTGTGCAAAAAGCTGCGGAAGATAGTTTTAACGAACGTAAGGAAGCGGAAAAGTCAGATCCTGGTCCCGGTGTGGGAGAGCGGGTTGATATCGAAGCCTGACCGTTCGCTAATCTTTTAAAAAAGCGCGCCTTATAGAAGGCTCGCTTTTTTATGTATATAATCTAAGGTAGAATTAGCGTTTATTCGCTTATATTCGCTTATTTTTCTTCTTCCGGGGCGATACTACGGAGGTGAAGTTCACGTAATTGCCGGGGCGATGCAGGGCTTGGGGCATTCATCATCAAGTCTTCTGCTTTTTGATTCATGGGGAAGGCCACAACCTCACGAATATTAGGCTCATCGGCTAGTAACATGACAATCCGATCTACCCCGGGGGCAATTCCACCGTGGGGGGGCGCGCCATATTTCAGGGCTGTAATCATACCGGCAAAGCGTTCGTCCACGACGCTTTGGTCATATCCTGCGATTTCAAATGCCTTATACATGATTTCCGGGCGGTGATTCCGAATGGCACCGGAAGATAGCTCAATACCGTTACAAACGATATCATACTGGTAGCCGAGAATATCCAACGGGTCCATTGTATCGAGTGCTTCCATTTCGCCTTGTGGCATAGAGAATGGATTATGGCTGAAGTCCAGACGTTTTTCTTCCTCGTCATATTCATACATCGGGAAGTCAACGATCCAGCAAAATTCAAAAACGTCATCGTTAATCAGCTCGAGGTCTTCACCGACTTTTGTCCGGGCAAGTCCGGCAAGTTTTGCAGCACCGCCTTCTTTATCGCAGGCGAAAAAGACGCCATCATTCTCACCTAGTCCGGCCACATCACGTAGTTGGGCCAAACGTTCTTCACCAAGATTCTTGGCAATCGGGCCGCGGCCTTCACCATCTTTGAAAATGACATAGCCCATGCCAGCGGCTCCCTGCTCGCGTGCCCAGTCATTCATTTTATCGAAGAAACTGCGGGCCTTGCTAGCCCCTGCTCCGGGTGCTGGAATTGCCCGCACCACAGAGCCGTTCTCTACCGCCTTGGCGAAAATACCAAAATCTGAACCACGGAAGATGTCGCTGACATCAGAAATTGTAATGGGGTTACGCAAGTCTGGTTTGTCGTTCCCGTATTTCAGCATTGATTCACGATAGGGAATCCGTGGGAACGGTGCTTGTGTAACCTTTTTAGTTGTGAATTCTTCAAAGACGCCAACCATTACAGGTTCAAGCGTATTAAAAATGTCTTCCTGCGTGACGAAAGACATTTCGATATCAAGCTGATAAAATTCTCCCGGTGAGCGGTCAGCACGCGCATCTTCATCACGGAAACAGGGGGCAATCTGAAAATAACGATCGAACCCAGCCATCATCAATAACTGCTTAAATTGCTGTGGGGCTTGTGGCAGGGCATAGAATTTCCCTGGATGCAGACGGCTGGGAACCAGAAAATCACGCGCGCCTTCGGGGCTGCTGGCTGTTAGAATCGGTGTTTGGTATTCACCGAAGCCAAGTGCCGTCATACGTTGCCGCAGGCTGGATATGACTTTGGATCGCAATACTATGTTTTGATGCACTTTTTCACGCCGCAGATCAAGATAGCGATAACGTAGGCGCGTATCTTCAGGGTATTCCTGATCGCCGAACACAGGCATCGGTAATTCCGCAGCCTGAGACAGAATTTCCATGTGCTGGACCTGAACTTCGATATGCCCGGTGGCCAGATTGGCATTTATGGTTTCCTCAGAACGGGAAACGACTTTTCCGGTGATTTGCAGAACACTTTCCGGGCGTGCTCCTTCTGCGGCGGTGAAATGTTCACTATCGACATCAATTACACATTGCGTAATACCGTAATGGTCACGCAGATCTATAAACAGAAGACCGCCATGGTCACGTTTCCTGTGTACCCAACCTGAAAGGCGTATCTCCTGCCCTACATGTTCCTGGCCTAAATCGTTGCATGTATGTGTTCTATATTGGTGCATGATGTATATTTCACTGGTTGTGAACAAAAAGTTTAGGCTGTTGTTAAGCCTATTACCGTCTGTGTCAAGTGCGGAGTGATAAACGAGGGTGACCTTTCGTCTTCAAGCGTGTATAGAGCCCCTATGACTACGATAAAAACAACAGATGAATTAGCTGCTTTATGCGCGCGGTTGGCGACAGCACCTTATATTACTGTGGATACAGAATTTAAGCGTGAAAAGACCTATTGGGCACAACTCTGCCTGATACAGGTTGCAAGTCCGGATGAGTATTGGGCGATCGATCCATTGGTAGAAGGGCTGGACTTAAAACCGTTTTATGACCTGATGGCGAATGAAAATGTGCTGAAAGTGTTTCATGCTGCCCGGCAGGATATTGAAATCTTTGTGAAAGAAGCCGGTGTTGTCCCACAACCGCTTTTTGATACACAGGTCGCGGCAATGGTGTGCGGTTTTGGTGAGTCTGTAGGTTATGAAAAGTTAGTGTTGCGTCTGACCAATGCAACATTAGATAAGAGCGTCCGCTTTACAGATTGGTCGCGACGCCCATTAACAGAAAAACAGCTAAACTACGCTTTGGGTGATGTTATTCATCTAAGAGATGTATACAGAGCCTTGGACGCAATGCTGGTGAAGAACGGGCGTCAAAGCTGGTTAGCTGAAGAAATGGCTATTCTCACAGCAGCAGAGACATATATATCCCATCCGGAAGATGCATGGCGACGCCTAAAAACACGGAGTAACAACAGACGTTTTCTGGCGATTGTGCAAACCTTGGCCGCATGGCGGGAAGTGCAAGCGCAAAGCAAAGATGTACCCCGTAATCGCATTATTCGCGATGATGTATTATTTGAAATTGCAGCCCATCCCCCAACTGATGTGGCAGGACTAAAACAAATCCGGGGTTTGCCGGCCAATTTCGAGAAGGGTTTACAAGGGGCTGAGGTGTTGAACGCGGTGCAGGCTGCGATGGCTATACCAGAAAAAGAATTGCCGCAAATTCCAAAAGGAAAGCGTCCCCCGGATGATAAAGCGGCCCCCATCGTGGAATTATTAAGGGTCTTGCTGAAATTAAAATGCCAGGATGCAGGGGTTGCGAGTAAATTAGTGGCAACGATAGAGCATTTGGAATTAATTGCCCGTCATGATCAGGCGGATGTTCCCGCGCTTAAGGGATGGCGATACGAATTATTTGGTCAGGACGCGTTAGCCGTAAAGCGGGGTGAATTAGGTTTCGCTATTCGTGGGGGAAAGCTCAAGACCATTTTGCTGGGTGATTAGACGACAAGATTTATCATTGGCCGTTAAACTGGGGCCGTTTAAACTGGCTCGGCAATTTGCGTTTCCATTTCAAAAATACGTCCAAGATTAGTCAGACGCTTTTCAACGACCTCATTGATAAGGTCTTCTTTCCCGGGCTTTAAGGCTAATTCAATTATATTATCATCGGTAACAGAAAGCGTTACGGCCTTAAGACCGCGCTCGGTTCCGGCTGATATGCGTTGTGCCAACCGCAGTGCAATTCCAATGCACACAGCATATTGAATTTCCTGGTCGCTGAGTAATGTTTCGGCAATACGTGTAGTGCTTTTCCCTGCAGTTCCACCGTAACATACATATAAGGCCAAGCCTGTAATGGCACAGCCCCTGTGGTCTAGCCCTAAAAACCGGCTATAGAGAATATCAGAGTAAACGCGCTCTGCACGGTATTCAGGATGACCACGCCAGCCGACATCGCTCAACATACAAATTGCCAATCGAAGGTGTGCATCTTCGGCTGTTTCATTGGGAAAAAGAACATCAATCCATTTTTTAAGGCGCCGGCCATGCTCCGGGAAACGGCCTGTCATTTCAGCCATTTCCCTGCAGGATTGCAATAACGGGTCCTGGGCACGCACATCTGGTGCCATGCTTTCAAAGACAAGTCCTTCCCGCAGTCCGTAGCCTGATATGATGATTTCGGTGGGTTTTATTTTTTGTAGAACTTTTTGCAAGGTCAAAGCGGCCAAGGGCAGCACCTTTAGGCGGCGGCTGCTAAAATTATGCTTTGTCTGTATTTCTTCGGGTGTTTTACCAGCAACATACTCACACAACTCCATCATATCTTTAAAAGGAATAGCATAATGATGTAAGTTGATAAGAGGATACTGCGTCATTGCCATATGCAATTTGGCAAGAGCCCGCCATGCCCCGCCCACAGCATAAAATCGCTTATTCTTTTCTGCGGACATCCATCCAAGGCCTTTAAGCGCATCATCTATGATGCGATGCGAGTTGGCATTCTGATCCTTCATCAGCCGAAGAGGGCCGATTGGAAGGCTGGTGCTTTCGTGAACGCGCCCTTCTGCAATCGCAATAAGCTCTAAACTTCCCCCGCCGAGGTCACCGACTACCCCTTGTGCCGTTGGCAAGGCACAAATAACCCCTAGTCCTGAAAGGCGCCCCTCTTCTTCACCATTGATGACGTCAACGTCTAGCTCACAATAACGACGTATGTCTTTTATAAAATCAGGACCATTTAGTGCATCGCGGACTGCGGCCGTTGCAACGGCGCGATACTGTGAAATCCCCATTTTTTTCATAAGAATGGAAAAACGCTTTAATGTGCGCAATGCCATATCCATGGCATCTGGGCTCATTTTGCCTGTGGCGGTGACTTCACCACCTAAACCACAGAGAACCTTTTCATTGAATGCAACATAAGGTGTGCGTTTAAGGTTTTCATAGACAACAAGACGGACCGAATTTGATCCGATGTCAACGACAGCAAACTTGCCCATTCACGAAGTTCCAACGGGGAATTTAATCTACATAAAAATCAGTATGTGACAGATTACACAAAAGTGACAATGAATAAATCTTTATTTGCCCTCAGGTAAAAGCTGGGGGATTTCCTCATCTTTAATGGCCTTCCCCATGCCGGACAAGCTAGGGTTAGTCATAAAATAATGATGAATGTTGAAAGATTCATCTGTGCTCGCAAGCCGTTCGTATTGCCCATTTGGTTGTAACACCCAACTTTGTGCCGCATCGCGCATATTGGCTCCCATGATTTGATTTAGAACCTGCATATGCACTGTGGGGTTTGTCAGGGGAACGAGTGTTTCTACACGACGGTCCAGATTACGTGGCATCCAGTCTGCGGAAGAGATAAAAACTTTAGCTTTGGGCGATGGTAATTCATGACCATTGCCAAAGCAGGCAATGCGGGAGTGTTCAAGAAAACGTCCGACAATGCTTTTGACATGAATATTTTCCGATAATCCTTCAATACCGGGACGAAGACAGCAAATGCCGCGAATTGTCAGGTGAATTTGAACGCCAGCCCGTGAAGCCTCATATAATTTATCAATCACAGTAGGACAGACGAGAGAATTCATTTTCGCCCAAATGGCGGCGGGGCGTCCTGCTTTGGCATGTTCGATTTCCAAGTCGACATGTTCCAGCAGTGTACTCCGTAGATCAAAGGGGGAAATGGACACAGATTCTAACTGCCGCGGACGCGCATAGCCGGTTAGGAAGTTGAAAATATGTGTTGCATCGCGCCCCAATGCTTCGTCATCTGTGAAGAAAGAGAGGTCAGTGTATATGCGTGCGGTGATTGGGTGGTAATTTCCTGTTCCAAAGTGACAATACGTCTTCAGACCGTCATTTTCCTGGCGGACAACGACAGACAGTTTTGCATGGGTTTTCATTTCTACAAAACCGTAGACGACCTGCACGCCTGCGCGTTCCAGGTCACGTGCCCATTTAATGTTTCGTGCTTCGTCAAAACGTGCTTTTAGTTCGACAAGTGCCGTGACAGATTTTCCGGCGTCTGCGGCTTCAATGAGAGCCTTTACAATGGGGGAGTCATCACTGGTACGATATAACGTTTGCTTAATGGCGACGACCTGGGGGTCGCGGGCGGCTTGATTAAGGAAGCCCAGGACGACATCAAAACTTTCATATGGATGGTGAACAATGAAGTCCTTATTGCGGATAGCGGCAAAACAATCACCACCATGTTCCATCACCCGATGGGGATAACGCGGATTATAGGGTTCGAATTTTAAGTCTGGCCGTTCATCGCCGATCAGTTGACTGATTTCTGCTATACCAATCACGCCGGACACATCAACAACTTCTTGTGTGCTGACATTAAGTTCGCTAACGACCAAGGCTTTTAACTTTTCCGGCATGGTGTTGTTGACTTCGAGACGGATCACATGTCCCCGGCGACGACGTTTCAATGCACTTTCAAAGACGCGGACCAGGTCTTCGGCTTCTTCATCAACTTCCATCTCACTATCACGAATAATACGAAATAGCCCCTGCCCCAATACGCGGTAATTAGGGAAGAGTTGATCCAGGAACAAACGGATAATATCTTCTAATGCGATGTAACGGATTTTATCACCGGGCAGACGGATAAAACGGCGTGTTTGCGGTGGAATGGGCACCAAGGCATTCAGGACACCACGACGATCTTCGCGTTCCAGTTCCATCACGAGAGAGAAGCCCAAATTTGGAATAAAGGGAAACGGATGCGCCGGGTCAATAGCCAGAGGCGTCAAAATAGGAAAGACTTTCTCTAGAAAATAGAGTTCGGCCCATTCCTCATCATCCTGATCCAATTCGGTGTGATTGACTACTGTAATGCCTTCATCAGACAATTCACTTTTCAACATTAGCCAGCATTGCTGCTGTTCCTGTAATAGCTGCTCTGCCGCCGCGTTAATTTTCTCAAGCTGTCGTTGTGGTGTCAGGCCATCATGGCTAATTGTTTCAACACCAGCATTAATCTGACCGCGTATACCGGCAACGCGGACCATATAAAATTCATCTAAGTTACTGCCTGATATAGATACAAAGCGCAGGCGTTCTAATAGAGGATGCCGGGTATTATATGATTCTTCGATAACGCGCTTATTAAAGGCCAGCCAGGAAAGTTCTCTGTTGATAAAACGTTCTGGCGCATCGCTGGTGATGCTTAGAACATCTAAGTTATCATTCTGGGCGGTGGCACTTTGTTCAGACATAAGATTATCTCAGTTTCAGAAATGCGGAAGAGTTCACAGTTTTCTATAGGCTGGTTATGTTTCAATTGTATTTCATTTGGGCGTAGTGCCCAAGTCGCGCGCGTCCGTTTTACGAAGGTCCCCTATGACAGCCTTAACAAGAGGGATGGTAATCCCACGTTTTTCGCTAAAGGCCCTGTTGTCTATGGCGATGACAAGATTCTTTGCTGTGGCCAATGTTCGGTCCATATGACGGAGAATATAATTTAGCACATCAATGGAAATTGTTATTTGTCTATCATTGAACATTTTAACAATAACACCCCCTAATAGCTCATCTTCTGGATCCTTGAGTATAGCCGTTTGCGGGGACTTTAGTCGTGAAATAAGGTCTGGCAGGCAAATTTTCCACTGGGCGGGCGGTGTGCGCGAAGTCAATAGTAGTGAGAACTGCCCTTCCCTGAGCCAATTATATAGGTGAAATAATTCGGTCTGTTGTCTGCTTGTAAGCGGTTTGGCATCCAAATCTTCGACGATATAGTGACCTGCGGGCCACATATCATGGGTTGATTTCAGGTCATCTGCAGTAAGGTAATGGGCATTGGTGCGCTCTTGCCACACATGGGCAAGGTGGGTTTTGCCGCTGCCTTCGGGGCCAAGGAGTATCAACGTGTTGCTGGGCCAATCCGGCCAGCGGTCTATCCACTGAACAGCATTTTGGTTTGACGACGTAATGAGAAAGTCTTCAGCACCGCGCGCAGTGCGTTGAGGATAAGAAAAAGGTAGCTGCTGAGATGCCATATTAATGGGGACTTTGCGTAGGTGTCTGTTGATGATCGGAAATGATTGGCGGGACAGAGGTGGCCGTGATGGGGGTCACATCATCACTATACGTAATAGAGGCAGCATGAGGAGTATCTTCGCTGGCTTCAATCAATTCTTTTTCTTGCTTTGTTAAGAGCATCCAGCCCGCCTCTCCCGGCACGAGAAATAAGTCTTGTTGTTGTAGTGATAACTGTAGTTGTTCAACAGTACCTGCATAATGCAATGTCAGAATTAGGTGGTCTGTTGAAACGTCATGAAGGGTCGTTTTTAAGATTAGGGCTTGTGAGGATATTTTGTTTTGTAATTCTTGCCAATCTTTTACAGATTTTGTGTTGTATGAGATTGTTAGTTTTGCGGATTCTTCATAGTGGACCAACACTTTGTTTTTCCATTCAGTTTCCGTGGCTTGCCGGATTGTTCTGAGTGCTTTTTCATAAAGGCTAGGAAGAATGTCCACTGAATTATCGCCATTATCCCCCAGTTCAGTCAGATTGTTTATATCGGCAGTCGTGAGGCGAATATCCTGTTGTAAGATAATGTCGCCAGTCAGGCCACGCCGTAAGGTTATTGTGGCAAGATGTGTGTGTTCCAGACTGTTGGCTGTGGTCACTGGCAATGTAATGATTGGCACTAAAATATCGTCAACCTGATGATGACGGGCAAAGCGGGCTAAGGCCGCCGCATTTCCTTGATATGCCTGCAACGCATCAATCAGAAAAATATTCTGGTAAGTGGCGGTGGGGACAATAAAAGGAACAAGGTTATTGCGAAAGTCCTGCTGTTGCCAAAAAGAGAGCCAGTCATTTCCGCTTTCCCAGAGGCTATAGGTCCCTTCCCTAGAGATAATAGGTAATACCCATAAAGGTTTTGCCATCGTTTCCGCAAAAGGAATATTTAGACCGGAGAGTAAATTAAAGACATGTTCGCGGGAAAAATGGACAGTGAAATTAGCAATGTATCGCACAGTAGAACTGCGCTCTTGAGATATGTCTATGCCACGGACAAGACTAGCAATTTTAGCATTATCCAGTTGTGGTAATTGGCTTATATCTTCCGGGCGAACGATTTTATCGAACAGGGCGGTTAAAGCCTGCCGCTGTCCGATATGTAAAGCCTGACTACGGGCTTCGCTTGCGGTGCGCGCCGTCGTGTCTACAGAAATATTGTATATACTGAAAGCGTCAAGCTGCTTTGCTTTGTTTTGGGCAACAGCCAAGGGAACAAATACATGCGTTAACGCAGAAAATAAGAGGACCAGATAAAGAAAAAATATTGTGCGCATGTCATCGTCTGTTATTGGCCAAATGGTGATAATATACTGAAATCAAAAAATAATGCGCTATCATGGCATGAGTAAGGCACCCTTTCCAGAACTTCACGGGTAATATCTGTTTATTACAGGCTCGATTTTTTTTAAAGCTAGTCGTATGGTGTGAAAAATTTTGACCCAGTTGCAAAAAAGAAGTGGTCCAGCGCGTGAACGAAGATAAAACAAAATCATATAGTTATAAAGATGCCGGTGTTGATATTGACGCGGGAAATTCATTGGTTGATGCCATAAAGCCCGCTGCGGCCTCTACGCGCCGGCCAGGCTGTAATGTAGATCTGGGGGGGTTTGGTGCCCTATTTGATTTGAAGGCGGCGGGGTATGAAGACCCGATTTTGGTATCTGGTACGGATGGTGTCGGCACAAAACTCAAAGTGGCTATTCTTGCCGGCCAGCATGATACTGTTGGTATTGATCTGGTGGCAATGTGTGCCAATGACCTTGTCGTGCAAGGGGCAGAGCCGCTTTTCTTCCTGGACTATTTTGCAACAGGGCATTTGTCGGTGCAGCAGGGTAAAGACATTATCGAAGGCATTGCGGAAGGGTGTCGTCAGGCTCATGCCGCGCTTATAGGTGGTGAGACTGCGGAAATGCCAGGTATGTATGCAGATGGGGAATACGATCTTGCGGGTTTTTGTGTGGGGGCCGTAGACCGTGACAAGTTGCTAACCGGGGAGAAGGTGCAGGCAGGTGATATCATATTAGGGCTGGCCTCATCTGGTGTTCATTCGAATGGTTATTCATTGGTGAGACGGCTTGTGACAGATCAGGGCCTGTCCTATGAGGATGCTGCTCCTTTTAATCCGCAGCAAACATTGGGCGAGTCCCTGCTTACCCCAACGCGTATTTATGTTAAAAGCTGTCTTGCTGCTGTTCAGGCCGGTTATGTCAATGCATTGGTCCATATTACGGGCGGTGGTTTTACGGAAAATATCCCCCGTTGCCTGCCAAAAGGAGTTAAGGCGGACCTAAAGGCGAATAACTGGCCGTTATTGCCGGTTTTTGAATGGTTGAAAGCCGCCGGAAATATCAGGGCTGAAGAACTTGTGCGTACGTTTAATTGCGGTATAGGCATGGTAGTGGTTGTGCCTGCTGATAAAGCCGATGCGGCACAAGAAATTTTAGAAGCAGAAGGTGAGACGGTCTATCGTATTGGGGAAATTAGAGTGCGAGAGGATGATGACCGCGCAACCGTTATCACGGCAGATAAAGGCTGCTGGGGATATGACGATGCCTGGGAAGCTTATTCGCCTGAATAAGCTATACCAACAAATGTTGTATGGCTCTTACTTAGCATTTTTGCTTTCCCCCATTATTTGAAAATATAAGGTCTTTTATATGCTTAAGGTCGCAGTGTTGATTTCCGGTCGTGGTTCGAATTTACAGGCATTAATAGATGCCTGTGCCCGGGATGACTTTCCCGCAACTATTGTTCGGGTGATTTCCAATAAGGCGGACGCTTATGGACTGGTGCGGGCACAGAATGCAGGCCTTGATACGGCAGTGGTGAACCATAAAGACTTTCCGGATCGAGAGTCCTTCGAGGACGCATTACACACTGAATTGTCAAATGCTGGCGTGGAATTTATTTGCCTGGCGGGATTTATGCGCATCTTGAATTCCGACTTTGTCAATCGCTGGCGTGATCGTATGCTAAACATTCATCCTTCACTATTACCAGCCTTCAAAGGGCTTCATACTCATGAAAGGGTCTTGGAGGCTGGTGTAGGGTTTACCGGGTGTACAGTGCACTTTGTGCGACCTGAGATGGATGATGGCCCGATTGTGACGCAGGCCGCTGTTGCCGTAAACCCACATGAAGATGCGTCTAGGTTAGCGGAACGGGTATTGTTGCTGGAACATTTGATTTACCCTGAAGCCCTGCGTCTGGTTGCAGAAGGCCGGGTTAAAGTCGTTGGGTCAAAAGCTGAAATTAAAGAGGCCACCTATTCAAACACATGGCTGGTAAATCCAGAGCCCATGATCGAATAGATGGCCTATTATTAAAGTTTTTTAATTTCGCGTTTTTGATTAGCCGACAATTTCATCTTCATCGAAGAAGAAATTAATCTCGATTTCTGCATTTTCAGGGGAATCAGAACCGTGAACGGAATTGGCTTCGATGTTTTCGGCGTGAGTCTTGCGAATTGTGCCTTCAGCAGCTTCGACAGGGTTGGTTGCACCCATGACTTCACGGTTCTTTACAACAGCATCTTCACCTTCCAGAACCTGAACAACAACAGGGCCTGAAGTCATGAAGGTTACAAGATCGTTGAAGAACGGACGTTCTTTATGGACGCCATAAAAGCCTTCAGCCTGTTCTTGTGTCATGCGAATACGTTTTTGTGCCACAATGCGCAGGCCCGCACCTTCGAGCATTGCGTTGATGGCGCCGGTCAGATTACGGCGTGTGGCGTCAGGTTTAATAATAGAAAAAGTGCGTTGCATAGCCATGAGTATGTCCTCACATGATTAAAGATTGTAATGTATGTTTTGCGGCGCGTTATAAGGATTTATTGCACTAACATCAACAGAACAAATGCATTGTTGTGATCTTGGGCAAAATCTCTTTGGTTGCCGCCGGCACTATGTTAAACCCCGCCTATGTTGCAAATTGATGATTTGACATACCATATTGCTGGGCGCGGTCTATTCGAAAAGGCAAGTGCCGTCATCCCGACTGGACATAAAGTAGGGATTGTAGGGCGTAATGGTGCCGGAAAATCAACGCTTTTTCAGATCATTATGGGAAACCTCTCTCCTGATGGAGGCAGCGTAAAATATTCACCCCATTTGAAATTGGGTATGGTTGCTCAGGAAGCGCCTAGTGGGTCAACATCACTTTTACAGACTGTATTATCTGCTCATTCGGAATTGCAGATTCTGCAATCACAAGCAGATAAAGAGACCGATCCAGAGCGAATCGCAGATATATATAATCGTCTTGCGGATATCAATGCACAGAGCGCGGAGGCGCGCGCGGCCGCTATTTTGTCGGGATTAGGCTTTAGTGCCCAGGCACAGAAACGTCCATGCTCGGATTTTTCAGGGGGATGGCGGATGCGCGTGGCATTGGCCAGTATATTATTTACAGAACCTGATTTTCTGCTGTTGGATGAGCCAACCAATTATTTGGATTTGGAAGGCGTATTATGGTTAGAACAATTTATCCGCAAATATCGTCATACGGTACTGATAATCAGCCATGACCGCGACCTGCTCAACAGTGCAGTTAACGGGATATTGCATGTTCATGAAGGTAAGCTGTCATATTCGACTGGTGGGTATAATCAATTTGAGGCTTCGCTCGCCGAACAGCAACGTCAGCAGGCAACCTTAAAAGCCCGGCAAGATCTGGAACGTGCGCGAATACAAACATTCGTTGACCGCTTTAGGGCAAAAGCCAGTAAAGCAAAACAAGTACAAAGCCGGGTTAAGGCGTTGGAAAGAATGACGCCGATTGCCAGTATTGTTGCGCAACAGACGACACCTTTCCAGTTTCCTGAACCTGGGAGTTGTGCCCCACCATTGATGAAATTAGATAACGTCAGTGTCGGCTATGAAGAGAGGCAGCCTGTACTGGAAAAAGTAAATTTACGATTGGATCCGGAGGACAGGATAGCCCTATTAGGAGCTAACGGTAATGGTAAGTCCACTTTGGCAAAATTGCTTGCGGGGCGACTGAACGTACAAAGCGGGGAATATCAGACAGCCCCCAAATTAACAGTGGGTTATTTTGCACAGCATCAGGTGGATGAATTAAATCTTGATGAGACAGCCTATAATCATTTGCGGCCGATGATGCCTCTAGCGAAAGAAAGTGAAGTTAGGGCGCGCCTTGGACAATTTGGGTTTAGTGCGGATAAGGCTGACACTATTGTAAGTAAGTTGTCTGGTGGCGAAAAAGCGCGACTGCTCTTTGCGCTTATGAGCTTTGAGGCACCGCAAGTGATGATTTTAGATGAACCAACTAACCATTTGGATATTGATAGTCGGGAAGCTCTGGTGCTGGCCTTAAATGAGTATCCGGGAGCCGTGATATTAATTAGTCATGATCGCCATCTTCTGGAAGCTTGTGTTAATGATTTATGGGTGGTTGAAAAGGGATCACTTCATCGCTTTGAGGGTAGTCTGGAGGATTACCGTCAGAAAATCTTAAGAGATAAAAATGACGCCCGACAGCAAAAAGTGACGGTTTTCCATGGTAGTGACGATGATAAAAAATCACGCCATGAAAAACGCAAAGAAAATGCTTCCCAGCGGCAACGATTGTCCCCTTTGAAGAAAGCAGTAGAGGCGGCCGAATCTGAAGTCACTCTTCTTTCGGAAGAAAAAGCAAAATACGACCGGGCATTAAGTAATCCGCGACTGTACGATCCTGATAACCCGAAGGCGCAGGAGGCACAAACGCAGTTTATTCAGGAGCAGGCACGCCTTGAATCAGCACTGGAGGTGGCAGAGGAAAAATGGCTGGCGGCACTGGCGGCACTGGAAGAGGTGGAGGCGCAGCTCACAAAGTAAGAGAGCGTGTTCAGCCTTTTTTATCCCAACCACCGCGCTCATTTTGTTGCCAATATGTCAGCTTGTGCCCTGCATTCTTATAAGTAGACCAGCGTGCCCGCGCCGCAGCAACCATATCGGGGCTATTTCCATCGAAGATATCAAAGCATCGAGTGAAGTCCCCAAAATTATTAACGGCTTCCCCGCCTCCTGTTATCATTAACAGTGTTGCGTTATTTGGGTTCTCGTCGGTTGTCGTAATATATATTTGTTGTCTTTCAGGGTAAGGTGTCTTTGCATGTCCGTGGGGTAAAAAGCTATCAGGTGTAAAACGCCATAATTCTTCGTCAATATGTTGAAGTTGTTCATGATCGCCTGCCCTTATGATGGTCTTGAGCCCTGCCCCCAAAGCCTTTTCCAGTAACTTAGGAAGGACATGCGACAGGGTCTGGCGTTGCAGGTGATAAAATGAAATATCAATTGTCATGATTTTTATTCATCAGCTTCGTAATGATCGACCACCAGTTGGTTTAAGAGCCGAATTCCATATCCCGTTGCCCCGGCGGGTGTAATATCATCAGCTTTTTTCCGCCAGGCCGTTCCTGCAATGTCGATATGTGCCCATGGTACATCGCCAACATAACGCTGCAGGAATTGTGCTGCGGTGATGCTGCCTGCTTCCCGCCCGCCGACATTTTTCATATCTGCAATTTGTGAATCAATTAATTTGTCATAGGCCGACCCCAGTGGCATGGGCCAAATGCCTTCGCCCGTTTTTTGCCCTGCGGTGACCAGATTATGGCTAAGATCATCATCATTAGAAAAGACGCCGGCATGTTCATGACCAAGTGCGATAATCATCGCGCCTGTTAATGTGGCCAGATCAATCATGGCGCATGGTTTATATTTTTCTTTAGCATACCAGAGGACATCAGCAAGAACGAGACGCCCTTCCGCATCAGTGTTAATGACCTCAATGGTTTGTCCAGACATTGAGGTTACAACATCACCGGGTCTTTGCGCTGTTGACGAAGGCATGTTTTCAACCAGCCCGACAAGTCCTATGGCATTCACAGGAGCCTTCCGTCCGGCAAGGGCCCGCATAAGGCCGACGACAGTAGCTGAGCCGCCCATGTCAAATTTCATGTCCTCCATGCCAGCCCCGGGTTTCAGTGAAATGCCG
The DNA here is from genome assembly GCA_002700365.1 of Kordiimonas sp. Lineage (GTDB taxonomy): Bacteria > Pseudomonadota > Alphaproteobacteria > Sphingomonadales > Emcibacteraceae. The sequence goes on along the minus strand of PADB01000012.1, from coordinate 422,696 downwards.
CCCGTATCGAAAGTGACCCCTTTACCAATAAAGGTAATAGGAGCCTGATCTGCTTTTTTAGCACCATTCCAGCGCATAATGACCAGTTGGCTTTCGCTGGCACTGCCCTGCCCCACGCCAAGCAATGCTCCCATGCCTAGCTCTTCCATCGCGTCTTCACCAAGAACCTCTATTTCCAAACCATATTGGCTGAGTTCTTTGATATATTCTGCGTAGCTTTCGGGATAAATCACGTTGCCGGGTTCTGTGACCAAATCGCGCGCCATAATAATGCCTTCGGCAATATGATCGAGCAGTGCGAGTTTTTTTTCGGCCTGATTGCTTTTGCTACAGATAATATTTAAGCCCGTTAACGTAGGTTTCTTCTCTTCTGTTTCTGTGGTGCGATATTTATCAAAACGGTAGCTTTTGAGCTTTGCACCAAAAGCTAAGTGGGCAGCAAATACATCCGCACCGAGCCCGCGCGGCGGGTCAATTGCGATATCAATTGTTTCAGCCCCTGCAGCGTTAAATGCGGTGATGATTTTACCGCCAATTTTTTCGGCCTTTAGTGTGCTCATAGCACTGGGTTTGCCAAGTCCGATAAGGACTATTCGTGATAATTCACAATGGGCCGGGGCAAGCAGTTCCAGTTTTTGGCCAAACTTTCCTGTATAACGACTACCTTCTATGGCGCGACTTAATGCACCTTTACTTGCGGCATCAAATTTTTGTGCTGTTTTTGTGAGTTTCTTTTTTTCAAACCCGAAGACAATCAGGGTGCCATTTTCATTTTTTTGTTTGCTGGAAAAGCTGATCTTCATACCGTCCTCAGTACTAAATAAAACATTGATGAATGATGTCTGTCCGATAGGCATCTATTATTTTCATTAGCCTAGGCAAGTCATGGGTAAAAGAAAAGCCTCTTCATCGACTTTATGAGGCTAAGAAAATTGTAATCTTCTAGGCCATGACAGGTTGTCCTTCTTATCAGAAAAAATTAAAGGGTATGCAGTGACGGATAAAAAAGATAAAAAATGGCTGTATACACTGGAATACATCAACCAAAACGCAATGTAGAGCAGGCATGAGAAAAACCTTTTGGGCGTTATATTTATTGGGGAGCGTGTCCGCATTGAGTCTTCCTGTGGCTCCCGTATTAGCGGATAGTCCCTCTCGGCAGCATCAGCCTATTTCCTTTTCTGCGGATCAGGTGAAATATGATTACGAAGCCCAACGCGTCGAAGCCCTAGGCAATGTTATTTTACGTCAACGGGGGCAAGCACTATACGCTGATCGTATTATATATCAGCAAGATAGCGGTCAGGTTAAAGCCTATGGTAATGTTAGATTACAGGATAAGAACGGCAATTTAATTTCCATTGATAATGCGGAACTTTCAGAAGGCTTTCGTCAGGGGTTTATAGAAAATATCCGAATTTTGCTCGCTGATGGGTCACGTTTGGCGGCGGTGACAGGAGAAAGGTCGGGGGAAAAGACAATCCTTGAAAAGGCTGTTTATTCGCCGTGTAAGGTTTGTGGTGACCAAGGCGGCCGACCACCAATATGGCAGATCAAGGCGCGCAAAGTGGTCCATGACAATGACGATCGTACAGTCAAGTATAAGGACGCCTCTTTGGAAGTAATGGGAGTGCCCGTTTTATATACACCTTATTTTTCTCATGCGGACCCAACAGTCCATGCCCGTAGTGGCCTTTTGACGCCATCGGCAGGTAATTCAACAGAATTGGGGGTTTATTTAAAAACGCCTTATTATATTCGCCTTGCACGGGATAAAGATCTGACGTTGACGCCGCTATTTACGGAGCAGGAAAGCGTTGTCCTGTCAGGTGATTATCGCCAGCATATGGGCAATGGCATTGCCAGGCTGGGTGGGTCTATCACCTATGTGGATGACCGCGATAACAATAATATTAAGACAGGTGAAACTAAAGTAAAAGGCTATGTTTATTCCGATGGCCAGTTTGCCCTAAATAAACTACCCGGGTTACACGGGGGTATGTGGCAATGGGATTATAATTTGGAATGGGTAAGCGATGATACCTATTTGCGCCGCTACGATTTTAGTAAAGCTGATACATTGACGAGCCATGCCCGCATTGCTCATTTTCAGCAGCAAAATTATGCTGCCCTTTCCATCTACGGCTTTCAGGGATTGAGATTGGAAGACGCGTCCGGACGCACAGCGCACGCCCTGCCCTTACTGGATATGCATTTCGAGACATCACCAAAATCAATTGCCGGTACCTTTTACGCGAATATCAATGGTGTTGCATTAGCTCGTACGAAGGGACGTGATAGTCAACGCCTATCCGTTGAGGGGGGATGGACACACGCCTTTCGTTCGTCTTTGGGGGATCAGTACAGGCTGAGCGTTAGCTTGCGAGGAGATATATATAACTTTACAGATAGCGATCAGCCTGACAGCCCACTTTACGATAGTGAGGATGGCGAAGAGCTACGGGCCCTTCCCCGTGTTGCTTTGGACTGGAGTTGGCCCTGGATGCGTCAGGGCATGGATACACAGCAAGTTATTGAACCCATTTTTTCCCTTATTCTGGCCCCGGAAGATAAAAACCCGGGAGCGATCGCGAATGAAGATAGTCGCAGCTTTGAATTTGATGACAGCAATTTATTTAGTCATAACCGCTTCACAGGCTATGATTTGTGGGAAAGCGGCTCACGGATGAGCTACGGCGTGCGATATACCCTGGCCAGTCAGAAGCTGAATATAATTGCGGTTATGGGGCAGAGTTATCGCATAAGTGACGAGCAAATTTTTCCGCAAGGCACCGGTTTTGATGGGAAATTTTCGGATATTGTTGGTCGGGTAGATGTGTCATATGGGGATCACATAGATTATGTCCACCGATTAAGATTTAATGAAAAGTCATTTGAGCTACAGCGTAATGAGATGATACTGCACGCCAAAATATGGCGTTTTCGGGCAACAGTAGGTTATTTGGATTTGGACCGTGATCAGGATTTGAATATTCCACCGACAGAATTAAAAGACCGCAAAGAAATAAGATTAGGCGGGGAGCTTAAAATGAGTTCGCATTGGCGGGCGAAAGGAAACTGGGTGCGTGACCTAAAGGGTGATGGAAATACCATTTCCTATGATGGCGGATTATTCTATCGGGATGAATGTATTGATTTTGGCATCAGTTACAAACGGCGTTTTACCTCTGACAGGGATATTGAGCCGTCCAAATCTATTGGCCTAAGGTTGGTGTTGCGAAACTTAGGATAATGTAAAACAAATTTTGCCTGTATCTTGAAACTATGTTTTTATGGCGACGCTTTTAAGAACAAGATCATGATCCGGCCATGATTATGGGCTTAATATATTGAAAAGCCCTATATATTAAGAAGCCCGTGAGAGATTAGAATGAAGAATGGTGACACAATAATGAGAAGAATATTTCCCAGCGTCCTGATGGCAGTAGCGATTTTATTCGTATCGCCGGTGCAAAGCCCGGTAAAGGCTCAGACCAAATCTATTCAGGATGTGCAACAAATTGTTGCTATTGTGAACGATCAGGTGATCTCTCTCTATGATTTAAAACAGCGTATGTTGATGTTGCTTTCCGCAACTGGGGGTCAGGTCAGCCCGCAAGAACAGCGTTATATTCAATCACAGGCTTTAAAAACGTTGATTGATGAGAAACTACAGCTACAGGAAGCTGCAGAATATAAAGTGCAAATGCCACAAGAGGACGTTGAAACTGCCTTTCGCCGTATTGGTGAACAATACAGAATGTCTGCGGCGGAATTCGAAAAATATTTGACGAGTATTGGTGTGATGAAAAGCTCATTACTCAATCAATTACGGGCAAATATGGCATGGGATAGTGTGGTAAATGGGCTATTGCGTCCACAGGTAAGTGTGACCGACGAAGAAGTTTATGCGGTGTTGGAACGTCTGAATAACAATAAAGGCAAAGATGAATATCATTTGCGTGAGATTTTCTTGCCCGTTACGGATGAAAAAAAGCGTCAGGAGACTTTGCAGACGGCCAATCGTTTAGTGCAGCAGTTGCGTGAGGGTAGTCCGTTTCAGGTTCTGGCGCGCCAGTTTTCGCAAACCTCTACAAGTGCCGTAGGTGGTGATTTGGGGTGGTTAATGCTGGATGCGATCGAAGCGGAATTACGGCCTGCTTTGTCAAAAATGAATGAGGCGGACATTAGTGATCCTATTCTCGTGGACGGGGGATATTATATTCTGGAAATGGTCAGAAAACGTCAGGTGATGACACCAAATTCCGCGAATAGCATTTTAGATCTCAAGTATATGTTCTTTAAAGTTTCTGATAAGGCACTGCCCAGAGAGGTTGAGGCATTAAAAGATACATTAGAAAAAAAACTAGCGGCCCTCAAAAGTTGTGATGATGTGGAACGCTTGGCAGAAGAGATGACAGCTGAAAGTTCAGGGGATCTAGGCAAAATGCGTCTTTCTGATTTTCCCGGGCCTCTACAAAGCGGTATTTTAGCAACGGAAATTGGACAGGCGGCTCCGCTGCTTAAAGAGGATGGTGGTTTTCGGGCTTTAATTATTTGTGGGAAAGATGTGCCAGAAATTAAAGCACCAACATTTGAATCCGTACAGAGCGCGTTGACGAATGAGCGTGTCACGGTAATGGCCCGGCGCCATTTGCGTGATTTACGGCGTGATGCGATTATAGACTATCGTTAGAAAGGCCGAATGATGGCACCACGGGCGCCTCGGCTGGTTATCACTTGTGGCGAATTAGCAGGTATCGGCCCTGAACTTATTTTAAAAGCATGGTGGAGACGTAAAGAAGAAAACCTTACGCCTTTTTCCGTATTGGGGCCTGTGAGTGTTTTTAAGAAGCTGATACACGAACTTGATATGCCTATATCTGTTCAGCCTATAGACGCTAACGAAGAAATAGAAAGCTTATTTCAGACGGCACTTCCTGTTATTGATCTGCCTGTCTCACATCCTGTAAGTGCCGGAACGCCAGACAGGGCGAATGCACATGTTGTCATTCGTGCTATCACGAAGGCAGCAGAAATGGTGCTGGCAGGTGAATATGCGGGAATGGTCACAGCCCCTATCCAGAAATCGGCACTTTATGATGACGGTTTTTTATTTCCAGGTCATACAGAATATCTAGGCAAGTTGTGCGCCGACCAGACAGGGGAAGCAGAGCAGCCAGTAATGATGCTGGCGTGTCCGGAATTAAGGGTTGTTCCCGTTACAATTCATATACCACTTGAAAAAGTCCCACATAATTTGAGCTGTAAAGAAATTGTCGACGTAGCGAAAATTACGGCACAGGCATTGAACAAAGATTTCGGGATTGCACAGCCGCGGCTTGCGATTGCTGCCTTGAACCCGCATGCAGGTGAAGATGGTAATATGGGGAATGAAGAAGCTTTGTATATCCGCCCTGCAATAGACCAGCTTAATGCCGAAGGCATTATGGCAACAGGTCCGCATGCAGCTGACACGCTTTTCCACGATAACGCGCGTCGTGATTATGATGCGGCGATTTGCATGTATCACGATCAGGCATTGATCCCGTTGAAAACGATAGACTTTTATGGCGGGGTAAATGTGACATTGGGGTTGCCGATAATTAGGACGTCACCAGATCACGGCACCGCATTAGGCATTGCGGGGCGTGGCATTGCTGAACCACGCAGCATGATTGAAGCGATTAAAGTCGCGGGCAGGATGGCACAATATCGCCATCAGAATAGTCAAAGTTAAGGATCCGTCATGACAAAGGATGGTTTACCCCCTCTGCGGGACGTGATTGCTGCCTATGGACTATCGGCACAAAAATCATTAGGGCAAAATTTTCTGACAGATTTAAACCTGACGTCACGGATTGCCAGGACGGCAGGCCCATTAGAGAAAAGCATTATTTATGAAGTAGGCCCGGGTCCCGGGGCCTTAACGCGCGGGCTGTTGATGAGCGGTGCTGCGAAAGTAGTGGCCGTTGAAAAGGACGCGCGCTGTATAGATGCATTAAAGGATGTTCAGGCGGCTTATCCGGGTCGCCTGGACGTTGTTGAGGCTGATGCCTTAATGGTAGATGAAATGAGCCTTATTGGGGATACAAAAGGCTTTGATATACGTATTGCGTCTAACCTGCCCTACAATGTGGGGACAGCTTTATTGCTGAAGTGGCTGACATTAGATACATGGACGCCTTGGTATAAAAGTATGACCTTGATGTTACAGAAAGAAGTTGGCGAACGAATTATTGCTCAGCCGCGAACGAAATCCTATGGGCGTTTATCGGTTATCAGTCAGCACCGTTGTCGGGCAGGGATTGCGTTTGATGTTCCTGCACGGGCTTTTGTGCCGCCTCCTAAGGTGACGTCATGTATTGTTCGCCTGGAGCCGCAGGCGCATGAGACAGATAGCCCGCCACTTCCTGTGTTGGAAAAAGTCACCGCAGCGGCGTTTAATATGCGGCGTAAAATGTTACGGTCTAGCCTAAAGGCATTAGGACAAAATCCCCTACCCCTCTTGCAGGCGGCAAATATTTCCGAAACAGCGCGCGCAGAAGAGCTAAGTATTGCAGATTTTTGCAGATTGGCGCAGCAATATGAGGCAGTGTTAGGCTGATCCACTGATGTGTATTACCTGAAAATGTGTAATTTATCAGGCTATGATTTAATTATCATCAGGGTCGACCAGGTTCGATACAAATTTTAATAAACCCGTTTGACGATCACGTTTCAGCCGTTCTGCCTGTAAAATTGCATTGAGCTGAGCATCACTGTGGTCTAGGTCATCATTAACGATGATATAGTCATATTCTGGCCAATGGCTAATTTCCTGTGCAGCCTTGGACATACGCTTTTGCACGATGTCTGCACTGTCCTGGGCCCGGCTGTAAAGACGCCGTTCCAGTTCCTCTGTAGATGGGGGCAAAATAAAGATACGAACCAAGTCGCCCCCGGCTTTTTGCGCCAGTTGTTGCGTTCCTTGCCAGTCAATATCAAACAGAACGTCCTTACCTTGTGAGAGAGCCTCCTCTACAGGAGCTTGCGGGGTGCCATAATAGTTATCAAATACCTTGGCGTATTCCAGAAAGGCATTCTCATCTAACATTTTTTTAAAATCTTCTATGGTCACAAAATTATAATCCACGCCATTTTTTTCTGCGGGACGGGGTGGCCGCGTTGTCGTTGAAATAGACATGGCGATGTTGTTATCACGCTGAAGCAGGCGTCGAGATAGGGTCGATTTACCGGCCCCTGAAGGGGAAGATAAGACCAGTAAAAGTCCGCGTCGGGGAATCTGGGTGTGTGTTGCTGTCGGATCTGTCGTCATGAGGCTTTTATTTTTTGGTCTATGAGGGCATTATTATTGAAAGGGATTTCTGTTTAACGCATGGCTATTCAATATTTTGTGCCTGTTCGCGGAGTTGTTCGATAAGGGTTTTAAGAGACAGGCCGATATTAGTTAATGTACTATCTGATGATTTTGAGCATAAGGTGTTGGTTTCACGGTTAAATTCCTGAACTAGAAAGTCCAGTTTTCGGCCAATGGCCCCGCCCTCTTCTATAATCTCATAAGCGGCCTTTACATGCAGCCGTAGGCGGTCTATTTCCTCTCTGACATCGGCTTTTGCTGCAAGTAGTGTGACTTCCTGGGCTATTCTCTCTGGTTCCAAGGCACTATTTTCACCGAGCAGCTCTTGTAGCCGTTCAGTCAGTTTCGCCTTAATGATTTGTGGTTGTGTTGTGGCGATGCGTTCAGCTTGCTCTACTTGCTCACTTATATTCTGTAATATTTCGACCATGATAGAGCGCAGTTTTTCTCCCTCCAGCATGCGAGAATGAACAAGTGCCTCAATGGCGTCTAAAAGTCCGCTTTTAACCTGTTCTTGTTTTTGTTCATGTTCTTCGGCATCCTCTTCAGGGTCTAGAACATCAATGATGCCACGAACGTTTAACAATGCATTCATGTCAGGTGGCGCAATGTCATGCGCCTGTGCCAGTTCCCGGGCAGTATCGAGAATTTCTGCGAAGAGTGCACGATTTATTGTCAGATTATTTTGCTGCCGGTTTTGTTGCACATTCAGATTTATTGTTAAACTACCGCGGCTTATTTGTCGTTTTATAGCGGCACGTATATCTGGATCCATTTTGTCGAACCCATTGCCGAGCCGCATACGCATATCTAGACCACGACCATTAACACTTCGGATTTCCCATACCCATTGGGTATCTTTCCATGTACCTTCTGTGCGTGCAAAGCCCGTCATACTGGAAATTTTCATATGCTTTCCGTGTTCCCTATTTATCTATTTATAGCTATCTATGCGAACAAAACTTAAGGGACTATAGTATCTTCACCAAGAGGCAACAAGTTTGACCTGAGGATTTGAGAATAATAATGAAAAATATTAATCAGGTAAAAAGGGGATCATTATTGGATAAGACTGTTCTTATTACTGGGGCCAGCAGTGGGCTGGGTGCTGCTTTGGCGCGGATATATGCTGCAAGCGGGGCGCGGCTTTTCTTAGCAGGACGTAATGCAGACAGATTAGGGGAAATTTACGCAGATTGTAGACGCAGTGGGGCTGAATTTGTTGAGACAAAACAGGTTGATGTCATGAATGCGGCGGATCTTGCGGATTGGATTGTGGAATGCGATCAACGGTTTTCATTAGATTTGGTTATTGCAAATGCGGGGGTGTCATATTCATTCGAAGCAGAAAAAGATGATCTAAAGGACCATTTTAAAAAGACGTTCGGGGTAAATGTAGAAGGGGTTTTTAACGCGGTCACAGTGGCACTGCCGCTGATGAAAGCCAGAGGTTATGGCCAGATAGCATTGATAAGCTCATTAGCTGGATATCGGGGGTTACCTTCCTCACCTGCCTATTCAACCAGTAAAGTTACAGTGAAGGCATATGGAGAAGCTTTGCGTGGAGTTTATGCGCCATATGGCATTTACGTGAATGTTGTCTGTCCTGGATTTATTGAGACACCAATGACAGATAAAAATAATTTCCCAATGCCTTTTATGATGACGGCGGACAAAGCGGCCAGGATTATTAAGCGGAAATTGGAAAAGAATAAAGGGCGCATCGCTTTTCCCTGGCCTATGGTGGCAATGATCTGGGCGGGATTTAATCTGCTGCCGAACGGTTTGGTGGAGAGGATTCTGGCGAGGAGCCCTCGGAAATAGTTTTCTTTCGCATTTCTGCTTCTATATTTCGCCAATGACGCACATTGCGATTATGTTCTTGCAGCGTTTTGGCAAAGCGGTGTCCACCAGTGCCATCGGCTACAAAATATAAATCTTCTGTGGGCATTGGGTTGAAGACAGCTTCTATTGCCAAGCGACCCGGATGGCAAATAGGCCCTTTTGGCAAGCCATGATGCATATATGTGTTATATGGATGTGCGGTCCTTAGATCATTATATGAGATGGGGCGTTCAAGTGCCCTGCCCTGACGAATGCCATAAACGACCGTAGGGTCTGACTGTAAGCGCATGCCCTTACGAAGGCGGTTGATAAATACTCCGGCGATATGACGACGTTCAGACGGTAATGCGGTTTCCTTTTCAACAATAGAGGCCAGAATGATGGCTTCCTGCATTGTTGAAAAGGGTAAGTCTGTTCGGCGGTTGTCCCATAATTTTTGCAATAAGCTTTGTTGCTGTTCCTGCATTTGGGAAATAAGTTGCTGTCTTGTTGTGCCGCGCGGGAAAAAATACGTTTCTGGCAAAAGGCTACCTTCGGGAATTTGTGGTTTGTCTCCGGTCAGGGCCTGATGTTGTTCTAAGGCGTCAATAAATTCAAATGACGACCATCCTTCGACGAAAGTGATTTTATGCTGGATTACCTGCCCGCTGGCCAAAATTTCCATGATGTCATTCATGGAGGCCTTCGCGGGTATATTGTATTCGCCAGCTTTCAGGCGGCGGTCGAACTTATAAAGTCTTACGCCAGCCGTAAAAATGCGGTTACTGTAAATCATACCGCGCTGTTCCAAGGTATCGGAAATTTGCCGTAAACTTTCCCCTTTGACCAAAACATAAGTCAGATCAACTGTTGTGGGGCCGGCTTCATGAAAACGGCGATGCCCCAGATAGGCAAACAGCGCCGCAAAAGCGACGCTGCCGATGATGAACAGAAGGATATAACGGGTAATAAGCCGTTTCATATCCAGGCTTAAATAGCTTTGAAGATCAGTGAGGCATTCGTGCCGCCAAAACCGAAGGAGTTACTCAGTACGGCATTGACATTATGCTGTTGTGCCTCATGGGGGACAAGATTGATGATATCCAGTCCTTCAGATGGATTATCAAGATTGAGTGTTGGCGGTACAGCATTATCGCGCATGGCCAAAATGGAGAAAATGGCTTCGGTACTACCCGCCGCTCCCAGTAAGTGGCCAATAGCAGATTTTGTTGATGACATGGCAATCTTTGAGGCCGCATCACCAAACAGGCGTTTGACAGCACCATATTCAATTTCATCACCCAAAGGAGTCGATGTACCATGAGCATTAACATAATCAATATCCGCGGGGGTCAGGCCGGAATGGCGGAAGGCGCCTTGCATAGCCCTAAATCCACCATCGCCATCAGGGGCAGGTGCGGTCACATGGTAGGCATCCCCTGAAAGGCCGTAGCCAACCAGTTCGCAGTAGATTTTTGCGCCGCGCGCTTTGGCGTGTTCATATTCTTCCAAAACAACGATACCAGCACCTTCACCCATGACAAAGCCATCACGATCCTGGTCGTAAGGCCGGGATGCTTTTGTGGGATCGTCATTGAAATGAGTACTGAGTGCCTTTGCTTGTGCAAAGCCAGCAATACCAATTTTACAGATGGCGGCCTCTGCGCCACCAGCCACCATCACATCTGCGTCATCAAACATGATAAGGCGGGCTGCATCACCAATGGCATGGGTGCCCGTGGCGCAGGCTGTCACAACGGCGTGGTTCGGGCCCTTAAATCCGTAACGCATGGAAACATGGCCTGACACCAGATTTACAAGCCGTCCGGGAATAAAGTGTGGGCTGACACGACGTGGCCCTTTTTCATGCATAAGAATAGAGGCTTGTTCAATACCAGGAAGTCCCCCGATACCGGAGCCAATCATGACGCCTGAACGGCAACGTTGTTCTTCGGTTTCGGCGACAAAACCAGAATCTTCAACAGCCTGACGGGCCGCAGAGACACCATAGATGATGAAGTCATCTACGCGGCGCTGTTCTTTTGGTTCCATCCAGTCATCAGGATTAAAGGTACCATCTGAACCATCGCCATTTTTGACTTCACAGGCAATACGGGCTGTTAAATCAGAAGGGTCAAATTTTGTAATTGGACCAGCACCTGATTGACCTGCCAAAAGGCGTTTCCATGTTTCTTCTACACCACATGCCAGCGGTGTAACGAGTCCAAGACCAGTGACGACAACACGTCTCATGACATTTCCCCATGCAAGAAAAATTAATTAATTTAACCACTTAATGTTAAAATACCGCATCCCCCTGTAAACACCTGTAATCAGGTATGCAGGACAAGGATGCGGTATAATATACAGAAATGCCACCAATTGGCAGCTTTCCCTTAGCTATTGGTGCCGATAAAGTCGATGGCGTCTTTAACAGTCAGGATTTTTTCAGCAGCATCATCAGGGATTTCACAGCCAAATTCCTCTTCAAACGCCATGACAAGCTCAACAGTGTCTAGGCTGTCTGCGCCCAAATCATCAATAAAGCTTGCAGAATCAACAACTTTGTCTTCTTCAGCCCCAAGATGTTCAACTACGATTTTTTTGACGCGATCAGCGATATCACTCATATCTTCTTCCTCGTTCATTGGCTGGTTTGTTCAGCCTAGGTTATTCAAAACTGTTCTTCCAGCAATACTAAGGCCCGTCAAGGCAGCGTATAAACACTCATCAGGCCTTAAAAATAATAGTTATTGGTGTTAAGTGACCAAATAATTGCGGCTTGGTAGCATAGTTTTTTGGCTTTGGCCAGTAGTGCTGTAAAAAAGCCGTAATGAAAAATTTAGATCATTGCCATCCCACCGTTAATATGCAGCGTTTGCCCGGTGACATAGCCTGCTTCATCGCTCGCTAAATATAATACGCTATTGGCGATGTCTTCACCACTCCCTAAACGACCAGCGGGCACATTGACTAAAATGCGTTCACGTTGTTTTTCGTCCAGGGCTTGTGTCATAGGGGTTTCAATAAAGCCCGGGGCAACGCAATTTACAGTGATGCCGCGTGTGGCAACTTCCTGTGCCAAAGACTTGCTCATGCCGATCATGCCTGCTTTGGAGGCGCAATAATTGGCCTGGCCTGGATTGCCCGTAATGCCAACGACAGAGGTAATATTTATGATTCGACCCCACCGCCGCTTCATCATACCGCGCATGAGACCTTGTGTAAGTTTAAAGGCGGCCTTGAGGTTGACATCCATGACAATATCCCAATCGTCATCTTTGAGGCGCATTGCCAGATTGTCGCGGGTGAGACCGGCATTATTAACGAGAATGTCTACTGTACCCAGAGCTTCTTCTGCTGCCTTTGGTAAGGCCGCAACAGCATCCATATCAGAAAGATTGCAGGGCAAGACGATAGCGCGCTCCCCTAGTGTGGCGGCCAAGGCTTCCAAAGGTTCTGTGCGCGTACCGGATAGGGCAACAGTTGCCCCGCGATTATGCAAGGCCGTGGCAATGGCTGCGCCAATGCCACCAGAGGCGCCAGTTATCAAAGCGTTTTTGCCTGTGAGATCAAACATGTTTGGTTCCTTATAATATCTTTATTGAGTGACCCCGTTCTACGGGCGTCTATTACCCTCAAAAATTCTTGGGCGGCGATCTTGGGGCGATGATTTAGTGTTCGCCTTTCATTTAAGAAAGAGATTTGGCAAAATTTTCGATATCTTCCAGAGATTGCAAAGATATGCCGCTAAGAGAGCGATCAATACGACGCACAAGACCAGTCAGGACTTTTCCAGATCCAGCCTCGACAAGTGTCGTGACCCCGAGTCCAGCCATGTTGGTCACGGTTTCCCGCCAGCGAACACGTCCGGTAACTTGTTCGACCAATAAATCGCGAATGCGGTCCGGGTCAGTTTCAGGTTGTGCTGTGACATTGGCGATGACCGGAATGATGGGTTTCTGAATATTGGTTTCAGACAAGGCAGCCTTCATTTCATCTGCAGCCGGTTGCATCAAAGGGCAGTGGAAAGGTGCGCTTACAGGCAGCAGAACCCCACGCTTTGCGCCCTTTTTTTTCGCCAATTCAATGGCCCGTTCTACCGCGGCTTTATGACCGCTAAGTACCACCTGACCATCAGCGTTGTCATTGGCGGCTGTGCAGACTTCGCCTTGTCCAGCTTCTTCAGCTACACTTTCAGCATCTGCAAAATCAAGCCCAAGAATGGCCGCCATAGCTCCTTCCCCCACGGGTACGGCGCGTTGCATTGCCTGTCCACGCAGGCGAAGTAAGCGGGCTGTATCTTCAAGACTAAGAGCCCCTGCCGCCGCAAGTGCGGAATATTCGCCCAGAGAATGTCCGGCTACATACTGTGCGATATTATCTATCTGAACACCAAAATCTTTTTCTAATACAGCCATTATCGCCATGCTTACGGCCATTAACGCAGGTTGTGCATTTTCAGTAAGTGTTAGCTGGTCTTCTGGTCCCTCGAACATAATTTTGCTGAGGTTATGGTTTAAGGCATCGTCAACCTGTGAAAAAATGTCTGCGGCGGTAGGTATGTTCTCTGCGAGTGTTTTGCCCATACCAATGGCCTGACTCCCCTGGCCGGGAAATGTAAATGCACGGCTCATATTATTGCAATCCTCTTATAGAGTTGAGAGTAATGTCTTTTTTGTTTTGCTAGCTTTGTTGGTCAGTATTGCGTTTCATAACAGGCTGTCAAAGCCTTTAATACAGTGACACCCCATTTGCAAAAATATCAAGAGTATTGCCCTAATTTATTCAATACGAATTTGTTTTTGTAGTGGGAATATAAAAAAAGCTGGGATGCAAGGCTTATTCAGGCGTTTTAGTCTTGCACAGTAAGGGGTTTCATGTATATTGCGCCCCTTCTAACAGAGAAACTTTTCATATAGGGGTCCTGATGCGGCTCATGTATCAGGCGCCTGGCAAGATCAGGTCATGGCGTCCGAACCCTAAATGGAAATCGCACTAACATTACTTTAGGAGTAACGTGCAAATGCCATTGTATGAGCATGTCTATATCGCGAGGCAGGACATTCAGCCTCAGCAGGTCGAAGCAATGACCAAAGAATTTACAGAAATCGTTGAAAAGAACGGTGGTTCTGTTGCCAGTAACGAATACTGGGGTCTGCGTAACCTGGCTTATCGCATCAATAAAAACCGCAAAGGTCACTATGTTCTATTGAATCTGGATGTGCCGCCAGCAGCGTTGGCGGAATTGGAGCGTAATGAGCGTCTTAATGAAGACGTAATCCGCTTCATGAGCATCAAAGTTGATGAACATATCGAAGGTCCTTCGGTAGTGATGCAAAGCCGGGGTAATGAGCGCGGTGAACGCGGCGAACGTAATGATCGCGGCGGTGAGCGTCGTCCACGCAGAGATTAAGAGGTCAAGAGAATGTCACAAACTCAAGGTGCTAAACCAGGCGCAGGTCGCCGTCCCTTTTTCCGTCGTCGTAAAACATGTCCTTTTTCCGGTCCGAATGCGCCGGCAATTGACTATAAAGATGTGCGGACTTTATCACGCTACATTTCAGAGCGTGGCAAAATCGTTCCTAGCCGTATCACAGCCGTTTCTGCCAAGAAACAGCGTGAGCTGGCAAAAGCCATCAAGCGTGCCCGTCAGTTGGCATTGCTGCCTTATGTTGTTCAATAGGGAGACAGGCTATGGAAATCATTCTTCTTGAACGTATTGCTAAGTTAGGGCAAATGGGTGACGTGGTTAATGTCAAGGATGGCTTTGCCCGTAACTTTTTGCTCCCGCAGAAAAAAGCAATGCGTGCGACAAAGGCAAATCTTGCTTTTTTCGAAAACCAGCGTAAAGAAATTGAAGCCAACAACCTAGAGCGTAAAGCAGAGGCGGAAGCCGCTGCGGCGAATGTTGAAGGTCGCAAAGTTATTCTGCTACGCCAGGCGGGTGAATCAGGACAGCTTTTCGGTTCCGTATCTGCACGTGATGTTGCCGAAACTCTTGCTGCGGATGGTGTAAAGGTTGACCGCCAGCAAGTCGTATTGGACCGTGCCATTAAAACGGTTGGTCTGCATGATGTTGTGATCCGCTTGCATCCTGAAGTAGAAGTTTCAATCGTTGCCAATATTGCACGATCAAACGAAGAAGCTGAGCATCAGGCCAATGGTAATGTGATTGCCGAAGAAGAAGCTCCTTCTGTGGAGGATTTCTTCGAGACAGCCCCAGAGGAATTGTTGGAAAACGATGATGCGGAAGAGGTTGTAGCAGAAGAAGATGCGGATATCGAAACAGTCTAAGTTTCACTGTGTCAGAATATTCAAAAAGGGCGGCTTTTAGGCTGCCCTTTTTTGTGCTAGACCTATGGGTCAAAAGAATGACGTAAGGCACATGATGGAAGATTATTTTCCTGATAATCAAAACATAGAAACCCCGGAAGATGATGCCACGTTACCACGTGATGCTGACGGTAAAGTTATTACTTATCGGGAAATGCCCCATAATATAGAGGCGGAACAGGCCCTATTGGGGGCAATACTTGTGAATAATGAGGCCGCAGGGCGAGTTCAGGACTTTCTACATCCCGAACATTTTTTTGAAACTGTACATGGCCGTATCTACCAAGCGATTGTCACGCTTATTGAACGGGGCCAAATAGCGACACCAATCACGTTAAAGCCATTTTTTGATAAAGAAAAAGTACTGGAAGATATCGGGGGCGGACAATATCTGGCCCGATTGGCGGCATCTGCTGTTACCGTGATTAATGCAGAAAACTATGGCCAGAATATTTATGATCTGGCTCTGCGGCGTGAATTGATTCAGATTGGCGGCGATATGGTCAATCGCGCTTATGAAGCAAAAGTGGAATCTTTGGCGACAGACCAGATTGAACAGGCCGAGCAGCATTTGTTCTCATTGGCGGAAAGAGGCCAAAGTGAAGGTGGGTTTAAGACGTTTCTACGTGCGACAACCGATGCTGTACAGATGATTGAGGCCGCTTATAAGAGAGACGGAAAGATTTCCGGTGCCTCTAGCGGCTTTATAAGCATTGATGAAAAAATTGGCGGGTTACACAAGTCGGATTTAATTATTCTTGCGGGCCGCCCTGCGATGGGTAAAACAGCACTTGCCACAAATATTGCCTTTAATACGGCACGCCTTTTCCGGCAAGACACTGATGCTGGTCTTGTTGGACGCGATAATCGCGGTGCTGTGGTGGGTTTTTTCTCTCTGGAAATGTCCGCAGACCAGTTAGCTACGCGTATTCTTGCAGAACAGGCCTCGATCCCGTCTGAAGACCTGCGTCGCGGTAAATTAAACCAGGAACAATTTAATAGGTTGTCCCGTGTGGCGCAGGAATTAGAAGAGCTGCCCCTCTTTATTGATGATACGGCACAGTTAAGTATTGGCTCCCTGCGCACGCGTGCGCGTCGTTTGCAGCGCCAACATGGTTTAGGGCTGGTCGTGGTTGATTATTTACAATTGCTGCGTGGCGTGGGGAGTGGCGGACGAGGACCGGAAAATCGGGTGCAAGAAATTTCAGAAATTACCCGTGGATTGAAAGGTCTTGCCAAGGAATTGGATATTCCCGTAATAGCCCTGTCTCAGTTGAGCCGATCTGTAGAGCAGCGTGAAGATAAGCGGCCGCAACTTTCTGATTTGCGTGAATCTGGCTCCATCGAGCAGGATGCCGATATGGTTTCATTTGTTTATAGGCCTGAATACTATCACCAGATGAAAGAGCCGACCATGGGTACTGAAGAGCATGAGCAATGGCAGGTTAAAGGCGAGGAATTACACGGCCTGGCAGAATTTATTATCGGAAAACAACGTCATGGCCCCACAGGGACTGTGAGGCTGCATTTTGAGCGGACGACAACACGCTTTTCTGATCTGGATGAACATCATAGTATCCCTGAAGGGTAGTTCCCAACGAATGGAAGTAGTTTCGCAATCGTATGGTGACGGGGCTGTCCCAGATTTACATACAACATTATCGGTAAATTTAGGCGCGGTTATCGAAAATAGCCGGCATATTCGCCGTTTGGCACCACACTCAGAGTGTGCGGCAATGGTTAAGGCTGATGCATATGGACTGGGGCTGAAAGAAATAAGCCAAGCCTTGTATAAGGATGGTATTCGTACATTTTTTGTCGCGAGTTTGACAGAGGCCGTAAGCTTGCGGTCAATAGTGGCTTTAGACGCCGATGTTTATGTTCTTAACGGTTATTTTTCCGGACAGGCAGCACAATATCTGAAATATCAATTACGGCCGGTTTTAAATAGTCTCCCACAAATAGAATGTTGGCTTGGGGATATCACGGGTGATAGTGGTGCATTGGCCGCATTGCATATTGATACAGGTATGAATAGGCTGGGGTTATCTGGCGTTGAAACAGATAGACTTCTGGCTGATAAAAATCTCATGAATACGATACGGTTGTCTCTGCTAATGAGCCATCTGGCCTGTGCCGATCAACCTGAGCACCCTTATAATAAATCACAGCTGGAAAAATTTAAGGCGATTTCAACAGCATTCCCAGGCATTCCCAAGAGTCTGGCGAACTCAGCGGGTGTTCTTTTAGGTGAAGAATACCATTTTGATATGGTCCGCCCCGGGCTGGCCTTGTATGGTGGAGCCCCCTGCCCGCCGATATCTCCCTTTGAAAACGTCTTCACCGCTCAGGGCAAGGTCTTGCAATTGCGCGAAGTTGATGCGGGGAGTTCGGTTGGCTATGGGGCAACGCATACGTTCAGAGATCCCGCGCGTATAGCGACAGTAAACGTTGGATACGCAGATGGTTATCTGCAGTGCTTTAACGGGTGTGGGCAAGTCTATTTCAAAGGCCAACAACTTTCGGTTCTTGGTAAAGTGTCTATGGATTTATTAGCAGTTGACGTTACGGCGGTACCTGACAGGGACATTAATGTGGGTGATGATATTGAGCTTTTCGGGCCACATGAAACGTTACTTGCCGCAAGTAGACGCGGTCATATCAGCCAATATGAAATTTTAACTTTACTTGGAAAGCGTTATAAACGCAGTTATAAATCATAAAACCGTTTGGAAAGTTGGGTTGCTACTAGGGCTTCCTGTTAACAGAGCGTTCGAACATATGAATTTTTTAGGCATTATTGGGCGTGTAACATTGCAATTTCTTGCGGCTGCTGGGCGCTTGGGGTTGTTTACTGCCCATGCGATCATCGGGATTTTCTCGCCACCGTTTTATTTCCGCGATTTAGGCAAGCAAATGTTGGCGATCGGCTATTATTCATTGCCAGTCGTGGGGCTGACCGCGCTGTTTACAGGCGCCGCTCTTGCGTTGAATATTTATGTGGGTGGATCACGTTTTAATGCTGAAAGCGTTCTGCCAACCATTGTCGTAATTGGGATGGTGCGTGAATTGGGGCCGGTGCTGGCCGGATTGATTGTCGCAGGTCGTGTGAGTGCTGCGATGGCGGCGGAACTGGGGACTATGCGCGTTACAGAACAAATAGATGCTTTGGTAACACTGTCAACGGATCCATTTAAGTATCTTGTCACCCCCCGCATCGTTGCAACAACAATCATGATGCCGTTTCTCGTGATTGTTGCGGATACCATAGGTGTTTTCGGGGGCTTTGTTATTGCCACTGATAAATTGGGCTTTAATCCAGGAATTTATGTGGAAAAAACCGTTGAATTCCTTGAAAAAATAGATGTGATAGCAAGTTTGACGAAAGCTGCAGTGTTTGGTTTCATCTTATCCCTGATGGGCTGCTATCATGGCTATAACAGTAAAGGTGGTGCGCAAGGTGTCGGCGTTGCAACAACAAATGCTGTTGTTTCTGCCTGTATTCTTATCTTGCTGTCTGATTACTTTATTACGGAAATGTTCTTTTCATCATGACGGAAACACCGGTAATACGCATACGTGATCTACATAAGCAATTCGGATCTAAGGTGGTTCTGAATGGGGTCGACCTTGACGTGAAGGCCGGTGAATCCATGGTGATCATTGGTGGATCGGGAACTGGAAAGTCGGTGTTGCTAAAATGTATTCTGGGAATTTTGGTGCCGGAACGCGGTAGCATCGAAATTGATGGTGAAAATATTATCGGTATGAACCGCCAAGATCGTAAAGAAATTCTCAAGAAATTTGGCATGCTATTTCAGGGGGCGGCCCTGTTTGATAGTTTGCCAGTATGGGAAAACGTGACGTTTGGCCTATTGGCGCAAAAAAAGGTCAAGAGGTCTGAGGCCAAGTCTGTTGCTATTGAGACACTACGACGGGTGGGTCTAGAGGCAGATGTGGCAGGGCTTAATCCTTCGGAGCTGTCGGGAGGCATGCAAAAACGCGTCGGCCTTGCCCGGGCTATTGCGAATAAGCCGGAAATTATTTTCTTCGATGAACCAACGACAGGGTTAGATCCTATTATGGCGGATGTCATTAATGATCTTATTGTCGAATGTGTCAAAGAAGTAGGGGCAACGGCCCTTTCTATTACGCATGATATGGCCAGTGTTCGTAAAATCGCGGACCGCGTTGCGATGTTATATAAAGGAAAGATTATCTGGTCTGGGCCGTGTGATGAAATTGATCAAAGCGATAATGAATTTGTGGATCAGTTTATTAATGGCCGTGCGGAAGGCCCTATTCATATGGAACTGCTGAAAGCATAGAATGTATTTGACGCGAGGGTACATGTGGCACGGATAAAAAAACAATTTGTGTGCCAGAGTTGTGGCTCTGTTTATCCGCGCTGGCTGGGGCAATGTGAGGGCTGCGGCGAATGGAACTCCATCATTGAAGACGTGGCAACGGAAAATGTTCCCGGTGGCCTGGGGGCACGTAGTGGCGTCAAGAAAGGCCGTATTGTTTCTCTTCATGCGTTAAATGGTGAGGAAACACCCCCTCCCCGTTTATTATCAGGGATTGCTGAATTCGATCGTGTCTGTGGTGGGGGATTGGTTGCGGGGTCTGCAATATTAATTGGTGGCGATCCGGGTATTGGTAAGTCCACAATTCTGTTGCAAGCCGTTGCCCGTCTGTCTTCAAGCGGCACAAAATGTGTTTATATTTCTGGAGAAGAAGCTATTGCGCAGGTCCGCATGCGGGCGCAGCGTCTGGGCTTGGCGGAAAGCCCCGTTATGTTGGGGGCAGAAACGAGCCTAAGGGATATTCTATCCACCCTGGAAGATGCCGCTCCACAGATAGCCGTTATAGATTCAATACAAACGATGTTTGCGGACACACTGGATTCGGCTCCCGGGACTGTAGGCCAAGTCAGGAGCTGCGCACAGGAATTAATTCGTTTTGCAAAGAAGAAGAATATCTGTGTTTTGATTGTGGGGCATGTGACCAAAGACGGGCAGATAGCAGGGCCACGCGTTTTGGAACATATGGTTGATACAGTCCTGTATTTTGAGGGGGAGCGAGGACACCAATTTAGAATACTGCGTGCAGTAAAAAACCGGTTTGGCGGCACGGATGAAATTGGTGTTTTTGAAATGGGTGATAGTGGCCTACGTGAGGTGCATAACCCGTCCGCTCTTTTTTTAAGCAACCGTAATAAAGACGTGAGTGGTTCCGCCGTGTTTGCAGGCATGGAGGGATCGCGGCCTGTATTAGTGGAAATACAGGCATTAGTGGCACCATCGTCCCTCGCGACACCACGCAGAGCCGTTGTGGGCTGGGACAGCGGCCGTTTGGCAATGATCTTGGCAGTGTTGGATGCACGTTGTGGTCTGGGCCTTGGGGGGCTGGATATTTATCTTAATGTTGCCGGGGGACTACGGATTAGCGAGCCCGCCGCAGATTTGGCCGTGGTAGCGGCCTTGGTGTCTTCTTTGACAGGAGAACCATTGCCAGCGGAGACAATATTTTTTGGCGAGGTCAGTCTGTCGGGTGAAGTGCGACCTGTTTCTCAGGCTGAATCACGTATTAAAGAAGCCTCAAAGCTGGGTTTTCAGGCGGCGATTATGCCGGATAATACTAAGTTGCGCTTTGATGGCACCAAGATTTCTGCAGTTAGTCATGTGCAAGACCTGGTAGACCTGATTTCTCCGGAGCCAGTCATTCAGGTATAGATAATAGCCAGATACAGATAATAGAAAGTGACCATATATGTCTGATGTGACATTGAACCCTTTTGATATTATGGTGCTGATTGCACTGGGCTTATCCGGATTACTGTCTTTAAGCCGTGGCTTTACAACAGAGGTACTTAGTCTGGCTTCATGGGCGGGGGCAGCTTTAGTGACGATGCATGGGTTGCCCTACGTGGAACCTTATGCCCGCAAGTATATCGAGCCAGATTTTATTGCAGACTTGATTGCCATTGCGGGTCTAGGCCTTCTTAGTCTTATGACTCTTCGTTATGGTGCGGGTCTTATTGGTTCGAGCATTAAAAATAGTAATATTGGTGCGCTGGACCGTGCATTGGGGGTTTTGTTTGGCTTGTTGCGGGGAGCACTGATTGTATGTTTGGGGTACCTGCTTATGATTTGGGTTATAGGACGGGATGATATGCCGGACTGGGTTATGGAAGCGAAGTCCAGACCTCTGGCTGAGTATGGAACCAGTATCCTTCTTGCAGCGATGCCGGAATCTATTGCAGAACGTGCCGGCGATACCCGTGACAATTATCAGCTTCTGGAAAAACTGCAGCGTAATTTGCCAGATGAAAAAGGTGATAATGACGGTTCAGGTTACAGCGATGATGTGCGCCAGCAGCTAGATGAATTTTTGAAAAAAAGCGGGAGTTAAAATAACAGTTCTCCTTTTGTGATTTTCGAATTATAACGCCCACAGACTGGTATTGTATTATTTGACCCCAGGACATAAGTGAAACAGTGATGAATAGCCCCATAGACCTTCCTGCCCTGACGACCCAGCCATTTGATGATGATAAACTGCGCGAAGAATGCGGCGTTTTTGGTGTTTATCAACATGCCGAAGCCGCAGCCCATACTGTGCTGGGGCTACATGCTTTACAACATCGCGGACAGGAAGCCGCCGGGATCGTAACGTTTGATGGTAAACGGTTTAATTCGCATCGCTCTTTGGGCCATGTGGCGGATAATTTTAATTCACAAAATGTGATTGAATCCCTACCAGGTAAGGCGGCAATTGGCCATGTCCGCTATTCGACAACCGGTGATACGATCTTTCGGAATGTGCAACCTCTATTTGCGGACCTTGCCGGTGGTGGTTTTGCTGTCGCGCATAATGGAAATTTGACCAATGCGTGGACCCTGCGCAAAACATTGGTGCAGAAAGGGGCTATTTTTCAGTCGACTTCAGATACAGAAGTTCTCATTCACCTTATCGCAACGAGCACATACCTGAATTTGCTAGACCGGGTTATTGATTCTTTGCGCCGTATTGAAGGTGCGTATTCTGTTGTTGCCTTGACCCGTGATGGCTTGATCGGTGCCCGCGACCCTCTGGGCGTCAGACCTCTGGTTTTGGGAAAATTATCTGATGAGAGTCATATTCTGGCGTCTGAAAGCTGCGCTTTGGATATTATCGGTGCGGAATATGTGCGTGAGATTGAGCCGGGTGAGATCATTGTGATAAATGATGAAGGTCTGACCAGTCACAAGCCGTTCCCAGTGCAAAAATCGCGGCCATGTATATTCGAATATATCTATTTTTCACGCCCTGATACCTATCTATGGAATCGCAGTGTATATCAGGTGCGAAAGGAAATCGGGGCGCAATTAGCGATAGAAAGCAAGGTTGATGCGGATCTTGTTGTGCCTGTACCGGATTCAGGGACACCTGCTGCTATCGGCTATGCACAAGAGGCAGGAATTCCCTTTGAGCTTGGGATTATCCGTAATCATTATGTTGGTAGAACCTTCATCGAACCGTCTGACCAAATTCGGCATCTTGGAGTAAAGCTTAAGCACAATGCCAATAGTCCCGAATTGAAGGGAAAAAAGGTCGTATTAATTGATGACAGTATCGTGCGGGGGACAACATCCTTAAAAATTGTCGACATGGTTCGCCAGGCCGGTGCATCGGAAGTACATATGCGTATCGCCAGCCCGCCGACAACTAATTCCTGTTATTATGGCGTTGATACGCCTGAGCGCAGCAAGCTTTTAGCGTCACGGATGAGCGAAGCAGAGATGGCTCAGCATATTGGTGTCGATAGTTTGGCGTTTATTTCTATTGATGGACTTTACAAAGCCGTTGGCGAAGGACGACGTTCCAGCGAGCAACCACAATATTGCGATGCTTGCTTCACTGGTGATTACCCTACCAGCTTGACAGATGAACAAAGTGGTGACAATCCAGAGCAATTTTCCCTACTCTCTGAGAAAGTATAAAAAATATGCCATCAGCGAATCTGAAAGATAAGGTCGCTTTGGTCACGGGTGCATCGCGCGGTATTGGTGCCGCAGTTGCAAAAGCATTGGCGCGTGAAGGGGCACATGTTCTTTTATTAGGCCGTACCGAAGGCGCCTTGGAAGAGGTCAATGATACTATTCAGTCCGCAGGAGGACAGGCCACTATCGTTCCATTGGACCTGAAAGATGGTAAGGGAATTGATCGTCTGGGGGCGGCAATTGCTGAAAGATGGGGGTGTTTGGATATCTTGGTGGGGAATGCAGGAATATTAGGCCCATTAAGTCCAGTGGGACATATTCGCCCTAAAGATTGGGATGACTTATTAGCAGTAAACCTGACTGCGAATTGGCGGCTTTTACGGTCACTGGATTCTTTATTGAAGGCCGCACCCGCAGGGCGGGCCGTATTTGTGACATCCGGTGCGGCAACGAAATGTCGTCCATTTTGGGCAGGCTATGCGGTGACAAAAGCAGGATTGGAATGTCTTGTCAAAACATATGCTGCAGAGACTGAAAAGATGCCCTTACGGGTTAATATGATTAACCCTGGTCCCTTGCGGACAGGGATGCGGGCACAGGCGATGCCAGGAGAAGATCCAGAGACATTGCGTACGCCTGACGATATAGCCCCACTTTTTGTCGAATACTGCAAAGAAGACATCTCGCAGACCGGACAAATTATTAATTTTGCCGATCGATAAATTGAAGAATAGCTAAGATCATCTAGGATGACGAAAGGTTGTCGCCTGCTCCCTTTCTCGACCTTTAGTCATAAGGATTGTCGCCTTTACGCAAAAGCAGGCGAATAGGAATTCCCGGCAGATCAAAATCACGGCGCAATTCATTTACAAGATAGCGTTTGTAGCTTTTCGGCAGTTCCGATGGCCTATTCATAAATACAGTGAAAGTGGGTGGCCGGGTTTTGACTTGTGTGATGTAGCGAAGTTTCAGACGCCGCCCTTTAACTGTTGGAAGGGCGTGATATTCCAATGTTTCGCTGAGCCAGCGGTTCATTTTTGATGTGGAAATGCGCATATTCCACAAGTCATAGGTTTTTAAGACTGCTGGCATTAGCTTATCAACGCCCTTACCGCTGAGCGCGGACATAGGAATAATGGGAATACCCTTTACCTGTGGTAAGGTGCGCTCAAGCTTATAGTCAATCTCGTTGAGTGTGGCCTGGCGATCCTCGACTAAATCAATTTTATTGACGGCGATGACAAGGCCACGTCCTTCTTGTATCACCAGACTGGCAATAGTGAGGTCCTGTTTTTCCAAAGGATCCAACGCATCAATCATCAAAACAACGACTTCTGCAAAATTAAGAGCGCGAATGGTATCGGCAACCGACAGTTTTTCCAATTTACTGACGACTTTGGACTTCCGGCGCATGCCAGCTGTATCGAACATACGGATTTCGCGGCCCTTATACTGATAGGGCACAGCAATGGAATCACGCGTTAGACCGGCTTCTGGACCAGTAATTTGGCGATCTTCCCCAAGAAGCTGATTGATTAATGTTGATTTTCCCGCATTGGGCCGCCCAACGATAGCTAATTGAAGTGGCAAAGCAGGGGTATTATCGTCGACTGTCTCTACGTCATCACCAGAATCCTGTTCCGGTTCCGCTTCCGCTTCTATAGTGATGCTTTTTGTATCTAGCTGGGGTTGCTCGTCAGCATCCGGGTCAATACCAAGATTAAGAAGCATATCATCAAAAGCATCGAATAGACTGCTGATCCCCTCCCCATGCTCGGCAGAAAAAGGTACAGGATCACCAAACCCTAATGCATATGATTCATAAAGGCCGTGTTCTCCTGCTTTCCCTTCGGCTTTGTTAGCGAGCAAAATAACAGGAATTTTTTCCTTACGTAACCATGCTGCGAAATGTTTATCCAGTGGCGTGACGCCTGCACGGGCATCAATCATAAACAATGCAAAGTTGGCTTCTTTTAAGGCCATTTCCGTTTGATGACGCATACGCGCAGATAATTCTTCCCCGCGCCCTTCTTCTAGTCCTGCGGTATCAATAACAGTAAATTGAAAATGGCCCAAACGCCCCTGCCCTTCGCGGCGATCTCGTGTGACGCCGGGCGTATCATCAACAAGCGCAAGTCGTTTGCCGACCAATCGGTTAAATAATGTTGATTTGCCGACGTTGGGGCGGCCTATAATTGCGACGGTAAATGTCATATTGATTACATATCCTTACTACACGCACAGGCGATACACGCGGCGGCAATAAAAGGCAAGACCGTTTCGCAATAATTAGCGGAGCGCAGAAATTTCACCATCATCTGTTAGGAAATACAGGGTTTGGTTTGCCAGTATCGGTGACATATAAGAATCTTCCGCTAACTTGATATGACCCAATAATTCCCCTGTATAAGGGGATAGCGAGAGAGCCTTGCCATGGGAAGATGTTACGATAAGGCGGTCACTAGCCAGTATGGGCCCATTCCACTGCAAAAGTCCTTTACGGTCTTCGGGGTCTTTATAGCGTTGTAGTTGTTTGACCCAACGTACACGCCCATCACGCTTGTGTAAGCAAATGACCTGACTGTCTGTAGAGACCAAATAGATAAAATCTCCGGCAACCCAGGGGGTGTGGAGCCCCCCTATGTTTTTTTCCCAGACACGGGCCCCCGTGCGCAATTCAATGGCAACCATGCGCCCGCCGTGGCTTAGGGCATAAACACGTCCATCATTAATGACAGGATTTCCGTCAATATCTGTAAGGGTCGCGAGGGCATTAAGACGCGTCCGGCGACTTAGGGTATCAGTCCATAGGATACGTCCATTTTCAACGCGCATTGCAACGAGTTCACCTGAAGAAAAGGCCGCGACAACAGTATTGCCCAAGACAGCCGGACTCGCAGCACCCATAAGGCCCGCATTTTCGGAAATACCTACTTCGCTCCATATGATGCTGCCATCATCGGCATTAATGGCATATATCTGGTTGTCATGAGTCAGGGCAAAAACGCGGTTTTCGGCAACCGTTGGTGCCCCGCGCATCGGCACGCCAATTTTTACTGACCATTTTTTATCACCGGTTTGGGCGTCAAATGCTGCGATGTGACCGTAACCTGTCGTGGCATATACAGTGTCATTTGTAGCTGCAATGCCGCCGCCGTATGCAACTTTTCCAGATTCTTTTTTAGCCTTCAGCTTTTCTGACCAATATTTTTTACCTGTTTGGGCGTCAAAAGAACTGATATTTGCTTCCACATCAATTGTGTAAAGGCGGCCGCCGGCGAGAACGGGGCCGCTGACGAGGCGTGCACGATTATATGACCCTTCCCCGATGCTTTTATCCCATATTTCTTTAGGGGTATCTGATAAAGCCAGATGCTGCATTAAATTAACGGCGTTACCGCCGGATTGTGCCCAATCGCTATTGATGTAGGGTTTGGGGAGATGAATTGCCAAGGCAGAGATCTGGGGGTCAGCCTCTACGGTGTATTCATAGGATAGCACAGGAAGTCTTTCACCTTCCAATACAGTTTGATCATCGTCACTTCCGCCGTCAAAGGCACTACAGGCCGATAAAACACTGAAAGATGCGGCGATTGCCAGAAAGCGATTAAATATAGTTAAAGGCGTATGTGTATTGGTCATGTGCAGCCCATTTTGTTGGCAATTAACGTATTACGGCAAGAAGTTCTTCTGCACGCTTCTGGACAGCCCGCGGTGCATCAACGTTTCCGGATAATTCACCGAGAAGTTGAACTGCCATATCCTTCTGGCCGTCTTTATAGGCGGCAAGCCCTAGTAATTCCTGAGCCAAATACTGCCATGGATTATCTGGTGTTATCAGAGGATTTAGATACAGGGCAAGGTCTTCATAAGAACTATTATCCAGATTATGCATGGCGATGCTGAGGACTGCAAAATCCTGAAGGACTTTATCAATATCAGAAGCGGTAGCCAGTTGGTTGAGGATGTCCAGGCCTTGTTCAGTTTGTCCAGCGGTAAAGGCCTGTTTCGCCAGTTGTAGACTGGCTATAAAGCGGTATCCTTGATTGCCGTCGTCTTGTAATGCGTTGAGGAAGGTTTCAGCCTCATCCAGCTGTCCAGCATCAAGTTTTGCAACTGCTGCAGCATATTGTTCTGATTGACTGTTAAAACTGGCCTGACGATATTCACGCCACCCGACATTTGCCGCGGTCAAGGCAACAACCAGTACGGCTGCCCCCACAATATATCGGCCATATTTATGCCAGAAATCTTCAAGTTGCCGGCGACGTAGGTCTTCGTCTACTTCGCGTATAAAATTGTCAGCCAATATGTGTCTCCCTCGACGGACTGATGATTGTTTTTGCGAAGATAGCCCGTCATTGCGCGAGACGCAATCAGTCTCTAGGTTAAGTTTACTGATTTCACAATGTATCAGCCGTGTTAGCAGCTTTAATGGGACCGTTTCATGGAGTATACATGGTCAGAGCCGGGGAATTTTCGCTGGCGTACGTCTTGGGCGTAACGTGCGATAGCTTCGTCTATAGACTGTCCAATTTCCGCATAACGCTTAACAAACTTTGGATTGCCCGCAAAGAAACCCAACATATCCTCAGTTACAAGAATTTGGCCATCACAAACATTGGAAGCCCCAATTCCAATGGTGACGATTGATAGTTCCTCAGAAATCTTCTGGGCCAAGGGTTCTGCTACACCTTCAAGAACGACAGAAAAGGCTCCGGCTTCCTGAACGGCATATGCGTCTTTCATGATACGTGGCCATTCGCTCTCCTCTCGTCCCTGAGCGCGATAACCACCCATCGTGTTGACCGCATGGGGCATCAGGCCCACATGCGCCATAACAGGAATGCCGCGCTGGGTGAGGAAAGAAATTGTTTCTGCCATTTCCTGTCCGCCTTCCAGTTTGACCGCGGCGCAGCCCGTCTCTGCCATGGCCTGCGCACAGTTGCGGTAAGCCATTTCTTTGCTTTCTTCATAACTGCCAAAAGGCATATCGACAATCACACAGGCATTGGAAGATCCACGCATGACAGCTTGAGTGTGGCCGATCATTGTGTCCAATGAAATCCCAATAGTACTATCCATACCGTATAGCGCCATGGCCAGACTGTCGCCGACTAATAGAAAGTCACAATGGGGGTCCAGTAACGTAGCCATGGGGGCTGTATATGCCGTTAAGGATACGATGGGCTGCTTGCCCTTTAGGTTGATAATATCGCGTATGGTATTGCGGCGGACTTCGCGGTGCGCTGACATAGCTACTCTCCTACGGTTGAAGGCAGTATGGCAAAAAGATTATTCCCATTCAATCGTGCCGGGGGGTTTGGAGGTGACATCATAAACAACGCGGTTAATGCCGCGGACTTCGTTGATGATGCGTGTGGAGACGCGCCCTAAGAAATCATGGTCGAAGGAATAGTAATCTGCGGTCATGCCGTCTGTGGAAGTTACCGCCCGCAGGGCGCATACATATTCGTAAGTACGTTCATCACCCATTACGCCCACAGTTCTGACCGGTAGCAATACGGCGAATGCCTGCCAGATTTCATTATAGAGGCCGGCGCTGCGGATTTCTTCCAGATAGATGGAATCTGCCTTGCGCAGGATTTCGCATTTTTCACTGGTGATTTCACCGGGAATACGAATGGCGAGGCCAGGCCCCGGGAACGGATGACGTTCAATAAAGGCGGCAGGCAGGCCCAGTTCGCGGCCCAGAATACGGACCTCATCCTTGAAAAGTTCGCGTAGTGGTTCCACCAGATCCATGTTCATACGTTCCGGCAGACCACCCACATTGTGGTGCGATTTAATGGTCACGCTTGGGCCGCCGGTGAAGGACACGGATTCAATCACATCAGGGTATAAGGTGCCCTGTGCCAGGAAGTCGGCACCGCCAATTTTATTGGCTTCTTCTTCGAACACTTCGATGAAGGTGTTGCCGATGATCTTGCGTTTCTTTTCTGGATCGCTGACGCCGTCCAGACGGCCCAGGAACAGGTCCTGCGCGTCCACATGGATCAGGTTGATGTGGTAGTGGTTACGGAACAGGGAGACAACCTCATCCGCCTCGCCTGCGCGCATCAGGCCGTGATCCACAAACACACAGGTCAGTTGATCACCAATGGCTTCGTGCAGCAGCACGGCAACAACGGAAGAATCAACCCCGCCGGACAGGCCGCAGATGACGCGCTGGTCGCCCACTTGTTCGCGGACCTTGGCAATTTCGGTTTCGCGGAAAGACGCCATGGTCCAGTCGCCGGAACAACCGGCAATGCCACGGACAAAGTTGGTCAGCAGTTTCGCCCCGTCAGGTGTGTGGACAACTTCAGGGTGGAATTGCACGCCGTAGAACTGTTTCTCTTCGTTGGCGATAGCAGCATAAGGTGCATTCTCGCTGGTGCCGATGACTTTGAAACCTTCAGGCAGGGCTGTGACGCGGTCACCGTGGCTCATCCAGACTTGTTTGTGGTCACCTTTTTTCCAGATGCCGTCAAACAGTGGGCTGTCTTCTTTAACATCAAGAAATGCACGACCAAATTCACGCTCTTCAGAACTTTCAACTTTACCGCCGAGCTGCTCACATGTGGTTTGCTGGCCATAGCAGATACCCAAAACCGGTACACCCATTTCAAACACCTGTGCCGGGGCGCGTGGCGTATCAATATTGGTGACAGAATTCGGGCCACCGGACAGGATGATTGCTTTTGGGTTAAAGCTTTCCAGAACCTCTTCCGCCTTGTTGAAGGGGACGATTTCTGAATATACACCGCTTTCACGGACACGACGGGCAATCAGCTGGGTGACCTGAGAGCCAAAATCAATAATGAGTACATTTTCAGTCATGGGAGCGAAGTTAACCTTTGCGTCTTAAGCTGTCCACTAAAGGGTATCTTTTTGCATAATCGCAACAAAGAATCCATCAGTGTTATGCTGAAATGGCGTGAGTTGGAGACATTCGGGAATCAAAGACGCCGTTTTTGGCGAAGATCCACCGAAACTATAGCTATAGGGAACCAGTTTGAAGCCGGGATTATCCTGCAAAAAGGCTTTGATCTGGTCTTCATTTTCCTGGGGCAGCAGGGAGCAGGTCATATAGATCAACCGCCCGCCCTCTTTCACCAGCCCGGCTCCTTCCCGCAGCAATTGATATTGCAGTTTTTGGTAGCCTTTAAGCTGGGGTGCGGCCAGGCGCCATTTGCTTTCCGGATTGCGGCGCCAGACGCCGGTTCCGGTGCAGGGCACATCAAGGATTACCCGGTCAGCCGTCCCCTGTTGTTCGCGCAGGGTGTTTTGGCGATGGGTGGCATATTCAGAAAGGGTTTTTAGCCGGATGATGGAGGCCCCGGCCCGCTTGATACGGGGTTTGGCCGCATCCAGACGTGCAGCATTGATATCGCAGGCGGTAATCTTACCTTTGTTGCTCATATAGCTGGCCGCGGCCAGGCTTTTGCCGCCAGCACCCGCACAAAGATCAATGACGTTCTGCCCTGATTGCAGGCCACAACACTTCACCGCGATCTGTGCGGCGGCGTCCTGGATTTCGAGGCTGCCGTCCTGATAAAGGCCCCACCCTTTGATAGACGTGCCGGCCGGCAGGCGCAGACCAAAGTCGGTATAGGTAACAAAAGAGGAATTTATCTCTTTATTTTCAATATATTGTTGAGAATTACTAACGCATGACTTTAAGCCGTTGATGCGTAGGTCAAGGGGCGCGCGACCATTCAACGCCATGACTTCCTGTTGCAGGTTTGCTTCAAAACGCTGTTGCAAAGCGGGTAACATCCAGCCGGGGACATAATCTTCAGAAATGAAGCTTTCTGGTGTATCGCCTGCCTTGGCAACTTCACGAAGCATATCCTGTTCGCGATTGCTGAGTGGTGCTGGCGCGAATTTGTCGCCAACGAAAAACTGTTCTACGGGGTGCCCTGCGTCGTTCAAATACATGGCAGCCATCAGACGGCTTTCTTCGTCCTGCTTTGGTGTGACAGACAGAGTTGAAAGCTGGCGGTTGTAGCGGCCCAGTTTGCGGATCACGTCATAGACGATTTCGCGAACGGCAGCACGGTCCTTGGACCCGGCATAGCGCCGGGACCGGAAATATTGTTGGATCAGGACGTCCGCAGAGCTCCCCTGCTCTCTCAGGCTGCTAAGAATGCTGTCCAGCAATTCAATACTGGCTTGCAGGCGTGCGGCGGGCGTCATGTGCGCTGTTAGGACTGTGTTGGGTAGTTAGGTGATTCACGTGTGATAGTCACATCATGAACATGACTTTCGCGAAGCCCCGCGTTTGAAATTCTGACAAACTCTGATCTTTTATGGAATTCCGGAATAGTCGCACTCCCTGTGTATCCCATTGAGGCGCGTAAACCGCCGACCAGTTGATGAAGCATATTGCCAACAGGGCCTTTATAGGGCACTTGGCCTTCAACACCTTCGGGCACCAATTTTAATGTATCTTTGACTTCTTCCTGAAAATAACGATCTGCGGAGCCACGGGCCATGGCACCAACCGAGCCCATCCCGCGATAGGACTTGTAAGATCGCCCTTGATATAAGAAGACTTCACCGGGGGCTTCTTCTGTTCCGGCTAACAAGGAACCGACCATGACTGCTGATGCTCCTGCGGCAAGGGCTTTTGCGATGTCACCTGATGTCTTCAGGCCGCCATCTGCAATAATAGCAACATCCGTGCCTTCCGTGGCCTTGGCCGCGTCCATGATCGCGGTTAGTTGTGGAACACCAACACCAGCAACAATACGTGTCGTGCAAATAGATCCGGGCCCTATGCCCACTTTAACCGTGTCGGCCCCGGCGTCGATCAGTGCCTTTGTGGCATCCGTTGTAGCAACATTGCCGGCAACTAAATGGACATTACTATAATTTTTTTTGATCTTTGCAACAGCGTCCAGTACACGCTGGGAATGGCCATGGGCAGTGTCCAGCACAAGGACATCACAACCGGCATCAATTAATGCCTCAGCACGCTCATAACCTTCAGAGCCAACAGATGTCGCCGCCGCTGCACGAAGACGGCCAGTTTCATCCTTGGCGGCGTTCGGGTGAAGTTGCGCTTTTTCAATGTCTTTGACGGTAATAAGGCCAATGCAATTATAGTTGTTATCGACAACGAGCAATTTTTCAATGCGGTGCTGGTGCAATAAGCGTTTGGCTTCTTCTGTGGTAACGCCTTCGCGAACTGTAACCAGTCCGTCTTTTGTCATGAGTTCACTGACAGGCTGACGTAGGTCAGAGGCAAAGCGGACGTCGCGGTTTGTGAGGATTCCAACCAGGCGACCGACACTTTTTTCAACAACAGGAATGCCGGAAATTTTATGTCCTGACATGAGGTCCAAAGCATCAGCAAGTGTTTCTTCAGGTGTAATGGTCACAGGATTAATAACCATTCCAGATTCGAATTTTTTGACCTTCTGCACCTCTTCAGCCTGTGCTGCGATAGACAAATTCCGATGAATAACGCCAATTCCCCCTGCCTGTGCCATTGCAATAGCAAGACGGCTTTCCGTTACTGTGTCCATTGCGGCGGAAATGAGCGGAATATTCAGTTTGATGTTCTTTGTAATGACTGTGCTAACGTCAACCTGAGCGGGCATCACTTCTGATGCTTGGGGTACGAGAAGAACATCATCAAAGGTCAGGGCGTCACGGATTGTCATTATAGCTCCTTAGGGGCCGTGCGGCATTGTTTAATGAAAAAATAAAAATGCGCGGATAAATAAGAAGCTATTGCTCTTAACAGGATTCGCATGGCCGGTCAAAGCCAATATGATATTTCCATATTATAGAGGTTTATGCTTTTTTACCGATAAAGCCTTGGGCAATGACGTAAGTTTCCGTTGATTCCGGGCGGCTAGCAGGTGGCTTATAATGTCGTATATGTTGAAACTGTGCTTTCATCACACGCAAAAGATCATCTTCCGTCCCTCCGCGCAGCACTTTAGCAATAAAGGTTCCGCCGGGTGAAAGCACTTTACACGTGAAATCAAACGCCGTTTCAACCAGTGCCATTGTGCGGAGATGGTCGGTTTGCCGATGGCCGGTTGTAGTCGCGGCCATGTCGCTCATGACGATATCGGCTGATCCACCTAAAGTGTCGATCAATTTCTGCTCAGCGTCATCATCTAGAAAGTCCATTTTTAGGAAAACGGCTCCTCCCAGTGGCTCCACCTCTAATAAGTCTATGCCAACGATACGGGCCCGATTGTTTGTTTCTTGCAGGGCGACCTGGCTCCATCCGCCGGGTGCAGCTCCTAAATCGACGATCGTTCGGGCATTATCAAGGAAATGAAAACGATCATTCAGTTCCAGAAGCTTATAAGCAGCGCGGGATCGATAGCCGTCACGTTGTGCGGCGGCAACGTATGGGTCATTCAGCTGCCGCTGGAGCCAACGCGTAGAGGAGGTTTTACGATAACGTGCAGTTTTGACACGAGTTTTGGGGCCACGCGTCACCCCTCTTGGGTCTACGCGATTTGATTTTTTGCCCTTTGTAGGACGTGGTTTTTTAAGCACCTTGTTGTCCTTGGTTCTGGTCGAATAGAGAAATATTCATTGCTTATAAAGTTATACTGCCTCAGCCTACATTTCTTATTTCTGATGGGAAGGATTAAGCGACAATTATATTTTGATCCTGAGAGGTGAAGGGCGCGGTTTTTTGATTTTTATCTTTGGAGGTACGGTTACGCGACCGTCTATGTCGTGATGAGTTAGTGCGTGTACTTTTCTTCGCGTTCTTATGTGGACGTTTAAAGTGGTGTTCGTCCATAAGTTCCAAAAGAAGGCCTTCCCTAATGCCGCGGTCTGCAACACGTATGCGCTCTACGGGCCATAATTCCATAATGGCATCTAGAATAGCACAGCCAGCAACGACCAATTCTGCGCGATCTTCCCCGACACAGGTCTCTGCTGCCCTTTCAGCGTAGCTCATACGAGATAAATCAGTGCAGAGATTATGCAGCCTTGAGGCTTCTACCCATGTTCCGTCAACTTGGCGACGGTCATATCGGGGAAGCTGTAAATAGAGGCTGGTGAGTGTGGTGACCGTACCTGAAGTGCCGAGCATTTGGACATTGCCCTTTTTGATCTCGGCTGTCATGTTGTGTTCAGCCTCGAAAAGGGTTAGCCGTTCTTTGATAATTGCAACCATGGCTGCATAGTTTTCCGGGCTGACCATATCGGTACCACCGTATTGTTCTGACAGGTTCACCACACCGAAGGGTAAAGATGTCCAACCCAGGATATGCGGATTGCCATTGGGGCGTATTTCTGTCCAGATTAATTCCGTACTGCCGCCCCCAATATCAAATACAATGGCCTTTTTACATTTGCTATCCATAAGAGCCTTGCAACCAATCACGGCTAAGCGGGCTTCTTCTGATGGATTGATAATATCAATATTTATGCGGGCTTCTTGTTGAACACGTTGAATAAAATCATCACAATTTTCCGCACTACGACATGCTTGTGTTGCGACATTACGCATATGTGTTACGCCCCGGCGTTCCATTTTTTGTGCGCAGACTTTTAAGGCTTCAATAGTGCGTTCTATGGCATCTTCAGATAATGCACCGCGGCTGGAGACCCCCTCACCTAAGCGGACGATTCTGGAAAATGCGTCAATGACACGAAACCCATTTGATGTGGGTTTGGCGACGAGAAGCCGGCAATTATTTGTCCCTAGATCCAGTGCGCTATAGACATGCGTCCACCGTCCGCGACGGTTATTTTTGCCTACATGTGCCGCGTGGCGGCGGCGGGAACGATGTTGGCGTGCAGGCTTTGATGCTGCGTTGGAAGGTACATTCTCCGGTGCGTCTGGCGAATTTTGCCCTTGTTTATCGCCATTTATACTCATCTTTATTATTATATCCGCTAACAAAACTAAAACGATCTAGGCTTATGTTACTGTGTGATAACCTATTGGGCAAATACACACTGAATTTTTTTTAAGGGTATCGCCAGAGAACGTATGTGTTTGTCGGGAGGATATTGTGAGCCGTTATTTGCAATATGTAGCGCTGTCCCCAATAGGCTGCAAACTTCCTGAAGTCATGAGAGCCATATAGTTTGTATGATGTGATGATAATAGGATTGCTCTGAAAGAGAATGGCCGCCCTGTAATCCAGGACGGCCAAAAATAATATTATAAACGGTTATGCGACTATTTATTCGGCACTTTGTTCCGCCGCAAGATGCTGTGAGAGCAGTTTTCGTGCCATAATTCCAGCACGATCCGCACGCAAAGCAACAGTGGTATCTTCGACGAGTTCTTGACCTTCTATAATCTCTTTTTGTTGTGCTTCGATAACAACCATATCTTCGTTAAAGGCATGATCCGCAGCCATGGCGAGTTTGTCGACAGGCTCCTGAGGGGCACCTTTCACTTTTAGATATGCTCCGAAATAATAGTGGCAAGATGTATCTGTTTCTGGTGTGAGAAGGTGAAAGCCTTCGAAAGGTACGCCCTTATCACGATCCATACCTGTCGGCGCGATGCCAAATACCTGTAAGAAGTTTGACGGGATATGGTGATGCATATCAAGCCAGAAATCGATCGGACCTTCTACAGGGGCCGCCTTGAAAGCTGGGGGGGCTTCGACATCTATTGCAATACGATAATCTGACACGATTTTGCCCACGACTTTTTGTTCTCCGGAGGCATGTTGACGGGTGGTTTCTTCTGACCCGATAGTGCTGCTGTGAACAAAACCAATATGGCTTAGATCCAGAAGATTATCGACCATGAGCTGATAATGGCCCTGAACTTTTTTATATCCCCAATGAGAAGGATAATCATCGTTCAGTCTTTCCCCAAGCTTTAGGCCAAGGTCAGGTTCAAAATCTGGAATTAGTGCTTCGTCTGCTTTTTCTGGATCACCCATCCATATCCAAAGAAACCCATAACGCTCGGCCAGTGGGTAGGCTTTAATCTTGGCTGTTTCAGGGATGCTATCTTGGGTAGGAATGTCTGAGCAGGCCCCCGTCTCATCGAAGATCATACCGTGGTAGCCACATTGTATGGTGTCACCTAGTTTGCGGCCCATTGACAAGGGTAAATAACGGTGTGGGCATCTATCGCGCAGAGCAACCGGCGTGCCATCTTCCTTGCGATATATTAAGACCGGCTCATTGAGGTAACGACGGGCAAAAATTTTGTCGCTGATCTCGGTCGATTCAGCCGCTGCATACCAACAGTTTCT
Organism: Kordiimonas sp.; assembly: GCA_002700365.1. Lineage (GTDB taxonomy): Bacteria > Pseudomonadota > Alphaproteobacteria > Sphingomonadales > Emcibacteraceae. The sequence continues at coordinate 385,974 of PADB01000012.1, read as the reverse complement.
TAGATAATTACTCATGTCCATGTTCCACTATATTTTTCAGATACATTGTGCGCCGTCGCACTTATAGATACGTATTTAGCTTTATTGAATGCCTATAAAATTACACATTCGTGTAAAACATAACAACATTTAATGGCGGCAATTAAAGAAACTAACTGTTTCCATATATAGCACTAATGATGCAAAAAGAGCAGCGATTGTTCGCTGCTCTTTAGTTTTATGCCTTTATTTTAAAGAAGATTTCGTAGCATCAGGTTGCGTTAATTTTTATTTTTTGAGTAGACAGTGGAAGATTATGTTCCTCGAAGAACGAAAGAACTTCCGGTTCAAACTCTGGTTTCATAACGGCACACCATCGCTGAATGGACGCACTGACAGCGCAGACGACAAATAATTGTATCATTCCGTCCTGGTCATAATGGTTGCGCAGTTGCGTTGCTGTCTTTTCTATAACGTTCATCGGAATTTGTGCGGATGTAAAGGCTGTTGCCAAAGCGGCAACCTCAGCATCTGTAAACAATCCTTCTTCGACGCTATAGCCAGCCGCCGCATTATAACATTCTGCGACACGCTTCAGACTAATGTCAGTTTTTTCAGAAGCCTGATAAGCCATAAACCCTTCAGCGGCACTTAAGTAGTCATGTCCTCTTACGACTGCTGAAACGCGGGCCATGAGGTGCTTAAGTTCGGCGGAAATTTGGGGGCTGTCAGTGCCAACAAGTGTGACGTACATAACGGCGTGTCTGGCGCGTATTGGTTCTGCCCATCTGTCTTCCCAATTCGGGGCGAGGCCTAGATGCTCTTTCATGTACGCCTTATAATCATCACCTGCAATACTATCATAGCGGGCAAATATTTCAGGAATACTGATATCCCCCTGGGGAATGTCGTGGGAGAGATTATCTGGATTGTCGCTGACATCGCCTGCGGGTGTATGGGTCCCCATTTCAATGTTAAAGACTGACTGGACGTCATTATTCCAGCCCGCTTCAATTTCCACACCTGTCAGGTCATTAAACGTATTGAGGAAGCCAAAGATAGACGCCATCTTTGCTGCAGCTGTAATAAATAATGGGGCTTTGTCACCAGCAAGTTTATGGATACGTGCGAGTAATTCATCCGTAACTTTGTTGACCGATGCCCTACCCGCAAGATCAATAAGGGCCCATTCTACTTCTGCAAAGGTGGGGTCGCTATAATCAATTTCGCCATCATAAAATTTGCGGATTGCATGCGAATTTTCGACTTTTTGGCCAATAGCAGCCGTATGAACCTGACAATAGCCACAGCCTTGCGCCTGACTGGTTGCAAAGCCCAGGGCATGCTGCACATCAATGCCGAGAATTTCTTTCACAAAACCACCGGACACGCTCATCACTGTTGTGTAAATGAAGGTTTTTGTCGCTTCTGGCGCGCGGAATAAGTAGCCATAGCAATGAGGCCAATATCCAAAAAACGCTTTGTAAAATTGTAAGAGCGGTAGGACTTCAGGGTCCGTGCTACGTGTCGCATCAATAGGTGCGATGTAATCGGCCATATTGGCGATTTTAACACCCTCACTAAGTACGTCCGTGTTCATCGCTAATGCTGGTAACCCATTAGCATTTGCTGCCTTCGCATTTTCAACAGCCTGTTCCAACTCGCCGGCTTCTGTGAGGCGTTCTAAATCATCGGCCCCACCAATAAGGCGACCACCGATAAAAACCTGCGGCAATGTCAGTTGGCTGCTGAGATATATGGAAAGCTGCCCGGCTTCGTTATTGTTGGAAGTGTCAACGACGTCATATGCTATACCATGTGAATCCAGTAAGGATTTAGCACGTGCACAATGGACGCAATTTTGTTTTGTGAAGAGTGTGACCTGAGTTTTATTGTCTTGCATGATACTACCCTGTTTTTTTATCCTTTGAAAAGAATTATACAATTGTGTAAAAAAGTCAAGGCGGCTCAATTGCTAAATAGTAGATGTTAAATTTCTTGCTTTGTCATTTGGGGAAATGAATACTGAAAGACAAAATTTTTCAAGACGTTGGGGTTGTCCAGCGATAACAATATGGAGTGTTTTTTATGGCTAACGTTATGGCAGCAAAAGATAAAGAAAAGGTCAGACGTTTTGCAAAGGGCGAAGAAACACGGCTAAAAATCATTAAAACGGCATTGCGTGTTTTTGGTCTTTATTCCCTATCCGGTGCAACATCACGAATGATTGCAAAAGAGGCTGACGTCAATTTAGGGGTTATAAATTATTATTTTGGCAATAAGCAAAACCTCAATGAAGCTGTGGCTGAGTATGCATCTGATTTTTTTGAAAAAAATATGCGTTCCGTGATGGAAAAAGCTCATTGTCTTAAAGACGATAAAGTTACAGATCGTGATGTTTTACTGAATATGCTCTTAGAAATCTTAATGACTTTTGCCAAATGCAATATTTCAGAGGCGGAAGGCCCCTTTGTTTGTAGCTATTTCATGCGAGAGCAAATCGAACCCACAACGGCCTATGATATTCTTTATGAAAGAACGATGAAGGCTCAAAATGACATGATTGCTTATCTAGTGGGAACAATTTTGGGCGAGGACCCTAAAAGCAATCGCATCATTCTTAAAGGAACTGCGATATTGGGGCAGATATTGACGTTTACTATTGCACAGGAAATGGTAACCCGGCGTACAGGATGGCAGGAATACGGGTCTGCAGAAATGGCATTAGTAGAAGATGTGATCCGTGAAAACACGGAAGCTATTTTATTGCGTTAGGCCGCAACCCGGCACGATAAAAACAAAGCCTGCTTATCACATTGATAAGCAGGCTTTTTTAGGGAATGGTTACTGAGGATTAGGCAATTTTGGCAATTGCGTCATTCTCACGTTCTTTTGAGTCTTCTTCTTCTTTAATCAGCTGTGTTAAAAGGCGGCGTGCCATTAACGCAGCCTTATCAGCCCGCAAAGCAACCATAGATTCATCATCAAATTTGCCGCCCTGAATTTCTTTTTGCTGAGCTTCAATAATCACAAGGTCTTCGTCAAAGGCAATAACCGCAGCCTCGCCGAGCTTTTTGATGGGCTCATCAGATATTCCATCAATTTGTAAAGTAGACCCGTAGTAGTAATGGCATGTGTCCTCTGTTTCTGGCGTAAGGATATGGAAGCCGGTAAACGGTCCGCCTTCTTCACGCGGCTTGCCTGGTTCTGTGACGCCGAATTCAATCAGGAAATTGCAAGGCGAACTACAATGCATATCCAGCCAGAAGTCTACCTTCTTTAGATGAGGTAACATCATGGCGAATGCTGGCGGAGATTCTACGTCTACGGCAAGACGGTAGTCCGATACAATTCGGCCCGTTTGCTTTTGTTCACCAGAGGCATGCTGGCGGGTTGACTCTTCTGATCCCAGTGTAGACGTATGTACGAAACCAACATGGCTGAGGTCCAGTAGGTTATCAACCATCAATTGGTAATTACCGCGTACATATTTATAGCCCCATTGTTGAGGGTGTTTATCGGCTGTCCGAAAATCGTATGTGGAGCCTTTTGTGACGGTCGAAAAGTCAGGTATCAGGCTTTCATCAGCTTTTTCAATATCACCCATCCATATCCATAAGAAATTATATTTTTCGACGATAGGATATGACTTCGTATAGGCTGTTTCAGGGATTGTGTCCTGTGTCGGGATTTCAATACAGCTTCCGGTCTTGTCAAAAACCATGCCGTGATAGCCACATTGGACAGTATCGCCGACCTTCTTACCCATTGATAATGCAAGGTATCTGTGGGGGCAGCGGTCACGCAGGGCAACCGGACTGCCGTCTTCAAGGCGGTAGATTACGACCGGTTCATTTAGAATGCGGCGTGCAAAAAGATCATCGTTAGCTACTTCTGTAGATTCAGCTGCAACATACCACGTATTTCTGAGATATTTTGTCATATTTATTCCCCGTATTAAGAGAGTTTGAGCATTGTCGAAACAGTGTTTTTCCTCGTTTCTTATTGAGAACATTAGATACGAGAGACAAACTAAATAATACGTATTTTACGACTATATAAATCAGGGGATGTTTTGGAACAGACACCTTATGCACTGACGTTATTACCTACGCGCCGTGAATTTGAAAACATCACGCGCCAATGGATAGGTACGTTTGAAATACAAGGGCCAAAGTGGAATGTTGGCCCAAATGTCATGACGTTAAGAATAGCCCATAGTCTGCCACAAATTTCAGTGCGTTATGGGCAAGACTTTTATTGTTCCTGTAAGATTGAAAATAATAGTTTTGGTTTTATTAGAATATGGGGTTCAGGGATTACGGTCATTGAAAAAGGTGAAAAATATGTGCTGGATCCCAAATCAATCTTTCTGTTTTCCCCATCATTCAGTGGCGAGATATATTACCCTGAGAATTCGGGTGTGTGTCTTATCCCTTTCTCAAAGGATGTCATCTATAATCATAGAGAACTTAACAATTTTGAGCTTCTAGACTTTAACGAAACTCAGGAAATTCCGCATACAGATCCACGATACCAGAATTTGATGGAGGTTTTTGATAGTCTCACCCTTCATGCAACTGAATTAGATGACTACGATGCTTTTGACAGCTATGAACAGAGCAAGGATGCCCTTATTTGGGAGCAGCTCTTTATAGACCAGGTTATTTCTACGTTTTTCCTGCCATATTATAAACAATCTAAAAAACTTGATCGTAAAGTTGTTGTGCGGAAGGCGCAGGATATTATGACGGCTAAGTTTCCAGCTGTCATGACGATCGCAGATGTCGCGGACAATTGTGGTGTGAATATCCGCAGTTTACAGCGGGCCTTCATATCAGAAATAGGTATGAGCCCGAAAGCATGGCAACGGCAAGAACGATTAAGAAACGCGCATGATGAGTTATGCCAGCTACGCGGTGATACTGTCAGTGTGACAGACATTGCGGCGAAATGGGGGTTTAATGATTTAGGGCGATTTGCGAAATTGCACCGTGAAAAGTATAGTATATCCCCCAAAAAGCTTCTTAAATCATAATAGTTGTTTTTTTCGCTGTGCCTCTTGCCCTGTCATAAGTGACAGGTTTTTCAGTAAAATAAGTGCCTAAAATATCTTCCTAATGCAGGAAATAACAATTGTGCCTAGCGTAAATATTGGGAGCCTAAAATGAAATCAACAAAGCTTTTGCGAGAGATCACAGACGAGGAAATACAACGTTACCATGAAGATGGGGCTGTTGTTTTGCGGCAAATTATGCCCCATGACTGGATTGACTTTATGCGTGACGCCGTGGATGAGGTATTGGCCTCGCCAAAGGGGTTTGGTATGGATATGCAAGCTGATGGTGCCCCAGGGCGTTTCTTCGGTGACCTGTATACCTATCGGTGGAATGATAATTTTAAAGAACTTGTTTTCGATTCACCGTTGCCAGAAATGATACAAAAACTGTTTAATAGCCGTCGGGTGAACTTCTTTGGTGACCAACTGTTAGTCAAAGAACCCAATACCCCTAATAAAACGCCATGGCATCATGATATTTCGTATTGGCCACTAAAAGGTGAGCAGATAGCGTCGGTATGGATGCCGTTGGATAAGGCCGTAAGAGAAAGCGGGACGATTGCCTATATTAAAGGAAGTCATCATTATAAAAATGACTATCAGGCTGTGACTTTTTCGGAAAAAGACGTCTGGAATAACGCTGAGGACGCGCTTCCTGTGCCTGACTTTGATGCAGAGCCAGAAAAATATGAGGTCTTATGTTGGGATGTGGAGCCAGGTGATCTTTTGCTTCACCATGCGAATACTTTTCATAGTGCCTTAGGTAACATGACCAAAGATATGCGTCGGCGGGCTATCGCGCTACGTTATACAGGTGATGATGTCACATATGCACCGACAGAATATAGCTTTACGGAACAGCCCATGTTTAAATCCAATGTACCTGAAGATAATCTTCAACCAGGGGATCCTATGGGAGGGGCATTATACCCGCAAGTATATCCCCGTCTATAGATTAGGGTGATGGCAGAACAATCATTTTATGAAAACTATCAGGAGTATAAATACAGGATATCTTCCTGCGTTGATGCAGAGACAGCCCTTGGTTATTTGCAAGACTTTATTAAAGGCATGGGTTTTGAAGATATCTATTATACATACATGATCCAACCTTATGATGAACAAGGGCGGCTTCGGCTGCCCTTTACGATGGCTACCAATGCGGGGTGGTATAATCAGTGGTTCAGAAGTTACCAGGAACGACAATATTTTCGTTTTGATCCCTTCTATAAATTGACAATGACATGTCATCTTCCCGTTGCGTGGGAATTAACATCAAAAGGATTGTTTTGTAATAGGGAAAAGCTGAAATTAACAGCAAACCAGCATCAATATGTCAGTGGGGTATTTCATCATGGTGTCTCACAGGGAGTATTGATTCCGTTACCTTTACCGGACGAAGGACGTGCTGCTTTAGCCTGTTTTTATAAAGGCGAAATGTCGGGTGATGAATACTGGCATTACTGCGATGAGGTCAGTGATATTTTATTGATGGCGGGGCATCATTTTCATGCAAAAGTATTGGCGGCAACCCCACTCCCCGATCGTGCAGTATTTGAATATAAGTTGACGGCGCGGCAGCGTGACTGTTTACATCTATCTGCACTGGGAAAAAGCTATATGGAGATTGCTGAGGTGCTCGGCGTTTCAGAACGTACCGTCCGTTATCACTGTCAAAACGCCCAAGAAAAGTTGGGGGCAAGTAACCGCATGCATGCTGTTGCCTTGGCTATATATCACAATATTATTACCAGTATATAGCTGTGACATACGCCAAGCCTTAACATCAGTTATGGAACATAATGTTATGCTTTCAGTCGCTCCCAGTTTTGAAGGCGTCTGATTCCTTCTTTAATTTCCGCAGTATCGGTTGAATAGGAAATTCGCATAAATCTGTGCCCCCGGTCAGGATCAAAATCGATGCCGGGCGTCGTGGCCACACCAATGTCGGAGAGCATTTCCTGGCAAAAGGTCATGCTGTCATTTGAAAAGTCGCTGATATCTATATAAAGGTAAAATGCTCCATCCGCCGGGGCAATTTTATTAAAACCCATTGTCGGCAATGCTTGTAACAGCAAATCGCGGTTAGTGCGATAATGGGCAACGGCCTGATCCAGTTCTGCATAACAGTCAAAAATGTTGACGGCGGCATGTTGAGATAATGTGGGAGGTGAGATGATAAAACTTTGGGCAATCTTCTCAATCGGTCTGACAAAATGTTCAGGTAAAACCATCCAGCCTAAACGCCAACCTGTCATGAGAAAATATTTGGAGAAACTGTTGATTACGATTGCTTGATCGTCAAAGGCTAAGGCTGTAGAGGGTTTATCACCATAATGCAGGCCATGATAAATCTCGTCAGAGATATAGGTAATCCCGGCAGTACGGCAATAATCCATCAGGGCCATTTGATCCTTATTGCTGAGCATGGATCCTGTTGGGTTGTTGGGGCTGGCAATCATCAGACCGGCAAGGTCAGGTACTGCCTTTAAATCTTCGATAGATGGCTGATAACCAAAGTCATACCGTCCGGGTAAATAGACTGGCTCTAAGCCGAGCCCTTTCAGAAGATTGGGATAAGCAGGGTATCCGGGTTGCGCAATGCCTACTTTCTGACCAATATCAAAACATGCCAAAAATATAAAAAGAAATGCACTGGAAGAGCCCGTGGTGATAAAAATGCGTTCGGGAGAAACTTTCACGCCGTACCATTCGTCATAATGGCGGGCAATGCGCGCGCGCAGGTCTTGGTTGCCGGTCGCATCAGTGTAACCGACCTTTTCCTGCCCCAGCCGTGCTTGAATCGTTTCTGTAACCTGTTGGGGTAATCCCTGTCCCGGCTCGCCGATTGACATATTTACAATATGACGACCTTTAGCGCGTTCCTGCTGGGCTGCGCGTTGTACATCCATCGCAAGAAAGGGGGATAAACTGGAGACACGTTGGGATAGACTGGTCATGTTATATTCTTCTTATATTCTGCGCGATGTTTGTGTTTTGGTGTTTCAGTAAAATGTTAACGATTGTTAATCGTGGGTACATCTGTTGTCCGGATAATACCGTGTCATCATTACCATGATGTAGCTACGAAGCAATAGTAACAAACAGTTGATTTTACAAAGCCAAACCTGAAATGTAGATTCTACGAATGAGACGCAAAAACTATATATATTTTTTTCGCCGTGCTTTTGTAGCGATGCTGATATTAGCGGTCGCACAATTTGTCCCATCATTGTCGCATGCACGCGATAAAGGCGGGCTGTCCATATTAAGGGACGCAGAAATTGAAAGTACACTACGCCTCCTTTCCGAACCGATTTTCATAGCTGCGGGCCTCGACCCCAATAGCGTTAGGACCTTCTTGGTCCGGGATAAAACACTGAATGCCTTCGTCGCGGGGGGGCAGAATGTTTTTCTCCATACAGGTTTGTTATTGGCCGCTGATAATGTTGATGAAGTGATTGGCGTGATTGCTCATGAGACGGGCCATATTTCAGGAAGTCATCTTGCCCGCTATGAGGAAGGCCTCAAGGGTGCAACCGCATATTCTGTCTTAGGTGTTTTGTTAGGGGCTGCCGCAATTGCAGCAGGTAGCGGTGATGCCGGGATGGCGGTTATGATGGGAAGTCAGGAAGCCGCCCGTCGCTCAGTTTTAAGTTATAGTCGTATCCAGGAATCCGCAGCAGATCAGGCGGCAATCACATTTTTGGATAAAACACAGCAAAGCAGTAAGGGACTTGTCAGCTTCCTAGACCAATTAGGTGAGCAGGAATTGCTTATTACCAAAAACCGCGACCCTTATGTGCGTTCGCACCCGGTAACAAGTGAACGGATATCGCGTTTACATGACAATGTGAATAAATCCCCCTATGCAAACGCGCCAAGTCGCCCTGAGTATGTGGAAGCTTTTAAGCGTATGCAGGCGAAACTATTCGGTTACTTAAAGCCGCCGGAAGTCACGCTGCAGAAATATCCTGAAAGTGACCAAAGTCTTTATGCATATTATGCGCGGACATTTGCTTATTATAGACAGCATGACGTGAAAAGTGCGCTACGTGAAATAGATACTTTGATTACGCGCTATCCCCATGACCCATATTTCTATGACACTAAAGGCCAGATTTTATTTGAGAATGGCTTCTTAGATGATGCGGTGCGTGCTTATGAAGAGGCTGTAAGATATGAACCTGATCAGGCGATGTTCCGGATTTCACTGGCACAGGCCATGTTGTCGCTGGAACAGCCGATTTTGAATGGCCCAGCGGTAAAACATTTACAATTCGCTGTGTCCAGAGAGCCATATAACAGCTTCGCATGGCGTCAGTTATCCATTGCTTACAACCGCGCAGGAAACGAGGCTATGCAAAGGCTGTCCACTGCAGAAGAGTTCCTTTTGACCGGCAAGCTGGAACCCGCGATTGTCAATGCAAAAAAGGCGCAAGAAAGTTTTGAGAAAAATACACCGGCCTGGGTGCGTGCCCAAGATATACAAATGACGGTAGAAAGTTTAATGCTACAACGTGGTCAGAAAACCAAACCCAAGAAGGATAGTTCTGCAACGCAAGAACATCAGCATGGATATGTTTCTGCTTATCATGAAAAGTATCAGGAATTAAATACGATATGGGCAATGCATTAAAAGTTTTATCTATAAGGTTGTGGCTCGGCCTTATAGCAGGTGTATTTTGTGTGTCTGGTGTGCAGGCAGGAAATTTTAGTGAAGCCGAAAAAGCGGAACTAAAGCTTCTTATTCGCGAGTATCTATTAGAACATCCGGAAGTCTTACCAGAAGCATTTGAAGAATTGCGCAAGCGTGAGGTAAGAGCCGCCCTCGCGCTATATGAACAGGCCCTTTATAAAGATGGACACAGTTATATCGGTGGTGCCCCGGACGGGCGTATAACGATCGTTGAATTTTTTGATTATCAGTGTGGTTATTGCAAAAAAGTCACCCCTACGGTCCAACGGTTAATGAAGGAAAATACTGATTTACGTGTTGTATTTAAAGAGCTGCCAATCTTGGGGCCAGGCTCAGAAGTTGCTGCCCGTGCTGTCTTAGCGGCTAAAGAGCAGAACCGCTACGAAGATTTTCATTTTGCGTTATTGGCATCCTCGGGACCGTTGAACGAAAAGAAAATCATGAGTATTGCAGATAAGTTAGGATTGGATAGTGACCGCTTAAAAGAAGACATGACCAGTCATGTCATTAGCAACGTTATCCAGCAGAACCGAAGTCTGGCACGTGCATTGGGGATCACCGGAACACCTGCTTTTATCATTGGTGATGAAATTATTCCTGGTGCTGAAAGCTATGGTTATTTTTCAGCAAAACTCGGGCTGTTGCGCGAAAGGCAGACAGACAACGTGAAATAGCATTAATATTTTTCAGTGTCGCAAAATCATAAGGCGGACTTAAGAGGTCCGCCTTAAATATTACCCTAGATGTTGACGTCTAAATAATCCCCGCGAGAGGGGAAGACGGGTCTGCGTATTTCTTATGCGGCATACGTCCGGCTAAATAAGCATCTCTCCCCGCTTCTACCGCCAGTTTCATGGCCTTGGCCATACGTACGGGGTCTTTGGCTTCCGCAATGGCGGTATTCATCAAAACGCCATCACATCCCAGCTCCATTGCTACCGCAGCATCAGAGGCCGTCCCTACGCCGGCATCCACAAGAACGGGAACATTTGACTGTTCAACGATCAATCTAATGTTAATAGGGTTTTGTATGCCGAGGCCCGATCCAATGGGGGCACCCAATGGCATGATGGCACAACAACCCATTTCTTCCAGTCGTTTCGCCATAATTGGATCATCACTGCAGTACACCATGACGTCAAAATCTTCTTTGATGAGGGTCTCTGCTGCAGACAACGTTTCGGTCATATTGGGAAAAAGAGTTTTCTGATCGCCGAGTACTTCTAATTTGACCAAGGACCAGCCACCAGCTTCGCGGGCAAGGCGTAAAGTACGCAATGCATCATCAGCCGTATAGCAGCCTGCTGTATTCGGAAGATATGTAATTTTCTTAGGGTCGACATAGTCTACCAGCATGGGCTGACCAGGGTCTGACACATTCACGCGCCGTACGGCAACTGTCACAATTTCCGCTCCCGAAGCGTCAATAGCTGCAGCCGTTTCTCCAAAGTCCTTATACTTTCCTGTGCCTACAATAAGACGGGAATGATAGTTTTTACCTGCAATTTCAAAAAGATCAGTATGATTAGTCACGTTGTTATTTCCACCACCAATAAAATGTACAATTTCGAGGACGTCACCATTCTTGACCGTGACATCCTCGTATTTTGAACGTGCTACAATCTCACGGTTCAGTTCAATTGCAATTTTTTTGCCATTCAGTTTTAAGGATTCGATCAGGGTCGTGAGGGCTGTGGGGCCATCAATATAATGAATATCCCCGTTTATTGTCAGTTTGTCTTGGGTCATATTGTTTTTCGGATGTTAAAACTATAAAGCGTTGATGAAGAGTAGTGCGGGACCAGCAGCCAGACAACGACTAATTCCTCACAACTTCTACATTGAGTAGAATATGCGCCTTTTCAAGGGCGTAAGAAGGCTCTATACATAGACTTCACAAATAGATAAGCAAGATCATGACACAATCGGATACAAAAAGAATATTAGTGTTGAATGGACCGAACCTGAACCTTTTGGGTATGCGGGAGCCTGGTCATTACGGCACAGCTACGCTTGCAGATATTAATGACCTCATGCAGCAGCATGGCAAGACAATGGCACTGGATGTGGATTTTAGGCAGAGTAACCTTGAGGGGGAACTGGTCAATTGGATCCAAGAAGCCCGGAATAACTTTCAGGCAATTATTATTAATGCCGGGGCATATACACATACATCTGTAGCGATACGTGATGCGCTTTTAGCCATTGATCTACCGATCGTGGAAGTTCACCTTTCTAATCTGTACAAGCGGGAAGAATTTCGCCATAAATCCTATATTTCAGATATTGCGCAAGGCGTAATCTGTGGATTTGGCGGACGGGGTTATCTCATGGCATTAGATGCCATGCAGGATATTCTTTCTGAGTAAAAATATATTTGATAACAACAAATAGACTTGGTTGGAGTTATAATGTCAAAAATGAATGTTGATAAAGATCTGCTTCGTGATCTGGCGGAATTGTTAAATGATACAGATCTAAGTGAGATTGAAGTCACTGATGGCGAAAAACGGATAAAGGTTTCACGTTCAATTAATCACATAACAGCGTCGGTTCCTTCTGCAACTGTTCCTGCAACTGCGGCTATCGCCCCTACCGCGCAACCCGCAGCGGTTGAGAATGCCCCGACGGAGCAGAATGATTTTGCTAATCATCCGGGTGCCGTCACATCACCCATGGTGGGGACAGTTTATTTGGCGCCTGAACCCGGGGCTGATGACTTTATTAGTGTGGGTGATAAGGTAACGTCAGGCCAAACATTGATGATTGTAGAAGCCATGAAAGTGATGAACCAAATTCCCGCGACAAAGTCCGGGGTCGTTAAACACATCCTGATTGAAAATGGTCAACCGATTGAATTCGGTGAGCCTCTTGTCATCATTGAATAGATTTTACCAGAAGGTAGAGATCACGGATGTTTGAAAAAGTTCTTATTGCCAATCGGGGTGAAATCGCCCTGCGTATTCACCGCGCCTGTCATGAAATGGGAATAGCTACCGTTGCCGTTCATTCCACGGCAGATGCAGATGCAATGCATGTGCGTCTTGCAGATGAGAGTGTCTGCATTGGGCCGGCTTCCTCGACGGACAGTTATTTAAATATACCTGCTATTATTTCGGCGGCGGAAATCACAGGTGCGGATGCTATTCATCCTGGGTATGGCTTTCTCTCAGAAAATGCAAAATTTGCTGAAATTGTTTCCGAGCACAATATCGCCTTTATCGGCCCCACAGCAGAACATATACGTGTGATGGGTGATAAAATCACCGCGAAAGAAACAGTAAAGAAGCTGGGCATACCTGTTGTGCCCGGATCTGAAGGGGAAATTCGCGATATTGATACCGCTAAAGTCGTAGCGCGTGAGATCGGTTATCCGGTTATCGTAAAGGCGGCGTCTGGTGGTGGTGGCCGCGGCATGAAAGTGGTGCACAACGAAGGTGAACTGGCTGCGGCTGTATCTTCGGCAAAAACAGAGGCAAAGGCCGCGTTTGGTGACGATGCGGTGTATCTTGAGAAATTCCTGGTTTTGCCACGCCATATTGAATTTCAGGTGATGGGGGATAAACACGGTAATGCCATTCACTTGGGAGAACGTGATTGTTCATTACAACGACGCCACCAAAAGGTCCTGGAAGAAGCACCGTCCCCTTCTTTGAATACGGAAGTACGGGAAAAAATGGGAGCTATCGTCAGTAAGGCGATTAGCGATTTAGGGTATGTTGGTGCAGGGACCATTGAGTTCCTCTATGAAAATGGTGAGTTTTATTTCATCGAAATGAATACACGCCTCCAGGTGGAACACCCCGTCACAGAAATGATTACAGGCGTTGATTTGGTGCGCGAACAAATTCGTGTCGCAGGTGGTATGCCGCTTTCTTATAACCAAGAGGATATCACCTTTTCAGGTCATGCGATTGAATGTCGTATTAATGCGGAAGATCCATTTACGTTTATGCCATCTCCCGGGAATATAACAGATTATCACACGCCAGGTGGGTTGGATGTCCGTGTCGACTCTGCACTTTATGCCGGATATAAAATCCCACCCTATTATGATAGCCTGATTTCCAAATTGATCGTCCATGGCAAAACCCGTAATGAATGTTTGATGAGATTGCGGCGTTCTTTGGAAGAGTACGTTATCGGTGGCATCAAAACGACAATACCGTTGCACCAGAAACTCATTGCGGAAAGCGATTTTATTAACGGTGCATATGACATCCATTGGCTGGAAAACTATCTGAATAATTTGGACATATGACGGCGATCACACCGGACCTTTTGCTTTATGCGTATACGCAGGGAATATTCCCGATGGCAGAAGGCCCCGGTGCTGATGATATATTCTGGGTAGAGCCGGAACAGAGAGGGATATTCCCTATTGATAGTTTCCATGTTCCGCGAAGTCTTGCCCGGACGATACGTCGTGGCTTATTCGATATCAAAATTGATACGGACTTTGATAAAGTCATACGTCAATGTGCGGCCATAAATATATCAAAAGGTCGGGCAGAGACGTGGATTAACGATGAAATCATTCGTCTCTATTCCACGCTTTTTCAGCAAGGACATGTGCATACTGTAGAATGTTGGCAGGACGACCGGATGGTTGGTGGGCTATATGGCGTTTCTGTGGGGGGAGCCTTTTGCGGAGAAAGCATGTTCCATACAGTTACTGATGCGAGCAAAGTTGCATTGGTATACCTGCTGGCCCGCTTAAAAGTTGGAGGTTACAGTTTGCTGGATGCTCAGTTTATTACGCCACACCTCAGCCGTTTTGGCGCAATTGAAATTCCCCGTATGGTATATAGAAATAGGCTTCAGGAGGCTCTAAGAACTAAAGGAGATTTTCATCTGTTATCGCTGGATGAAAGTCCCGAGACGGTGCTGCAACTTACGACCCAGATGTCATAGACAGCATGTTCTAATGGGGATAAAGCAGGACTTGATGCAAACATCCAGCCCGCGAAAACTTTTTCTCTACTTTGGTTGTGATCGATGTCCTGAATTTCCAGAAAAGCGGCCGTTTCAGGGTTTTGTTCCGGTGGATTACTTCGACAATAGTGTACCGTTATTTCCAAGGTTCCAAAGCGTACAGGGGTTTCCACAGGGGCTTTTAGGGTGCTGACACGAGCGGTAATTTTATCCAATGCGCCAAGCGTGGCGATAGCTGTGTTTTCTTCTTTTTCGCTTGTGCTTTGCGCTGAGGAAGTACTGACATAAAAAAGCAGTAAAGATAAAAAAAGCATAAGAAGATGACAGCTGGATCGCGACGTTCGGCTATGCATATTAATCCTTGTCGGAATCGCCACCAAATTTATCAATAAGGCCTAATAAATCAACGGCCCCTTGGGTTTCTTCTATTTCATCACCGTCTTCTAGAAAGACATCGCTTCCACCGGGATCCAGCACCAAATAGTTACCACCAAGCAGACCTTCAGACGTGATTTTGGCGAAGGTGTCTTCAGGCAACTTTACTTCTTTGTCTACGGACATTCTAACAACTGCTTGATAGGTTTCTTTATCTAGGTATTGGTCAATGATTGTGCCGACTTTAATGCCGCTCATACGGACATCGCCACCGATAGCCAAACCGTCCACACGATCAAAACGCGCGGTTAATTCAATACCATCTGCCGTTTGCATGCTGGTATTACTATAGGCGAAATACAAAAACGCGGCGACCACAAAAAGGACCACTGCCCCCATAAGTGTTTCGACTAATTTACTTCCCATTATGCGTTCCGCCTTTTGTTATCGTATTAGGGGCGCCAGGCCTCATAGTCACCAGTTGCTTTTGGTCGTTCCCCTGCCTGTGCCAAACTACCTTGTGGATAATAAGCGCCGGCTGTCCCGGTTAGGTTTGGTTGATGCTCTTTTTCCCATGACTTCACTGCGGGTGGTGCAGTGATCGGATCATCATCGACAGTATAGTGTAACCAAGCATGCCATTCAGGCGGAATGCGCGATGCTTCTATTTCACCATTATAGATTACCCAGCGGCGTTTGCCATTCTTCTCTGAATAATAGCGGTTTCCCTGATCGTCTTCACCGATAAATTTACCTTTCAGACAGGTAAATAGGGACGTGCCGACTGTGCTATCATTCCACCAAGTAAATATACGTTTCAAAAAAGACATATTTATACCGCCATAACTCTGCATAAACCGCGCAGAATATGACATTGCCTAAGCAGTTCGTCTAGTAGAAAGTTATCAAGAAGGCGAGAAGTGTTCAAAAGGGCTATAACCAGAAATTCGTGTTTGTATCGTCATCGAGGTCTTCTATGACAATGTCCCCATCTGTGTCATCAGGAATACCCTGGGTTGCTATGGGGAATGCATCAGGGTGGTTAGCTTGATTATGAACAGGGACATAGCAGTCATCAATAAGCTGAAATTGTAATGGGTTTTCAATAGTCCATATAATGCGCTGGTATAATGTTTGTGGGGAAATTGGCTTTACCAGATATTGGTTGATGCCTGCGCGTCTCGCTTTGACAACACTACCGGGGTCGCTGTAGCCGCTTACAATAATAATGGGGGTAAAACACAGCGGATAATTATCTTTATACCGGACCATTTTTGTTAATTCCAAGCCCCCTACAGGCTTCATACGCCAGTCGGTAATAATGAGATCAGGCTGAAACGTTTTTAACAAGTCCATGGCTTCTGCACCGTTTGCCGCCTGTTTCATGCGCGTGACGCCAAATGCCGAAAGAATAGTGCGTAGCAATAAAACCATATAATGGTTATCGTCCACCAGTAAGATTTTGATGTTTCCCAGTTGATACGCAGCCATTATTTGCCCCCTACCCGTCTATTTAAAAAGGTTATTCTTATTGTTTTAAAACATAAAAATAGTACTGAAGATTTTTAAAATAAATCTTAATAAGCTTATAATGTTATATAAAAAAAGACCTTATTTACGGCAGAGTATATAGTATGAACTGGCTAAAGCTATGAATACGGCCGACATTGGTACTTCTAGGTTATCGTTAGGTAAAAACTGGAGTGATCGTTTTGTCACTGACACTTGAAGATGCGAACAAAATCGCACGGGAACGTTTAGATTCTCTTGTTATGGAACGAGATGATGAAGATTATGCATCCGTTTCCGCACTTATCGGGAAGAACCATGCCTATATTCAGCAATATATAAAACGTGGTGTGCCGAAAAAATTGCAAGACAAAGACCTTCGCAAAATCGCATCTCACTTTGAAGTGGATATAGAATTTCTCGACACTATCAAAATAATGAATACCTCACCGCTGACAGAGGGGCTTGAGGCAACCGCGCCGCTTGATGAATATGTATTGATTAATGTCTACGACATCGAAGCCGCAGCGGGAGCTGGAAGTGTTGTAGATAGTCAGGTGATCGGTGACAGACTGGCCTTTAAGCGTAGTTGGATAAAAAGCAGCTCATCGGCGACGAATGATAATTTGATCGTTATCTCAGTCTCTGGAGATTCAATGGTACCAACTTTGATGGATGGGGACCATATTCTTGTGGATTTGAATGAAACGCATGTACGCCGTGACGGCATTTATGTCATACGGTATGATGATATGCTGCAGGTAAAACGTGTCTCTATTCATCCGGTGGACAAAACGTATACAGTTAAAAGTGATAACCCGCTATATGAGAGCTGGAGCAATTGTACTCCCGGTACGATAGACGTTTTGGGGCGCGTTATTTGGATGGGGCGTAAGATTTAATAGGGGTCGGAATGAAGAGCTTTGTTATTTATCCCTATCAACAAATAACATTGCGGTAAAGCATTCAATCTGAGCTTCAATAAAATCCTCATTAAATTGATACTTTTTTGTCAGGGTATGCACTTTCTGCCCTAAACTAAAGATCATGGACTGTCCCATTAATAAGTAATGAGTATTTAATGTTGGCAGGTCACGTAAAATACCGATCTTTACCCCATGGTCCAGGATATGTGACATTGCCGTTTGTGTCGGCCCGATATGCTTATCCCATAGCCAGTTAAGCCGTTCTGCATCGTCTTCATTCGTATCCAGTAACACGCGGATCATGAAGGGATAATGAGTGGGCCAAACAATAATATGTCGGATTAACTCACGAAAAAATATTCTGGGTTCTTCTTCGCGCAGTTCCAAAATTTTTTGTGCCAAAGCATTACGAAAATGGCCAAACATGTGGTCCATACAGGCTTTCCATAAGCCTTCTTTAGATTTGTAGTGATAGAGAATAACGGGCTGGGTTACACCGACATTTGCAGAAATATCATATGTTGATACACCACCAAATCCAGATTCCAGAAAACATTGAATAGCAGCATCAAGAATCTTTTGTCGTGTCTCCTGAGACCTTGAACGGCGACTGCCGCTATTATTATCCACTGTGAAGGTTAGTTTCTGAATGATACTTTCATCAACAAAACTTTCATAAGAGCTTGACTTATCAGATGAAATTCCAGATTCCATAATGTTACTTCTATGTCGTCAAAAAAATAATTTAAATAAGATCATCTTTTTTTAGGCAGAACGTTTGCCGCTGTCTAGAAAATTATACAGCTTAACATGCGGGAACAGCATTAAGCACCTGCATGCTGTTTGCAAGTTATACTAGTTATGCAAAATATTGTGCACGAGGATAAAGGACGGACAGGTCTTATTTAGGGGGCTGTTACAGATCATTCACAAAACGACAAACCAACAATAGATAGATGCGTATACTTGTGAATGGTGAGCCCGACAGGGTTCGAACCTGTGACCTACTGATTAAAAGTCAGTTGCTCTACCAGCTGAGCTACGGGCCCCTTCAAGAGATGAGCGGAACATAGTCAGCGAAGGGTGTTTGGTCAATAGTGAATTTGAGTGTTCTCGCATTTTTTTTATAATCGAATGTCCAAGGGGATCATTAAAGTGGGGGAATGTCGCCTACTTCTCTTAACTTATGGAAATCATTAATGAAATTAGACAATTTCTGCTGTTCTATTGCATTACGTAGCCCTGACATGAGGTCTTGATAATATTGCAAGTTATGTTCGGTTAACAACATAGCCCCTAATATTTCACCGGACCGAATGAGATGCGACAAATATGCACGGCTATAACGCTGACAGGCATTACAAGCGCACTGGTCGTCAAGTGGACGAGGATCATCCTGGTGCCTCGCGTTTTTCAGATTGACGGTGCCGCGCCTTGTAAAGGCCTGTGCATTACGCCCTGACCGTGTGGGCAGCACACAGTCAAACATATCAATGCCCCGTGCTACAGCGCCGACAATATCATCAGGCTTACCAACACCCATAAGATAACGGGGCTTGTCAGTAGGCATATGCGGCATTGTAAAATCGAGTACCTCAAACATGACGTCCTGCCCTTCCCCAACAGCAAGGCCACCAATGGCATATCCATCAAACGGAATATCAGTGAGAGACTTTAATGATTCTTCTCGTAAGTCTCTGTACACTCCCCCCTGTACGATACCAAAAATGGCACTACTTTTTGCTGTGGGCAAATCGATATTTTCAAAAGCCTCATAGGAGCGTTTGGCCCATCGCATAGAGAGCCTCATGGATTTATCGGTTTCCGCCTTCGTGGCTGGATAAGGGGTGCATTCATCGAATGCCATAATGATATCTGCGCCCAGAAGTTTCTGGATTTCCATGCTACGTTCGGGAGTGAGTAGATGTTTACTGCCGTCAATGTGCGAACGAAAGCTAACCCCCTCCTCTGTAATCTTGCGCAATTGTGCTAATGACATCACCTGAAAGCCACCTGAATCGGTCAGTATCGGACGATCCCAGTCCATGAACTTATGCAGGCCGCCAAGGTTATGAATGCGCTCTGCAGTTGGCCGCAGCATCAGGTGATACGTATTACCCAAAATGATATCTGCGCCAGTTTGCCTTACTGTTGCGGGCTTCATCGCCTTTACGGTTGCAGCAGTCCCAACAGGCATGAAGGCAGGAGTGCGTATGTCACCGCGAGGTGTTCTTAAAATTCCCGTACGTGCGGCGCCATCTGTTGCATTAATATTTAAGTGGTAAGCGTTATTCATTGGGACAGTCTAACTGTTGTGTCGAAAAAGAAGGCTGCTATCGCCGTATGAGTAAAAACGGTATTTTTCTGCGATCGCATGCTGATATGCTGCTTTCATATTTTCAAATCCAGCAAAGGCGGACACCAACATAAATAAGGTAGAGCGCGGCAGATGAAAATTAGTCATCAAGATATCAACGGCTTTAAAGTCATATCCCGGGGTGATGAAAATGGATGTTGTATCTGTAAAAGGTTGTATTATTCCATTTGCATCAACCGCAGATTCTAATAACCGAAGTGATGTGGTCCCGACAGAGATGATGCGTCCCCCTTCGCGCCGGGCCTCGTTTAGGATTTTTGCAGCCTCTTCGCTAATCTCGCCCCACTCTGCATGCATTTTATGGTCTTCGGTGTCTTCAACTTTAACGGGGAGGAATGTCCCTGCCCCCACATGTAAGGTGAGTTCGACATGTTTGATACCCATATTTTTTGTGGCGGCGAGAAGTTGGTCTGTGAAATGTAAGCCCGCCGTTGGGGCCGCGACGGCACCATCTTTTTTGCCATATACAGTCTGATAATCTTTGAGATCCTGCGCATCAACAGGACGTTGTCCTGCTATATAGGGCGGTAACGGCATAACCCCAACATCTTCTAATGCGTCACGAAGGTCATGTCCTTTTTTATCGAAGGTTACGGTAACTTCACCTGCATCCCCTTTCCCGGTAACCTGTGCGGATAGTGTATCAGCAAATACAATAGTGTCGCCAATGCGTAGCTTTTTAGCTGGACGGGCAAAGGCTTTCCAGCAATCATCAGAGACACACATATGTAAAGTGATTTCGACTTTTGCATTGCCGCGCCGTCCTGTCAGGCGGGCGGGGATAACACGGGTATTGTTAAAGACCAACACATCTCCGGGTTTTAAATATGATGTAAGATCCGTAACAATGCGATCTTCTAACTGTTGATCCTGAACAATAAGTAGTCGCGCCCTGTCGCGTTGGGCAACAGGGCGTAAGGCGATAAGATCTTTTGGCAGATCAAAATCGAATTGGTCAACTTTCATAGGGTTTAAGAAGGTTTTCTAGAAAAAAATTATTCGGCGGGTTCATTTGTTTGTGCATCTGCGGCGACCTGCATTTTGAGAATTTGGTCAGGGTCAGTGAAGCCCGGTCCTTCGCCGCGCTTAAGCTGGTCAACAAATTCCATGCCGGAAACGACACGCCCCCATACTGTATATTGGCCATCAAGATGGAAAGCAGGCTCAAAACAAATGAAGAATTGGCTGTCCGCGCTGTCAGGATGCCCCGCACGTGCCATTGCAACAGTACCGCGCAAGTGGGGCATGTCATTAAATTCTGCTGGAAGGTTCTGTCCCGATCCCCCGGTGCCATTACCTTGGGGATCCCCTGTTTGGGCCATAAACCCTTCTATAACGCGATGAAATGTCAGTCCATCATAAAAGCCCTGGCGCGTTAATTCTTTTATACGGCTAACATGTTGCGGCGCATGGTCTGGAAACATTTCAATAATGATCCGCCCGTGGGTGCTATCCAAATAAAGTGTGTTTTCAAGGTCCTGTGACATGGTGGCTCCTGTCATTATCAGATTGGCAACAATTGCAGCCAACAGGTATTTAATCATAGTCATATTGATGTTTCCGGTTATGCCTTTATTTTGGCGATGACTTCCTGTTCTACAGTCGGAGAGACAAAATCGCTAATTTTTCCGTTAAATATGGCGATTTCCTTGACTAGCCGGGAGGCAATGGACTGTAGTGCGGGGTCTGCCATTAAAAAAACTGTTTCTATATCCGGGTTTAATTTGTAATTCATGGCCGTCATTTGAAATTCATATTCAAAATCCGAAACAGCACGCAGGCCGCGAATAATACATGTTGCCCCAATTTCTTCTGCATAATGCATTAAAAGTGAATTAAAGGGCTGCACGTCAATAGCGGTCCCTGTTTCCTTTTGGATAGACTGGGTTTCGCGTATTACCATCTCGCGGCGTTCATCCAATGAAAACATGGGGGTTTTACTAGGATTAGTCGCCACACCAATAATTAAGCGGTCAACAAGCTTTGCACCGCGGCTGATAATATCAGTATGCCCTAAGGTGATTGGATCAAATGTCCCGGGGTATAGCCCAATACGTTCTTTAATCGCCATCGTTGTTCCCCGATAAATTACCTAGCAGTTTATTTTTTCCATTTCATTATATTAAAAATCTTATGTAGACCCGCTTGTTTCTTCCTGGTCATCAGCACCTTCAGATAAAGCTGCAGGTGATGCCGTGCTCTCGGTTTCTGCTGAGATGTCTTCGGAATCGTCATCATTGCTGTCATCTAGCCGCTCCACAGAAACAACGCTTTCATCATCATTGACGCGGAACAATGTCACACCCTGTGTATTGCGTCCTGCAATACGAACATCATGAATGGGCAGTCTGATAAGGCGCCCTTGATCAGTGAGCATCATCAGTTGGTCCGTCACTTCGATCGGGAACGCAGAAACTACACTGCCGTTTCTTTCCGAGGTCTCAATGTTGATGATCCCTTGCCCGCCACGTCCGGCTACGCGATATTCATAGGCTGAAGTCCGTTTGCCATAACCGTTTTCTGTAACAGTCAGAATAAACTGCTCTCCTGCTTCAAGTTCTTCTAACCGTTCTATGGTCAAACCTTCTGGCAGCTCGGGATTTTCATCCCGGCGTTTCGCAGCAGCATAGCGCAGATAGCTATCGCGTTCGTCCATATCCAATTCATTGTGTTTCAATATAGACATGGAAACGACCTCATCCTCTGCCGCCAGTTTCATACCGCGCACACCATCAGAGGTTCGGCTTTTAAATTCGCGTATGTTATCGGCAGGGAAGCGAATACATTTCCCCCCTCTGGCGGCTAGCAGGACATCATCTTCTCCAGCGTGGCAAATCGCAACACTGACCAGCCTGTCATTATCATCCAGGCGAATAGCAATTTTACCGTTAGATTTTACATTCGAAAAATCAGATAGCAAATTACGTCTCACTTTACCGGAAGAAGTTGCAAACATGGCATGCAGATCAGCCCAGCTTTCTTCATCTTCAGGCAATGGCAGGATTGTTGATATAGATTCTCCCTGTGTCAAAGGTAGGAGATTAATGAGTGCCTTACCTTTAGATTGAGGGGTCCCAACGGGCAGCTTCCAGACCTTCATTTTGTATACCTGCCCGATGTCAGAGAAGAACAACACGGGCGTGTGGGTATTGGCGACAAAAACATCATGTAAGAAATCTTCGTCTTTGGTCGACATGCCAGAGCGGCCTTTTCCGCCCCGTTTCTGGGCACGGTACGTTGAAAGCGGAACGCGCTTAATATATCCAGAATGTGTTACGGTAACGACCATATCTTCTTTTTGGATAAAGTCTTCATCGTCAAAGTCTTCTGCGGCCTCTACAATTTCTGTGCGGCGTGGTGTCGCAAATTCATCTTTGATCGCCACCAATTCTCCACGCATAATTTCGTAAAGGCGCACGCGGCTACGTAAAATTTCCAGGTACTCTTCAATTTCCTGGGCAATTTCTTTTAATTCATTACCGATTTCATCACGCCCTAATGCGGTGAGCCGATGTAGGCGCAAATCCAAAATGGCTTTAACCTGCGTTTCGGATAGACGATATTTACCATCAACAATTCCCCCGGCGGGATCGTTGATCAAATTAATATAATCAGCAACATCGCGCGCATCCCAAACTTCATCCATTAACCGTTGCCGGGCAACAGCGGGAGTAGGCGCAGAACGGATCATCGCAACGACTTTGTCCAGATGGCTAACGGCAATGACGAGGCCAACCAGGATATGGGCACGATCACGAGCCTTGCCTAATTTGAACTTCGTCCGCCGGGTGATGACCTCTTCACGGAATTTGATGAAGCTGCGGATTATATCACGCAAATTCATGAGTTCCGGGCGACCACCATTGAGCGCCAACATATTGGCACCGAATGAGGTTTGCAGTGGCGTATATTTATAAAGCTGATTCAAGACGACATCGGCCATGGCGTCCCGTTTGATTTCAACAACTATCCGTACGCCATCGCGGTCAGATTCGTCCCGTAAATCAGAAATTCCCTCTACACGTTTATTACGGACGGCATCACCAATTTTTTCTATCAAATTACTGACCTGATATGGCACTTCCGTAATAATCAGTGCTTCGCGGTCCTTGCGAACTTCCTCTACGTGAACCTTGCCCCGCATGATAACGGAACCGCGTCCTGAACTATAAGCTGCGCGGGCACCGCTTTGACCCATAATTTGACCACCTGTGGGGAAGTCTGGTCCCGGAACAAGGTCGATCAATTCTTCAACGCTTACTTCGGGGTTATCAATATAGGTGGTACATGCGTCCAAGACTTCTCCCAAATTATGCGGGGGAATATTAGTGGCCATACCCACAGCAATACCACCAGCACCATTTACCAGTAAATTGGGAAAACGTGCAGGTAGAACCGTTGGTTCACTTTCAGTTTCATCGTAATTGGCCCTGAAATCGACAGTATCTTTGTCGATATCTTCCATTAAGGCAGAGGCGGCCTTCGCCATACGGGCTTCTGTATAACGCATGGCCGCGGCGGAATCGCCGTCCATTGACCCAAAGTTACCTTGACCATCAATAAGAGGTAAACGCAATGAAAAAGGTTGCGCCATCCTTACCATGGCATCGTAAATGGCACTATCACCATGGGGGTGATACTTACCCATTACGTCCCCGACGACGCGGGCGGACTTACGGTAAGGTTTGTTCCATTCATAACCATTTTCCTGCATGGAATACAGAATACGGCGATGTACAGGTTTTAGACCATCACGCACATCGGGCAGAGCCCGAGAGACAATTACGCTCATCGCGTAATCAAGGTAGGAGGTCTTCATTTCCTCCTCAATGGTGATAGTCGATGTATTCGGGTCTTGTGGAGAAGGTATAGTCGGCTCAGTCAAAGGTTGAAACCTTGGTTGTTAATTCTGAATTGTCTCAGGAAAATTCGCGCTCTTCTTTAAGGAAAGAACGAAATTTACAATCTTTAACTAAAATGGAATTTCATCATCAAGATCATTGCTATCGAATGAAGGGGCTGATGATGTCTCATTACTAGAGGAGGCCATGCTACCGCCGCCAGAGGAGGCGTAATCCCCTCCTCCACTGTTGCGGCTGTCCAGCATCGTTAATTCACCCCGGAATTTTGGCAGCACAACTTCGGTCGTGTAACGGTCCAT
This sequence comes from Kordiimonas sp., assembly GCA_002700365.1. GTDB lineage: Bacteria > Pseudomonadota > Alphaproteobacteria > Sphingomonadales > Emcibacteraceae. The sequence continues at coordinate 360,954 of PADB01000012.1, read as the reverse complement.
CCCCTGATCGTCTGTCCATTTTCGGGTCTGTAATTGCCCCTCAATATAAACTTTAGAGCCTTTACGCAAGAAACGTTCGGCAACGTTACATAGGTTTTCGTTAAAAATAACGACGCGGTGCCATTCGGTTCGTTCGCGGCGTTCCCCAGACATACGGTCTTTCCAACTTTCTGTAGTTGCCATGCGGAATGAACCCACAGGCGCGCCATCCTGTGTGCGGCGAATTTCAGGATCATTGCCAAGATTCCCCACCAGAATGACTTTGTTGACGCTACCTGCCATCAGTAATTTCCTTATTATTTATATTTAAAAATTATTCCTTAACATAGCCCCAGAAGCATGCCCTGTGCAAAGCATTTTCCGACAATATTGGCCTTGATAATCCATTTTCTTGACAAGCACGTAAAAACAGTGAGATTCCATCTAAAAATGACGTCTTAGGTTCTCTAAAACTATCCGGATTTCCATAATGTTAACCAAAATATCCATTCGCGGGGCACGGGAACATAACCTGAAAAATATCAATATTGATATTCCGCGCGATAAACTTGTGGTGATTACGGGTCTGAGTGGTTCCGGAAAGTCATCGTTGGCATTTGACACCATTTATGCCGAGGGGCAACGGCGATATGTCGAGAGTCTTTCAGCCTATGCGAGACAATTTCTGGAATTAATGCAAAAGCCGGATGTGGATCACATTGAAGGTTTATCACCAGCAATTTCAATCGAGCAGAAAACAACATCCCGAAATCCACGGTCTACTGTGGGGACGGTGACAGAAATATATGATTATATGCGTTTGTTGTTTGCACGCATTGGCGTTCCCTATTCACCGGTGACGGGGCTGCCTATTGAAAGCCAGACTGTCAGCCAAATGGTTGATCGTGTCATGGCATTGCCGGAAGGAAGTCGGCTTTATCTACTATCGCCGTATATTCGTGGTCGAAAAGGTGAATATCGCAAAGAATTTGCCGAACTGCTAAAGAAGGGTTTTCAACGCGTAAAGGTTGATGGAACTTTTTATGAAATAGACAGTGTCCCTGCATTAGAAAAAAATATTAAGCATGACATTGACGTTGTTGTTGATCGTTTGGTCATTCGCGATGGGTTGCAAACACGCTTAGCAGATAGTTTTGAAACCGCGCTGGACCTTTCTGACGGACTAGCGGCTATTGAAATCCTTCATAAGGACGATGAGGACGAACGCATTCTATTTTCCGCTAAATTCGCCTGTCCTGTCTCTGGTTTTACAATAGAGGAAATTGAACCACGCCTTTTCTCATTTAATAATCCTTTTGGGGCCTGTCCTACATGTGACGGTCTGGGTAAGAAGTTATATTTTGATCCTGAACTCGTCGTGCCTGACAAAAGTAAATCTTTGGCCGATGGCGCATTGGCACCCTGGTCGAAGTCTAACGCGCCTTATTATCGGCAAACATTGGAAAGTCTGGCAAAGCATTACAAGTTCAGTATGAATAAACCGTGGGCAAAACAGACAAATAAAATTCAGGATATCATCCTTTATGGCAGCAATGACGAAGCCATAGAGATGACTTATAGCGATGACCGCAAAAGCTATAATGTGTCTAAGCCGTTTGAGGGTGTGATTGGAAATATAGAACGTCGTTGGCGTGAGACTGATAGTAACTGGATACGCGAAGAACTGGGGCGATTTCAGAGTTCATCGACCTGTGATGTATGTGAGGGTCACCGTTTAAAAGCCGAAGCTATGGCGGTTAAGATTGACGGTAACCATATTGGTCAGATTACACAGAAGTCGGTTGCTGATGCCTATGACTGGTTTATGGGACTTCAGGAAAAACTCAGCACTAAAAATAGCGAGATCGCCGAACGTATCCTAAAAGAGATTACGGAACGGCTCGGCTTCTTAAATAATGTGGGATTAGAGTACTTAAACCTATCGCGGAGTTCCGCAACTTTATCCGGCGGGGAATCACAGCGAATCCGGTTGGCATCACAGATCGGCTCCGGACTAACGGGTGTTTTATATGTTTTGGATGAGCCCTCTATCGGTTTGCATCAGCGTGATAATGATCGACTGCTTTCAACACTGAGAAATCTACGTGATATGGGAAACAGCGTCCTCGTTGTGGAACACGATGAAGACGCTATACGTGCTGCTGATCACATTATCGATATGGGCCCCGGTGCGGGCGAACATGGTGGCATTGTGGTAGCACAGGGCCATGCCGAAGAAATTATCGACAATAAAAGCAGCCTCACTGGTGATTATCTGTCCGGGCGCAGGGTTATTCCTGTACCGCCATCACGCCGTGCCGGGCATAAGGCGGGACGTAAAAAGAAACTGATCGCCGTGCGTAAGGCAGAAGGAAATAATCTTAAGTCTGTGGATGCGGAAATTCCCCTTGGCACAATGACATGCGTAACAGGAGTGTCTGGAAGTGGCAAGTCAACGTTAATTATTGATACGCTTTATAAGGCTGTTTCCAGGAAATTAAACGGTAGTCGGGCGATCCCTTCCCCGCATAAAGATATCACTGGACTGGAATATATTGATAAGGTTGTTGATATCGACCAGTCCCCTATTGGCCGAACCCCTCGATCAAACCCCGCTACTTATACGGGAGCCTTTACACCAATTCGTGAATGGTTTGCGGGCCTTCCGGAAGCGGCCGCAAGGGGCTATAAGCCTGGCCGCTTTTCCTTCAATGTAAAGGGCGGTCGTTGTGAAGCTTGTCAGGGGGATGGTGTTATCAAAATTGAAATGCACTTTTTGCCCGATGTTTACGTGGAATGCGATGTATGCAAGGGCAAACGGTATAATAGAGAAACTCTGGATATTAAATTCAAAGATAAATCAATCGCAGACGTACTGGATATGACGGTTGAAGAAGGCGTGCAATTTTTTAAGGCTGTCCCCGCCATTCGCGATAAGTTGGCAATGCTGGAAAAAGTAGGACTGAGTTATATAAAGGTAGGCCAAGCGGCGACAACGCTTTCCGGCGGGGAAGCCCAGCGGGTCAAGCTTGCAAAAGAACTGTCGAAACGTGCAACCGGCAGAACATTATATATTTTAGATGAACCGACAACAGGGTTGCATTTTGAGGATGTACGCAAACTTTTGGAAGTCTTACATGCACTTGTGGATACCGGGAATACGGTTGTAATCATAGAACATAACCTGGAAGTGATAAAAACGGCAGATTGGTTGATAGATCTAGGTCCGGAAGGTGGTGATGGTGGCGGTTATCTATTGGCATCAGGCACCCCTGAAGACATTGTCACCTGTACCGAAAGCTATACAGGCCAATATCTCGCCCCTTTTCTTAAGAAATAAAATATGACGAATGCGAATACAAAACCCGTTCATGTTATCGGAGGCGGATTAGCCGGTTGTGAGGCAAGCTGGCAATTAGCTTCTGCAGGGGTGCCCGTAATCTTGCATGAAATGCGGCCACAACAGAAAACACCAGCACATCAGACAGACGGTCTTGCAGAATTGGTATGTTCCAATTCATTTCGTTCTGATGACGCAGAAAATAATGCAGTTGGTGTCCTGCATGAAGAGATGCGGCGGTGCGGGTCGCTTATTATGTCCTGCGCGGATGAAAATCGTGTGCCAGCAGGAAGTGCGCTGGCCGTTGACCGGGATGGTTTTAGTGAATCGGTAGGGCAAAAACTGGCAAATAATGATCTGATTACGCTGCAACGGGAAGAAGTTTCTACACTTCCGCCCGAAGAATGGGATAGCGTCATTATTGCTACAGGCCCACTTACATCATCATCACTTGCAGACAGTATTCTCTCCCTCACAGGTGAAGAGCATTTGGCTTTTTTTGATGCCATTGCGCCTATTGTCTACAAAGAGAGCATTGATTTTTCGAAAGCCTGGTTCCAGTCCCGTTATGACAAAGGAGACGGCGATGATTACATCAATTGTCCCCTCTCTAAAGAACAATATTATCAATTTATTGAAGCATTGCTCGCAGCGGATACCACCGAATTTAAGGAGTGGGAAAAAGACACACCTTATTTTGAAGGCTGTATGCCAATTGAAGTCATGGCGTCACGGGGATCAGAGACTTTAACCTTTGGGCCGATGAAGCCAGTGGGACTGAAAAACCCGCATTCTGATGAAGCCCCCTATGCTGTGGTACAATTGCGCCAGGATAATAAACAAGGAAGCCTGTATAATATCGTTGGTTTCCAGACAAAGCTAAAATACGCAAAACAACAGGATATTTTCAGGACCATTCCCGGATTGGAAAAGGCTGAATTTGCACGCCTCGGCGGTCTGCACAGAAATACATTTATCAATAGTCCAGTACTACTGGATGAAAACCTGCGTTTAAAAGTGTCCAAACGTCTGCGTTTTGCCGGGCAAATTACCGGTGTAGAGGGATATGTGGAAAGTACGGCTATTGGATTGCTTGCGGGCCGTTTTGCCGCCGCAGAACGATTAGACAAAACGATAACCCCGCCACCAGTAGAGTCTGCTATGGGGTCATTATTACGTCATATTACAGGCGGACATATATCAGCAGAGAGCCAGAAACAGCAAAGTTTTCAGCCCATGAACATTAACTTTGGCCTAATGCCAACTTTGGAAGGACGTAAAATTCGCAAAAAAGATCGTAAAGCGGCGAAAGCGGCACGGGCGTTAGAGGCTTTTACAGGCTGGCTTGCGGATAACTCGTTTTTAAAATCACGTTAGCGTTGTTATCAGAACAGCATTCTTCTTAGAAAAAGTCGACAGTATCTAAATACAGCATCCCTATCTTCATTCAGATGAAACGGATCGAATTGCGCTTTGCGTATTGTTTTAAGATAGCTTTTCGTCAGTTCATTAATCAGTGTAATATGCCGTAAAGATTTTGGTAGGTTTGATCTACAGTCTTGCGCCTTTGAGAGATGTTTATCTGCCCGGCAGACCATCTCTTCAACAGCGTGACGTAGATGGTCATCTGCCCGCCCGCTTCTGTATTGTTCATGGTGGTCTAAAGAAAGTAAGTCTTGCGGAATATAAAGCCGATTTTCCATGAAGTGGTAATATGAAAAAGAACGGATATATCCCGTGAGCCCCCATGCCATTCCGGACTGTTGCGCAAAGGCATCTGAGTCTGTTTTGTCTGTTGTCATACACGCAAGCTGCAATCGTAATAACTGCCCGGCTGTTTTATCGGCATGCGCCTCTAGGTCAGATAATGTGGAAATTGTTTGAAAATACAGCTCTTCGCGGCGTGCGCCTATCAATGGAAGAAATAAATCTAAAGGTAGCTGATGTTTATTGATGACTTGTGATAGTGCCTCGACCAAATGATGGTGATAAACGGTTCCCGCATAAATATTTGCTATAGTCTCCTGCCACCACAGTAAGCGCATCTCCCCCAATTGTGGCTCACTGACCGTATCTCTTACCTTTGCGAGTTCGTAATTTAACGCAAAAAGTACAAAAAAATCATCCCGCAGATGTTGCGGTGCAAACAAGCCTAGCAGATAACGGTCTGCATCATGTCGTTGTATTTGTTCAGAGAAGGAAAAGGCTTGTAAGGTTTCTTCTGATGTCATGATAAATTTTAAATCATTCAAAAAAGCGCGTAAATTATGCAGGCATATTTTGCGTTAAATACAGAATATGTTATCGTTCCAATACTTATCAACAAAGTACATGTAAAAACCGCCGGGTTAAACCGGAATTAAAGGGTGAATTATAGAAAACATAGGGGAGATCTATGTCTAAAATCTTATCGTCATTACCCATGACTATTACCGCGGGTATTGTTATTACCATTTGTATGGTCCTGATTGTGGATGCCATTGGTGGCGGTAGCCCGTCTATGGGGGATGTTCCCAATCCAGCATCTCTGATGAATAAATAAAATATAGGGGGCAATTATGACACATGAATATGGTTTATTTATCGTACGCTATCTTCACGTCCTAAGCGGCGTGATGTGGATTGGTCTATTATGGTATTTTAATTTTGTGCAAATACCGAATATGCCGAAAATTCCTGATGAACAGAAGCCAGCTATTGGTAAGGTTATCGCGCCAGCAGCTTTATTCTGGTTCCGTTGGGGCGCGGCCTTTACGGTTCTTTTCGGTTTAATGTTAGCCTGGATGAACGGCTACATCGTCGAAGCAATGGCTTTGGGCCTTGAAAGCAAACTTGCTGGTCATGCGAGCATTGGATTTGGCATGTGGTTTGGTTTAATCATGGCTTTCAATGTTTGGTTTATAATTTGGCCTAACCAGAAAGTCGCATTGGGTATTGTGGACGGCACAGCCGAAGAAAAAGCAGCCGCAGCACGTAAAGCTATGCTCTTTTCTCGGACCAATACGATGCTTTCTATTCCGATGCTTTATGCCATGGTATCAGCTCAAAGCTTGTACCATTTATCATAAACATATTGTCTGTACGGAAAAAGGCCGGGATTTATTCCCGGCCTTTTTTATGCCCATTATGCATTCTCTGAACTTTTATACAGCAATAATGGCGGCCGCGACTGAGCGCCCCTCCTGCAGTAAAACATTGTATGTTCGTGCCGCTGCACCGCTATCCATGAATTCAATTGCTATATTGTGGTCACGACTATAATCGCGCAAAGACTTAGGTGGCAGAACCATACAGGCCCCCGTCCCTACCAATAGTACTTCTGGGGATGCTAGATCTTCAGGTGTTAAAATCCGGGACAAAGATTCCAGTTTGATATCCGCCGCCTGTTCAACAGACCATGGATATGCACCTTGCTGGTTCAACAAAATAGAGCCATCAAAGCGGCGTTCTGCAATACGAAATCCTCCATTGCCATAGCTGGATATCAGTGGCAGTTCACCGGCTTTAAGTTCTGAGAATTTCATTACCCTAACTTTCAGATGTAGCGGTATCGGCTTCTATAGGCTCACGACGGAGTTCAAACCATAGCAAGACAGGGGCTGCAATGAAAATAGAGGAATATGTTCCAATGAAAACACCCCAAATCATAGCTGCTGTAAATCCACGAATAACTTCACCGCCAAAGAAAAATAAGGAGAAAAGAGCAATCAGGGTTGTCACCGATGTCATGACCGTACGCGAGAGTGTTTCATTCAGACTAAGATTGAGAAGTTCTTTTAAATCCATTTTGCGGTATTTACGTAGATTTTCTCTTATGCGGTCATAAACAACAACCGTATCGTTGAGTGAATAACCCACGATGGTCAGAATTGCAGCAATTACAGACAAATTGAATTCCAAACCCGTCAATGAAAACATGCCTATTGTCAGCAAAACGTCATGCACTAATGCGATCACGGCGCCTACACCAAATTGCCATTCAAAACGGAACCAAATATATATAAGAACAGCACTTACGGCTAAGACCACAGCCAGAATACCATCACGGATCAGTTCGCCGGAAACTTTGGGGCCAACAAATTCAACGCGGCGGTAGCTAATGTCACCGACTACAAGTGCTGAAAGCTTTTCTTTGATTTTAGCGACGGCCACTTTTTGTGCTGTGGCCCCGCCGTCTTGTTGCTCGACGCGAATTAATAAATCAGTCGTCGCGCCAAATTCCTGAATAGCAACATCCCCCAGTCCTAATTGTCCTAGCTCACGTCTAAGAAGTTTCAGGTCGGCGGGTTGCTCTGTACCAATTTCAACAAGAATACCACCCTGGAAATCAATGCCAAAGTTAAGTCCCTTATTAAAAAATAATCCAAGAGACGCGATGATCAAAACACATGAGATTATCATTGCGATCAATCGTTTATTGATAAACTTAACTGATGTTTTTTCGGGAACCAGTTTAAGGCGCATGTTCCGGCTCCTATAACGAAATTTGCGTTGGCCTGCTTCGTCGGGCCCAAATAGAAAGCATTAACCGTGTAACAACAACGGCCGTGAATACAGAGGTGACGATGCCCACCGCAAGCGTGACGGCAAATCCCTTAACCGGACCTGATCCAAGCTGAAAAAGAATTGCTGCGGCGATTAATGTCGTAATATTGGCATCAAGAATAGTCCCAAAAGCTTTTTTATAACCAGCATCCAATGCGGCCAATGGGCCCTTTCCTGTACGGACTTCTTCTTTAATTCGTTCAAAAATCAATACGTTGGCATCAACGGCCATCCCGATTGTGAGAACGATACCCGCAATCCCCGGAAGAGTAAGGGTTGCTTGCAGAAAGGATAAAACACCGAAGATCAGAAACAAATTAATAATAAGAGCCGTATTTGCGGCCATCCCAAACAGAGGCCCGTAACTCAGGACAATATAAATCATAATGCCGATAAACCCGATGATCGCGGCCATTTTTCCGGCTGCGACCGAATCTGCCCCCAAGTCAGGACCGACCGTCCGTTCTTCGAGGATCGTCAACGGTGCAGGCAGTGCCCCTGCCCGTAATAGAATGGAAAGCTCATTGGCACTTTCAATCGTGAAATTACCGCTGATGATTCCTGATCCTCCCATGATAGGTTCATTAATACGTGGTGCACTTATGACTTTGTTATCCAAAACAATAGCAAATGGCTTCCCGACATTTTTACGCGTAACATCTGCAAAACGTTTGGCGCCTACATTATCGAAACGGAAGCTCACAACAGGCTCGTTATTCTGAAAAGAGGGTTGAGCATCCACAAGGTTCTCACCGCTAATCACAATACGTTTATAAACAACCCACTGTGGCACATCATCAGAAGGGTCCGCCGATGGTAATAGTTCAGATCCTGGTGGCACGCGACCGCGTTCTGCATCTGTTAGGCTGGTTTTCATGTCAACCATACGAAATTCTAGCTTAGCGGTCTTACCTAGAATTTCTTTAAGTTTATCCGGGTTTTCAATGCCAGGGACCTGCACCAATATCCTGTCGTCCCCCTGACGTTGTATGGTAGGCTCTCGTGTCCCCATTTCATCAATACGTCGACGGACAATCTCAATGGATTGTGACACGGCCATGCGTTTACGTTCGGTCATCGCCACCTCACTGAGACGTACGGAAATGTCACGGCCTTCCCGATCAACGATAAGATCTTTGGCCCCGGGGGATGACATTGTTCCGCCGACGAATACAGCAAGGTCTTCAATGGCCGCTTCCGCGGCTTCAATCTGATCTGATTTGCGGACTTTGACATGGATGGTATTATCTTTGATACGCAGCCCGCCCGTATAGCCGATACGTTTCTCACGCAAGGCTGAACGTACTGTATCGCGCACGACTTCAAGACGGTCCTGCATGACGCTATTAATATCAACTTCAAGTAAGAGGTGTGCCCCCCCCTGGAGGTCAAGCCCTAGGTTAATCTGTGATTTAGGCAGAAAAGACGGCAGATTTTCTGCCTGTTCCCGGCTAATAAAGTTTGGGAACGCTAATAATATACCTAGTAAGCACACCACAATAACCGTGGCTGTTTTCCAAGGGGAGAAATATAACATTCTTCAGTTACTTTCGTCGAAAGTCAGTAATGCTTATTTTTTTGTATCTGCGGGTTCGGTTTTTCCACGTATATCTGCAATTGTGCTGCGGATTACGGTGACTTTGACCCCTTCAGCAATCTGAACGATTACTTCATTTTCTTCAACTTTATCAATTTTACCAACTAAACCACCAGAAGTAACAACGGTATCACCCCGCCGCAGGTTTGCGACCAGATTTTTGTGCTCTTTCATTCGCTTTTGTTGAGGTCGGATCAGCAAGAAATAAAATACAACAAAGATCAATACAAGAGGTAAAATACCAGCAAAGTCCATGCCACCGGCACCGCCACCTGCTGTTTGTGCAAAAGCTTCAGAAAACATACTTTCGTCCCATATAAATATTACTGTTAAGTACAGACTTAATGCTACGCGGACTATAGCGTGACGGAATTGTTTTGCAAACATCGTCTGCTAGATTATATCTCATAGGTGCTTTTTCTGTGTTTCCCAGTGGATATAATTAATTATGGAACAGTATTTACCCGTTTTGGAACGAATTGCTGATGCATTGGAGCGGTTATCTCCTGTGGGAAGTATAGAATATAATCTAACTTGCGCTGATGCCTTCATCTGGCAGACAGAACCGGACAGACTACAACCTGTCCACCACGTAAAACATATTGATCTTGATTTGCTGGTGGGTATTGACCAAGTCAGGGGTATCCTTCAAAAAAATACAGAACAATTTGCCAGTGGTTTTGCCGCTAATAATGCCTTGCTCTGGGGCGCGCGGGGCATGGGGAAAAGTTCTTTGGTTAAGGCATTGCATGCTGCGGTCACATCCCCTTCAGGGCAGAAGCTAGCCTTAATCGAAATACATCGGGAAGATATCGCCAGTCTCGGTCGCTTACTTTCCATTCTTAAGAATTCAGACCGACGATTCTTGCTGTTTTGTGATGACCTGTCCTTTGATAATGATGACAGCCATTACAAATCCCTGAAAACTGTTTTGGATGGTGGCATAGCTGGCCGGCCGGATAATGTCTTGTTTTATGCTACCTCTAATCGCCGTCATCTCATGCCGCGCGATATGATGGAAAATGAACGTTCAACAGCAATTAGTCCTGCAGAATCAGTTGAGGAAAAGGTGTCATTATCAGACCGTTTTGGTTTGTGGCTAGGCTTTCACGGTTGTTCCCAAAAAACATATCTGGAAATTGTTGATGGCTACGCTGCGCGCTATGAACTTTCGATAGAAACAGAAAGCCTGCATCGCCATGCTTTGGAATGGTCACAGACCCGCGGGGCCCGCTCAGGTCGCGTAGCCTGGCAATTTATTCAGGATTATGCAGGCCGACTGGGTATGCAGTTATAGCCTGTAGGCATCATGACTTTTTTAGATATTTCAATGGATTGACTGCCCTGCGCCCTTTGCGTAATTCGAAATGAAGTTGTGGACTTTTGACATTACCAGTTGAGCCTGACTTGGCAATGTTTTGTCCTCTTTTAACGCGGGTGCCTTTCTTGACCAATAGAACGTCGGCATGCGCATAAGCAGTTAACCAGCCATTGCTATGACGTATTAAGATCAAATTTCCATAACCTGGAAGTTTATTATCTGCATAAACGACAATGCCACTTTCTGATGCTTTTATACTGGTATAGCGTGGAACCTTGATGTTAATACCATCATTATGTAATCCACCCTTTTTGGGACCAAAGCTGGAAATTAACGAGCCGCGTACAGGCCAGAGGAACCCTTTGCCACTACTTGCCGGCGGTGTGTATTTCTTGTTTTTTACGGCTGCATTGTTGGGTTGATGTGCGGCTTTTCCGGTAACATCCAGACGAAGTGTATCGCCGACTTTTAAACGGTACGGAGCTTTCAGTTTATTAAGCCGTGCTAGTCTGGTGGTGTCGCTGCCAAAACGCCGGGATATGCTATAAAGCGTATCGCCTTTCCTGACAGTATACTGCTGACTTTGCGGTAAGAATAATTTTTGGCCGGGCTTTATAATATAAGGAGGAGTGAGCTTATTTCGTTTAATGATCGCCTTAGTATTAGTCCCTTGGCTGCGCGCTAAAGAATAAAGCGTATCTCCTTTACGAACGACATGGATTATTGTGTCCCTGGGCTGGCCTGATGGGGATGTCGTCATAGTTGAGGTTGACCTGTAATTAGCAACAGGCCGCTTTGGCACAGTTGGTTTCGCCCGTGGGTAGGGTACAGGCACAGGCGAATTACGGACCTCCCATTTCGGTTTAATGTCTTTATAAGACGGCTTTGGGTGTGTCCCACTGCTTACACAACCGCTGACTATAAAAAAGCTTACCAGCAGGCAGACGCGATACACAAATGTAGAGGGCCTTAGATCCATGAAGGGATCATAAAGAAGCAATGGCAGAAATGGCAATGGTCAGATTGCTTACTTTGATATTTTTAGTCACCATTATGATCGATGCCCGGCAATAAAGGGACAAATCTTGTCGGGATCAGCTCTTCTTCCTCAAAATGATTATTTGTTCGGGTAATCCGCACCAGTGGTTGTACCCCCGTCTGTCTGCCCACAGGTAAAATCATGACCCCATTATGTTCCAACTGGTCCACAAGTTTTTCGGGGATGCTTTCCGCCGCGGCTGTCACCATAATACGTTCAAACGGTGCCTGCTCTGCCCAGCCCCTCATCCCATCGCCAAATAATGTCGTAATGTTATACAAGTGCAATTTTTTAAAGCGTTCCTCTGCGGCCTTCAATAGCTGTAAATGCCTTTCCACTGTAAAAACGCGACGGCATAATTTTGAGAGAATGGCGGCCTGATACCCCGATCCTGTACCGATTTCCAGCACTTTCATTTTTTGTGTAATCTTTAATTGTTCGGTCATAAACGCGACAATATATGGCTGACTAATGGTTTGCCCTTTTTCAATGGGCAGAGCCGCATTGGCATAGGCCTTATCTTTAAAAGCCGGTAAGATAAATTTTTCCCGCGGAATGGCATCCATGGCCTCTAATACTTTTTCGTCACGGATACCTTGTTTTTGTAATTCGGTAAAAAGGTGTGACTTGGTTTTCGTTTCCACCATCATGATATTTCAAAATCAGTATCTACCTCATGCTTGAGGCGATGTAACGTTTGCTCATGGGTTAGGTCCAGATGCAATGGTGTGACCGATATATAACCCGTGTTAATGGCTTCCAGGTCGGTCCCCGCCATTGGACTTCCATAGGCACGTCTGAAGCCAAACCAATAATATTTTCCACCTCTCACATCATCACGCTCATCGACAAATAATTCAGCTTCATCGCGAAACCCCTGGGAGACAGTACGAATGCCCCTTACAGCATTGGCTTCACATGGCGGAAAGTTAATATTCATCAATATGCCATCGTCCCAGCCATTGTGTAATAGTTTTTCAATAACAACAGGGGCATGATGACGCGCATTATCCCAACAGACGTTATTTTGGCCACGGGTAAATTCCTGACTTAGGGCGATAGAAGGAATGCCGCAGATTGCGCCTTCCATGGCCGCAGCAATGGTCCCGGAATACGTCATATCCTCTGCAAGATTACTGCCGCGATTTACCCCAGACAATACCAATGTTGGGCGTTTGTCTTCTATAATTTTATGTACACCCATCATGACACAATCGGTAGGCGTTCCCTGTACGGCATAACGCCGGTCATTAACTTTACGATACCGCACAGGCGAACTTAATGTCAGCGCATGTCCCATACCGCTCTGTTCAACTTCGGGCGCAATAATCCAGATATCATCGCTTAACTGTTGAGCAATATCATGTAGCACTTCTAATCCAGGCGCATGTATACCATCATCATTAGTCACTAAAATACGATGATGCGTAAACGGCATATCAGTTGACCTCTATTATTTTCTGGCCACCCAAATAGGGTTGTAATACGTCTGGAATCAGAATAGATCCGTCTTCTTGTTGATAGTTTTCCATAACCGCAACGAGTGTACGACCAATTGCTAAGCCGGAACCGTTTAGGGTATGGACAAATCGTGTTTTTTTATCATTAGCAGGACGACAGCGCGCACGCATCCTGCGGGATTGGAAGTCCCCAGTATTAGAGCAACTGGAAATTTCACGATAAGCTCCCTGCCCCGGTAACCATACCTCCAGGTCATAGGTTTTTCGGGCGGCAAAGCCCATGTCGCCTGCACATAACATGACGACACGATAAGCGAGGCCTAATTGTTTAAGGACTTCTTCTGCCGCAGATGTCATACGTTCCAATTCATCTGTTGATTGTTCAGCAGTTGTCACACTGACCATTTCCACCTTATTGAATTGATGCAATCTAATCATGCCACGTGTATCGCGGCCTGCAGCCCCGGCCTCTGACCGGAAACATTGGGTCATAGCTGCAAAACGTATGGGGAGTTTTTCTTCTTCTAAAATTTGTTCACGTACCAAATTCGTCAGTGAGACTTCCGCGGTCGGGATCAAAAAATGCCCGGATGTGGTTTCAAAAAGGTCTTCTTTAAATTTTGGTAGTTGGGAGGTACCATAAAGAGCATGGTCCCGTACTAATACGGGCGGGGAAACTTCCTGATAGCCAAACTGCGTTGTATGTAGATCCAACATAAAGGCACTTAAGGCACGTTCCAGCCGGGCAAGATCACCTTTAAGGACTACAAATCGTGCCCCTGACATTTGCGCGGCGGCATCAAAATCCATTTGTGCCAACTTTTCACCGATTTCGAAATGCTGTTTTGGCGCAAAGTCAAACTCTGGAATGTTGCCAACTTGTCGAATTTCAACGTTGTCGTCTTCACTTTCACCGTCTGGAACATCTTCATCGGGAATATTGTCAAGGCGGCTTAGTTTATCGGTAAGCTGATCACCTAATTTTTTAACCTCTTCCTCTAAAGTCGGGAGACGTTTTTTAATATCCGCCACTTCAGCAATAATATCATCTACATCAAGCCCCTGAGATTTCGCTTTGCCTATTTCCTTTGAAAGTTCATTTCTACGTGACTGCAAATCTTGTAAAGTGGTCTGACCATTACGGTATTGATTGTCGAGATCCAATAACTCAGCAGATTGCGCCTCTTTCCCCCGGCGTTGCCACCCCTTGTCGAAGTGGCCGGGGTTTTCGCGAATTGCTTTAATATCAAACATTTTTCTTTTTTCCTGAGGTCATACGAATGGCGATGATGGATAGCTCGTACAATAATAGGATTGGTATGCCTAGCATAATTTGGCTGATAATATCAGGTGGCGTCAGGATAGCGGCTGCCGCAAAGGCAATGACGACGGCATATTTCCGTCCCCGTGCCAGACCATCGGCTGTGACCACCCCCACTTTTGCTAGCAGTAGCAACAAAATTGGTAATTCGAAACACAGTCCAAAAGCGAAGATCAGCTTCATCACGAGTGCTAAATACTCATTGACTTTAGCTTCCAGTTGTATGGCCATGGCCCCGGCGGTTTGTGCTTTTTCGAACTGAATGAAGAATTTCCAAGCCATCGGAATAACAACGTAATATGCCAATGCTCCGCCGGCAAAAAACAAAAAAGGTGTACCGATTAGAAAAGGCAGAAACGCTTTCTTTTCATGTTGATAAAGGCCTGGTGCTACAAACTTCCAGATTTGTACAGTGATTAGGGGAAAAGTGATAAAGATCGCGGCAAAGAAGGAAACCTTCAGATACGTAAAAAAGGCTTCATGCAATGCAGTATAGATCATTCGGTGTGAACTATCCGGCCCTAACGCTTTTAATAAGGGCTGCACCAGAAAGTCATATATTTGCTCGGAAAAATAGTAAGCCCCCGCAAAGGCCACTAACACAAAGGCTATGCACCACATGAGGCGGCGACGCAACTCAGTTAAATGCGCAATAAGCGGGGCTTTATGCACATCATCAAGGGCATCTTTATCAACATCATTTGTGGTATTGGGGTCCTGGCTATGTGTCGTCATTGGGTGTTTTTCCGGACACTTTTATAGAGGGTCTTTCCTGCGCTGAAGACGTTGCATCATCATTGGAAGACGCCTGAGGTATGTCTGATGTCTCTGCTTCGGGCTTAGGCTCAAAATAGGCTTCATCTTCCCATTGTTGGCGCCGCTTTTCATCCAATGGTGCCCCGTTATTATCAACGGGTATATTGCCAGACGCATTCAGTTTATCGGTTATATCCTGCAGCTCCGCTTCATTTGCCAATTGATCGAAGTTTTGTTTGAAATCATTTGCGACACTACGAACAGAGCGAACCACATTTCCCACTGCACGTAAAAATTTAGGCAGGTCTTTGGGCCCTACAACGACAATTGCCAATACGGCAAGCGTCAACATTTCAGTCCATCCGATGTCAAACATTAAAAAAAACCTGCCGCGTTAAATGGGTCGTTTATTTCTGGACATCATTTCCATTGTCTTGATCCAGAGATTTTGGCGGCTGTTCTGTTTTGTTTTCACCCAGTTTTTCCGTGTTGTCATCTTCAGCCATGCCACTTTTAAAGCTTTTAATACCCTTTGCAACATCGCCCATCAGATCAGAAATGCGACCCCGTCCAAATAATAAAATTGCCAGTACAATCACAAGGATAATCTGCCACAAACTCAAACCCATTTTGCTGCCTCTTGTCAGTTATAAATGTTATTTTTCTGAATGCCGGAATAAAGGCGCCATTGCCTTGAGGGATTCACTTTAATGATACTAAAGGGGATTTTTTTATTTGGCAAAAACAAACACTTCTGTTGGCTCTAATTCTATATAGACTTCTGAACCTGCGTTGATGTAATCCCGTGTCGGGTAAAGTGCCAAATAGTGATCTTCCACGCCCTCAATGGATAAAGTTAATAATGTCGTAGCACCTATAATGCTTGTACGCACCACCGTTGCCTTAATATAGTCTTCGGCAGTATCACGGCTGCAATAAACCCGAATAGCCTGCGCGCGGGCAAAAATATCTACCTGCTGGCCATCAGGATATTTTCCCGCATTAATATCTCCCAAGGGTGTTGTTACAGTTCCCTGTTGAACAATGCCGGTCAGTTGATTCATATGGCCGAAGAACTGCACGACCTGACTTGACGCTGGATTAAAGTAAATATCTCTCGGGCGTCCGAATTGTATGATGCGCCCTTTTTCCATAATAGCGATTTTATCAGATAACCTCATGGCTTCTTCCGGGTCATGAGTTACCAATAATGTAGGCACGCCCATGTCCTTTAGTATGCCGAGGGTCTGGTCACGGATTTTATCTCTAAGTGCAACATCAAGTCCTGAAAATGGTTCATCCATCAGCATGACTTGTGGATTAGGAGCCAATGCCCGGGCAAGTGCAATACGCTGTTGTTGGCCACCGGATAGGGTATGGGGATATTGGTCTTTGTATTCTTCTAAACCGACCCGTTCCAACAGCGGCATGATGATATCGTTCTGTTTTTTCTGGCTCTGCCCCTGAAGTCCGAAGGCGACATTATCACGCACGCTTAAATGAGGAAATAGGGCATAATCCTGCAACACCATGCCGATACGACGACGTTCAGGGGGCATGTGTACAACGGGACTTCCCATAATTTCTCCGGAGATGACAACCTGTCCGCATTGCACGTTCGCTAATCCCGCAGCAATACGCAGACAGGTTGTTTTTCCGCAGCCTGAAGGACCTAACAAACTAACAATCTCACCACTACCGACGGTCAGATTAATGTCCTGAATAATGGGGACATCGTTTATCGAAAAAGAAAGATTTTCTAGAATCAGGCTCATATTTTTACTCTTTTTAGCGCCTGCGACTTTGCCATCGCGCGATGTCCTGGGCGTGATCGTGTCATCGAATGATTCAGGATAATAACAGGGATCAGTCCTAATAATACTATGATTAATGCAGGCAGACCCGTTTCCGTAAGTCTTTCATCACTTGCTAATTCATAGGCCCGTACCGCCAGGGTGTTAAAATTGAAAGGCCTAAGAACCAGCGTAGCTGGTAGCTCTTTCATAACATCAACAAAAACCAGCAAGGTCGCATTTAGTATACTGCCCCACATAATCGGCAGATGAACGCGGCGAAGTGTTTGTAATGAATTCAGCCCCAGACTACGTGATGCAGCATCCATACTAGGGGTAATTTTATCCAATGACGCTTCTAACCCATTACAGGCGACGGCTAGAAATCTTACTAAATAAGCAAAAATCAGTATTGCTAATGTACCGCTGAAAATCAGCCCTGTAGAAACACCAAGATTATCCATCGCCCAATGATCCAGGCGATTATCAAGCCATCCCATCGGAATAATCAGCCCAACGGCGACAACAATACCGGGAACGGCGTAGCCCAATGTGCCGATTCTGACAGAAAGGCGGCTAATAGGACTCTGTGAAAAACGGCGGGCATAGACAAAAATAAGTGCGATAAAAGTTGTCAATATTGCCGCCACGAGGGCGGTCATCATACTGCTCCGCCCCAGAGTAATAAATTCAGCCGAGAATAGTTCATTCATGCCAGAGGTAACACTCCAGCTCAACATAATGGTCACAGGCAGTAAAAAGCCTAATGTTGCCGGGATTAAACAAGCCAGCATCGCACCTATAGAGTAAATCCCTTTTAATTGATAATTCGGCAGGGCCTGATAGCGATTGGTTGTATGGAAGAAACGTGCCTTACGTCGTGAAGCACGTTCCACCCAAAGCAAGATAAAGATAAACATCATCAACACGGCAGATAATTGCGCCGCCGCAGTGACTTCCCCATAACCAAACCAGATGCGGAAAATACCCGTTGTGAAAGTATCAACGGCAAAATAATCAACCGTACCAAAATCACCCAGCGTTTCCATCAGAACTAAGGCCAGCCCCCCCATAATAGACGGGCGTGCAAGGGGGAGTGCCACACGGACAAAGGCTTGATGAGGTGTGCAGCCCAAAGAGCGACTGACATCCAGCACGCAGACGGATTGTTCGAGAAAAGCGGAACGTGATAGCATATAAACGTAGGGATATAGTACGAGGGTTAACATCGTTATCGCCCCGCCGAGAGAGCGTATTTCCGGAAACCAGTAATCACTGCGTGACCAGCCGAAGAAATCCCTGAGTAATGTCTGTACGGGGCCGGCAAAGTCCAGGAGGCCTGTATAGTTATAAGCCAGCACATAGGCAGGAATAGCCATTGGCAAGAATAACGCCCATTCAAAGAGACGCCTTCCTGGAAAGCGACACATGGTGACTAACCATGCCGTCCCCACGCCGATAAAAAATGTGCCGAGTAATACTCCCAGGGTCAGTTGCAATGTATTTAATATATAATCCTGAAGAACAGTTTCGAACAGGTGAGCCCAGATATCGGTTAAGGGGATAAAAATAGACGATACGACAACGGCAACAGGGATAATCAGTAGCCCACATATGGTCAACGTGAGCCACGACCAACCATCAAGGGTAGACAAAAATCGTTGTCTATGGCTCGCAAAAGTCATGGAGCGACTGCATTCCAGAAGTTAAGAGTGGTTATTAATTAGATTGTGTAGACCGAACCGGGTATAAGTGCAAGGGTTGATGCGGAACTGGTTTGTATTATTTTCTCATCTGATAGTCA
The DNA here is from genome assembly GCA_002700365.1 of Kordiimonas sp. Taxonomy (GTDB): domain Bacteria; phylum Pseudomonadota; class Alphaproteobacteria; order Sphingomonadales; family Emcibacteraceae. The sequence continues at coordinate 341,999 of PADB01000012.1, read as the reverse complement.
GAGCATTAACTGAGATTTTCTACGGGAAGCTCCCCCTGCTCTTCAATATCTTCTTGCGGATTGACAAGATTTAAAAGAGCCACATTTACATTATCCAGTAAGCCCGCAGCTTTTAATTCTTTTAGCCCTGGAAGGTCTTTTATACTGTTCAAGCCAAAATTAACGAGAAATGCTTCAGAAGTCCCGTATGTCATGGGACGTCCGGGGGTCCGCCGTCGGCCTAATGGTCTCACCCAGCCCGTCTCTAAAAGAACATCCAGTGTTCCTTTATTCATACTAACCCCGCGAATATCTTCAACTTCCGCACGTGTTACTGGTTGGTGGTAAGCTATAATTGCTAATGTTTCGATAGCAGCTTTCGATAGACGACGTTCTTCCTCCAGCTCTTTGCGTAACAAAAAGGCTAAATCAGGGGCAGTCTGAAACATCCATTTTCCGGCAACGTTAACTAAATTCACCCCGCGATGCTCGTAAGATTGCCGCAACTCTTCTAATAGCGCCTCTACATCCGTGCCTTCCGAAAGGTGTTCACCCAAGGCCACCGTCGACAACGGTTTATCAGACGCAAAAATTAAAGCCTCTAGAATGCGCATATTTTCAGACTGCACCATTGTGATCCCCCTTCTTTATTTTGAGGAAAACAGGCCCAAAGGTTTGTTTCTGCACTAAATTCACCTTCCCCTGTTTTGCTAATTCCAAGGTTGCCGAAAAAATAGAGGCCCGCGCTGATTTTTGTAGTGCTTGGTCTTCTGGAAAATGAGGTAAAAAACTTTCCAATGCGGTCCAGTCTATGGCACTGCCAACCAATCTTTCCAGCCTCTCTATAGCCTTTTCAATCGTATAGACCGGACGTCGTTCCAGATTAACTTCCCCCACGGCCATCCGTGCGCTGTGGTCGGCATAAGCCTTCATAATTTCATATAAACTCAGCTCATAGGTGAAAGTTTTATTGATTTTTGTCGTTTCCGGGGCGCCGCGCACGAAAAAATCACGTCCTAACTGGTCGCTAGACATGAGCGTTGCGGCCGCATTACGGATAGCTTCTAATCTCTGTAGCTGGAAAGTCAGTCGTGCAGCCAGTTCTTCTGCGTTTGGCTCTTCGCTATTATTGTCCTCAGGCAACAATAATAATGATTTTAAAAAAGCAAGCCACGCTGCCATCACAAGGTAATCCGCCGCTAGCTCAAGGCGAAGATGACGTGCCTGTTTAATGAAAGAAAGATATTGTTCAACAAGCTGTAAAATGGAAATTTGTTTCAGATCAACTTTTTGACTGCGCGCTAACGTCAGCAGGATATCCAGAGGCCCTTCAAAACCATCGATATTAAGGATAAGGTTGTCCGCCTCGCCCTTATCGTAAGGCGCGGTGTTTTGATCACCGTTATCGTTATGTTGTTTATCCGGGTCGTTCAAAAAAGTTATTCCATTTTTGACTATTATGTTTCCGCATTACGCCATCATTAACTGAATATAGCCAGCGGAATTTCATAAATGAATGATACGATGACTTTTACAATCGGTTGAATAATCAATGTAAAAAAGTGAAGGTTCATACCGATTGCCTGCCCAATCATCGGTGCTATAAAAATTAACATGATAAGAATGAGCATACCATAAGGTTCCACCCGCGCCAGCGGTCGGGCCAAACTATCTGGCAGAAGCCCCACAGCGACACGCCCACCATCAAGCGGCGGAATAGGAATCATATTGAACACCGCCAATATGACGTTAATCAGAATAGTATTCATTAAATTTGCTAAAAACCATTCCTGCGTGATGACAGGTAGAAATGTAATAATGCCAATGCTTAACGCTGCGGCAAATGCAATGAATAAATTGACGCCCGGACCGGCAAGGGCAACCCAGACCATATCTGTACGGGGATGCCGTAAGTTATGGAAATTAACCGGAACGGGCTTTGCGTAACCAAAGAGAAACGGGGCCTGCATGACCAATAATAACAGGGGCAGCAGGACAGTCCCAAACGTATCAATGTGCTTAAACGGGTTAAAACTGACACGACCTAATTGATAGGCCGTTGGATCACCTAATTTCCATGCAACAAAGCCGTGCGCCGCCTCATGAAAAGTAATCGCTAAAAGGAGGGGAATAGCCCAGACAGAGATGGTCATCATTATGTCGGCGGTCATAGCAACGATTATCCTAACATTACGATATTAAGCGTTGTAATTCGGCTTTAGCGCTTTTTATATCCGGGAATGGTTTATGCTCAGTGGAGGCCCATTCCTCTCTGTAACGAAAATGCATATCAACATGGCGATGCGTGTTGTCTGACATGAGCCCAAGACCTTCGAGGACCGTTTTTTGTTCTGCTAACGAAGCATTACACAACAAAAGGACGTCGCAGCCAGCCGTTAGTGCCGCAGTCGCGCGCTCATTCAATGTCCCCCCTAAAGCCTTCATCATCAGGTCATCAGATAAAATAACCCCCTTAAAACCAATATCATGACGTATAATGTCATGCACAATATGCTTAGAGAGAGTTGCACATGCAGAAGGGTCCAGTGCTTCGTACAAAATATGTGCTGTCATTGCCAAGGGCATATCACATAACGCCCTGAATGGTGCAAAATCCTGCTCCAATTCTGTACGACTTGCGGCAACACGCGGTAATGCATGGCGGCTATCTAATGTGGCGCGACCATGCCCGGGAATATGTTTAATAACAGGTAATACCCCACCGTTTAGTAGACCTTCACAGGCACTCCGCCCTAGTTTGCTCACGATATCAACGTCTTCCCCGAAAGAACGGTCGCCGATCACGTCATGTGTTTGCGGGTGTAAAATGTCTAAAAGCGGATAACAGTCCACATTCACCCCGACGTCTTTAAGGTCGCAGGCCATTAAATAGGCATTCAGGAAGACGGCTCTTTCTGCCTTATGAAGATCAACTTTAGCTAAGTCAGCGAATACGCCCCCTGCTGGTGACTGTCTCCAGTGTGGCGGTGTCATTCTAGCCACACGTCCGCCCTCTTGATCGATCAGGATAGGAACTGCATCATGGTCTAAACAATCGCGTAGTGATTTTGTCAGATGACGAAGTTGCTCGGGTGACTGGCAGTGACGTTTAAACAGAATAAAGCCATATGGCTGCATTTTCTGAAAAAAGGTCTTCTCTTCATCACTTAATATGGGGCCTGCACAATCAACGATAATCGGACGGGGCATTCTCTCTCTCTATTATTTTTGCCAAGAATATATTTATCGTCGCGCAACAATGCATGCTTGCCCCTTGGCTTTCAATTTTTGGCAGACCTGATCTGCAGCAGCTCTTGTCTCAAGTGCGCCCCCACGCAGACGGTATAAGACACCTTTAGCCCCTAAATCGACCATAATATATTCAGGTTGCAAATTTTGCAGCTCCATAACAAAGGTGGATTGTAATTTTTGCCATAACGCCTTCGCATTGCTTTTGTCCCGGAATGCCCCTAGTTGGACCATATAGGCCCCCTTAAATTGCGGGCTGATCGCTATCGGCGGTGTCGTTACTGTCTTTGTTGTATTTTGCCCATGAGGCTGTTGTGCAGGACGTTTTTCAACGTCTTTCTGTTTTTCTGTCTTTGCAATATTGCCCTGTGAATCAGGTGCAGTGACCCGCTCGTCATCAGACACGAGGGGCGCGGAAGCGTTATTGTTTGCCTTCCCTTCTTCAGCAGGGGTGACCTTAGGTATGACAGCCTGAATATCATTCCCCTCTGTAAAGGACGCTGAACTGTTTTCGGGTTTAGATAATGGGAGTTCTGACGTTTTACGTACGGTCACTTGGGCTTCTTCTTCGTCTCCGCTAAGGCGGTTATAAACCAGTTTATCTTGATCTGGTATTTTAAGCCCGCCGGGATCAGTAGGTTTGATTTTAATCTCACCCTTTTCCGCTTTCACCAGAGGAATTTTATTCTGACGAATGTCTTCTGGCCCTGTCAGGTAACTATCCCATACGAACCAAGAGAATAGACCAAAAAACAATAATGATACAAAAGCGACTATTACCTTTTTTACGGGCACCCCTAATTGATGATTATTGGATTCATCAGGTACTGGCTCCAGCCAAGGCACATTATTGTCGTCTGTAGGGCCGTTTTTCATAAACCAGGTCTCTATCGTTATTAGTGCAGATCAGTTTACATTGCCTCGGCCGGCTCGACACCTAATATTTCCAATCCAGAAGCAATTACCCAACGCACAGCCAAAATCATAACTAAACGTGCACGTGTTAGGGCAACATTGTTGTCGATGATAAAACGCAGCTCAGGATTATCGTTGCCTTTGTTCCACAAAGCATGAAAATCAGACGCTAAATCATATAGATAGAAAGCAACCCTGTGCGGTTCATGTGCCATGGCGGCACTTTCGATAATACGTGGCCAATTTGCCAAGGTTTTAATAAGCCGAATTTCAGCCGGATCTTGGATCAGGGATAAATCAATATCTTCTTCATCTGTCTCGTCAATTTCCGGGAGTTGCTCAGCCGCTTTATCCCGAACGGAACAGATGCGTGCATGTGCATATTGCACATAAAAAACCGGATTATCCTTTGATTGTTCCGTTACCTTGGAAAAGTCAAAATCTAGCGTTGCGTCATTCTTACGTGACAACATAATAAAGCGCACAACATCCTTGCCCACTTCATCAACAACATCGCGCAAAGTCACAAAGTTTCCGGCCCGTTTAGACATTCTGACGGGTTCGCCATTCCTGAACAGTCGCACTAACTGGCATAGTTTGACGTCCAAATCCCCTTCACCATCCGTCAATGCCGTTACTGCGGCCTGTACCCGTTTGATATAGCCCCCATGATCTGCCCCCCATACGTCAACCATGCGGCTAAAGCCGCGCTGATATTTGTCTAAATGGTAAGCAACATCGGCCGCAAAATACGTCCAACTTCCATCGGATTTTTTGACAGCTCTATCCACATCATCACCAAATTGTGTAGATTTGAATAATGTCTGCGGACGCGCCTCCCAATCGTCTGGCAACTTCCCTTTCGGCGGCTCAAGCACCCCTTCATAAATCAGGCCTTTTGCGTCAAGTTGTGCGAGAGCATCCGCTATGCGGCCGCTATCATGCAGCGTCTTTTCAGAATAGAATAGATCAAAAGAAATCCCCAAGGATGCAAGGTCATCACGGATCATGTCCATCATTTCCGCAGCTGCAAAATCGCGGATGACAGTAAGCCATTCTGCCTCAGGGGCTTTAAGCCACTTATCGCCATATAACCTGGCTAGCTTTTCACCAACGCTTACAAGATACTCACCCGGATACAGTCCTTCCGGGATATCTCCGACCTCTTCTCCAAGTGCCTCACGGTAACGTAAGTATGCTGATCGCGCGAGCACATCTATTTGCGCCCCCGCATCGTTGATGTAATATTCCCGCGTGACAGCATAGCCAACTTTAGCCAATAACGACGCCAGCGCATCACCGAATACGGCCCCGCGGCAATGCCCTACATGCATAGGCCCGGTCGGATTGGCAGAGACATATTCTACATTGATTTTTTCTCCATCCCCGATATTCGAGCTCCCATATTCTCCATTAGGGTCCGCAATAGCATCAAGGACGATAGCAACCAGGTAATTCGGACTTAAACGTAAATTGATAAAACCGGGACCTGCGATTTCCACACTCTCCACATGCTCCAAAGCCGTCAAGGGGCCAACGAGACATTCAGCAAGATCCCGTGGTTTCATGCGGGCCTGTTTAGATAAAACAAGAGCTGCGTTAGTGGCAATGTCCCCGTGTTTTTCATCCCGGGGTGGCTCAACGGTAATATTACGAGCATCAAGATCGTCGGGCAGAATACTTTGAGTAGACAATTCTTGAAGTAAAAGGTTAAGTTCTTCTTTAAACTGATTGAATATATTCATAATTCAAAATTCGATATGTCAAATAATCTTCGGTGTTCCAGAAGGGCATAACGGTCTGTCATGCCAGCTATAAAGTCCGCAACCAACCGTGCGCTTTGTTGTTTTGTTGCGTTAAAGGCCGCCTCACGCCATTCCGTTGGTAGGCATTCTGGTTCAGCCACGTAAAGTGAAAATAGATCGCGAATGACCCGCCGCGCTTTGCTGGCCATACGGTTGACTTTATAATGCCGATACATGTTCGTCATCAGAAAAGATTTCAACGCTTTATCATGCGCTTTCATCTCCGCAGAGAAAGAAACAATCTGTTGACCAGCCTGCCGGATATCATTGGCATCGGTTGGTTGTAATTGATTAAGACGCCGCCGTGTTTCAGTCAATAGGTCGTTGACCATCATATTAATTAATCGGCGCACAATTTCATGAATTAAACGCGACCGGGATAGGTCACCGTATGCGTCACGAACATTATCCGCTATTCCATCTACTAACGGCACAGTCCGTAGTTCATCCATTGAGAATAAGCCTGCCTTTAAACCATCTGCAACGTCATGATTATTATAGGCAATATCATCCGAAAGTGCTGCGATCTGCGCTTCTGCGCTGGCATGCGTATGCAATTCCAGATTATGTTGGTCATTATAAAGGGCCAAACCTTCGGGTAAGTTATCGAAGCTTCCTTCGGCACATAAAGGACCATTATGCTTTGCTAAGCCTTCCAGCGTTTCCCATGTCAGGTTTAATCCATCGAAAGAGGCATATCGACGCTCCAGCATTGTGACAACACGTAATGACTGCGCATTATGATCGAAACCACCAAATGGCATCATGGCTTCGTTCAGGGCGTCTTCGCCAGCATGTCCAAAGGGTGTGTGGCCAAAATCATGGGCAAGCGATAATGCTTCGGCAATATCTTCGTTTAACCCTAAAACCCGGGTAATACTGCGTGCAATTTGTGCAACTTCAATGGAATGTGTGAGCCGTGTTCTGTAATAATCACCTTCGTGATATACAAAAACCTGTGTTTTATGTTTTAGACGTCTAAACGCGGCAGAATGAATAATTCGGTCACGGTCCCGCTGAAAGGCCGACCGTGACACTGTTCCAGGCTCATCATAAAGCCGCCCCCTACTCTGTTCAGGTCGACAAGCATATGGTGCATACTGTTGTTGCGGGGTGAAAATTTCGAACGTTCTTGTGTCTGTCATAGGGGGCACATTATCTTTGTTAAAACAGCGTGGCAATAGTGCTTTTTTTAACATGATTATCGCCAAAGAAATTGACAGTAGGATGTTAACACCTACATAAAAGAAAGAGATAAAAATAATATCCGGGTTTAATAATCGGAGTTCAGGGTATGAACATCGCGAATACAACAGGACAAGACGTACCGCCGCCAGTGAGTTTATCTGCTAACGCGGCAAAACGTATTGCAGTGCTCAAGCAAAAAGAAGGTAATGACGACTTAAAATTCAAGGTCCGCGTTGATGGGGGCGGCTGTTCCGGTTTTCAATATCATTTCAGTTTCGTTGAAACGGCGGAAAATGATGATATTGTTGTCGTCAAAGACGGTGTAACAATGCTGGTTGATTCATTATCGCTCTTATATATGACAGGATCAGAGGTCGATTTCGTAGAAGATCTTGTTGGTGCTGCATTTGTTGTTAAAAATCCAAACGCGACAGCCTCATGTGGTTGCGGTACATCATTTTCTATATAGGGAACTGAACGCCTAATGAAAATTGCGACCTGGAATGTAAATTCCATAAAAGCCCGCCTACCGCGTGTTTTGGAATGGCTGGATGATTTTTCGCCCGATGTTGCCTTACTGCAAGAACTAAAATGCGTTGATGAAGCCTTTCCACGTATGGAAATAGCCGAAAAAGGCTATCATATCGCAACCCATGGGCAAAAAACATATAATGGCGTTGCAATTTTATCTAAAGACCCCATAGAAGATCTGCAAATTGGATTACCTGGTTTCGAGGAAGATATTCAAGCTCGTTATATAGAAGCCACAATTCGGAATGTGCGTATTGGTTGCTTGTATCTGCCAAACGGAAATCCTACTCCGGGTGAAAAATTTGACTATAAATTGCGCTGGATGGACCACCTTGTTGTCCGAGCGAAAGAATTAATTGCTTCAGAACAGAAATTTATCCTTGCCGGAGACTACAATGTCTGCCCCAAGGACGAAGATTGCTATAATCCCGCACTTTTCAAAGATGATGCACTTTGTCGGCCAGAAAGTCGTTCACGTTATAGGCAGCTTTTAAATCTGGGGCTCACAGATGCTTTTCGCACTTTTAAGCCTTCTGGCCCAGATTATTCCTTTTGGGATTACCAGGGCGGCGCATGGCAGAAGGACAATGGTGTTCGAATTGACCATTTACTGCTTTCACCGCAGGCCGCTGATATTTTAGTTGCTTGTGAAATTGATCGCAAACCACGGGGCAAACAAAAAGCATCAGACCATACCCCGGTATGGTGCCAGTTGGCCGCCTAAATTCTATTTTTCAACACCCTTTGGGAAGAAGTCAGTCATATGCCGGCGGCATGTCCGTCTCTTCTACGGCCATTCTGACTTCCTGCCCATAGGAAAGCTCTAATGTGTGGCCATCAGGATCGGCCAAAAGCACAATGTAACCAACCGGTTGCCCTAAATCATAGGGACCTTCACGTAAACATCCTGCCGCTTTTGCCATTTTCGCCATTGCATCAACGTCTGCGCGCGAGTGACAGCTCACCCCTAAATGGGACAACGGCCCTAATGCATGACGAATATAGTCTACCTGAATGAGAACTAATACGAACGGCCTACGTCCATCGCTCAACCAAATGACACGATGCTCCCCATCTTCGTCGACCCGGTCGTGAACGATATGGAAACCGGCATATTTCTGATAAAAAGCCGCACTGGCATCCAGGTCCGTTGCGGGTAAGGCGATATGTGTAAAGCCAATATCAGGCATTTGGTCCCCTGTCATCGTTACACGCTAAGCCTAGCAGATAGCAGTGTAAAACGCACAAGACTAATATAACCGCCTAGGATACCCTCACTGCGCAAGGCTGGCCAACCTGGCCAGTGCAGCTCTTAGTTTTGCGGCCTTTTCTTCTGCATCCGCTAAATTGCTTTTATTTTCCGCAACAACAGACTCCGGCGCTTTCGAAATAAACTTTTCGTTATTTAAGCGCCCTTTAATACCGCCCATCTCTTTTTCTATTTTGTCCAGAGACTTGGTCAAGCGGGCCTGTTCTTGCTCGACATCAATAACCCCCGCCAAGGGGAGAAAAACAGTTGCTTCTTTAATAACAATTTGCGCAGAGCCTTTTGGCCCTTCCCCGTCTATACAGATAATGTCTGATATACGCGCCAGTCGTTTTATAACTTCTTCATGTGCTGACAATGCCTTCAGGTTGCTTTCATTAGCCCCTTGAATATGCATTTCAATCTTGGCCCCCGCTGGCACATTCATTTCCGCGCGTCCGGTACGAATTTCTGAAATTAAGGCAATGGCCCAATTCATTTCTTCTGAGGCGTTATTATTAATCAAATCAGAAGATAATTCCGGCCATGGAGCCACAATCAAATCCGTCTCACGTGTTGAGGAGAGAGATTGCCACAGTTCTTCGGTGACGAAGGGCATAAAGGGGTGCAGCATTTTCAGTATTTGATCCAATACCCACGCTGCCGTCTGCCGGGTTTCTATCTTTTCTGCTACATTATCGCCATTAAGTAACGGCTTGGACAGCTCGATAAACCAATCACAGAATGTCCCCCACGTAAAATGATAAATCGCACCAGCAGCTTCGTTAAAGCGATAATCTTCCAGAGCCTGATTGAGATTAGAAGCAGTCTTCGTTACTTCGCCAACGATCCATTTATTATTGGTGAGTAACAAATTATCTAAATCTAATTCCCCTGCCCCGTGGCAATCATGCATTTCACAAAAACGTGCTGCATTCCATAACTTTGTGACAAAGTTACGATAGCCTTCCACACGTTTTTCGGAGAGTTTTAGGTCCCGTCCCTGCGCCGCCATGGCTGCTAAAGTAAAGCGCAATGCATCAGCACCATAGTTATCCACGAGCTCCAGAGGATCTATAACATTCCCCTTACTCTTCGACATCTTTTGGCCATGCTCATCTCTGACTAGAGCGTGAACATACACAGTATGAAAAGGAACTTCGGCTTTATCTTCTTCATCACGCATGAAATGAAGGCCATCCATCATCATTCGCGCAACCCAGAAGAAAATAATATCAAACCCGGTCACCAGAACATCTGTTTTATAAAAACGTTCTAAGGCTTTGGTATCTTCCGGCCAGCCCAGTGTCCCAAAAGGCCAAAGGGCTGATGAGAACCAGGTATCTAAAACATCTGGATCACGCGTCAGAGTTTTATCTTCGCCATAATGCTTACGCGCCTTTTCTTGTGCCTGTTCTTCAGATAAAGCGACGAATATTTCCCCATCCGGTCCGTACCACGCAGGAATACGATGCCCCCACCACAGTTGGCGTGAAATGCACCACGGTTCAATGTTATACATCCATTCGAAATAAGTTTTTTCCCATTGTTTTGGAACAAATTTCGTCTGGCCATCCTCAACAGCTTTAATGGCTGGTTTCGCTAATTCTGCGGCATTAACATACCATTGATCGGTCAACCACGGCTCGATAACGACACCGGATCTATCACCGTAAGGCACCGTATGTAATCGTTCTTCGATTTTCTCGAGATAGCCAGCAGCTTCCATATCTGCAACGATTTGGGAACGCGCCGCATAACGATCCAACCCTTGATACTTCTCGGGCACATTTTCATTTAAGCAGGCATTTTCATCCAGAATATTTATTTTTTCCAGATTGTGTCTCTGCCCCACAACAAAATCATTAAAATCATGGGCTGGCGTGATTTTTACAGCACCTGATCCCTGTTCCGGATCGGCATGCTCATCCGCAACCACAAGAATACGGCGGCCAACCAAAGGCAGTATTAGATATTTTCCGATCAAATCTTTATGGCGTTCATCATCAGGATGCACCGCCACGGCCGTATCCCCTAACATCGTTTCCGGTCGGGTCGTGGCAACGACAATATACCGCCCCTCTTCTTCCTCTACCGGATATCGGAAATGCCAGAAATGGCCATTGACCTCTTTTTGCTCAACTTCCAAATCAGAGATTGCCGTTTTCAGTTTGGGGTCCCAGTTTACCAAACGCTTGTCTTTATAAATAAGACCTTCTTCATGTAATTTGACGAAAACTTTCAGCACAGCCTCGGAAAAGCCGTCATCCATGGTAAAGCGCTGGCGGCTCCAGTCACATGATTGCCCTAGACGACGCATCTGATTGAAAATGGTGCCGCCCGATTCCTCTTTCCATTCCCATACGCGTTCCAAAAATTTTTCACGTCCCAAATCATAGCGTGACACGCCCTGGGCATCCAATTGACGTTCCACGACCATTTGTGTCGCAATGCCAGCATGATCCATACCGGGCTGCCATAAGACATCTTTCCCCCGCATACGTTCGAAACGGATAAGAATATCCTGCAATGTGTGATTTAGTGCATGCCCGATATGCAGGCTGCCGGTCACATTTGGGGGAGGTAATACAATTGAATACGTTTCTGCGTCAGGGCGTTGTCCACCTTTAAAGGCGCCGCTCTTTTCCCAATGCTCATACCATTTATGTTCTGATGTTGCGGCCTGATATTTTTTTTCAAGCATCGAGAAATCCGTTTTCTGATAACTGTGAGGAGACGGAGAGTATCCGCTAAGATTTGTGGATTGAGGTATATGACCGTCAGGCTATGAGATCAACTCTGAAAATAAGCTCACTGTTATTTTTGTTTGGTACGTGCAAGCCGGGCTATTTCTTTTGCTACCATACGCTCTACAATAGGCGGCAAGTTTTCATCCAACCAACTTTTTAACATAGGCTTTAAGAGTTCACGAACCAATGCTTCCAGCGTATTTTCAGACCCTTCATAGCCTTTAGTCAGCACATCAGAAAGAAAACCAAACTGGGCCATTGCAGCAGACGCCTGAGCATCTGACATCAGGACGTCATTTCCTTCGGCAGGGTCTACATCATCGATACTGTTAAAATCAGTATGGTCAGCAGGCTTCACATCAGGTAAAGGCTCCGGCTCTTCGGGTTCAGAAGGAGGAACTTCTTCCTCTTCAATTTGGGTATCTTCCGCTTCTGGAGCCATAGCGGACACATTTTCTTCAAACTCATCGAGTTCTTCAGTCATATCATCCGTCAGCTCGAGAACATCATCGTTCTCCGCCTCAGTGGATTCAGTTTCAGAAGTTGTGTCCACGACAGGTTCAGGCACGGCGTCTTCCGCAGAAGATTCCTCAGGCTCAGCTGTCCTTTTCTCACCTTCTTCATCATCTTCAGAAATAATTTTACGAATCGATGCGAGGATTTCCTCCATCGTTGGTTCGTCTTGTTGCGCGTTTTCGCTCATTTCCTCTCAACCCGTATTTGTATCGCTCCCCATGGATACAGAAAGGACAATCTTTTCTATCTCTATTGAGTCATAAACACTTTTTACGCGTTTTGCCACAAGGAAATATGACTACGCTCAAGAAACGCCCAAGAAAGTTTCAAGAAAGGCTCAAAACGCTATAGCGAACTATATCTTAAAGTTTGGAAAACGCGTTTAGTTTGCGCTGGCCTTCCATGCTTCCACATCCCCGGTTCCCCACCCATAAGCACGATAACTGTTTCTATGTGCATCGTCATTGGCATCATAATACGCAACAGGTAATTGAAGGTTTCTGGCAGAAAGCCGCCCAACACTGCGTAACAACTGGTAAGCGGCGACAATCTGGTCTCTTACAGCACGAACGTTGCTCACTCTTGAATCCAGTAATTCCTGTTCGGCATCCAGCACATCTAGTGTTGTTCGCGCCCCAACTTCCGCTTCCTGCTTAACCCCTTCAAGAGCGATTTCATTGGCATGTATCTGTGCTTCGGTTGATTTTATGCGTGCAGTCGCCTCACGCAAACTTTCCCATGCTATCTGTACGCCAGCCTTTACACCCCGTTCGGCCGCTATACGCTCATATCGGCGCTGGTATTCGGTTTGCTTTGCCTGCCTAATCCGGGACGATTGCGCGCCTGCCTGGTATAGGGGGATCGTTAACTGCGCAGTCACCTGGCGTGTCTCCGTCTGGTCGCTTTGGTTAAAGTTTTCCCAGGCTTTTCCATAACTGGCATTAAGGCTCACTTGTGGCAATAGCCCGCCGTACTGCTTGTTAACATTATTGCGTGCAGCTTCTTCACTATAGCGCGCACTCGCCAGAACGGGGCTTTCCTGCTTCGCAATTTCGATAGCCTCTTGTTCGCTTTTTGGTAAAGGCGGTAAAGTCGCCCCTCCACTCAAACTGCCTGGCATTGCGCCGATAATGCGCTGATAGGCAGCACGGCTCGCGGTGAGAGAGGCTTCGGCCTGTGTTCTTTCAGAAATGGAACGTGACAAACGGGCCTTTGATTGCGCAACATCTGTGCGTGTAATTTCACCAACACGATAACGGTCTTCACTCGCTTCCAGTTGGCGACGCAAAACCTTGACATTATTACGTGTTAACTCAACAACGGATTCATCGCGTCTCACATCAACGAAAGCCGTAACAGCACTGAGAAGAATGTCTTGCTCTGTATCCGCGAGTCCCCCTTGCGCAGCTTTAACAGCGTTCTCGGCTTCTCTGATACTATTGACTGTTTGGAAGCCCCTGAAAAGCGGCTGATCTATTGAAACCTGTACACTTCGCGGATCGGTCGTCAGCTTATTTGAAGGTGAAAATACGCTACTCCCTTCGGTCGTCTTGCGACTGTAGGAGCCCGTCGCGGCAATCGTTGGGCCCCAGCCTGAAGCTGCCTGATTAATATTCTCATCCGTTGCGCGAACTGAGGCCCGTTGAGCCTCTAGTTGTGGATTATTGAGGTAGGCAGAAACCAATGCTTCCTGCAGTGTTTCAGCGGAAACGGGCATTGCTAAAGACAAGGCCAACATAACAGGAGAAGTAAGCAGGCTAATTTTGCGCATATGACGGCTCATTTCATTTTTTATGAAAAGTTTAAGGATGCTTAAGCAACTAACATAACATGGTAAACAAAGAATGAAGCTAAGGACTTCTTTCTTAGAAAGTAAACCCTTTTTCTTGCGTAAAGGACTCCAGCGCGGGGACCGAAGCTTCGAATATTTCCCGCCGGCCTTTGACACCATTAAAGTTCGTAAACAAACATGCTTTACCTACGCCATTGATCGCCATGACACATAACAGTCGCCCTTCTGGTGATAGCTGGTCAATAAGTTCTGACGGAACGTGTTCAACGAGACCATTAATAAGAATAATGTCATACGGCCCTTGTTCCGGATATCCTTTGGTCAAGTCGCGGGTAACAACAGCAACATTGTCACAGCCGATTTCTGCAAGCTGATCTGTCGCATAATTTGCTAATTCCTCATTATCTTCCAAAGCAACAACGGCTTCGGACAATTTGGATAGAACCGCAGAAGAATAACCCCGGCCACAGGCAATATCCAAAACCACATCCGTTTCTTTTATGTTTGCTGCATCTAATAAACGGGCAAAGACCATAGGTTCCATCATATAGCGATTATCACCGACCAAAAGGTCTTCATCAAGATACGCCACACCCTGTAGTGGCTTTGGAACAAATTTTTCACGAGGAATCGCTGCCATTACGTCCAATAGAGCTTCATCGGTGACTTTATTGGGGCGGATCTGTCCTTCCACCATATGACTGCGGGCTTGCGCAAATGAGGTCATGGTTCTTTTCCTGAATAATCACATGATTTCGGTCTGTATACTGTCATTCGCAATGATTGACAACGGTGCTTTCACCTCTCTTCAAGAGAAAGCCATGTTTTCATCTTGCCAAAGATAACCGAATATGCGAAAAGCCACAGCCATTAGCAAGCAGGCCTTGAATTTTATGGTGTATTTCATAAGTATTAGCCTGCTTGCAGGGTATAAGTGTTTTTTGAAAATTTGGCGCGGTGGCGGAGTGGCTACGCAGCGGATTGCAAATCCGTGTACACCGGTTCGATTCCGGTCCGCGCCTCCATATATGGAACGAATTTTACCCTGTCAAAATGCGAATTTTTTTTGAATTTCTCTATTGGCATTCGAAAAAACTATTTGTATAAGGGCGGCGTTGGCAACAATCTGCCGCATATAAAAGAATTTTCCCGCAAGGGAAATTCCCCGATAGCTCAGTTGGTAGAGCAGTAGACTGTTAATCTATTTGTCGCAGGTTCGAGTCCTGCTCGGGGAGCCAGAATTAAGGCCCGGTCATGTAAATGTACCGGGCCTTTTCTATAGGAATAAAGGGATTAACATTATTCTTTGGTATTTAAGTCGGACGAGTTCTCGGTTTTTACATAAAAATCCGGGTAGTTCTGCCGTATCATTTCTGACCCCTCCCCCCATGTATAACAACTATTTAACATCGAGGGTTTATCATTTTTCCCTGCCGTTGGGTTAAAATCTTTACGCCCACTGCGACGTTGCAATAGCGAGTATATAGTCTGGATGGCCGTTGTGGCCACTGGGCCTAGTAATTCCGTTAAATGTGTACACCCCTTCACACCCCCCAATTTTTGCTTAATCGCTCGTCGCCACCCCGGCCCGATCTTGAGTCCAATTAACAATTGGTATTGCGCTGTCACTTGAGGACAGATTTCAAATGGACTGTTTTCTGTAATGGCTTCAACACCTTGGACGACAAGCTCATTATTCAATGTAATCCGCAAGAGCATTTCATGAATAGGTTCGCCTGCATGAATTGTCTTACGCCATAAATTGGGAAAGTCATATGACTTTATATCTGTCATTCGTGCTTCAATATCCCAAAGGCCATCTTTACGTTCATAGCCATCACACTTGATCTGCCGCGTATGAATATGCCGCCGGGCCACAGGTGGTTTGAAGGGCATTCTTACCTCTCTGAATTTAGCTTTTGCCATTTAACCTTTTGGTTATGATGTGCTATGAGCACAACACCCCTCACAGGGAATGTAAATTGTCATATGCATAGCATAAGGCACTGTTGAAAACTTATAAATCTATAGCAACATGAATAATCCGGAAAAAAGAAAAGCTGTCGTATTGTTGAGTGGCGGACTTGACTCATCAACCTGCCTTGCCATGGCTCTACAGCAAGGGTATGAAACTTATGCGCTTAGTTTCCAGTATGGACAGCGTCATACAATTGAATTGGATGCTGCCGCGAATATTGCTGTGAAACAAGGCGCCGCAAAGCATGTCATTGCCAATATAGATTTGCGGGGTTTTGGCGGCTCGGCACTCACTGATGACATCCCGGTTCCAAAGGGACGTACAGAAAGTGAGATGGATGTTGAAATTCCAGTCACCTACGTTCCTGCACGTAACACGATCTTTCTCTCTTATGCCTTGGCCTGGGCCGAAGTCCTTAAAGCCTATGACATATTCATAGGGGTGAACGCAATGGATTACAGCGGCTACCCGGATTGTCGCCCTGAATATATTCGTTCTTATGAGCAGATGGCTAACCTAGCTACAAAATCCGGCGTTAGCGGCGAAAAAGTCACCATTCATGCGCCTCTCATTGATATGACAAAAGCAGAGATTATCCAAAAAGGTTTGTCCCTGGGTGTAGATTATAGCCTGACTACCAGTTGTTATGACCCAGACGAAAAAGGGGCATCATGCGGACAATGTGATGCCTGCAAACTGCGTCTCAAAGGGTTTCGTGAAAACGGCATCATAGATCCCATCAAGTACATCACATGAACAACCATAATTCCTATAGCATTAAGGAAGCATTCTACACCTTACAAGGTGAAGGCGCGCAATCCGGACGCGCAGCTGTTTTCTGCCGTTTTAGCGGTTGCAACTTGTGGAGTGGCCGTCATGAAGATCGCAAAAATGCGATCTGTCAATTTTGTGATACTGACTTCGTGGGAACGGACGGTCTGAACGGAGGAAAATATACTGCTGAAAGGCTATCGCAATTAATACAGGATATATGGCTTCAGCATACGCATAATGATACCGGAAAGCCTTATGTGGTCTTTACGGGAGGAGAGCCCCTTTTGCAATTAGATGATACGCTCATTAACCAGTGCAAAAAACTGGGTTTTGAAATCGCCATCGAAAGTAATGGAACCTGCCCTGTGCCCGTCGGTGTTGATTGGGTTTGTATAAGTCCCAAGGCAGGGACTGACCTCGTGGTCTTTCGCGGTGATGAATTAAAACTAGTTTATCCGCAAAGTGATGCCTTACCGGAATTATATGCGGATCTGGATTTTAAACATTTCTTTTTACAACCCAAAGCACCACTTAATGATGACGCGGATATAGCGGCGCCACACACAAAAGAAGCCCTTGAATATTGCCTTGCTCATCCGCAATGGCGCTTAAGTCTGCAAACGCATAAGCTGTTAGACATTCCATAAACCATCATATAGTCGTGGCTTTCGTGCAGCGTGATCTGTTACTTATCCACGGCCGCGATAGTTACTAACCCCTTGTTCTGGTATCCATACTTTTTCCGGGATCTGCCCTGTTTGATAGAACACATCAATCGGCATGCCCCCGCGGGGATACCAATATCCCCCAATGCGCAACCATAAAGGTGAGAGCGTTTCAATTAAACGTTTCGCAATCCCAACGGTGCATTTTTCGTGAAAACCAGCATGATTACGAAAAGAATGTAGGTAGAGTTTCAGGGATTTGCTTTCAATCAAATACTCTGCGGGAATATAATCAATCACCAGATGCGCAAAGTCGGGTTGTCCCGTCACCGGACAGAGAGAGGTAAATTCAGGACAACTGAAGCGTACATTATAAGCAACATCAGGATGCGGGTTGGGGATTTTTTCCAAAACAGCCGCTTCAGGGGTCGTCGGCAAATCCGTTTTTTGTCCCAACTGTGATAAGCCATCATAGTGTGTATTGGTCATCGATCTTACCTGTGCCTTCGATCATTCTTTATCTGTTTTTACGGCTTACACGAATTTAGGGGTTCTGTCGAATGGACAGAAGACTAATTTTATTTCGTAACTGAAAAAACACCCCTTCAATAAAAGACCTATGTTGTTATGATAAGCTCTAAAATACACACATAATAATGGTACAGTGCAGGTCTACAATGGATATTCGTAATGGCTTTATAGAAGCAATCGGGAACACCCCCCTCATCCGTTTACGTAAGCTTTCAGAAGAGACAGGCTGTGACATTTTGGGAAAAGCAGAATTCCTGAACCCCGGTGGGTCTGTCAAAGATCGCGCAGCCCTCTACATCGTGCGTGATGCAGAAGAAAAAGGCCTCCTTCAGCCGGGCGGCACCATTGTCGAAGGCACCGCAGGAAATACTGGTATTGGACTGGGCTTAGTTGGAAATGCCTTGGGATATAAGACCGTTATCGTTATGCCCGAAACACAGTCCCAAGAAAAGAAAGACATGCTGACCCTGATAGGGTGCAAATTAATCCTCGTCCCTGCTGTCCCTTATCGCGATCCGAATAATTATGTGCGGGCTTCAGGGCGTCTTGCCGCTGAACTTAACGAGACAGAAAGCAACGGCGCCATATGGGCTAATCAATTTGACAATACCGCAAATAAACGCGCCCATTATGAAACAACCGGCCCCGAAATCTGGCAACAGACAGACGGAACCATTGATGCTTTCACATGTGCGGTTGGCAGCGGGGGTACATTAGCAGGCGTCAGTCAGTTTATCCGTGAG
Source organism: Kordiimonas sp. (assembly GCA_002700365.1). Taxonomy (GTDB): domain Bacteria; phylum Pseudomonadota; class Alphaproteobacteria; order Sphingomonadales; family Emcibacteraceae. The sequence goes on along the minus strand of PADB01000012.1, from coordinate 323,337 downwards.
CAAAAGGCTGACATCAAAATCGCGCTGGCAGACCCTATGGGGGCGGCTTTATTCAGTTACTATAAAACAGGCGAGCTGAAAGCCGAAGGCAGCTCAATTACCGAGGGAATTGGCCAAGGACGCATTACAGCAAACCTGGAAGATTTGACTGTAGATCAGGCATATCAAATTCCAGATACAGATGCGGTTAGGATCGTTCACGACTTGCTTATTCATGAAGGACTATGTCTTGGGGGGTCATCAGGTATTAATGTCGCTGCGGCGGTTAAACTCGCCCGTGAACTGGGACCAGGGCATCGTATTGTCACAATTCTTTGTGATTACGGCACGCGTTACCAAAGTAAATTATTCAATCCTGATTTTTTACGGGAAAAAGGCTTACCCTGTCCCGACTGGTTATCAAAAGCTCATTAATTCTAACAAGCCATATCACGGGCTAATCGAATATGGAAAACTAGGTGGAGGATATAATAAATGCGACAGGAAATTCCCGCACTCGTTTCAACCCAGTGGTTAGAAGATCATCTTTCGGCCCCTGATATACGCATTATTGATGCCAGTTGGCATATGCCCGCCAGTGGTCGTGATGCAAGATCAGAATTTGAAACGATGCACATACCCGGTGCCACCTTTTTTGATATTGATGAAATTTGTGACAGTGACAATCCGTTACCTCACATGCTTCCCAGTTCTGAAAAAATGTCCTCACGAATGCGTCAACTCGGCCTTGGGGATGGTAATCGTATTATCGTCTATGACAGCAGCAATGTCTGTTCATCTGCCCGGGTATGGTGGATGCTGAAAATATTTGGACATCATGACGTCGCTGTGCTGGATGGTGGTTTACGTAAATGGACTATGGAAGAACGCCCCGTCGAAGATTTGCCCGCAAAGACGCGTGAAAGACATTTTACCGCCCGTGTCGATACAACCCTGATCCGTAATTGCGAACAAATTAAACAAAACCTGGATACGCAAAAGGAACAAATAGTTGATGCGCGCAGCCCAGCCCGTTTCTCCGGTCAGGAACAAGACCCCCGCCCCGGTATACGTTCTGGTCATATCCCTAATGCCTTGAACGTGCCCTTTAGCAAGCTTCTCAATGAAAGCGATTACACTTTTAAATCCCCTGACGAAATCAGGACTATATTTGAAAAGGCAGGCGTTGATTTAAACAAGCCGATCACGACGAGCTGCGGTTCAGGAATAACCGCTGCGGTATTGACCTTAGGGCTCTATATGGTTGGTCATCGGCATGTTGCTTTATATGATGGCTCTTGGTCTGAATGGGGCGCGAAAGAAGATTGCCCCGTTGCAACAGAATGATCTTTTTACATGAAAAAAAACACCCTCATTGTGCAGACAGGCCGTCGTAAAGATTGGACCCATGGTATCGTAAATCCACCCGTTTACCATGCCTCTACAGTATTGTTTGATACGGTTGCAGACCTTAATAATGCCATCCGTAACCGTGACACCTCCCTGTACTATGGACGCCGCGGCACCCCCACAAGCTTTGCCCTTGCGGAAGCCCTTACAGAATTAGAGGGCGGCGCAGGATGTAGCTTATATCCTTCAGGACTGGCGGCTGTATGTGCTTCTATCCTGGCTTTTGTGGCCCACGGTGACCATATACTGGTGTCAGATAGCGTCTATGATCCCACACGCAATTTTTGTGATCAGCAACTAAAGCGTATGGGCGTCGAGACAACCTATTTCGATCCGCAAATCGCTGATGGCATAGGATCCCTGATCAAAAAAAATACAAGCCTGATTTTTCTAGAATCTCCTGGATCTATCACCATGGAAATTCAGGATGTCCCCGCAATCACAAAAATTGCAAAGAAGTATGGGGTCAAGGTTATCCTCGATAACACATGGGCTAGTCCCCTGTATTTTCGCCCCCTCGAACATGGCGTTGATGTCTCTGTGCAGGCCGCGACAAAATATATTGTCGGACATTCAGATGCGATGCTGGGCGCGGCAATTGCAAATAAAGAAAATTATGAGCAGCTACGGGAGAATAGTTATCAGCTTGGCTATTGTGCCGCCCCGGACGATGTTTACCTAGCCCTTCGCGGCCTTAGGACGCTCGATGTGCGGTTAAAGCAGCATGAAAAGAATGCGCTCACCGTAGCCCACTGGCTTCAGCAGCATGAATGCGTAGATCATGTGCGCCACCCTGCCCTTGCTGATTTTCCTGGTCATGATATCTGGGCGCGTGATTTTGACGGCTCCACCGGCTTATTCTCCTTCGTCCTCAAATCAGGGAGTGAAAAAGCTGTCACCGCAATGTTAGATGGCATGCAGCATTTTAAAATGGGCTTTTCATGGGGGGGCTATGAAAGTCTTATCTTGGCCTATCACGGGCTGAAAAAATATCGCACAGCAACCAATTGGTCCGCCCCGGGTCCGTTGCTGCGTTTACATATTGGTCTGGAAGATCCAGAAGATCTGATAGAGGATCTGAGTGCTGGTTTTGCACGCCTTCTGGCGGAAAGTGATTAATGCCTTAATGGGATCAGTAAACTGACTGTAAATGCCCCCGTTGCCATGGCGACAATGGCTGGACCCGCAGGCCAGTCCCATAGGTAAGATGCAGAAATACCCAATAAAACTGCAACGGCTCCTGTAAAACTGGCGAAAGCGGCCATCTGCTCGGGTGATCGTGAAAGCCTTCGTGCTGTTGCCGCAGGGATAATTAACAACGCCGTTATCAACATCACGCCAACGACCTTCATTGCCATACTTACAATAAGGGCCATCAGGCCCATAAACGTAAGTTTTGCAATAAGCACATAAACACCATCTACTTGGGCCAAGTCCTCGTTAATAATGACCATTAATATGGATTTCCATAACAACGCCAAGGCCAACAACATCAGCACACCACCACCAGCAAGCCAATAAAGTTCTTCAATCTGCACTGATAAAATATCGCCAAAAAGCAACCCATAGAGGTCAGTCTGTCCTGCAGTTGTCACAGACAATGCAATGAGGCCAAAAGCTAATGTGGCATGGGATGAAATGCCCAAAACCGTATCTGTGGATAAACTATCCCGATGGCCTAAAAAAACGAGTAGTGAGGCCACGACAAAACATATAACGATCACCGTTATATCAATATTTAACCCCGTTATCACACCCAGCACGACCCCCAGCAATGCCGTATGTGACAAAGCATCCCCGAAAAAAGCCATCCGCTGCCAGACAAGGATTGTTCCCATCGGCCCCGCAGGAATAGCAACACATAGTCCGGCAATAATCGCGTATATGATAAATTGCTCAATCATGGCGGCAATGCTCTGTATGCTCTCCGGGAATCACCTGCCCCGCAGCATCATGGTGATGGTCATGATGATGACTGTATACAGCAATATTCTGTGACGACGCCCCGAATAAAGATAAATAATCCGGGTGTTCAATAATTTTATCGGGCGCGCCGTGACAACACACATGTTTATTTAGACAGAGAACATGATCGGTCTGGGCCATCACCAGATGTAAATCATGGGATACCATTAAAACACCACACTGATGTCGGTCACGAATATTACCGATTAATTCATATAATTCTTCCTGCCCAACGATATCGACACCCTGAACAGGCTCATCCAAAACCAGAAAGTCCGGGTCCCCTAAAATGGCGCGGGCTAATAGTACGCGCTGCATTTCTCCACCAGACAGGGTGCGAAAGGGCTTATCCAGTAAATGCCCCCCCCTTACTTCATCCAGCCGTCTTTTGATTCCATCCAGCCGCGTTTTCGGGCGCAATTCTAGAAACCGTTTGACTGTCAGCGGCATCGTGGCTTCTACGTTCACTTTTTGCGGCATATAACCAATCCGCAATTTCGGCTGTCTTTGCACCCGCCCCTGATCCGGTTTTTCCAATCCCAGAGCAATGCGCATCAATGTACTTTTTCCGGAACCATTGGGACCAATCAGTGTCACAATCTCTCCCTTGCTCACAGACAGGCTCACATTATCCAGCACAGTATTGCCGTGGAATTTTTTGCAGACATGATCCAGCTCGAGTAAAGCGGTCACGCGCTCTGTCCCTGTTCAACGCAATCGGCACAGACACCCTTTACTTCAATCATGATGCCTTTGGCTTTAAAGCCTTCCTGTCGCACCTCCTCCGCCAGCGCGGCGTAAATGGGCATATCATGCAATTCAGCCACAGACCGACAATGAGAACAGATGAGAAAACAACTTTGGTGTGGGGTGGTCGGTGCATCACAGCCAATATAGGCATTCATGGATTCCAGCCGGTGGATCAAACCGTTATCCAGCAGAAAGTCCAACGCCCTATATACCGTTGGTGGGGCCACTTTCTTGTTTTGCTGTTGAGAGAGGCAATCAAGAATATCATAAGCCGTAGAAGGTTGATGCCCCTGCCAGATAATCTCCAACACCTGACGGCGAATTTGCGTCAGCTTAATGCCACGTTGAAGGCAAATATCCTCTGCTGAACGCAAAGCCGAAGAAATACATTGATTATGGTCATGGTCTTTCAGAATATGATGTGGCATCAGGACCTGCTTAAATATTAAATCACCGCTTCACTGCGAACGTCACAAAATGTTATATAGTAACCTACTATACTTACAAAGCCTTTTGGCAGGAACAAAGAATGACGAAAATTCAGTACCCCCTCCCCGGAAATGTCATCAATGATGTGGTGGACGCCCTTAAATTTGATGATCGCGGCCTAATCCCGGCTATCGCCCAGCAGCATGATACCGGCGAAGTATTAATGATGGCGTGGATGAACGCGGATGCGGTCCGCGAAAGCCTGACCACAGGACGGGTTTGCTATTGGTCACGATCCCGCAATAACTTCTGGCGCAAAGGTGAAAGTTCTGGTCAGGTGCAAAGTCTAAAGGCCTTCCGCTATGACTGCGATGCAGACACCATCCTTTTGGAAGTCCACCAGGACGGCGTGGCCTGTCACACGGGCCGGCGCAATTGTTTTTATCTGGAAGCGGGCAATGACGGGGTCAATATTATTGCAGATGTCGTGACCGACCCGGGTGAGCTGTATAAGAAATAGGCCGGATAACAATGATGCGGAAAGTCACATATACCGTAACTCCCCTCCTTATAATCGCGATTATTATAATGGGGCCACTTACTATTGCGTTTTCCCAAAACTGCCATGTCCTACACATGACCACGTCAGAAATTTCAACACATGAATTATCTGTTTCCACTATAGAAGAATGTGCGGGACATGCAGATGTTTCCCTATCTCAATCCACATCAGAAAAAACTGATAACGCCACTAAATCATGCGCCGTGCAATGTGCTGTTGTCAGTGCCATTACACTGCCATTAGCCTTTCTGCATACCCCACATTTTAATCGACATGGGGATGACCTTCCCCGGTTCAACATTCCTAATTCTGTTTCTTTCACCCCACAATCACCGCCACCCCGCACCTAATTATGTGCCTTCAAACCATTTTGAACACGTAATCAGGACGACAAATGCGACTTATGATTTTGATGCTTATCAGCATCGCTTCACTCTCCCTACCAGCAACGGCAGAGGTGAGACGTTATGAATTTAATATTGACTATATCACCCTGAATAAAACCGGTGTGCCAGTACGGGCCATGGCCATTGGCGGCAGCGTTCCCGCGCCCCTGATCGAAGCCTATCTTGGCGATACATTGGAGGTCACCTTCCACAACAATATGAATGTGGAAAGTTCCGTACACTGGCATGGTATTTTATTGCCACCAGATCAGGACGGTGTGCCCTGGTTAAATACCCGCCCTATTGGGCCTGGCGAAAGTTTTACCTTCCGCTTCAAGATCAAACATACAGGCACCTACTGGTATCACAGCCATACAGGCCTACAGGAAGAACGCGGCATTTATGGCCCCATCCGCCTGTTGCCCCGCTCAGAGCATCACCATCATCACCATGCTGACACACAACAAGACCTTATGCTTGTCTGGTCAGACTGGACCAATGAAAACCCGGAACAAATCCTGCGCAATCTGAAGCGGGATGGTGACTGGTATGCCCGCAAGAAAGGCAGTGTGCAAAGCTGGGACAAGGTCATTGCCCATGGCTGGCCCGCCATCAAGAATCGCCTCCAAGGAAGCTTGACGCGCATGGGCCCCATGGACCTGTCAGATGTGGGATATGATGCCCATCTGGCCAATGGTGATATGGAAACACAATTGGCCACGGCACAGCCCGGCGAAACCGTACGCATTCGCATGATTAATGCCGCTGCCAGCAGCTATTTTAATATTGAATTTGCCGGTGGCCCAATGACTATAGTTGCCGTAGATGGGATAGATGTCCAGCCGGTGAAGGTCAGACGTCTTAAGCACGCCATTGCTGAGACCTATGACATTGAAGTGACTATTCCTGACGCAGGAAATTATGAACTCCGCGCCACAAATACCGATGGCACCGGCCATACATCAGCCTTTATTGGAGTGCCAAAGGCCCAAAAGGTCATGGCGCCGGATATACCCCGCCCCAACCTGTTTCTGGTGGATCACAGCAGTCATGGCACTAATGACAGTCATAATGATCATAACGACCATGATATGGCACCTGAACATAGGCAATATAGGGTGCATGCGGGGCATATAAATGATCATGGCTGCGCGCCGCAACATGCCGCCATGGGCCATTGCACACCCCATAAGTCCAATGAGAAGCCCGAAGAGAAAATCATTGAGCATCTGACGGATTATGCCCCGCTTAAGGCCACTCGGCCCACAGTACTGGATCAGGCCCTGCCTATACGGGAAGTGCACCTGAAGCTGACCGGCGACATGGAACGTTATGTCTGGTCATTTAATGGCCGCACCATGAGCGAGGCTGACCGCATCCTAATCAAGAAAGGCGAACGGGTCCGCTTTATCTTTAATAACACCACCATGATGAACCACCCCCTGCATCTGCATGGGCACTTCTTTAGGGTATTGAATGGTCAGGGGGATTACAGCCCCTTAAAACACACCGTCGACCTAGCCAGCATGGGCAAAGTCACCATTGAGTTTGATGCCAATGAAGAGCGGGACTGGATCTTTCACTGCCATAACCTCTACCACATGAAATCAGGGATGAGCCGCGTTATCTCTTACGCAGGGACCAGCAGCATTGATGATGGCTTTGCTGCCCAATCGCTTTCCATGGATAATCACTGGTATGGCTTTGCTGATCTGGCCGTGCTCACAAACCAGTATTTCGGTCGTATCTGGACCTCTAATCACCGCTACCGTCTGGAGGCGGAATGGGAAGGTGATTATGATGGCGACGTGAGTGGGAAAATCAACGCGGAATATTTCTATAACCGCTTCACCGAACTGCTTGCCGGTCTGGAATATGAAGAGGAAGATGATGACCGCCACACGGTGGGATATGTGGGCCTGTCCATGTTGCTACCGCTATTGATTGAAAGCGAATTGCGGCTTGATACTGATGGTCGCTTGCGCTTTGGTCTGGGCAGTGAATTACAGCTAACTGACAGGCTGTCTTTTGCCTGGGACTGGAATACCGACGAGGAACATACCCTGATGCTGGATTATGAAGTCAGTAAAAAGCTGTCTCTGCTTGTCCGGCAGCATGATGAATATGACTTCGGTGCCGGTGTACAGCTCAGATTCTAGATGTAAAAAGGGCTTAGCAGTTAGCTGCTAAGCCCTTGAACTATATGGCGCGCCCGGAAGGATTCGAACCCTCGACCTACTGATTAGAAGTCAGTTGCTCTATCCAGCTGAGCTACGGGCGCTAAAGATTAATATTTAAAATTATCGGCGTAGGTTTTTATCCGCATTTTACGGCTGTGCGGAAGCCTCACACGGTATTCAATACCATGCTTTTTGGCATAATTTTGTGCAAGTTCACAACTGCCAAAGCGTAATTGCAACTGACTTTTCGTGTCAGTTGACCCAATCCAACCTGTCAGGGGATCATGTGCTTTGTCGCCAGATGGGGAAAATTCCAAAACCCATGTTTTGCTTTTACCGGGGCCGGACTGCATCACGTTCTTTGCGGGGCGATATATTGTAGCAACCATCTATAAGCCTTTTTTCCATGCGGTCAAAAGAAGGACATCATTATCAGGCCGAGTTTTAGCGCAATTCAACCTAAAGCGAAAGGCAAATTCTATCCGTTCCGTCGATTATCATTGGAAAGTGCGTGAAGTGGTCGGGGAGACTGGATTCGAACCAGCGACCCCCTGTACCCAAAACAGGTGCGCTACCAGGCTGCGCCACTCCCCGACCGTAAGAGCGTGAAACGGTTAATACTCTAACCACCCTGAGAGGGCAACAGTTTTTACAATAAAAAACGAAAAAAACCTTTGTCTATAGAACTATGGATGACGCGCCCAGATCACCTTGTTACCTAACTGCAAGTTTTGCTGTTGCGCAGTACCAGCGTTAAGCTCCAATACCGCATTCACTTTTTGCTCTGCTATCATCAGCTTCAGTGAATATGGCGTTGTTTTTTCTTCAATTTGCAGGATCTCACCATCCTGACTTATGAAAAATATATCTAATGAAAGTGATGTATTTTTCATCCACATCGCAACATGTTTTGGCTCTGGATACAAAAATAGCATGCCATGATTTTCAGGCAGATATTCCCGCCCCATTAGGCCAATTTCTCTGGCCTCGGCATTCTCTGCGATTTCCACAATAAACCGTGCTTTTACTTCACCTTCTGCTGATTGAATCGTAACGTCAGCTGTGGCTGCATGCTGCGCTTTGGGCGCCGCATAGGCCTCCCCGGCCATGTAAGGCGATGGTACGATACCCCCATAGCCTGTCAAGCCCGCTGCAAAGGCAATCAGGATAAAAGTGGCTTGAAAAATACGTGAGACCATCCCCCATCCTCAGACACGCAGAGTGAGCAAGGCAATTAGCGCACCCGCACGTACCATGAGGCCACGCTCCCCTTGCCCTACGGCAATCTCAATAGTATCTCCCGGGCTTAATACATCGATATCTGCCTGACGCAGGACTTCCATATGAATAAAAACATCCTGGCTACCTTCGCCCTGATTTACAAAGCCGTAACCCTTAGATCGATTAAACCACTTCACGGTCGCCGGAACGAATTCTAAGGTTTTCTTTTCTTCTTCACTGATAAGATAAGGCTTTGCGCCCTCTTTCGGCTCTGGCACAATCGCCGTCGACAGGTCAATATGGGATATTTCAGTTGCCTGAAAACCCTTACTACGCCTTTCTGCAAAACACTTTATAGTTGTACCTTCTGGCAGACTTCTTTTCCCGTGAGAACGCAGAACAGAAAAATGAATCAGGATATCCTGATTGATGATATTTGCGCCGTCTTCTTGTTCAGGAATTAAAAAACCATATCCTTTAACAGCATCAAACCATTTTACTTTTCCGGTTACCGCAATGGCTTCTTCTGAAACATCTTTGTGTACATCGGACTGGTTTTCTGCAGCTACGGCATCAAACGCGGTCACCTCTCCCCCAGATGTCTTTAGTTTTTCATCTACTAAAATGCTCATATCCATATTTTCGTACTTTTATGTTTTGCCTTGTATTATTTACAAGTGCTTACAGTGCGTACACTCCCATATACACACGGTTGTAACATATCATGCTTTTTTAAAACCGCCAACTTCCAGAAGGCGGCGGTGGTATAGACAGAAAAAAAGCGGGGAAAACCCCGCTTTTCAACTTCAGCAATTCATGCTCATTAATGTGGCATAATAACCCCTGCCGAATACATCATGTCTGTCAACGGCTCTAATAGATAAATAACCGCAAACAAGCCCGTAATACTCATCGTAATAGTATACGGAAAGGCCATAATAACCATTCTGCCATATGATAGCCTTACCAATGGTGCAATCGCAGATGTCAATAAGAACAGGAAGGCCGCCTGTCCATTAGGTGTTGCAACGCTTGGGATATTGGTACCAGTGTTAATGGCCACAGCCATCATATCATACTCAGGACGTGTAATGATACCGCCAATAAGGGCTTGTTTGATTTCACCAATGTAAACCGTCGCCACAAAAACGTTATCACTGATCATGGAGAGGAAACCGTTGGCCAGATAAAACGCCGCAACACGGGTATTACCCTCTTGCTGTAATACAAGTTCAATCACAGGCGCGAAGAGCTTCTGGTCATTAATGACCGCGACAATCGCAAAAAACACAACAAGCAATGCGGTAAAAGGCAGTGCTTCTTCGAACGCCTTACCGATCGCATGTTCTTCTGTGATTCCCATAAACGCTGTCGCCAAAACAATCACGGATAGACCAATGAGCCCAACGGGGGCTAAATGGAACATTAAGCCAATCACCAACCAGACAGCAACGGTGCCCTGCACAACTAACGCCGCAATGTCCTGCTTCGTGCGCTTCTTGCTTTCCTCTTCGTCATATTCTTCAAGAATGACCCGGACTTTATACGGTAACGGTGTTCCGTAACCAAAAACCTTTGTCAGTTCCAGTCCTGCGCATGTTATCAGGCCGATGACGAAAACTGGCATGGAGACGGGGGCAACTCTTAAGAAAAATTCCACAAAACTCCAATTCGCCTGACTGGCAATAATCACGTTTTGCGGTTCCCCAACCATCGTGCATACGCCACCCAATGCGGTACCAACAGCCGCATGCATTAACAGACTGCGGAGAAACGAACGAAACTCTTCCAGGTCTTCACGGTGGAGATGATGAACTTCATCGTCATCATTGTGGTCGTGGGCATGGTGGAATTGTTTACCGGATGCCACCTTATGATAAATGGAATAAAAACCTACGGCGACAGATATAATTACTGCCGTCACCGTCAACGCGTCCAAAAACGCAGACAAAACAGCCGCCGAGAAACTAAAGAGTAATGATAGCAGTAACTTGGACTTAACTTTCAACAGCAACTTTGTGAAGCAGAACAGCAGCAGGTTCTTCATAAAGTAAATACCCGCCACCATGAAGACCAACAACAAGATCACTTCCAAACCATGTTCAATCTCATGATAAACGGAGTGTTCGTTTGTTAGTCCAATGAATAAGGCTTCAATAGCTAGAAGCCCACCTGCCTGCAACGGGTAGCATTTTAACGCCATCGCCAACGTAAAGATGAATTCTAATACCAAGGCCCAACCTGTCACATAAGGCCCGGCGATTTTCAAAAGAAAAGGGTTAAGGATAAGAAAGCCGATGATGGTGAGCTTGTACCATTCGGGAGAATGCCCTAGAAAATTTCTAGCCAGTCCATTACTTATAGTTTTTGCCATTGCACTACCTGCGTTAATTTGCCGCTTAAAAATAAGGGCCTGCATCTATGTATAAAAAAACATGCTACTAAATAGGGCTTCTGGCATAGCAGAATCAAGCAAAACCGGAATATTATTCACAGTTTATGCGAAAAACAGCACGCCCCTATAGAAACGCATCTGTATATATCGGATGTATAGACAATATTATGCCCTCTAGGCAGGTCCACCAAGAAAGCAATTGTTGTTAAATGATAGACGAACTTTATCAGCGTGAAATTCTTAAAATGGCGGCTACGGCAAGTCACGCGGGACGCATAAAAGAGCCGACACACAGTACCACGATACATAATCCAAACTGCGGGGATCGTATTACCATTGATGTGGTCCTGGAAGACAACAAAATTCAATCCTATGCCCATGAAACAAAGGCCTGCGTCCTTTGCCAGGCTACGGCATCACTGATCGGAGAATATATAGAGGGAAAAACAGTTGAAGAGCTATGCCAGGTAGAAACTCTTCTAACAACGGCCCTGCAAACAAACACACTTACTGAAGTAAAATGGCCGGCCCCAGAATGGGAAAAACTGACCGCTTTTTCTGCCGTGGGCCCACATAAAAGCCGTCACCATTGTGTTACTTTACCGTTCGAAGCTCTCGCCGCCTTAGACATCAAAAATGTTCATGCATAGAATGCTGACCTGATTTAAAGATTTCATTTTCTTTTAACGCATGCCTTTTACACTGCGCTGACCCATAGACGGAGTACGGTAAAAATGGCGACATATCTTGTGACAGGCGGCCTTGGCTTTATTGGTTCGCATCTTGCGGCCTCTTTGATAGATCAGGGTCATCATGTTCGTATCCTCGATGACCTCTCCACTGGTCATCGTGAAAATGCCCCCAACGGTGCAGAAGTCATCATTGGTGACGTTGCTGACGAGGCGATTGTCAAAAAAAGCCTTGAGAACGTAGACGGCTGTTTTCATCTGGCCGCTGTTGCTTCTGTTCAACGTTCTAATGAAGCCTGGTTAGAAACACACAAAGCTAATTTAACCGGGACAATCTGTATTCTGGACGAAGCTCGCAGAGCAAACGTTGCGGGCCCTATTCCCGTCGTCTACGCTTCTTCTGCAGCTGTTTATGGGGACAATTCAGAAGTCCCCCTGCACGAAGAATCAGCTATAAAACCTTTATCCGCTTATGGTGCTGATAAATATGGGTCTGAACTACACGCCTTTGTCGCGTCCAATGTACATATGGTTCCAACGCGTGGCTTTCGTTTCTTCAATGTTTATGGCCCACGACAAGACCCCAAATCACCCTATTCGGGCGTAATTGCAATTTTTGCTGAAAAACTTGCACGCAGGCAAACAATCACCATTTTTGGCGATGGTGGGCAATCCCGTGATTTTATATATGTGGGTGATGTTGTCCGTCACCTCATTGCCGGAATGGAAAACGCTTCCCAAGGCGCTGCTGTCTATAATGTCTGCACTGGAAACCCAACAACGATTACCGATCTCGCAAAGCTGATAGCCGACATCTTGGGTGTCGAAGCCAATATAGTTTATGAGCCTGCAAGAATGGGAGATATATACGCATCTTATGGTAAACCCGATAAAGCAATTGGTGACCTTGGCACATCAGCAAATGTCAGCTTGCGCGATGGACTAACATACACTCTAAATTGGATTCAAAACGGTTAACTTACAGCTTTTTGTATAGCTATAAAGAGCGGCTCTGCCCGCTTATGTAGCCACCACAATTAGCCAATGGAAATCAATCTTCGAACTCGTTGGATAACTGCTGTAATTCATCTTCCGTCTTGGCACTTAGGACCTTACGCGCAAGGTCAACCGAAAACCCTGCCCGCATAAAGCTTTGTAGCTGTTTTTGATATTTGGCATTATCTGCGGAGCCTGTTCCCTTAGATTCTCCGCGTTGTGAGGCAAAGACTCCAAAACGCTTGCGTTTTGCGAAACGTACGGCTGCATCCCAGTCTGGACGATCTGAAAACTCTGCTAATGCTTCGAGGGCTATACGTATGTTCTCTTCACTTAGCCCCTTTTGTCGTAATTTTTGCCGTATCTGATAACTGGAATTTCCGCGATTAAATAAACTACGGGCTTTACTTTTTGCGTATTCAGCATCATCTAACAGCCCCAGCTCAACACATGACTGCACGACGGCCTTAATCCAACCGTCTATTTCATCTGGTTCTATCTGTTCGCCACTTATCTTGAGGCGACGCAACGCCTTACGTTGTAAAACCTGTGATAAATTCACCTCTGATGAAGAAAATCGCGACAAATAATAATAAGCCGCATTTTTTAGATAGTCTTGTGTAAGCTTCTTTGCCATGCGTTATTTTTTGCTATGAGTTATTTTCAGTCATGCGTTATTTTCCGGCCATAATGTCAGAAAAGTTGCATTTGCATGACACTTAACGACCCAATATCGCTTAAAAAAGGCTATGTCCTTGAAAAAAAATAAAATCAAGTGTGAAAATAAATGTAATCTTTGGCATATTAGTGCCAGAAAGTAGAAGATTAAAACCGATATGGAAAAAAAATTAATTTTGCGAGATTAAGAACTTGCGGTAAAGAAGAACAATCTATATCGAAGCATGAACTTTATGTGACACTAAATGAATGCCTTTACATAATGTATATGTGTATTGGCCGTTAAATAAAAAAAGCTGGTAGTAACGTTAATGCGTGAACCAATTCCTACACACGACCCATCATTGCCGCGACGGCATGCTGATTTTGAAAATGTATTGGATGCACTCGAATATGCTGCCAAAGGAATAAGAGGATTCAACTTTTATTCCGCACGTGGTGAATTGGAATGTCCACTGACATTTACAGAGATGTGTGAACGCGCGCAGGAAATAGGTCGACGGCTTGTCGGTTTTGGGGCCACAAAGGGCGAAAGAGTTGCCCTGATCGCAGAAACCAGTGATGATTTTGTCTGCTACTTCCTTGGTTGTCAGTATGCGGGATTGTTACCTGTACCTCTCCCCCTGCCAACATCTTTCGGTGGCCGGGATGGATATACGCAACAACTACATCAGCAAATGAAGAGTTGCGGTGCAAGTTACGCTTTTTCAGCCTCTCAGATGTTACCTTTACTGGATGAAGCGGCCGAAGGCTTGAAAATGAATTTTATCGGTACCGCCGATATGTTCGAAGCTCAGACTGCGGATGTAGCCCTTGACGCGATTGTATTGGAACGCCCTCAATCTGACGATATAGCCTACCTGCAATATTCATCAGGAAGCACGCGTTTTCCGCATGGAGTTGCCGTTTCACACAAATCACTCATGGCGAACTGCTACGGCATATCATATGACGGCGTGCATACAACAGATGATGACCGCTGCGTTTCATGGCTTCCTTTTTATCATGATATGGGATTGGTTGGCTGTTTTCTTGCCTGCCTTACATCGCAAGTAACAACTGATTTCCTGCGCACAGAAGACTTCGCCCGGCGCCCTTTATTGTGGCTAAAGCTTATTTCAGAGAATCGTGGCACAATTTCCTACAGCCCTACGTTCGGTTACGAAATCTGTACACGCCGTTTTAAACCTTCGGACATCGCGGATTTAGATTTATCGAGCTGGCGTGTTGCCGGAATCGGCGGTGACATGATTCGTGCGGAAGTCTTGCGTTCGTTCTATGATGCCTTTAAAGACGCAGGCTTCACGGAAAAAACATTTGTCCCGAGTTACGGCCTTGCCGAGACAACATTAGCCGTAAGCTTTACACCTCCACAGCAAGGTTTTGAGACTGAACTGGTTGATGAGCGCGTCCTGTCCGGTGAAATAAAAGAACTCAACGGTGAAATTCAGGACGGTGTAAATTATCGCGAGGTCATTAATTGCGGCATTCCCCTTCCTCAGTATGACGTTGAAATTTGGGATGAAAATGGCAATCCGCTGGGGGAACGCAAAATAGGTCGCGTTTGCGTTAAAGGCCCAAGTGTCATGGTCGGGTACTATAACGATGATGAGGCCACCAAAGCCTGCCTGAATGATGGATGGCTGGATACAGGTGATATGGGATATATCTCTAATGGGGCGATATATATTATTGGGCGGCTCAAAGACCTTATTATAATCAACGGGCGGAATCATTGGCCACAAGACATTGAATGGGCCGTAGAACAATTACCAGAACTAAGAAGTGGTGATAGTGCTGCAATCTCTATTCCTGGCGATAATAACGAAGAAGTACCGGCCATATTGGTACAATGCCGCATACGCGACGAGAAAAGCCGCGCAGAGCTTGCTAGTCGCATTCGTGACATGGTCCAAAGCCTCGTTGGTTCTTCTTCGAAGGTCGTATTACTGCCACCACGCACGCTACCACGAACATCTTCTGGAAAACTAAGCCGGACAAAGGCGCGCCAACAATATCTCGCCGGCAAGCTGGTTTCTTAAATCGCATCTTTTCTATAGGAATAGGTGTGTACTGGGCGGACAGGCTTTATTCCTTTTAGTCGGGGGGCTTTATAATGAAAACCATTGCCCTCACGGGTGCAACCGGATTTGTCGGACAACCCCTACTGCGTCTTCTGGCTCAAAATCATCACATCAAAGCATTGACACGCCGCCCTCAACCCCCGCGGCAAAACGTTGAATGGATATTGGGTGATTTCGATAACCCTTCAGTATTGAAAACGCTTACTGCCGAATGTGATATTGTCATCCACTGTGCCGGCCTTATAAAGGCACGAAATGCGGAAACTTTTAATCATATTAATGCAGAAAGCGTGACAGCACTCCTCAACGCAATTAACAACCCTGTCCCCGAAGCACAGCTTCCAACCCCCACAACACCTCATTTTATATTGATTTCAACGATGGCCGCCCAAGTTCCCGGCATCTCCAGCTACGGGGATAGTAAAAGACTGGGGGAAGAATATCTAAAACGGAATGCCGGAACTATGCCCTGGACAATCATTCGCCCCCCCGCAGTTTATGGGCCCGGCGATGCGGAAACATTGAAAATGTTTAAACCTTTGCAATACGGGCTAAAGGTTTTACCCGCTGTAAAAGACCAGCGCGCTGCTTTAATACATGTCACAGACCTGACCGAAGCAATTGCAGCCTGCATGCTCTCTAACTCCTGTTACGGCAAACTCTTAAATGTTTCTGATAATAATATAGATGGATATACACTTGCTGACATCATGACGTTAGCGGCAACCTTACTCGGCAGACATAAAACAATAGAAATCAGGCTACCCCGGTGGATACTGAAAACTATAGCCGTAAGTAACGTGTTCATTGCCAGGATCTGCGGCATAACACCAATGCTTACACCAGAGAAAGTGAGAGAAATCTATCACGCCTCTTGGGTCGCAGAGGGAGACTTTGTTCAGGATTATACCCCTTGGCAATCACGCTATAGCTTAGAACAAGGACTTTCTGAAACCTTACAGTGGTATCGTCAGGAAAAATTACTATAATCACTGACGATCAAACATATGAGTATTGCCATCTTTTCGTCCTATTTGGACAGTAATTGTGGCCAAGTTTTATTTTATGGGCATATCGCATGACACAAAGCCAAGAAGAAATCTTCAATACAGTCGCTACACTTGTTGGAAATTTTAATACCCGTGGTATTGAAATTAATAAGGAGACTAAATTTACGGCAGACCTGGACCTAGATTCGTTGGCCGTCATGGATTTACTTGCAGAAATTGAAGATCACTTCGATATTACTGTGCCTCTTAACATTCTTCCTGATTTAGAGAATGTTGGGCAAGTTGCAGATGCTGTTGCAAAAATTGTGAATGAATAATCATGACGACAAGCCTTTTCGATAAATTCGATACGATCTTAAATAATTTCAGCCAACTGCCTGAAGGTGATGGCAATCCATTTACAGTCTCAATGGAAAAAGTCATTTCCCAGACCGAAGCCGTTATTAATGGTCGTCATACTGTCTTGGCCGGCACTAACAACTATATGGGCATGACGTTTAATCAGGATTGCATCTCTGCTGCCCACGCCGCTTTGGACGAACAAGGAACGGGCACCACGGGCTCACGCGTCTTGAATGGAACTTATTCTTCCCATAATGCGTTGGAAGAAACACTTAAAGAATTCTACGGCACAGAGCACGCCATGGTTTTCTCCACAGGCTACCAGGCAAATCTCGGCGTGATCGCAACGTTAGCTGGGCCTAAAGACTATATTCTTATTGATGCGGATAGCCATGCGAGCATCTATGATGGTTGCGCCATGGGCAATGCTACAGTCATCCGTTTTAGACACAATGACGCTGCTGATCTGGATAAAAAACTTAAACGTCTTGATCCTGACGCGGGAAAACTAGTGGTTGTCGAAGGTATATATAGTATGCTCGGCGACCAGGCACCTTTGGCAGAGCTGGCCGCAATTTCTAAAAAACATAGTGCTGCAATACTCGTAGACGAAGCCCATTCCATAGGTGTTTTCGGCGCGACAGGTCGTGGCGTCGCACAAGAGCAAGGCGTCGAAGATCAGATTGATTTTATTGTCGGGACTTTCAGTAAAAGTGTCGGCACTATAGGTGGTTACTGTGTCTCTAACCATCCCAAATTCGAAGTCCTGCGGCTGGTATGCCGGCCTTATATGTTCACGGCCTCTTTACCGCCTTCAGTGGTTGCTTCTGCCCAAACAGCCCTAAAAATCATTGTCGAAAACAATCAGTTACGTGAGCAGATCATTACAAATTCTATTCAACTTAATAAAGGTCTGGACCAGGTCGGTTTTGATATGGGAACGACAGGAAAAAGCCCCATCGCCGCCATTAAGATTGAAAGTAAGGAAACGGCGATTGCCTTTTGGGGGGAAATGCTGAAAGAAGGCGTTTATGTCAATCTCGCCTTGCCGCCGGCGACGCCACAGAATCTAAATTTATTACGTTGTAGTTTATCTGCTGCGCATACATCTGCACAAATAGACTTTATGTTACAAAAGTTTAAACTGGTTGGGGAACGCCTTGGTGTCCTGCCCGCAGCTGATGCTAGCGGAATGCCCCTTTCCTGCGAAGCTGAAGAAACAAACCAAAGCCAGCAAGTATCGGATGTTTCCGCTGCCACGGGGTAAGGGTTATTTCTACTCCTGAATGGCGACTGATCTTCCAGACAATGTAATCCGCACCGCCTTCAAAGGTGGTTGTGGCTTTTAACAGTCGTGCAATGGTTAGGCACTTCCCTTGAATCCGCCGTAACAGCCATAGTGCTTGGGTTCTCTTTCGTTTTCTCTCGCGTTGTTTCTTCGGCGCAAAATACTCTAAATTCTCTGTTTTTTGTGCGACTTTCTGACGTCGTGACTGAACCGGGTATGGACTTAGAAAAGGAAAGTGACGATACAATAGTGGCATCATCTGCTGATAACGGTCAGCATATAGATCATAGATCTCTATCCCTTTACCGGCTTTTTCTGATCGCAACTCCGCATTATAGGTTGCCGTGAATGCCTGCCCCCATAGGTCAGCAACCGTAAACCTCTCTGGCATTAACGGAAGTATATTACCCAATAATGTGATGGGGGCCTGTGCCAAACATTCTAATATAGTCGCTTTATCGTCCGGCTTACGAAGATAGAGTATTTGTATAGGCTGCGAAAAACGCGCCCACAAAGACACATTCAAACATTTCTGGGATGTGCCATATTTAAGGTCCTGTTCGCTGATAATCGCGTATTTTGACCTCATTACCCCTTGTGAAGTCATGGTTTCACGATAAAAAACATTGGGGGGGATCAACTTATTCGCTATAGCCTTCCATCCCCAGCCATACGCTTTTTTATAGTTTTCTACCACAAGATAAAAATCTAATATCTTATCTTTCACATCACCTGTACGTAGGCAAGAGCCATAAAACAAAACAGCCACAACACTATCGGCTCTTAATGTGGAAAGAAGGTCCTGTGCAACTTCGTCAGTCCCGGGAATGCGAGAAGCGCGACTTTCTTCTAAAAGGAAATCTTGAATAGCAGCCGTCTCACGGGTCATATGAAGCTAGGCCCCTTTTTCGGGACGTAATTGCACAAAAGGCACAGGGTCCGTGACCTGCAGATGTAAAAGGCCGGTTTCATTGGGGTGGTAGAGTTCGCCATCTAATGTTACGGGGCAGTCCAGCGATAATGTCAGGTCCTGCACTGTGCGTATCACCTGCCCCGGTTCATTCTGGCGTCCCAGTCGGCGACACAAAAACAACCAGAGGCTTTTAAGTAATACTTTGCGGTCCTGATCGATGCTCAAATATTGCATCCCTTTTTTCTTTGCACCGCCATCCGGGCTTACGCCCATAATCAGTTTATTCAGTGTCGTCACAACGATAACAAAGTAGTTTCCAACCACAGTTCCGCGTGTATCCTGTTTTACCGTAATCGGGCCAGTCCGAATAAATGATTTACGTCCGCCAAACAAACCATTTGCGATCAGCAATAATACCGTCAGAACATGTGACAAAAGATTGGGCAAATTTAACGGATAAATACGTTTACGGCAGAATTCTATGCCCTTAACAATGCCCGCAGTCCCAAAGAACATGCCACAAAGACGGCTGTTGCCTTCCAGGCCATCTAGGGTCAGCAATTGCCGACTGGTAATAGCATCTTGAAGAATGCCCATATCACGCATTGAGATTAATCGGCGTAACTCTTCGTGTGGTACACGCCCAATCGCCCCTAAGTCTTCGGCAATCATATTCGTTTTGCCCGCGGGCAAAACCACAATAGGTGGCATATCGTCAAAATATTTATGGGTAACAATATGCGTTAACACAGCCTGCACAGTGCCATCGCCACCGTTAATGACCAAAACTTCCGGAGATAAATCGGCAAATGTCACTAAAGCGTCATTGATCTGCTCTATGGTACTAATTTCATAGTGAAAGATATCGTGACTATTCTCAATGACGTCACGTATCTTATCCATCGCCAATTTATTTTGCGTACTCAGAGGATTGCTTAATACGGCAATCATTACTGCGAAACCTTCTTATATTTCTATTGTTTAATTGCGCTTTCTACCACTTTATATGTTGAAAAGCAAAATTCTTTATGTGTCAAATTACTTCCGGTGACGCCGTTTTTTCTTTTGACCAAAATACGTTACCTTTATTTCCAGCTCCGTACCGTTCATTCCCGTATTAAAAGATGCTTTTCTATGAGGTGGTGCTCCGAATAATATCTTAGGATTATTTGAAAAACCGCCGCCATCAACCATAAGGTTAAAACGCCCATTGGCATTGATATCATGCAGTATGCCGATGGCATATATACCAGGCTGCGGAGGGGAAACACAAATTTGGAGACCCTCTTTCGCGGGCACGTCAATACGTGCGATCTTCGCACCTTTGGCGAGGAAATTATCGGGCTTATCATCATATAATGATAGCCGTACATTACCTGATAATTCCTTTAACCCCGTCACAGTCACAAGAATATTGGGTCGCCCTTTCGTATTTTGGCATTGCGACGGATCATCTGCAAAATATTCCTGACCATAAACAGCGGCTTCAGCCGCCTGAATATGAAAAAGCACGACCATAAAAATATAGATAATAACAATACCAAGGCGCGATATATTCATATTGCCAAAACCGTTTTCTGTATTTCCTTCTTTACGTAAAGCAATTATGGTCAAAAGAATATGGCCTTATAATGTCCATAAAATTTTACTATCCCGGCAAGATAACAAGTTTTCAAACGCAACACAGAAGCCGAAAAAAACCGTAAAGCCAAATGTTACAATCCATTGACCGCTACATACTCAAACAGATTTTAATCCCCCTGTTTATGACCTTGCTGATTGCGGCCTTGTTATTGCTGCTAGAAAAAATGCTGCGCCTTTTTGACTTCATCGTCAATCAGGGAGGACCTGTCGAAGTCGTCTGGAAGATGCTGGCTAACCTTCTCCCTGAATACCTAGCCCTTGCTGTACCTATTGGCCTATTCCTTGGGGTTCTCATGGCCTTCCGCAAGTTGGCGTTAAATAGTGAACTCGACGCTTTGCTTTCTTGTGGACTCAGTTTGACGCGCATGGTCCGTATGGCCATAGTGCTTGCCTTTGTCTTACTTATTGTCAATGTATTCATCTCAGGTTTTTTGCAACCTTATAGCCATTACGCATACAAAGGCCTGAGGTTTGAAATTAAGAGCGGTGCATTGGGGGCCAGCATTAAAACTGGCGATTTCACCAACCTGGGTAACGGTCTAATTCTCAGGATTGAAGAATCTCGCAAAGACGGGACAGAGCTCCATAATATTTTTGCCCAGAGTAAAAATGATAACGGGCGGGTCGTTGTGATTTCCGCACAAAAAGGCCGCTTTTTTGCGACCCCTTCAGAACAGACTATTGTCCTGCGCCTTTTCGACGGCACAATTGTGGACTTAAATCCCAAAGATATTAAACCACGTGTACTGACCTTTAACGTTCATGATCTACCGGTTGACGTGCCCGACTTTGCCAGCTTTAGGGAACGTGGTTCAGATGCCAATGCCCGTGAATTTACACTCCCGGAACTATGGGATCATATGAGGTCTGATCATGAAAACCTCTCTTACGCGGCCGCTTTCCATGCCCGTGTTGCCCGGGCTATTTCAATTCTCTTTATCCCACTTCTGGCTGTTCCACTTGGGTTAGTGGCGAAACGTTCGGGTAAAGCCTTGGGTATTACCGTGGGGTTGGTCCTGCTAATCTCCCTACATAAAATATTGCAATTTGGTGAGGCCTTCTCCGCAACAGGCAGCCTTTCCCCTTATCTCGCCATATGGGGGCCGACATTGCTGTTTATTTTTATTAGTCTGCGTCTGTTCTACATTGGGGCTTATACGGTAGGCGGACAACCTCTGCGGCGCATTGAGATTATTTACGATGTGGTCTCGTCTGCCTTCCGTAAATTAACTCAACGTCTATCTGCCGTAAATTAAGGTAACCACATGGTACAAGCACATAGCCTCTATACGCAGATCAAAAAAATTATTGAACCCAGCAGTCTGGACCTGTACCTCGCCAAATTATTTATTATGCGATTTTTGGTTCTTTTATTAGGCCTGGCAACGATTTTACAAATGTTAGACCTTCTCTCCCGCTCCGATGATATTCTGGCGGGTGACGGGGCACAAATTGGGGACCTATGGCGTTACGCACTCCTTAGATTCCCGCAAATTGCATCGCAATTTTCACCCTTCACGGCCTTGCTGGCGGCAATTTTTACCTTTGTAGTCCTAAATCAACATAGTGAAATTATCATTATTAAAGCATCAGGATGGTCAGCTTTCCGTATCATTTTGCCGATGACACTAATCTGCGCCTTGATTGCCTGCCTGCACTTTGCTTTTAACGAGACCATTGTCGTGGATACCCGGGCGGAGCTTTATAATTGGGAAAACAATGATTATGCAGCGGACACCCCCCCTGCCCCCATTTCCACAAAAGATACCTGGGTTGCAGAAGGTAACACACTGATAAAGGTGGAAGGCATCACATATAATGGCCGCCTGTTACTTCTGGATAACGTCACGCAATATATCCGCAATAAAAATCTAGAGCTTACATCCTTATTACATGCTGACTTTGCCGTATATAGAGAAGGGCAATGGTCATTATTTGAAGTGAAGAAATTTAATCTTGCGGACCATAGTGTTACCCCATTGGAAAATATGCTATGGCAAACACAGATCGCACCGGAACGTTTTCTCGCCCTGTCCGTCACTGCCGATCATGTGTCGTTTCCTAAACTCGCTTCCGCCATCGGGCAGCTCAGGGCTGAAGGGCATAATACGGACGATTTGGAAACATCTTTATTACAGAAAATTGTTGCGCCTTTAAGCACTGTCATCATGCCTTTAATGGCTGGAATTGCCGCTTTCGGGGTGCATCGCTCTGGCACAATTTTCGCGCGCATTATGATCTGCCTCGCCTTGGGTTTTGGCTTTTTTATAGCTAACAATCTCTTTATTGCCCTAGGACAATTCGGCACTATTCCCCCCTGGATTGCAGCATGGCTTCCCATGTTGCTGTTTACGCTGACAGGTGGTTTCTTCATTCTTTTCACGGAAGAATAATGGCCGACACACTCAATAAATCGCCTAATACATCCGTGGCAAAAGGGGCAGGACTTACATTTCTGGGGCGGCTCGGCGCTGTTATTGAATTGTTGAGCGTTGTCCTGCTCGCCCAAACTTATGGCGCAGAAAGCTACGGCATATTTCTATTGTTCTGGGGATACATATTTCTCACGTCTTCTTTCACAAACTTGGGAATGGTTGCCGTCCTACAACGTTTTGTCCCTGGGGCAAAAGACGAACACGAAGCCCACAGTTATCTTAAGATTGCCCTGACCGTCACGCTGACCCTCAGCCTGATATTCTGTGTTATCACCTTTATTGCAGCGCCTGTCCTCTCCCCCTATATCAATGCGGGGCAGGAGAAACAACAAGCCATAACTGATATTGTGCGCATATATATATGGACATTACCCCTTTGGTGTCTTGTTGAGATTGCTACAGGCGCAGTGCGTGCACGTCATGCGTTTGGTGCCGAAATCAGGCTTCGTATCTTTTACGAACAATTTTTACGGATCGTTCTGGCCATGGTCTTCTATTTTTTAGGCCAGGATACTTTTGGTCTATACCTTGCCCATCTTTGCTCTCTTTTTATCACCATGCTACTTAGCCTGCGTCTCTTAGGGCGATTTTACGATGTCTCACTGATATTTCGAACTTCATGGCAATCTGATATCCTTGGGCACGCCATCAGTTATGGCATTCCCATGATGATTTCGCTGGCCACTCAGCGCCTTTATTCCAATCTTCCTCTGTTCTTTCTCAATGCCTTTCTACCCGGCGTTCGCGGGGCGGAAGCTGTTGCGCTATATGGTGTTGCACGTAAAATCGTCAGTGTCTTGCATGTTATTCGTCAGGTTTTCTCTTATGTCCTCTCCCCACTTGCGGCGGCAATACATGCGGGAGAAAACAAAGAAAATGTACAGGTTATTTACGCTTTTTCGACCCGCCTCATTTGTAGTATTTTCATCCCCATTGCCACATTTATTGTCATTTTTCGTCACGACATCCTGGGCCTCGCAGGGCATGACTTTGTTGCAGCGGGTAGCGTTTTGCTTATTCTCACAATCGGCCGCGGGGCTGAGGCCCTAACCGGGCCTGCCAATGCGATAATCGATGTCATAGGTCGTTATCGTATACCGCTGATTAATTCTTTTTCAGGTTTGTCTGTTGCCTGTGTACTTATGGCCATACTCGTACCGCAATATGAGATGGCCGGGGCGGCTGTTGCTGCAGTCATTGGTTTGAATGTGACGAGTTTACTGGCTTTTTTCATATTATATTTGCGTTTTGATTTACAGCCATATGACCATCGAATTGTCCGCCCGGTCTTATCTGCAGCGTTATTTTCGGCCTCTCTCTTTTTAGTGGATATCCTAACGCATGACCTTTTGACTGCATGGCGTTTAGGCATCGGCCTTTCTACCTTATTGTTAATTCTTTTTCTGCTATATCATTACGGCTTTGATTTTCAGGATCGCCGCTCACTGGGAAAAGGCCCGCGCCTGGAAAAGAAAAAACAGACGAATAAATCTTCTAAATAAGTCATAAACTGATCTAAAGGCGGGGTTTTGCCTTATAAAAGTCTAAAAAAGATGTGAATTGACGAAAGTCATTTGAAGATTTCAGGCCTCCACAGTATGTTAGCCTGTAATCAGTGCCTTGTATTGGGAGAAAAAAGTGTTTGCACAGATAGGGTTTTGGAAGGAACGTCAATATCATTTAGATAAAATGACATTGAATGAACTGGTCAAGGCCTTCTTCCAGTATTATGCCATACAGGCTTACCTCGTCGCCGGGGTTATCGCGACTTACTACGCGATCACCTTACATGTTTCCGTCCTGATGAGCCTGCTCGCAGCGGTCATTGCGGTCGTTGTCTATCCGCTGGCGTGGTATATTCTGCATCGATTTGTCCTGCACGGTAACTATCTTTACAAAAACCCGGTAACCGCAGCCCTGTGGAAGCGCATCCATTACGATCATCATCAAGACCCCTATGATCTATCAATATTGTTTGGGGCCCTATACACCACCATGCCCACCATTGCAGCTGTAACACTGCCCATTGGCCACTATCTGGATGGCTGGGGCGGTGCAGCATCCGCTTTTGCTGCCGGCATGTTTTTTACCTGCATAAATGAATTTTGCCATTGCATTATGCATCTATCGTACAAGCCAAAAAATAAATACTTACGCAAAATAAAAGCCTTACACCTCATTCATCATTTTCATAACGAAAAAGCCAATTACGGTATTACCAATTATGAATGGGATCGCCTGTTTGGTAATTATTATCCGGACCAGACCCAATTAGATAAAAGCCCGACCGTATTCGATCTTGGTTATACTGCGGAAATGGCTGAAAAATACCCGTGGGTTTCTAAATTATCCGGCGGGGTCAGTCATAATGGCCCACGTGAAAGACGCAAAGCCGTACAGAAACCCTAACCAATTAATACTGGGACAAATTGCCCTCTCATAGTAAAGTCCACATATGGATAACATGGTCACACCACTGGCAGATATACGCCCCGTAAATGATAAAAAAAGCTGGAACGATTTTATCCACCTTCCCTGGCAGCTATATCAAGATGATCCCAATTGGGTTCCCCCGCTCTTAATGGAAATTCAGGATAGACTGAATCCTGAGAAAAACCCCTATTTTGAACATGCAAAGATGCAGGCATGGGTGGCCTATGAAGATGCCCGCCCTGTCGGTCGCATTACGGCCCAGCTGGATGAATTGGTCTATAAATATCATGGCGAAAAAACCGGGCATTTTGGCTTCTTTGAAACTATTGACGACCCCGCGGTCGCCAATGCTCTTTTTGCTGTTGCAGAAGACTGGCTCCGACGCCAAGGGGCCGAAAAAGTCGTTGGCCCTTTTAGTTTGTCCATTAACGAAGAATCAGGATTGCAGGTTGATGGCTTTGATGAACCCTCATTCCTGATGATGCCCCACCACCTTCCTTACTATGCAGCCCTGGTTGAACAGAATGGCTATCATAAAGTCAAAGACCTTTACGCCTATGAAGTTGGTCTGGTGGAAGCAACAATCCCCCGTGCAGTAAAACGCGTTGTCGCTTCCACGGAAAAGGCCGAAGATGTTGTTTTCCGTAAAATTGATCGCAATAACTACGACGAAGACCTTGCCACAATATTAGACATTTTTAATGATGCCTGGCGGGATAATTGGGGGTTTTTACCGTTTACTAATTCAGAACTAAAGCATACCGCAAAAAGTCTTAAGCTTTTAATCAGGGAAGATTTCACCACAATTGTAGAACATGAAGGACGGCCCGTCGCGATGATGGTTACACTTCCGAATGTGAATGAGGCCATTGCTGACTTAAACGGCCGCCTCTTTCCTTTTGGCTGGTTGAAATTGCTGTGGCGTATTAAAGTGAAAACCACCCGCACGGTCCGAATTCCGCTTATGGGTATCCGCAAAGATATTCAAAGTACCCCATTGGGCGGTGCTATCGCTCTTGCACTGATTTACAAATGCGGTCATGCCGCCATTGATGCGGGCTGCCGACAAGCAGAATACTCGTGGGTATTGGAAGATAACACGGCCTTGCGGAAAATTCTGGATGCTTTTGAATGCTACATCACAAAGACCTATCGGCTTTATGAGAAAAGTCTATCGTGACATATTCACGTCACATTTTTAGCCAAAAAGAACATTATGAGTATTTTGGATCCTATCCCTGTAGAAGAGCCTAAACCTGTAAAAACAGGTTTTTGGCATCGCGTACGTAATTCATTTCTAACTGGAGTGGTCATTGCGTCCCCTATTGCAATCACAGCCTATTTGGCATGGCTCTTTATCACTACAATTGATGATTATATTACCCCGCTGATTCCTGAGAAATATAATCCAGAAACATACCTGCCCTTCGGTATTCCCGGATTAGGTCTTATTATTGTTGTCGTCTCGCTCACATTATTAGGCGCATTAGCCGCCAACTTTTTCGGGCGTATTTTGCTTAGGTTTAGTGAAAAAGCATTAAATCGTATGCCTGTAATCCGCAGCATCTACAGCACATTAAAGCAAATATTTGAAACCATAATTTCTCAGAACACGGGATCATTTCGTGATGTGGTACTGGTCGAATATCCCAGACGCGGTATGTGGGCAATTGCCTTTGTCACAGGCGAAAACACCATGGATGTACAGGATAAAACAAATGATGAAGTCGTGAACCTCTTTCTACCGACGACACCAAACCCGACATCCGGTTTTCTTTTATTCGCCCCCAAGAAAGAACTGATATATTTGGATATGACACCGGATGAAGGCGTGAAATACGTTATTTCCGCAGGTTTGGTTAATCCCAAAACCATGAAACGCCGCAATACCACCGAAGGTCAAGAAGGCCAAGACAATATCATATCACCCGATATGCCCACTGATCCTCAACAACAATAGTGGCCTGTCATAAAGGCCGTTAGTATTGTTATATTGAGTTGCGCAATCATCATTATCCAGATTTAAGATATTGAATACTGTGATCTTTTTCAAAAAGGTACAGCAAAACCCGTAAAGCCTCCCCTCTTTCTGTTTGTAGCTTTGGGTCTTTTGTCATAATCAGAGCAGAATCATCCCGGGCCATCTGCAAAAGCTCTCCATGTATATCCAGATTTGCTAGACGAAAGTCCGGAAGACCACTTTGTTTTGTTCCTAAAATTTCGCCGCTTCCCCGTAACTTCAGGTCTTCCTCGGAGATTCTAAAACCATCCTCGGTTTCTCTCATAATCTTGAGCCTTTTGCGGGCAACTTCTGATAATTTCGGTCCATAAAGTAACAAGCAAGATGACTTTTCCGTTCCCCGGCCGACACGTCCACGCAATTGATGCAGTTGAGCCAATCCAAATCGCTCTGCATGCTCTATCAATATAATGCTGGCATTAGGGACATCGACACCTACTTCTATGACTGTTGTCGCAACAAGAATGCGTATGTCACCGTCCGCAAATGCTTTCATGACGGCATCTTTGTCTGCCCCCTTCATTTTACCATGGACCAGGCCTACTTGATCGGGAAAGTGTTCTTTTAATTTTTGATAGCGGTCTTCAGCCGCAGCAAGGTCTATGGACTCTGACTCTTCTACCAAAGGACAAACCCAATATATCTGCCGTCCTGACTGCACGGCCCGCTCTGCGGCCATTATAATATCCTGCAGCCGCTCTAATGGCATTATGCGCGTGTCAATGGGTTGGCGTCCCGGCGGTTTATCATATAGACGGCTCACGTCCATATCACCATAAGCGGTTAATGTTAATGTTCTGGGTATTGGCGTTGCTGTCATGGAAAGGATATTTATCCCCCCCTCATCATTGCGTCCTTTCGCCATTAACGCCATGCGTTGCTCTACGCCAAAACGATGTTGCTCATCTATGATGCTGATAGTTAGATCATGGAAAGCCACATTATCCTGTAAAAGTGCATGTGTACCAATGAGGATATCAATTTCGCCTTGTGCCAAAGCTGCTAACAAACTGCTACGCTTTTTCCCCTTAATACGGCCTGTAAGCAGCTCTACACGTACAGGCAAATCTTTCAGCAATGCGGAAATCCCCTGATAATGTTGCTGCGCTAAAATTTCAGTCGGGGCTAACAAAGCCGCCTGCTGACTCATTTCCACGGCGGATAGCATTGACATCAAGGCCACGACCGTCTTTCCACTGCCAACATCCCCCTGCAATAAGCGGTACATGGCATGCGCGGCGGTCAAATCCGTTTCAATTTCGCCTATTGCTTGTTGCTGCGCAGGAGTCAACTCATAGGGTAATAGTTGCAACAGCTTACGACGCAGTTTTCCATTCCCCTCAACTACACGCCCACTGCGCCGCTGGTAGCGTCTTCTTACCAGCGCTAATGCCAACTGGTTAGCCAATAATTCATCATAAGCCAATCGTTGACGTGATGGCGTCAATGGCGATAAATCACTCATTTCTGCAGGATTGTGAACTGCTGAAATCGCCGCAGACCAACCAGGCCAGCCTTTATGCTGCAACAGCGGCTTATCTAGCCATTCCGGCATAGACGGCATTTTCTCCAGGCTCGCGTTAATGGCCTTGCGTACTGTTTTATTGCTCAGGCCTGCTGTCAGCGCATATACGGCTTCGCATTCGGCGATCTGCTGTTTATCATCTGGACTGAGGATATAATCTGGGTGTGTGATCTGCACAATGGACTGAAAATGTTCCACTTTTCCACTAATGATACGATTTTGACCTGGCGGTAACTGTTTTAACAAATAATCGCCATGAGCATGAAAAAAAACCAGCGATAGTCGTTCTCCCCGCAAATGGCACCACACACGATATGGTGTATGACGGTTTCGCTTCGGCGGAGGCTCATGTTTCTCTATTGTAACATCCAATATCGCAAGCTCGCCAAACTGGATATCCTCCAAAGAGCTTCGCCAAACGCGGTGTTTTAATTCAGTGGGAAGATGCCACAAAAGGTCAATAATCTTTGATCCTGCAACCTTATCCAATAACGCCGCAAACCGACCCCCAATGCCCGGCAAGCTGACGGTCTGTGCAAAAAGAGGATACAATAAATCAGGACGCATAAATTCGCTTTTACATCTATCTTAAAGCCGCCTAGTGGGCTAAAACCATAAATTAATGATGCCATCAAGTTAAAGTAAGGCATAAAGGAATACAATATGGCACAGCCGAACACACCAGGCTTTATAGAAGCTAAACGTGATCCTAATGAAGATATCACAATCAGGCGCAAACGGTTGCGTTTCCGTAGTTGGCATCGGGGGATAAAAGAAGCCGACCTTCTCTTTGGTCAATTTGCTGACAAATATATCCATTCACTCAGCAATGCTAAGCTGGACATGTATGAAGAAATCATGCGCGAACAGGATTCAGACCTTGTCTCATGGATTACAGGTGGCAGCATGCCTCCAGAATACCTCCAGAACAGCGTTATGACCATGCTGCAACAATTAGACTACATTGATATTGTAAAGTGATTTCCTGCTCTGATTTTACCCAAAGTGACGGGGTACTTAAAATTGCAAACTGCCCAGAGGGGCTGGATGCGCTCACGCTGGCAAATTTAATATCTGACGCTAAAGACACGCCCCAAATATTCCTGCATATTTGCCGCGAAGATAACCGTTTGGTGAGCATAGAAGACACATTGCGTTATTTTGCACCCACTGTGCAAATATTGACGTTCCCCGCGTGGGATTGTCTTCCATATGATCGTATCTCACCAAACCCGGAGCTCGTCGCGCAACGTATGGCAACGCTCAGCCATCTTCGCCATATGCAAAATACGCAGCCGGTCATCGTATTGACAACTGTCAATGCCATTACACAGAAAGTCCCGGCGCGTGACATTCTGGAAAATAACCACTACCGGATCAAACCTGGCGATACATTAAATATTGAAGAATTTACCACTTTCCTTATGGGTAACGGATATAATCGCGTCAGCACCGTTATGGAACATGGTGACTTTGCTCTGCGCGGTGGGTTGCTGGATATTTATCCTCCTGATCATGATAACCCTTCCCGCATTGACCTCTTTGGTGATGACGTTGAAAGCATCCGTGAATTTGACCCTCTTAGCCAGCGCACTACAGGTAAAAAACAACTCATAACAATTTTACCTGTCGGAGAGGTTCTGCTGACACCTGACACCACCCGAAGTTTCAGACGAAACTATATAGAAGCTTTTGGAACCGTTCGGGATGAAGACCCTCTTTATACCGCCGTAAAAGAAGGACGGCGTCATCAGGGGATGGAACATTGGCTTCCTCTTTTCTATAAAAAGTTAGATAGCTTATTTGATTACCTGCCCAATGCCCTTGTTACCGTCGACCATCTTGTCCCCGAAGCCGTCATTGATCGCCAGAATGCCGTTCAGGATTATTATCAGGCGCGCGCAGAATTATATAAAAATTCCACAAAGGCACAGGATACATCATCGGTAACATATAAACCTATTTCTCCGGATACGTTGTATATAAATGCATCCGGGTGGGAGGCACTACAACAACAAAATAATTTCCATCAGTTCGTGCCTCATCATGTGCCCGACGATATTCCGCATCTGGATATGAAGGGCAAAGTCGGACGCGATTTTTCATTAGAGAGAAATGACAAAAATATAAATATTTACGAGGCATTAAAAGAATATATTAATCTATCACATAAAGAAAATAAAGCCAGTGTTCTGACGTCTTATAGCGTTGGTGCGCGTGATCGACTCTCTGGCGTCCTTAACGACCATAATATCGAAAAACACCAGAATATCGACCGCTGGTCAGACCTCTCTGCATTACCCGCAGGGCATACAGCATTGCTGGTTTTGCCGCTAGAACGTGGCTTTCAGACGCAAAACATGGTGGTGATTTCCGAACAGGATTTGTTAGGTGATCGCATGATCCGTCGGGTCAAACGCAGCCGCAAAGCTGAAAACTTCCTGACTGAGGCATCCTCACTCAACATCGGTGATTATGTAGTACATATTGACCATGGCATTGGCCGCTTTGATGGTCTCATCACTCTTGATGTCCTAAACGCCCCCCATGCATGTGTCACCCTTACCTATCAAGGGGACGATCGTCTATATGTCCCTGTCGAAAATATAGATATCCTCAGTCGATACGCCGCAGAAGGCAGTGTTGTACAACTCGATAAGCTTGGTGGGGGCAACTGGCAGGCCCGCAAAGCCAAACTGAAAGAGCGCCTCCTGGCCATGGCAGAAGACCTGATTAAAGTCGCTGCCGCCCGGGAAATGCGCAAGGCCGATAAAGTCACTATTCCTGATGGAATGTATGATGAATTTTGTGCGCGCTTTCCCTATAATGAAACCGATGATCAGCTGCGCAGTATAGAGGACATTATCAACGACCTTGGGGCGGGTAAGCCAATGGATAGGCTTGTCTGTGGTGATGTTGGCTTTGGAAAAACCGAAGTCGCCCTGCGAACAGCCTTTCTGGCTGTGATGTCGGGGCTGCAGGTTGCGCTGATCGTGCCGACAACGTTACTGGCCCGGCAACATTACAAAACATTCACAGACCGTTTTAAGGGCTTTCCTGTCCGTATTGGCCAACTTTCCCGCCTTGTCAAAACCAAAGAACAAAACCAGGTCCGCGATGAACTGGCCAACGGGCAATGCGATATTATTGTCGGCACCCATGCCTTGTTGAGCAAAAAAATAAAATTCAAAAACCTGGGCTTGCTTATAATTGATGAAGAACAACATTTCGGCGTTACGCATAAGGAGCAATTAAAGCAACTAAAAGCGGACATACACGTCCTGACATTAACCGCCACCCCGATCCCGCGAACCTTACAAATGGCCATGACCGGGATGAGGGAGCTAAGCCTTATCGCTACCCCGCCTGTAGATCGCCTTGCCGTACGTACTTTTGTGCTCCCTTTGGATCCTTTAGTGATAAGAGAAGCCTTACTCAGGGAACATTACCGGGGCGGGCAAAGCTTCTATGTTTGTCCACGAGTATCTGACCTTCAGGAAATTGAAGACTTTCTGAAAGATCATGTGCCAGAAGTCAAGGTCGTCAAAGCCCATGGTCAGATGCCCCCCACTGAAATAGAGGACATCATGACTGCGTTTTATGAGGGGCAGTTTGATGTTTTGCTCTCTACAACCATAGTGGAATCTGGCCTGGACGTGCCACGCGCAAACACCCTCATTATCCATCGTGCGGATATGTTTGGCCTGGCGCAGCTTTATCAACTGCGCGGTCGCGTGGGCCGTTCTAAAATACGAGCCTATGCCTACCTGACGCTTCCCCCTCGGCAACTCCCGACGAAAACCGCAGAGAAGCGGCTACATGTCTTGCAAACGCTAGATACGCTCGGGGCTGGTTTCACACTTGCAAGCCACGATCTCGACATACGTGGAGCAGGAAATTTATTAGGCGATGAACAATCCGGTCACGTCAAAGAAGTCGGCTTTGAACTCTACCAACAAATGTTAGAAGAGGCTGTCGCCAAAGCACGGTCAGGGGCACAGGACGATATACATAGTGCAGATCACTGGTCTCCCCAGATTAATGTCGGGGCCACAGTCATGATACCGGAAAATTATGTGGTAGATCAAAATTTGCGAATGTCACTCTACCGCCGCATCGCAGACCTGGAAAGCCGGGAGGATATTGACCATTTTGCCGCCGAATTAATTGATAGATTTGGCGACCTGCCATCGGAAGTCGATCATCTGCTTAAAATAATTCTGATTAAGAATTTCTGCCGTGACGCCGGCATCGAAAAATTAGAAACCGGACCAAAAGGAGCCATCGTCACATTCCGGAATAACAGCTTTGCAAATCCCGGAGGATTAATTGAATTCATTACCCGTAAAAACGTTGTTGCCAAATTACGCCCGGATCACCGTTTAACCTATGTGCGGAAATGGCCTGACGTGGAAAAACGCCTGAAAGGCGCACTTGTTCTTTCCCAGAATTTACGGAATTTGGCCATTAAAAATAATTAGTTAAAGATCTTTTCTAAAGTTATTTCTTAAATAAACAATCTTTAAGTTCTCGGATTTTTTGATTAATGCCGACATTAGCCTGCAAAGGGGCCGTAACACCTCTTAGAACAAGAGGAAATATCTTACCATATTCTTTGTAGCTTAATTCTGTATGGCGAATAATGCTTGTGATACGGTTTATAACAACTTTTGCCTGCTCTTCAGTTGTATTGGGCATTAAGAGGGCAAAAAAGCCTGCGCCTATCCGTGCTGCGGTATCTTCCCCTCTATGCAACCGGCCAATCAATACACCTACCTGCTGCAAGACGTAATCCCCGCCTGCATAGCCATAGTTTCGATTAATGTCTTCAAGCCCCTCTAGATAAAAACAACATAATGAAACTGGCCGGTTATTTTCATCCATCCGCTCTATAAGTGCCTGTGTATGGTCCATAAAGTAACCATAATTATACAAACCTGTTAGGCTATCACAAACTGACATTTTCGTGTCTTCCTTGTAGAAAGCCTGTAACTTAGCCCGCAACTTTTCCTGACGAATATAAAAGCTTAAGCGACTAAATAGTGAAAGGTCTTCTCCTTCCGGCATTGAAAATATATCCGTTACACCAGAACTAATGACCTGTTCAATGGTACCCACAGATATTTCCTGTCCAGACATCAAAAGGACAGGAAGACTATATAAACGCGGATACTTCCTAATTGTTTCAGCAAACTCACTGGCTTCTTGTAGCAATCCATCGTTAACAACAATCAGACAGCAGCTGTATTCCCCACCTCTTAGCATTGTTACAGCATCTTCAACATCCCCAACGGTATCAATGACAAGCCAATCCGGAACTTGTTCGCTCCAATGCGGCAAAGCCCCTGCGGGCAGGCTGACACACAAAGCCTTCGAAACAGCCGCATCCTGAATATCAAACACAGTTTGCTCTTCCACCCCGAAACGCCTATTGGTCTCACTACGGCACCAGAACTCATGATACATAACGTTTAGTCTTAATAAGGCCCGTAATCTGGCCTCCAAATGTGCGGTATTAAGAGGAAGGGGTAAATATTCATCTGCTTCAGCAATGACCTGATGATAGTCAACCATCTCAATAGACGACAAGACGACAACTAATGGCGCAGTCCCCTCACTTTTCGTCTTCAGGTGGCGAATTAAGTCAGAAACCGCTTCCTTATCAGCATCAACCATCTCATCAGACAAAATAATGAAAATCAAACCTGCTGCAGACAGGGTTTCTCCATCGAAAATACTTTCGTATCCCTGAAAATGTGTCAGCAGGGCAATTTGTGACCCGCCTGATATATGCGATAATGTGTTTTCGACATAGTGTGCTGATTCAGTATCTGTTGATATGATCCAGAATTCTGGTTTATACGCCACAGCTTGCCCCTCTACGTATTAACGACGCGCCTATGTCAGGAATTTCTTTTCTCCAAAAAGATAATGCTATTTTAAAAGGATGACAAACAGACATTTTTGCCTCTTTGTCATAAATGGCTAATATTTTAATCAGTCTTTACGTTTTTGAAACGAGATCTCTTATAAGCTACGACATCCAGATAACGTCGTGGTGTGCAGAAATGATCCATAACATTAGAACGGGTGTAGCCGGCCTTCTCGCAGCACAAAATAGTATGGCCACGGCAAGCCATAATATTATCCATAAAACATCCTCTTCCATAACAGCAGACAAAGATCAGAGCAGATCGTTGTTTGCCACTGAAGCCTATCAAAAAAGCTCATCAATAGCCGCACCCGCCGCCCTTAACTATGGGCCACCCAAGAATACCCCGGGCAGTTATGCTTCGACCCCGGTGGAAAATGATGATACAATTTCTGACGTCGCTACGTTAAAAATTGCGACACAGGCGTATAAAGCGAATATTAATCTCATTAAAACTCTGGACGAAACACTGGGAAGCGTCATCGATCAACTGGCTAAGAAAAAGTAATGATGACTTTTCCTTGTGGTTAACCTTTTTCAGTCATACTGTAACAACGAAACAAGTAAGTACATCTTTATAGTAGCGCGGCTATTCCAGAGGGCATTTTGCCAAAAGGCATGAGTGGTTCAGTAAACAATAGTATTAAAAAGGAAGTAACAGGGCTTCTCCGACTTGCAGAAGAGCATACAGCGCCTTCTGGAAAGCGTGACCTGTACGAAAAAGTTTCCGACTTCTTTGAACTGCACCATCAGGATCTATCGGCGATAGAACGTGACCTTATGGCCGATATCCTCCGCAGCCTTACGCATAATGTGGAAATGGAATTACGAATACGCCTTGCTGAACGGTTGGCACGTAATCCTGCAGCACCTGTTGAACTGATCGTACTTCTTGCAAATGACACTATAGATGTTGCCCACCCGGTCTTACTGGAAAGTAAAGTTCTTCAAGATGACGAGCTTATTAAAATAATACGTGGGCAGACACTCAGTCATCAAATCAGCGTCGCCGCACGACGTGAGCTTAGTGAGTCTGTCTCTCATGAAATCATCAAAACGGGACATGAACGGGCTATAATAGCTCTGCTGGCGAACCAGTCTGCACGTATAGCCAATAACACTATTGAAAAATTAGTAGAGCAATCACGCACTGTAGAGACATTTCAACGCCCCCTATTACAACGCCATGACCTTCCTAAAGCCATGGCCCTTAAAATGTATGACTGGGTTTCTGACGCTCTAAAACAAGTTATTTTGCAGACGCAGACCATAGACAAGCATGAACTAGATAGTCTGTTAAATGATACCGTTGACGGCCTAAAAGAAGAAGAGCTGGCACGATCGGATATCAACCCGAAAGAAAAACTTGTTACTAAACTCTATAATGCCAAACAGCTAAAACCATCGTTCCTGATGAAAAGTCTTAGCCAAGGAGATACAGAACTTTTCGAATATGCCCTGGCAAAGCTAACCAATCTTGAACTAAATCTTGCACGTCAATTCACCTATGACAGTGGCCCTATTTCTTTGGCAATTGTTTGCCGGGCTGTTGGCATCGATCAAAGTGTATTCATGACAATTTATCGACTGACCCGCAAGGCACGGGGACAAACGGAAGAACTGGATCCATCTATCTTGGAAACGGCATATGACCGCTTCCAGAATACAGATCAACGACAGGCCCAATTAACACTGCACAAATGGGCAGAAGAGGAATCCCGTCAGCGGCTGTTTTAATATTTTCCCCAACCTCTCTTTAATCTGACCAATATTTTCTCTATATTACCTAGAATAATAAATTGATTGTTCAGGGTATAGTCATATGCAGGACCCATTCGGGCGCCATGTTCACTACTTACGTCTTTCTGTTACTGACCGCTGCGACCTAAGGTGCCAGTACTGTATGGCTGAAAACATGACTTTTCTCCCTAAAACAGAGGTCCTTAGTCTGGAAGAGTTGGATAGGCTAGCCTCTGCTTTTATCCATAAAGGCATCCGCAAACTACGCCTGACAGGCGGAGAGCCACTGGTCAGAAAGAATATCCTGTCCCTTATCTCTTCACTTTCACGGCATCTGGACGATGGATCCTTACAGGAACTGACCCTGA
This sequence comes from Kordiimonas sp., assembly GCA_002700365.1. Taxonomy (GTDB): domain Bacteria; phylum Pseudomonadota; class Alphaproteobacteria; order Sphingomonadales; family Emcibacteraceae. The sequence goes on along the minus strand of PADB01000012.1, from coordinate 285,963 downwards.
CAACGAACGGGACTTTGTTAGAACAATATGCCGCCGCGTTACATCAATATGGCATTAGACGCATTAATGTCTCGCTTGATACGCTTGACAGCACAAAATACCGCCGCATAACACGTTGGGGGGATATTAATCCTGTCATCAAAGGCATACAGGAAGCCCGCCGTCAGGGCTTACAGGTCAAGATAAATATGGTCGCCCTGCGCGGTATCAATGAAGATGAATTCAATGATATGCTTTATTTTTGTGGCCAGGAAGGTCTAGATCTTACCTTAATTGAAACCATGCCCTTAGGGGATATTGATGAAGATCGTACGGATAGATACTTACCATTATCCCTGGTAAAAGCAGAACTTCACAAAAACTGGACATTATCACCTACAGCCTATGGGACTTCAGGGCCCGCAAGATATATGGAAATTGCAGAAATAGGACAAAAACTTGGCTTTATCACTCCCTTAAGCCACAACTTTTGTGATAGCTGTAATCGCATTCGCGTCACCTGCACAGGGCATTTATATTTATGTCTGGGTCAAAATGATGGCAAAGACCTGCGCACAATCCTGCGCGAAAGCAATGACGACACCATGTTGTATCAAGCTATCGATAACGCCATTGGTCGCAAACCTCAGGGGCACGACTTCTTTATTGATAAAAATAACAGTAGCCCCGCCCTTAAACGACATATGAACGTGACAGGTGGATAAGAGCTGTGTACTTTTTCCTGCCCCTATGACTCAAAGCTGAGCTAAATAATCATGACAATGGCCAAAAAAATTGCGCTCCTGACAAGCGACACTGAAGAAGCAAAACAGGCAAGTAATGCTTTAGCGGAAAAGTACGCTTTTGTTGAGGCCGATGACTGTGACCTTATCGTTGCTCTGGGTGGTGATGGCTTTATGCTGCAGGTCATGCATGACTATATGCACCGGAATGTACCAATTTACGGCATGAACTGCGGCACCGTCGGTTTTTTGATGAACCCATATAACCTTGAAAACCTTATAGAACGTGTAGAGGCTGCCGAGTTATTCATATTACATCCGCTTCGTATGCAGGCAGAAACAATTGATGGCACAATTAGTGAAAGTCTGGCGATAAATGAAGTCTCCCTCTTCCGTGAAACACGCCAGGCTGCAAAAGTCAGTATATCCGTTGATGGTAAAGTCCGTATGAAAGAACTCATATGTGATGGCGTTCTTGTCTCCACACCCGCGGGAAGCACTGCATATAACCTCTCTGCACACGGGCCGATCATTCCCTTAAGTTCGGATATTCTTGCCCTAACACCCATCAGTGCCTTCCGGCCAAGGCGCTGGCATGGTGCGCTCCTCCCCCATACAGCAATTGTCGAATTCGAAGTGCAGGAACGTGACAAACGGCCTGTAAGTGCGGTTGCGGACACTCGCGAAGTTCGTAATGTAAGAAAAGTACGTATTCGTGAAGATCATTCTGTTGAACTGAAAGTCCTGTTTGATAGCGACCATACCCTCGCTGAGCGCATACTGCATGAACAGTTCGTACAATAAATGTTTCCTGCAAATTAGATCATTCAACATTATGGTGATGTAAATGTCTGAACGTTCAAAAACTTCCAAAATTGTTACGCCCCCCACTAACCTGCGTGACAAACTGCGTTCTGTTTCTTCCGGGATCAGCGAACGGGAGGCCATCGAACGTGCCAATCAGGCCATAGACAGCCTTAAGAATGATTACTCCAAAGCATTGGCCAAAGACTTGAGCGACCTGTTCGAAAGCTTTCAGAATTTTGAAACAGAGGTTGCCCGATCAAACGGGAAAGACACCCAACTATTTGCCAAATCCTTTGAAATCAAGGGATTGGCAGGCACATTTGGCTATGACGTTGTCAGTCAGGTTTGTGCATCTCTCTGCCAGGTCTTGAGCGAAATTAACCCACAGCACGCGCAATACATCGCGGCGATCGAAAGCCATATTGGTGCCCTGCGGGCTCTTATTCAGGAAAAAGCATTAGATCAGAACAGCCCGATTGCACAGGCAATTATTCGGGAATTAACAACACTCACAGCAAAAATGAGAACGATGTAATAGTTTACGGTCCGCCCAATTCTGGCCACTTAGACCATCGGTAACAGCACCGTAAATTCCGACCCTTTTCCGGCCTTGCTTGTGAGCGTAATATCTCCATGCATCATGCGGGCAAGCTCACGGGAAATATGGAGCCCAAGGCCAGTTCCTTCCTGTTTGCGGGAATATATATCGTCCCTTGCCTGATGAAATTTCTCAAAAATAAGGCTTTGCTGATCTTGTGGAATACCCACACCGGTATCCCAAACCGTTATTGCCAATAAATTATGAGCCTGCGGCTTAGCCCAGACGCCAATTTGTCCACCTTCTTCAGTAAACTTCACCGCATTACTAAACAGATTTACAAAAATCTGCACCGCGCGGCGCTCATCCACCAACACGTGCCAATCATGGTCCAGGCTAATGCCGGACATATCAATTTCTTTATCTTCAGCCTGCATCACCACTAAGTTCATCGCTTTGGATAATATATCACCCAGCGAAGTTGATGACGTCTCCAGCTTAATCTTGCCGCTTTCTAATACCGCAACATCCAGCACATCATTAATAAGCCCTAACAAATGCGTTCCGGCATTCATTATATCATTACTATAGCTGACATATTGACTGTTGAGATCGCCGAAAACTTCCATTTTCATGGCTTCCGCAAAACCAATAATGGCATTAAGCGGCGTGCGCAGCTCATGGCTCATTGCGGCCAGGAATTCATTTTTGGCTTCTAGGGATGCCTCCACGCTGGCATTTGCCATATCCAGTTCTGTATTTTTATTTGTTAGAACCTGAAGGGTCTTCTCCAGCTCCTTGCGAGCTTTGCGCGCTTCGTTCTGTGCCTGATAACTGGAAGACATATCCATGCCCGCCCCACGAAAGCCCTTAAATTCGCCTGTTTCTTTATCGAAAAGGGGAACACCGCTTAAATGCATGAGCAGCTCTTGTCCTTCGCTATCCTGTATCACAAACAGCAAATCACGAAATGGCTTATACTCGTCTAATTTAGCATAAACAGAAAGGCGCTCACCCCCGGGACGATCCGCAAAATAGCCCATTTGATCTAAAGGCTGGCCTTTAAATAATATTGCCGGCTTTCCCGTGATCGCAGTTATTCTTTCTGATAAATATGTGACTTGGTAATCCCGGCCGATTTCAAAAAACCAGTCCGATGTCGCTCTGGCGAAATCACGAAAGCGTTGTTGCATTTCATGTTCCGCATTCACGACTTCCAACTGTTCTGTGCAGTCGATATAAGTCCCGCCGACGGCAACAATTTTGCCCTGATTATCGCAGATAGGAAAATGCCGGGATCTGAACTGCCGTAGGTTTTCACCAAAGCTCAGTTTTTCTTCAATAGATATACTATGACGCACGAGCTGCACCTCATTGAGAACAGCCGCAAGACTGGGAGGCATAGTATCATTTCTCTGTGGTGAGGTCCGAAGTGCTGAAGTCTCACTGCGGTCACAACGTAACACTAATTTACGGTATCCATCATTGACGTAAACAAGCTTACCATCAACCCCCGCAACATATAATGGCACATCATCATCTATGTGCATCTTTTCCAGCAGAGAACGTACTATTGCACTTGATTGGTCATTCATACCAACTCTGTGTGAATTTTGTCGCTGAAACTGTTCATCAACAATGCGTAACGGAAGAATTGTCGATTGTCCCAAACGATGTGACAAACCAGCACTTTTACCGACATGTGATAAGGGCGATCTCCCCATATCCCAACTACTCCCTAACCTGCCTTCATAATGTCAGACACGGCCTCCTGAAAACCTATGTCCCGCTGCCAGTGCCTTATCGCACTAATTGCATTTTGAGTTTTTATCTCATCATACAAGGCAAGTGTTTGTTTTAAAATATGTGTTGCACGGCCACCACCCCCTGATGAGGCCTGTGATATCAATAAAAATAATGACGTAAAATCAGAACGATCTATATCTATAGCCTTACAAATCACGGCAAGACTTTCTCCCGACTTCTCACGGAACGCCCGCCAAATAATTTTATTGTCCAGTCCTGCCAATTCCGCAAGCCCTGTCACCGCCACCAATATTTTTTGCTGACGTAATGATTGCAACAGAAACTCTGCCGTAAGCTGGCCACGCAGCGCCATCCTTATAACTAATTTTCTTGCACTGGCTTCTGCGTTATCTTCCGTGCTTTTTTTAGCTAAAGCAACATTAGAAGATAATTCCAAAGCATCATCTAGCATGGCTTCGTCAATATCAAACTCCATTAGAATTTTGCGTCGGAATGCAGCACTCACCCACCAGTACATCCTGTGCGCCAACGCTGTAGGAAGGTCGTGGCGTCCCAATAATGGTTCCTGAAAGCGGTCCACACGACGAGATTCGTTGACCAAATATTCCATCGTTGTTTGTGATAATTCAGCGTCTTCATTTTTGAGCAACGCTTCGATCACATCTTCGCTGCCAAATTCTACCAATTCTGCAGACACATCCGTACTAATATGCTCACGTATCGCAATTGCCAATCGATGTTCATCTGTACGATTGCGGATGATCTCCATTAAAGATTCATCGCGAAGAACATTGGATTTTTCCAAAATAGGCCTGGCAATATCAATATCATCACGGGCTAAAAAATCGGCAAGATCTTCTGATAAAGAATTAGACGCAGCAAGTCTCTCTGACAGCGCCTGCCTTACATTTTTTTCAACATTTTTTATGAGTTTTCCGAGAATGTCATTCATCAAAACCCGTTCATGTTCATTCAAACGGCCCTCAGCAGATAAAAACAAATCAGATATATTTTCCACCAGCATTTTGCGGGCAGCATCTGATTTGTCCTGTGCCAAATTGACTAAATTGACAAGGCTATCGCTGTTAAGTGAACTCATTACGATGGCGGCCTTTCGCCTTCTTTTCCCTACACTGCACCCATCATTAGCGTCATCTGGTTAAGAAACCTTAAAAATCAGGTGATACATTTAAGTAACAATTAAGGTGCGTATGTTCTGAAAATAGCGGGAAAGACAGGTGGTGCGAGCGGCGGGACTTGAACCCGCAAGCCCATACGGGCGATGGATTTTAAGTCCATTGCGTTTACCAATTTCGCCACGCTCGCTTAAATCCTGTCCTTCAACTCCGAAAGGCAATACGCATATTGCATATTCTGAACTAGAAATAAATAGTTATTCGACACTAATTGCGAACTAATTATTCATTGGCGACCCAGACCAGCGCGGATCCTTTTCAGGTTCTCCCTCATGCCATTCTTCCCCGGACGCCTCTATGCCTTGCTGTAACAGCTTTAACGCTTGTTCAAGAACATCTTCATGTTGTGACCGCAAAACAAACGTGGCACCAAAAACACCTTTATTCATGAAAGGGTAACTGCCTATCGAAAGTCCCGAAAACTGATTTTGTACCTGCTCTAACAGTGCCGAAAACCAACTTTCCCCTCTATAAACATAAATGGCACGAGACAAAACCTTATCGCCCCCCTCCAGACGTGGCTCTATATCCCGTAACATGGCCTGCATAACCTTTGGAATGCCAGCCATTACAAAAACATTATCCATTTGAAAACCCGGGGCGCGGCTCACCGGATTATCAATTAATATGCCACCTTCGGGTATCATAGCCATCCGTTTGCGGGCATCAGTCAGGTCTTGTTCCCCATAATAATCCGTCAAAATACGCAAGGCTTCATCATGATAACCAAACGGGACACCGAACGCCTTGGCAACGCAAGACGCTGTAATATCATCATGCGTAGGGCCAATACCTCCTGTCGTGAAGACATAATAAAATTCTGCCCGGCAATGATTTACTGCAGAAACAATAATGTCCTCTTCGTCAGGAATGACGCGGGCTTCTTTTAGTTGTATCCCCCGCTCACCCAACCACACAGCCAAATGATTAAGATTGGCATCTTTGGTCCGTCCCGACAGGATTTCATCTCCAATAATCAATAGGGCCGCGGTCGTCGTTTTCTTGTCGGTCATTGTTGTCCAATTTTTCTGCTTTAATACATTGTTTAATACGGCTATCTTGCCACCATGAAATTTGAAAATACACTTATTCCTGCTACGCTCCTTAAAAGATATAAACGCTTTCTCGCAGATGTCACCTTAGAGAATGGCGATGTCGTTACAGCCCATTGCGCTAATTCTGGCTCTATGATGGGACTGAAGGATGAAGATAATAAAGTCTGGTTATCCCCTGCAACCAACCCCAAGGCAAAATTACCTTACAAGTGGGAAATGGTCCGTATTCCTTCCGGTGCTTTGGTTGGTATTAATACATCACATCCCAACCGTATCGTTGCAGAGGCCATAGCAAATAAAGAAATACCCGGGCTGGACCAATATGACAGTCTTCGGCGTGAAGTAAAATATGGCACCAATTCACGCATTGATATCCTGTTAGAAAATAACAGTGACAGTAGTCAAGATAGCAAATGCTACGTTGAAGTGAAAAACGTCACGTTATCACGTGAACCCGGATATGCGGAATTCCCGGACGCAGTCACTGCACGCGGGACCAAACATTTGCAGGAACTGACACATATGGTTCACGAAGGACATCGTGCCGTCATGTTTTACCTCGTCCAACGCGATGATTGCAGCCAATTTCGCATCGCCAATGATATAGACCCAGCCTATGACTCCGCTTTGAAAGTCGCTGTAGAGGAAGGCGTTGAAATTATATGTTATGCCTGCCGATTATCTCCCACAGAAATAGAGCTTGATCGCCCCTTGCCTATTATGCTTTAGATACTATAACGGCAAGCCATCAGTATACATTAGATAACAGAGCAAATAATGAACTACATTCCCGCCTCTGAAGCACTGGACACAATGACCAAAGCCATCAAACTTCATGCAAAAGAAGATTATGAGGGTATGCGCAAAGCAGGTCACCTGGCAGCGGAAACTTTAGATTACATTACACCGCATGTGGTCCCCGGTGTAACAACAGATGAACTGGACCGTTTGTGTCACGATTTTATCATAGATCACGGCGGCATCCCTGCCCCGCTGAACTATCGTGGTTTTCCCAAATCAATTTGCACATCGATCAACCATGTGGTCTGCCATGGTATTCCCAGTCCCAAGAAACTGGCCAATGGAGACATTATCAATATTGATGTCACGCCAATAGTGGATGGATGGCATGGCGATACCAGCCGCATGTTTTTTGTTGGTAAGCCCACAGTGAAAAGTAAGCGATTGGTAGAGGTTACCTATGAATGCCTTATGCGGGGCATTGATGTGGTAAAACCGGGAGCCACTCTTGGGGATATTGGTCATGCCATACAGACATACGCGGAAGAACAACGCTGCAGTGTTGTGGAGGTCTTTTGCGGTCACGGTTTAGGGCGTGTTTTCCATGATGCCCCTAACGTTCTGCATTACGGTAAACCGGGTTCCGGTGCCATCCTTCAGGAAGGCATGTTTTTTACTATTGAACCGATGATTAATCTCGGCAAGCCTGACGTCAAAATTCTTCCCGATGGTTGGACGGCCGTCACACGTGACAAATCGCTTTCCGCACAATTTGAACATAGCATTGCGGTTACCGCTGACGGGTTCGAGATTTTCACTCAATCACCCAAAGGTTGGCACTGCCCACCCTATACCTAAGAGGGGTCCATAATGGGAGATGAGGCTAATGATGCCCCGAAGAAAGCCCATTATGTGGGACATCGCGAACGACTAAAGCAACGTTTCACCAATCATGGTGCCGATAGCCTTCAGGATTATGAGCTGCTGGAATTATTGCTGACTTACGCTATCCCTCGCAGAGACGTCAAAGAAGACGCAAAAAACCTTCTCGCAGATTTTGGCGGCATATCAGACGTACTTACTGCAGATATTCACAAGCTTACAAAACAAAAAGGGATTGGCGAACACAGTGCGATACTACTAAAAGTCGTTGAAGCAGCAGCCTTGCGCCTTTCTCAACATAAAGTCCTGGATCAACCTATTTTATCGAACTGGCAAGCCTTGCTCAATTATTGCCAAGCCGCAATGGCGCATAAAAAAATTGAGCAATTCCGCGTTCTATTTTTAGATAACCGCAATCGTCTCATTAAAGATGAATGCCTTCAACAAGGTACCGTCAATCACACGCCTGTCTATCCGCGTGAAGTCATACGCAGGGCATTAGATTTACATGCTTCCGCGATTATTCTGGTACATAATCACCCCAGTGGAGACGCAACCCCCAGCCGCGATGATATTGAAATGACGAAAAAAATTGCCCGCATTGGTCAGGAGCTGGGCGTGGCCGTACATGACCATCTTATTATCGCCAAAAGCGGTCATAACAGCTTTAAGTCATTGGGCTTACTCTGACATAAGACAGATATGGCAAACAGCATAAAGAACAATATCCCAGAGAGATACTGCCATTAGGCGGTTTTGCCTCTTGAGCCTGACCTAGATGTCTGCTAATCCCTCCGCTAAGAGTTTCCCTAATTTTATAAAGAGTGATGCAGCATGATACCTCGTTATTCACGTGAACAAATGGTTGCCCTATGGGAGCCAGAGTCCCGTTTCCGTATTTGGTTTGAAATTGAAGCACATGCCTGTGACGCACAAGCAGAATTAGGGATTATTCCCAAAGACGCCGCCAAAGCTGTGTGGGAACGCGGTAATTTCAACGTTGATCGCATTGATGAAATCGAACGCGAAGTCAAACATGACGTTATCGCCTTCCTCACTAGCCTTGCTGAATATGTCGGACCGGAAGCGCGTTTCGTTCATCAGGGAATGACCTCATCTGATGTCCTGGACACCTGCCTTAATGTACAGCTGACCCGTGCAGCTGATATTTTGCTGGAAGACATTGACGAACTGCTGACAGTCCTGAAACGTCGCGCAGAAGAGCATAAATATGATGTCTGTATTGGCCGAAGCCATGGCATTCATGCTGAGCCGGTAACCTTTGGCCTGAAAATGGCCCAAGCATACGCGGAATTCAAACGCAACCGTGACCGTCTGCAATCAGCACGAAAAGAAATAGCGACTTGCGCCATCTCCGGTGCGGTTGGCACATTTGCAAACATTGACCCCTATGTGGAAGAACATGTTGCCAAAGCCTTGGGACTGGAAATTGAACCCGTCTCAACACAGGTTATTCCCCGTGACCGCCATGCCATGTTTTTTGCAACTCTCGGGGTTATTGCCAGCTCTATAGAACGGCTTGCAACAGAAGTCCGGCACTTGCAACGCACAGAAGTTCTCGAAGCGGAGGAGTTTTTCTCAAAAGGGCAAAAAGGTTCATCCGCAATGCCCCATAAGCGTAACCCCGTGTTGACGGAAAACCTCACAGGACTTGCGCGGCTGGTGCGGGGCTATGCCCTGCCCGCAATGGAAAATGTTGCCCTTTGGCATGAACGGGACATTTCCCATTCATCTGTCGAACGTATGATCGGGCCTGACGCCACGGTAACATTGGATTTTGCTCTCGCGCGTCTGACAATGGTCATGGATAAGTTAGTAATCTATCCTGAAAATATGATCAAAAATATGGATAAGCTGGGCGGTCTGCATAATTCACAACGTGTCTTGTTGGCCCTGACGCAAGCCGGCGTAAGCCGGGAGGACTCTTATCGCCTTGTACAACGCAATGCCATGAAAGTCTGGGAAGAAGGGGCCGACTTTGCCGCAGAATTAAAAGCAGACCCGGAAGTCTCAGCAAAGCTCAGTGATGCGGAAATAGATGACAAATTTGATATGTCGTATCACACAAAGCATGTCGATACGATTTTTAAGCGGGTCTTTGCTGAATAAACCAGCAGGTGATACTTCGAAAATAAATAAAGGCGCAACCCCTAATTAAGGGCTGCGCCTTTATTCATTCTATAAAATAATATTTCGCAGTTCTGTTAAATTAAGGCCTATTTACCGGCTTCTGACATGACCTGTTCGCGGGCTTCATCCAATTTGGAGTCCATCTCACGGCGAATTTGATGTTCAGAGACTTCGATATTCTTATCCGCAAAGCTTTGCTGTAAATATTCAAAGACATCTTCATCGCCCGGTTCCCGCAAATCGGCTTTGACAACGGACATGGCATAATCCTGTGCGTCCTGACCTGTCAAACCCAGTTTATCCGCCGCCCACAATCCCAATAATTTGTCCCGACGGGCCATAACTTTGAATTGCAGCTCTTCGTCCATTGCAAACTGTTTTTCAAACACCTGCTCACGATCATCAAACTGGCTCATTACGACAACTCCTTAAATCAAAAATTTGCGCGCTATCATATGGTGGAACGCGTCATTGTCCATAGCTTAATTATGACAGTTTGTTTTCCGGGAATTAAGCCCCAACTTTCATTGTCATTCATTTCGTTATGTTATATGTTCGCCTCGCCGAATGGCTAATGACTTATATCAATTATTATATCATATTAAAATGTAAGGTGTCCCTGCATGTCTGCGCTTGAAAAGCTTTATGAAGGTAAGGCCAAAATTCTTTACAAAGGCCCCAAACCCGGGACACTGATCCAATATTTCAAAGATGATGCCACGGCATTTAATGCGCAAAAAAAAGGAACTTTTGCCAATAAGGGCCTCTTAAATAACTATATCTCTGAAGTTATTATGGGGTATCTGGAAAAAATTGGCATTCCAACACATCTGATCGAACGTATTGACGATCGCCAGCAGCTCATCCGTCAGGTTGAAATCATTCCACTGGAAATCATCGTCCGCAATATTGCTGCAGGGTCGATTTGTACGCGACTCGGCCTGACTGAAGGCGATCCCCTACCACGTCCGCTTATAGAATTCTGCTATAAAGAAGATGCGTTGAATGACCCCCTGATCGCTGAAGAGCATATCGTGACATTTGGTTGGGCCACTGAAGATGAATTGGCAACTATTTTTGAACTGACACAGCGGATCAATGATTTCCTCTGTGGTTTGTTTGCCGCCATCGGCATTCAACTGGTAGACTTTAAACTTGAATACGGGCGTCGTGAACAAGATGGCGATATTCATGTAATCCTTGCAGACGAAATCAGTCCGGATAACTGCCGTCTATGGGATATAAAAACAGGCGAAAAAATGGACAAAGACCGTTTCCGCCGCGACCTGGGCGGGGAGACAGAAGCCTATACAGAAGTCGCCCGGCGCCTTGGTATCACCATCGCAACTGAAAATACTTAGTAAACAAGGAAAGGACAGGCCGTGAAAGCCCGCGTTCATGTCACTTTAAAAAATGGCGTTTTAGACCCTCAGGGTAAGGCCATTGAACACGCCCTCACTGCTTTGGGTTTTGAAGGCGTCAACGATGTTCGCCAAGGTAAGTTTATCGAACTTGATTTGGCAGAAACCGATAAGGATGCTGCCCGCGCTGCTGTTGAAAAGATGTGTAAGTCCCTTTTGGCAAATACCGTCATCGAAAATTACAGTATTGATATTGACTAAGCCCTGAGGGCTTCTTTGAAAACAGGTATTTTGTCACATGAAAAGTGCCGTTATAGTTTTTCCCGCTTCCAATTGTGATCGTGACATGGCCGTCGCTCTGGAAAAAATAACTGGGCAGGCCCCGCAAATGGTTTGGCATCAGGAAAGCGAACTTCCTGACGTCGATTTGGTGGCTCTGCCCGGTGGTTTTTCCTATGGTGACTACTTACGCTGTGGTGCCATGGCCGCACGTTCTCATATCATGAAGGCTATTGTAGACCATGGGAACCAGGGCAAATATGTTTTTGGTGTGTGCAATGGCTTCCAGGTATTGACAGAAACGGGCCTGCTGCCCGGCGCACTAATGCGTAACCGCAACCTGAAATTCATCTGTAAAGATGTCACATTGAAGGTTGAAAACAACGATAGTGTTTTCACCAGACAATATCAGCACGGTCAATTAATCAATATCCCCATCGCGCATCATGATGGGAACTATTTTGCCGATGCCGACACGCTAAAGCGGTTAGAAGACAATAATCAAATAGCCGTACGATATGTTGACCATAATGGGGAAGCCACAAAAGCGGCTAACCCCAATGGTTCACAACACAATATCGCGGGCATACTGAATAAAAAAGGTAATGTTCTAGGCATGATGCCGCACCCCGAAAGACTGATCGAAGATGCCTTGGGGGGGACAGATGGCCGTGGCTTTTTTGAAAGCCTGATGCATAGCCTGAATTAATAGACATAGATAACGATCTGGATTTCCATCAGATGACTGCGTTTGAAAACAACATTGATATTACAGAAGACCTTATTGCCGAACATGGCCTATCCGCAGATGAATATCAGCGTGTTTTGGACATTATGGGCCGCACCCCGACCCTCACTGAATTAGGTATATTCTCCGTGATGTGGAGTGAACATTGTTCGTACAAATCATCCCGCCTGCATTTGAAGAAACTGCCGACAGAAGCCCCATGGGTTATCTGTGGTCCCGGTGAAAACGCCGGAATTATTGACATTGGTGATGGTCAGGCAGCAATCTTCAAAATGGAAAGTCATAACCATCCGTCCTACATCGAACCTTATCAGGGGGCCGCAACAGGCGTTGGCGGTATTCTGCGTGACGTGTTCACCATGGGTGCGCGCCCTGTTGCCAATATGAACGCATTGCGTTTTGGCGAACCTGAACACCCCAAAACCCGCCACCTGCTCAGTGGTGTGGTTGAAGGAATCGGCGGTTACGGTAACTGCGTTGGCGTGCCAACCGTGGGGGGGGAGACAAACTTCCACCCGTCTTACAATGGCAATATTCTGGTCAATGCCATGACCGTTGGTCTAGCGGACGCTGATAATATTTTTTATTGTGCTGCTGCTGGTGTGGGTAACCCTGTTGTTTATGTCGGGTCCAAAACCGGTCGTGACGGCATCCATGGTGCCACCATGGCCTCTGCTGAATTTACCGAAGACAGTGAAGAGAAGCGTCCAACTGTCCAGGTTGGTGACCCGTTCACTGAAAAGCTGCTCATCGAAGCCTGCCTGGAACTGATGCAGAAAGATGCCATCGTTGCCATTCAGGATATGGGCGCGGCTGGCCTCACCTCTTCTTCTGTGGAGATGGCGTCCAAGGGTGACGTTGGCTTTGAACTGAACCTGAACAATGTGCCACAACGTGAAGAGCACATGACCCCTTATGAAATGATGCTGTCCGAAAGTCAGGAACGCATGCTTATGGTGCTGAAGCCGGGCCATGAAGGCGAAGCCGAAGCCATCTTCCGCAAATGGGATCTGGACTTTGCCGTTATTGGTGAAATTACCGATACCGGTAATCTGACACTGACATTTGATGGTGATGTGGTCGCCGACATTCCAGTGGCTCCATTGACTGACCTTGCCCCCGAATATGACCGTCCGTGGGTACCATCCGAACCAAAAGCCGACATCAAGGCTGAAGACGTAGCCGCCCCGGCGGATCTGGGTGATGCGCTGCTGAAAATGATGGGCTCCCCTCATCTGGCCAGCCGCAAATGGATCTGGGAACAATATGACCATATGGTTATGGGTGATACCATCCAGCGCCCGGGTGGTGATGCCGCCATGGTGCGCGTGCATGGCACCGAAAAAGGTCTGGCGATATCCACTGACTGTACACCACGTTATTGCTACGCCGATCCGGTCCAAGGCGGCCGTCAGGCTGTGGCCGAAACATGGCGGAACATTACGGCCACGGGTGCCACACCACTGGCGATTACAAACTGCCTGAACTTTGGCAACCCGGAACGCCCGGAAATCATGGGCCAGTTTGTCGAATGCCTCAAAGGCATGGGCGAAGCCTGTATCGCACTGGATTACCCGGTCGTGTCTGGTAACGTGTCCCTCTATAACGAAACAAACGGCACCGGCATTCACCCGACACCCGCCATTGGTGGTGTGGGCCTGATTGCCGATACCAGCAAGATGACCACCATTGCCCCGAAAGCAGAAGGTGAGGTTCTGGTCCTGATTGGTGGTGGACAGGGGCATCTGGGGGCCTCCCTTTATCTGGATATCATTGAAAGCCGGGAGGACGGCGGCGCCCCCGAAGTGGATCTGGATAAAGAACGTCACTATGGCGATTTTGTGCGTGAACAGATTCTGGGCAGCAAAGTCAGTGCCTGTCACGATATCTCGGACGGTGGGCTTCTTGTTGCATTGACAGAAATGTCTTTGGCATCTTCCATTGGTTTTGATATCGACCTTGGGGATAATCTGCCTATTCATGCGGCTGCCTTCGGCGAAGATCAAGCCCGTTACATCTTGTCTGTTACTGCTGCCCACGCTGAACAGATCGTCAAAGACGCACAAGATGAAAATATCCCCGCGTCAATTCTTGGCAAAACGCAGGGAACAGACCTGATTGTTAAGGGACAAATGAATATACCGCTACAGCAGGTTCTTGACCTGCACAGAAACTGGATGCCAGAATATATGCGCGCGGAACACAGTGCTTAATACAAATTGGAACGACAAAAGCTAAAGGGATCAAAGAGATGATACTCATTCAAGGGAGCCCGCGTTCCGGGACCACATGGTTGGGCAAAATCTTTGATAGCCACCCCAATGTTGTCTATCGGCATGAGCCGGATTCCCTTGTCGTAAATGCCGATATTCCCTTTACCCCCTATGCCGAAGATTGTGCAAATTACGAAACTGCAGCACGTCAGTATTTGCAAAAAATAAAACATGTCCGGCAAACAAAGTCTGCAGGTTCCCTGCCGCAATTCGATAAAAATTTCTATCGGCCCTTGGGCTTCTATTTCAGAAAATTCTACGCTTTTATTCTGAAAAGCCTGCAATCTATTCCAGGTTTGTCTTTTTTAAGATCAGCGTCATTACCTGATATGATTGCCTCAGCAAAAAAAGATCAGGTCAAATATGTCCTGAAGTCTGTAAATACGATTTCGCGTACCTATCTATATAGCAAGGCCCTTCCTGATGCGAAAGTTGTCCATATTGTCCGCCATCCTTGCGGCTATGTGGCTTCCCAGTTAAAGGGACGTGCTTTGAATCTGATGGGAGATGAGTTTTACGCGCATTCCCTTTCAGAAATGCAAGAAGCAAAACGCCGTGGCCTGACACTAGAAAAACTAAAAACGCTGAGCATAGAAGAACAAATCGTTTGCAGCTGGATGTTACATAACGAAAAAACCATGCAGGAGATCAAAGACCAACCGAATTGCATTACATTGGTATATGAAGACCTCTGTCGTGCACCAATTGAAAAGACACGTGAACTATTTTCTTTTTGTGATTTGGATTGGAATGAACAAACGAATAACTTTTTGGAACAAAGCCTGAATTATCAGGGCCAAAATGAAAAATATTTCCAGGTCGTCCGCGACCCTGTTAAAGCAGCGTATAAATGGAAAGATAGTCTAAAGCCGGAGCAAATTAGCCGTATTCAGGAATTTGTCAAAGATTCCCTTCCCGGTCAGCTCTACGCAAATGATTTTTAAGATTTAAATACGTTATTGTGTAAAGGATAACTAATATGCCAATGGATGCTGGTGAAATTGAACGCCTGATCAAGGAAAGCTTCCCTGATGCCAAGGTAGAGATTCAAGACCTCCGCGGGGATGGTGACCATTATGCCGCTCTTGTGGTCAGTAGCGCCTTTGAAGGCAAAAGCCGCGTTCAGCAACATCAAATGGTCTATAAAGCCCTTAAGGGCAACATGGGTGGTGAATTGCATGCCTTGGCACTGCAAACATCGACACCAGATTAACAATAATCAAATCAACGCTATCAGGGACAGTAACAATGACAAACCCCGTTTTTCAACGTATTCACGACGATATCAGTCGTTCCGACATCGTGCTGTATATGAAAGGCAGCCCGATGTTCCCCCAATGCGGTTTTTCCGCCTCTGTGGTCGAAATCCTTAATCACTTCAATGTGGAATTTGAAGGTTTTGACGTGCTGCAGGACCCGGCCCTTCGTGACGGCATTAAAGAATTCAGTGACTGGCCCACAGTGCCACAACTTTATGTCAAAGGTGAATTTGTCGGTGGTTGCGACATCATCCGTGAAATGGCCGTCAGCGGCGAATTGGGCCAGCTGTTCGTCAGCAAGGGCATTGCGCCCCGCGCTGAATAATCAGCCGCGATCTGAGAATATAAAAAAGGCCCCGTAGGATCAACTCCTGCGGGGCTTTTGTCTGTTCTCATCACCTGATAGATAATAAAAAGGCTGCCAAAGGCAGCCTTTTTACATAAATATTGGGGTAACCTTAACGGGAATAGAATTCCACCACCAGATTTGGTTCCATTTGCACAGGGTATGGAATTTCATCCAGTGTTGGCTGACGGACGAAGGTCACTTTTGTCGGTGCTTCGTCGGCTGTGATATATTCCGGCAGGTCACGCTCTGCAGATTCCAGCGCTTCCAGTACCAGCGGGATCTGACGTGACTTTTCACGTACTTCTACCACATCACCCGGTTTCACTTGATAGCTGGGAATGTTGACTTTTTTACCATTGACCATCACATGGCCGTGGTTCACGAACTGACGAGCAGAAAACACAGTGGGTACGAACTTCGCACGGTAGACAACCGCATCCAGACGACGCTCCAGCAGACCCACCAGAATCTCACCAGTATCCCCTTTACGGCGATCGGCTTCTTTATAGACGCGCTTGAATTGTTTTTCTGTGATGTTGCCGTAGTAACCCTTCAGCTTTTGCTTGGCGCGCAACTGAATACCAAAGTCGGACAGTTTGCTGCGACGACGCTGACCATGCTGGCCGGGGCCATATTCACGATTGTTGACAGGGCTTTTCGGGCGACCCCAGATGTTTTCACCCATCCGGCGATCAATTTTATATTTAGCTTCAATACGTTTTGACATATTTCGAACCGCTTCTATTTGTTAAATGTTGTGTGTTAGCGCTACAACCTGCGTCATCACAGACTGCACGGCCCTCTTCGGACCATTCACGATGGGCGCAATATATAGTCGCCCCTTGGTTTGTCAAACTTTTTCGCTGACTTTGGCTCAAGTTTTCTGGGTTTTTTGGGCTGCCGCGCGCTTTGCGTCCCGTTCCGCCTGCCATTTGGGACCGCCGCCAGTCACCAATGCCTTGATCGCGCCCCGCAGGGTTGAGACTTCCTGACGGGTAAAACGCGCGCGTTCCAGCATATTGCGCAGATTACGCACCATTAAGGCCCGGCGTTGTGGATAACGCAGGAAGCCTGCCTCTACCAGTTCATATTCCAGATGCTCATACAGATCAATCAAGTCCGCCTTGGTCGCTGGCATCACGTCTACGGGTGGCTGATAAGTATCGGGCGTGTCATCCATCGCCTGAAACCACTCATAGGCCATCAGGATTACTGCTTGGGCGAGGTTGATAGAGGCAAATGACGGATTTAACGGTACAGAAACAATCGCATCCGCCAGTGCCACTTCATCATTGCGCAGGCCCGCCTTTTCCGGACCAAACAGCATTCCTATTTTCTGATCTTGCAGGGTATAATCCCGCATCAGGTCAGCACAGTGACGCGGGGTGACGACAGGTTTAACCATATCGCGCCGTCGTGCCGTCGTTGCATAGACATGATGCAGATCCGCTACGGCACCTTTTAAGTCATCAAAGACTTTTGCATTTTCCAGTACCATGTCTGCGCCCGCAGCCGCCGGCACCGCATCTGGATTGGGCCAGCCATCACGTGGTGCCACCAAACGCAAATCCGTCAGCCCGAAATTATACATGGCGCGTACAGCCTTACCGATATTTTCCCCTAATTGCGGGCGCACCAGAATAATGGCTGGCCCCGGATGGCTCATCGCAAAGGGTTGTGTACTTTCGGTTCCTGCCATGGGCTATGACCGCTCCCACGTCGTGCCGCCAGCGCCATCTTTCAAGATAATACCCTGTGCTGCTAATTCGTCACGGATGCGGTCTGATGCGGCAAAGTCCTTTGTCGCACGCGCCGCATTACGCTCTGCAATCAAAGCCTCTATGGCATCTGCACTCAGATCTGTATCATTGCTTTCAACAGCAAACCAATCGTCCTGCAATAAGACCCCAAATAACGATGCGGCTGCCTTCAAGGCACGCCCCTGCCCTTGCTTGGCTAATTTATTCAGCACCGCAATAGCCTTCGGCGTGTTCAGGTCATCACGTAAAGCCTCAAGGAATTCCGTCGGGATATCCGCAGCCGTCACCTCACCTTCGACCTCCGCCGTCACCCGGTACCAGCGGTCCAATTGTTTGCGTGCCTGTTCGATGCCGTCCTTGGAAAAATCCAGCGGCTGGCGATAATGCGCCGTCAACAGTAACAGGCGGATGGCTTCCCCGCCCTTACGTCCAAATTCATCCAGCAAATCATGAACCGTAAAGAAGTTGCCCAGCGATTTGGACATCTTCTCACCATCTACGGTCAGATAACCGTTATGCATCCAGTAATTGGCCAAGGGTGAGCCATCATGGGCACAGCGGCTTTGGGCAATTTCATTTTCATGATGTGGAAAGATCAGATCCAGACCGCCCCCGTGGATATCAATCGTTTGCCCCAGATTTTCTTCGATCATGCAGGAACATTCCAGATGCCAGCCTGGCCGCCCCCGGCCCCAGGGGCTGTTCCAGCCCGGCTGATCGTCAGAGGATGGCTTCCACAACACAAAATCCGCCGGATCCTGCTTGTACGGTGCAACTTCAACACGGGCACCCGCCACCATTTCGTCACGGTTGCGGTTAGACAGCTCACCATAATTTTCCATGGACGGCACATGAAACAGCACATGCCCTTCCGCCGCATAGGCATGCCCCTTCGCCACCAACCGTTCAATCATGTTGATCATTTGCGGTATGGTCTCTGTCGCCTTTGGCCGCAGGTCCGGTAGCTCTGCGTTCAGGGCCCCCATGTCTTCTTCATAAATCGCGGTATATTTTTCCGTGATTTCGGATATCGGCACACCACTTTCCTGTGCGGCCTCAATGATTTTATCGTCAATATCAGTGATATTACGGGCATAGGTCAGCTTTGGATACTCATGGCGCAGCAGCCGCGCCAGCAGGTCAAACACCACCACCGGGCGTGCATTACCAATATGCGCATAGTTATAAACCGTTGGCCCACAAACATACATACGGATGTGATCCGCATCTATTGGCCTGAAATCCTCTTTCTTTCGGGTCAGGGTATTATGTAATTTTAGTCCCATCAAATTACCCTCTACCTATGCCTTTTCACCCCGCAGGCGGGCAACCACGCGTTCCCGTCCCATCAACGGCAGCAATGGTGCCAGTTCCGGCCCGTGGTTCATGCCGGTCAATGCCTGACGCAATGGCATGAATAAAGCGCGCCCCTTGGCACCTGTGGCGGCCTTGACAGCACCAGTCCATTCCTGCCAGCTATCCGCCGTCAATTCGCCTGCCGGCAGAGCTTCCAGTGCATTGGCAATAAATTCGCTATCTTCGATCATTGGTGTTACAGGACCTTGTACCAGTTGCCACCATTCCGCCACATCTGCCAATTTGCTGATATTAGGCCGCACCGTCAGCCAGAAATCTTCATCCACATCCAGTCCCATGGCTTCTAGTCGTTTTGCTACATCCCCATAGGACTTTTCATGCAGGATTTTGGCATTGATCAGCTTTAATTCTTCCACATCAAACTTGGCCGGGGCCTTGCCATATTTGCTGAAATCAAAGCCGTCCACCAATGGGGCCAGATCACCAAAAGGTTCCACCGGATCGGATGTGCCAATGCGCGCCAGCAGGCTGGTAATCGCCATGGCTTCCAGGCCTTCTTCCTCGCGGAAGGATTCAATGCTCGCAGACCCAAGACGTTTGGAAAGGCCCTCTCCCTTAGCACCGGTCAACAATGAAAAATGCGCCAGTTCCGGTGACTTGCCGCCCAGGGCTTCAAAGAGCTGCACTTGCACCGCAGAGTTCGCCGCATGGTCTTCACCGCGCATAATATGGGTGATGCCAAAGTCGATATCATCCACAACAGACGGTAACGTATACAGATAGCTGCCGTCTTCGCGGATCAGGATCGGATCAGACAGGCTGGCAAGATCAAAGCTTTGCGGGCCACGCACCAGATCATCCCATTCAATACGTGCAGGTGTATCCAATTTGAAACGCCAATGCGGTTTACGGCCATCTGACTCGAAAGCCGCAATTTCATCAGCCGTCAAGCTTAGTGCTGCACGGTCATATACCGGTGGCTTGCCGGACGACAGCTGAATCTTGCGTTTCAGCTGCAGTTCCTGTTCTGTCTCATAACATGGATAGAGACGCCCGCCCTCCTTCAACGCATTAGCCGCCGCATCATAACGATCAAAACGATCAGACTGCCGTGCAAATTCATCCCAGTTCAGGCCCAGCCAAGTCAGATCCTGTTCAATAGCCGTGGCGAATTCTTCGGTGGACCGTTCCAGATCGGTATCATCCATACGTAACAGGAAGGTACCTTTTACCTTTCTGCAGAACAACCAATTGACCAACGCGGTGCGCACATTACCTACATGCAAACGGCCGGTCGGAGACGGCGCAAAACGAACTTTAACGGTCATAAGTAATCTCTACATAATCAAAATTCATGAAGTTCATGGCGTGCATTACGATATCCATTAGTAATAGGATAGCGGCGGTCACGCCCGAAATTACGGCGTGTGATTTTTACGCCCGGTGGGGATTGTCTACGTTTGTATTCCGCAACATAAAGCAAATGTTCAATGCGGGTGACCACCTCACGGTCATGGCCACGGGCAACAATATCACGGATGCCCATTTCCTCTTCAATCAGGCAACGCAGGATATCATCCAGTTGCTCATAAGGCGGCAGGCTATCCTCATCCTTTTGATCAGGACGCAGTTCCGCCGTGGGTGGCTTGGTAATGATATTAACCGGGATTACTTCACCACCGGGGGCAAAGGCTGATTTCGGTTTATTGTGATTGCGCCATTCCGACAGGCCGAAGACATCCATTTTATAGATATCTTTCAGTACGGAATAACCGCCACACATATCACCATACAGCGTTGCATACCCCACAGACATTTCAGACTTGTTCCCTGTCGTTAGCAGCATATGGCCAAACTTGTTACTGATGCCCATCAACAAAATACCGCGAATGCGAGCCTGAATATTCTCTTCAGTCGTATCCTTTTCAGTACCGGCAAACAGGGGCGACAGCATCTGGTCATAGGCCGCCATAGCCGGTTCAATCGGCACCAGATCAATCTGAATGCCCAAACGATTGGCGCAAAGCTCCGCATCAATCAGGCTTTCCTCAGATGTATATTGTGATGGCATCATGACGCATCGGACTTTATCTGCCCCCAGGGCATCTACGGCAACAGCCGCGCTCAAGGCACTGTCGATCCCGCCAGACATGCCCAGCACCACACCTGGGAAATGATTTTTCTGCACATAATCACGCAATCCGCACACCATAGCTTCGTAGATAGCCGTATATCTATCCTCAGTTTGCGCGATCTCACCCGTCACACAAATCCATTGACTATCTGTTTTTTTCCAATCTGTTACAGCTATATCTTCAACCCATGACTCAGCTTTGAACGCTATTTTATTATCCGCATTAATGACAAAAGAGGCCCCATCAAAAACCAATTCATCCTGCCCCCCTACTTTATTGACATAAATAAGCGGCAAGCCTGTTTCTGTTATACGCCCGCAGGCATGTTGCAAGCGTAGATCTTTTTTGTCTTCCTCAAAGGGGGACGCATTTAACACAACAAGGATTTCAGCCCCATTCTTCGTCAGTGACGCTGCGACATCGGTTGTCCACATGTCTTCACAGACCATAACCCCTAGTTTTGTGCCGCGAAAATCCATCGGCAATGGTAATGGTCCCGCAGTAAAACGCCGTTTTTCATCAAAAACGCCATAATTGGGAAGATCATGTTTGAGACGTATTTCGGCAATTTCGCCCTTATCTAATAGTATGGCTGCATTATACAGCTGCTCTTTTTCCTGCCATATACAACCCAAAAGCATTGCCGGACCACCGTCACCTGTCGTGACAGCTAAATCCATTAATTTTTCACGGGTATGACGTTGGAAGGCAGGCTTTAACACCAAATCTTCAGGCGGATAGCCAATCAGCGCAAGCTCGCTATAGACAACCAGATCTGCCCCTTGCTCTGCTGCAGATGAGCGTGCAGACAGTATTTTCTGCGCGTTGCCATCGATATCACCAACAGTGGGATTTACAGTTGCAAGGGCAATCTTCAACGTCTCAGCCATTTGTCCCTCTGACAAAACTTAAGCATAGTCAGTCACTAGACACCCGCTCAAGATGCTTGTGCCACATCCTGTGCGCGAGCCAGTCGCTCTTCTTTCAAAGCTTCCGCTATCAGAAAGGCCAATTCCAGACTCTGGCTTGCATTCAGTCGCGGGTCACAATGGGTATGATAACGATCGCCCAAAGTTTCATCCGTTATTTCCTGCGCACCGCCAGTACACTCCGTCACATTCTGTCCCGTCATTTCAAAATGCACACCCCCCGCATAACTTCCTTCTGCACGGTGAATGCGGAAGAAACTCTTAACTTCCGACAAAATGCTGTCAAAGGGGCGTGTCTTAAAGCCGCTAGGCGATTTTATGGTGTTGCCATGCATCGGATCAGATGACCAAACCACTTTACGCCCTTCACTTTGAACACGTCTGACGATGGGCGGTAATTTATCTTCAATAATATCTGCTCCCATACGACAGATCAGCGTCAATCGCCCGGCTTCATTTTCCGGATTAAGTTTATCAATCACACGGATCAGGTCATCAAGGTCAGCCGACGGCCCTACTTTCATGCCAATAGGGTTAGCAACACCAGATAAAAACTCCACATGTGCTTCATCAATCTGTCGCGTTCTATCACCGATCCATAGCATATGCCCGGACGTGTCATACCAGTCACCACTGGTGCTATCTACACGCGTGAGTGCCTGCTCATACCACAGCAATAACGCTTCGTGGGACACGTAAAAGTCTGTGCCGCGCAGCGTCTGTGTATCGCTCCCCAAACCGCAGGCCTCCATAAAACGAAGGGCCTCATCAATACGCTCAGCCAATTGCTGATATTTATCACCAGCCGGACTATTATCGAGAAACTCTAGATTCCAGCGGTGCACTTTATGCAAATTGGCATATCCGCCTTGTGAGAACGCCCGCAACAAATTTAATGTTGCAGCAGCCTGACTGTATGCTTTAAGCATACGCGCCGGGTCCGGTATGCGGGATTCAGCATCAAAATCGATGTTATTTACGATGTCACCGCGATAACTCGGAAATTCCTGATCTCCGATTTTTTCCATCGGTGCTGAACGGGGTTTTGCAAATTGCCCCGCCATACGCCCGACTTTAACCACAGGGCATGACGCCGCAAAAGTCAACACCACAGACATCTGCAATAAGACACGAAATGTATCGCGGATATTGTCAGGATGGAATTCTGCAAAACTTTCGGCGCAGTCCCCTCCCTGTAATAGGAAAGCACGGCCTTCCGCAACATCGCCAAGCTGGGATTTTAGGCGGCGTGCTTCACCAGCAAAAACCAACGGAGGCGCAGAACGCAATTCTGCTTCCACCTTTTCCAGGGCTTTTTGATCTGGATATTCCGGAACCTGGCGAACAGGTCTGCTTCTCCAGCTTTCGGGACTCCACTGCTTTGTCATCGTCTTATCCGTAAAAAATTAAGATATCTCTGTGGGCAAGGTATAAGCACCTTATCCACAGATTTCCAGTCTATTGACGTTTATTTTACACTTTTTCGCCTCAAAAACCGATAGAAACAACAGCCATAGGCGATCATAATCAATCACCAGCTATTTCACTGACTTATTTCATCAGTACAAATTCCTCGGCGGAAGAGGGATGGACAGCCACAGTGCTATCAAATTGAGCTTTTGTCGCACCGCATTTTATTGCGACACCAATGCCTTGTATAATCTCGCCCGCATCGGCACCAATCATATGTGCCCCGACAACTTTATCTGTGGCTTTATCGACGATCATTTTCATCAAGGCCCGCTCATCACGCCCTGCCAGTGTAAACTTCATTGGCCGAAATTCCGAACGATAAACATTGATTTCACCATAAGCCTCACGGGCTTCGTCTTCACTTAAACCCACCGTTCCTATAGGAGGCTGAGAGAAAACCGCTGTCGGTACATAGTCATAGTCCACAACCGTTGGATTATCATTAAATAGGGTTTCTGCCAAAGCCGCCCCCTCTTTAATCGCGACAGGTGTCAGTTGAATACGGTCCGTCACATCGCCAACCGCATAAATGTTATCCACAGATGTCTGATTATATTCATTGACCTTAATGGCCCCATTGCCGGCCATTTCCACCCCTAGCTCCGCCAGCCCCAGATTTCTGACATTAGGGACTCTCCCTGTCGCAAACATCACCTGGTCAACCACCAACACAGACCCATCTGTTAACGTCAAATGCAGGCCATCATCCTGTTTATCAATTGCCGTCACATTCGTTTCCACACGCAAATCAATGCCTTTTTTAGGCATTTCTTCCGCAAGTTTATTACGCAAGTCATTATCGAAGCCCCGCAAAATCTGCTCACCGCGATAAAGCAACGCTGTATCGGCCCCCATGCCATTAAAAATACCTGCAAATTCAACAGCAATGTAACCACCCCCAACAATGGCAATCCGCTTAGGAAAGTCTTCCAGATGAAAAGCTTCGTTAGAACTGATGGCATGGTCGATACCCGGAATATCAGGCATCATCGGCCAGGCCCCCGTCGCCACAAGGATTTTATCCGCTGTGATCTGGCGCGTCCCGTCGGCGCCACTTAATTCCACTGTATGTGCGTCAACCAGACGCCCGCGGGCCTGAATCACTTCCACACCAGCATTGTTTAATGTCTTAAGGTATAAACCATTAAGGCGGTCAATTTCTTTATCCTTGGCAGCAATTAAACGTGTCCAGTCAAAATTATGCTGTGCTTCCGACCAGCCAAAGCCCTGGGAATCCTGAAAATCTTCTGCATATTCAGAGGCATATACGAAAAGCTTTTTTGGTACACATCCCCGAATAACACATGTTCCCCCAACGCGGTAATCTTCGCAAATGCCGACTTTCGCTCCATAAGATGAAGCCATTCGGCTTGCCCTCACGCCGCCGGAACCAGCACCAATCACAAAAAAATCATAATCATACATTTGGGGAAATCCTTAAATTCAATGTCAGCTATCACGTAGTGACCAACAGCTATAAATACAAGGCCAGCCTACCTAATTGCCAGATAAGGCACTATGAAAAAAAATGCCCGACAAGCGGGCATTTTTGCGGCTTAATATTCAGGACTTATCCAATGCAGCCAATATTAAATCTCTTACTCACTTTCAGCATCAACAGGAATCCAGCCCTTTTTATAATAGGAGTTTCTGAGAATTGAATACGTAAAGAATGGATAGATAAAGTGAGCAATCCCAAAAGTTGCAATACCCAGAAAGAAATGTGCAACCATATGCGTCCAAACGCCCCTGACTGCCCAATATATAGGCCCAAACAAAAACACCCATAACCAACTTAAAATAGATGCTGAGTCCTCAATATAGTCATTTTGCGGATTCTTAAATAGCATCTGTGCCCCCCGACTAGTTACCCCAACTAGTAAAATACCTTATTCCACCGTCACAGATTTGGCAAGATTACGCGGCTGGTCCACGTCGGTGCCTTTGGCTACGGCTACATGATAAGACAACAACTGCACCGGAATCGCATACAGCAGAGGACAGACAAACTCATCCAGTTTTGGTAATGCGATCGACGCCACCGTATCCTGCCCATAGGCATCAACACCTTCCTGATCAGAAAAGAAAATAACCTGTCCCTTCCTGGCAATCACTTCCTGCATATTGGATACCGTTTTATCAAACAGCGTACCGCAGGGCGCAATCATGATAATCGGGACGTCCTCATCAATCAGGGCAATGGGGCCATGCTTCATTTCACCAGCCGCATATCCTTCGGCATGAATATAGGAAATTTCTTTTAATTTCAGGGCGCCTTCCATGGCAATGGGGTATTCCGTTCCCCGCCCCAGATACAGCACATCACGTGCCTTGGCGACATCATCGGCCAGTTCACGTATGGCTTCGTCATGATTAAGTACATCTGCCATACGCGCCGGCACCTCGGTTAACGCCTGACACAGCCGGTCTTCTCCGTCTGCATCAATCGTGTCCTTTGCTTTTGCTGTCGCAATCGCCAAACAGGCCAGCACGGATAACTGACAGGTAAATGCCTTTGTCGAGGCAACGCCGATCTCTGGCCCGGCATGCGTATGCAGCACCGCGTCAGATTCCCGTTCCATCGAACTTTCCGGCACATTGACAATGCTCAGAATTTTCTGATCTTGTGATTTCGCATAACGCAGGGCTGCCAAGGTGTCCGCCGTTTCACCAGACTGTGAAATAAAGATGGCTAAACCATTTTTGGGCATAACCGCTTCCCGGTAGCGGAATTCGGACGCAATATCCACTTCAACACTCACCCGGGCGATTTGTTCCAACCAGTATTTGGCGACCATACCCGCATAAAATGACGTGCCGCAGGCAATAATTGTCACCCGTTCCACATCGGCCAAATCAAATCCTAAATCAGGTAATTCCACATGCCCTTTCAAAGGGTCCACATAACTGCCGATCGTCTGTCCAACAACTGTGGGCTGCTCGAAAATTTCTTTGAGCATATAATGGCGATAATTACCCTTATCGATCATCGCTCCCGTCGCGGCGGCCAGAACCACCGGACGAATTATTTCCTTGTTGTTTTCGTCAAAGATAACCGCAACGCTATTTTGCAATTCGACCCGGTCGCCTTCTTCCAAATACGTGATGCGGTTCGTTAGTTGGGCCAGGGCAATCGCGTCCGACCCCAGATACATTTCACCGTCGCCATAACCCAAGACAAGCGGGCTACCTTTGCGGGCGCCGATCATCAGTTCATTATCACCTTCAAAAATGATGGCGATGGCAAATGCCCCCTCAAGACGCGCAATGGCTTCGCGCGCGGCGTCTCGCGGCGGATGTCCCTGATCCAGAAAATCAGTAACCAAATGTGCGATGACCTCTGTGTCGGTCTCGGAGACAAAGCTATGCCCTTTGGCGGACAATTCTTCGCGCAGAAGACGAAAATTCTCAATAATCCCGTTATGCACAACACCGACTTTTTCGGTGGTGTGCGGGTGGGCATTATTTTCTGTGGGGGCACCGTGGGTTGCCCAACGTGTATGGCCGATCCCAATATGGCCGGGAAGTGATGTCTGTTGCAGTTTCTGCTCTAGGTTGACCAGTTTTCCTTCAGCGCGGCGGCGATCCAGACGGCCATCATGTATTGTTGCAACGCCCGCAGAATCGTAGCCGCGATATTCCAGACGCTTCAGCCCTTCAATGATCCGCGATGACACATCCTCTTTACCGATTATTCCAATTATACCGCACATACCTGACCAAATCCTGTCTTAAAACTATTGTTCTACACTAAAATAAGTACTGCTATTTTTTATCTTGTTTGGCACGAAAATTCGCCGCCCAACCACCAATTTCCCGGGCAGGTGAACGCTCCACAATCAGAGCGTCAGCCTCTACATCCTTGCTGATCGTACTGCCTGCCCCCACAATGGCCCCATCACCAATTGTCACGGGTGCCACCAATGCGGTATTTGATCCTATAAAGGCCCCCTTACCAATATCTGTGAAAGACTTATTAAAGCCATCGTAATTACAGGTGATCGTTCCCGCACCAATATTCGCTTTTGCCCCAACACGGGCATCGCCAATATAGGTCAGATGATTAACCTTGGCACCGGCTTCAATCTGAGACTTTTTGATTTCAACAAAATTGCCAACCTTGACCCCTTGCGCTAATGCCGTTCCCGGACGCAAACGCGCAAAAGGACCAATGATCGCCCCCTCGCCCACATCCGCACCTTCAAGGTGGCAAAACGCATTAATCGTGACATTGTCTGCGATAGTGACCTTCGGCCCAAAAAACACATTAGGGGCAATCACAACGTCACGGCCAACCACTGTGTCATGGCTAAAGTAAACAGTATCCGGGTCCAGCAAGGTTGCCCCGTCTTTCATCGCCGCTTCGCGTTTTTGGCCCTGAAATACTTTTTCTGCTTGTGAAAGCTCCTGGCGTGAATTCACGCCCATCACTTCCACTTCATCAGCCTCCACCACGCTGCAGCGCATGCCCAACCCCCGGGCAATTTTCACAATATCCGTCAGGTAATATTCCTGTGACGCATTGTCATTTCCTACACGGCCAAGCAAATCAAACAACACATCTCCCTTGACCGCCATAATGCCGGAATTGCAGAGGTTAATAGCCCGTTGTGCTTCTGTCGCATCCTTATGTTCAACAATGGCCTGCAATTCACCACCTTCGACAATCAAGCGGCCATAGGCTTTCGTATCTTCCGGTCGAAAGCCCAATACAACAACATCAGCAGCATCTGGCCCGTGTCGGGCCGCGATCATCGCCTCCATCGTTGCCGATGACAACAAGGGCACATCCCCATATAAAATCAGGACATCTCCGTCAAAGCCCGCCATCAGGTCTTGCGCCGCTTGCACAGCATGACCCGTCCCCAGTTGCGGTTCCTGTAATGCAGTTTCAGCACGTCCTTTTACGGCTTCTGCCACCTGCTCTTTACCAGCACCGACAACCACAACCTGCTTCGACGGCGCCAACCGGTCCAGACTGTCCATCAAATGTAATAACATTGGATGCCCCCCTAGAGGGTGCAATACCTTATGCAGGGAGGACTTCATACGTGTGCCTTTACCAGCAGCAAGAATAATAGCGGCGATATTTTTTTGTGTCATGGCGTTGTCTGTTATGCGGTATATTGTTCATAGATAATGTTGATCGTAGATTCATAGGCTTGAAAGTGCCATAAAGACACTAACAATTCTATAATGCTAGATGTCAAAAATATGAATGTTCGCCAAACTATGTCACAAAGTCAGGACTTGTCCCATATCCGCGCGGTTCTCTTTGATCTGGATGGCACGCTGGTTGACACTTCAGGAGACTTGCGGGCCGCCCTCAATTACGTACTCCAGAAAATTAACCGGCCGATAATGGATGAAAGCCATGTACGCCACCTTACCGGACACGGCGCCAAGGCGTTGCTGGAAAGAGGCCTGCGTGATTCAGGTGGCCTGCCAGAAGATATCCACATGGACGAACTGCTGAACGACTTTCTAAGCTATTATAGAAACAATCTTACCGTGCATTCACACTTTTTCCCGGGGGCCGAAGCAGCTCTCAAGCAATTGCAGGATCATGGCATCGCATTAGCCGTCTGCACAAACAAGCCACACCAGCTAGCCTTACAGCTTCTCTCCGAATTGGCGGGAACAGATTATTTCCAGACCATTAAGGGGCGTGAGGCCGTCTCTATACCTAAACCCGACAAAGCTCATCTGCTGGAAGCCCTGGCTGCCCTGCAATGTAACCCAGATGACACGGTAATGATTGGCGATAGTTACAACGATATAGAAGCGGCCAGGCGTGCCCGCATTGCCAGTATTGCTGTTGACTTTGGTTACAGCAATGTGCCCGTGTCCACACTAAAACCTGATGCGATTATATCGTCATATAACGATCTGACGCCCTGTCTGGCGACGATTAGCGCGTCACATCAGTTACACAAACTTTAAGAAGATGAAATATATACGACATAGGTGACATAGCCACACGTAATCCGTATACATATTTGCAGAATACAACGTTAAAGTGTCACCTTTCATAAATTGCGCGCATATATATTTAGAGAAAATAATGCCAGGACAAGAAAATGACATACGGGAAGACGAGATAAGCTGGCGCCCGCTTTATACCTTTCTCCCTATTTTCTGTTTGCTTATCATCCTGCTACTGTCCGAAGTGATTACGGGGGCTCTGTTTTTCCTCATCGGCCTTGCTGCCTTCCTCACGCTACTCTGGATTCACTCATCCTACTCACATGAGCTCGACCAACTAAGGCGCTTAAGCAGTGTTCAGGAAAAAGACAGTGAGACAACACGTAAATATCATTCTCTATTAAATAACATTCTGGAGAATGTGACTGATCCCATCATTCTTATCGAATCAAAACGGCGGATTCTAACCGCCAATCAAGCCGCATTAGATACCTTCGGTGCCGATATGTTGCGAAAGAATATTTCCTTATATCTACGCTCTCCTCAGGTTTTAAAAGCTATAGATAAAGCCACCCAAAGCGGCCAGTCCGGCACCGTCGAATACAGTATCAACACCCATGTCCCCAGAGATTTCCTTGTGCGCATTAATGTAATGGACGGGCCAAGCATCAGCACCGATAACGATACACGCCGCTACGTCGTCCTGGGAATTTATGATATCACGCAGATAAAAACCGCTGAAAAAATGCGAGTTGATTTTGTCGCCAATGCTAGCCACGAACTTAAAACACCCCTGGCCTCTATATTAGGCTTTATTGAAACGCTACGTGGTCCGGCCCGCGAAGATTTAGCGGCACATGATCGTTTTCTAAAAATCATGCATGACGAAGCGGAGCGGATGTCGCGGTTGATTAAAGACCTATTGTCGCTATCACGTATTGAAATGGACGAACATCTCCCGCCCAAAGGTGAGGTCGATGTTAAAAATTTAATTGAAAGCGTAGCGGAAACATTAAAGACACAAATGCAAAGCCGGGATATGAGCGTCAAAATTGTCGCTGCTGATAATCTGCCCCGTATTTCAGGTGATCATGACCAATTAATGCAGGTTTTTCAAAATCTCATTGATAACGGTATAAAATATGGGTTTGAAGGAACCGATATAAGTGTGACAATTAGCGAAATGGAACACATACCCGAAAGCCGCCGCCGTGGGTTATGTATAGAAATACACAATAAAGGCGTGGGCATCCCTCCGCAACATTTGCCCCGACTCACAGAACGTTTCTATCGTGTGGACAAAGCACGTTCCCGTAACATGGGAAGTACGGGTTTAGGACTGGCGATTGTTAAACATATTGTCTATAGACACCGCGGGACCCTCAGTTTTGAGAGTACCGTTAATGAATACGTCAAAGTCACAGTATCTCTCCCTTTTAACATATAACCTGTCCATTTCGGCATTATCAAAAAAGTATTTATCATTGAAAAATAATACCCTTAGCATGGGCTGTCATAATAGTTTAACAAAACTGCCCCAAATGGTTCACCGAGGCTTCCTAGCTTCCTCGGGAGGGCCAGTGTCTGCATGAACTGCAAATACTGTCTCCGTATTTATATACATCTGCACCTAACCGGAGAATGTGACGTGCTGAAAAAATCAATCCTTACTGTTGTTGGCGCTGGCGCACTGGCAATGTCCTTTACCGCAGGCGCTGAAGCCCGCGACCAAATCCGTATTGTTGGTTCTTCAACTGTTTTTCCTTTCGCAACTGCAGTTGCTGAAGAATTCGGTCGTTCCACAAAATTCAAAACACCTATCGTTGAAAGCACAGGTTCCGGCGGTGGACTGAAGTTGTTCTGTGCGGGTGTTGGTGAAACACACCCTGATATTACAAATGCTTCTCGCCGGATTAAAAAATCTGAAGTTAAGCGTTGCGCAGATAACGGCATCAACGACATCGTTGAAGTTAAAGTCGGTTACGATGGGATTGCCTTGGCAAACTCAAAAGAAACGAAGCAGTTCTCTCTGACAACCCGTCAAGTATGGTTGGCTCTGGCCAAAGAAATTCCTGTTGGCGGTTCTATGATCGAAAATCCATATAAAACATGGAATGAAATCGACCCATCTCTGCCTGCAACTAAAATTGAAGTTCTGGGTCCTCCTCCAACATCAGGTACACGTGACGCTTTCGCAGAATTGGCTATGGAAGGTGGTTGTAAAACTTTCCCAGAAATCAAAGCCATGAAAAAGAAAGACAAAAAAGCCTATAAAAAGATCTGTCACACAGTACGTGAAGATGGTGCCTATATTGAAGCTGGTGAAAACGACAATCTGATTGTGAACAAGCTTCAGGCTAATCCAAATGCACTGGGTATCTTCGGTTACAGCTTCCTGGATCAGAACAGCGACGTTCTTCAGGGCAGCCAAGTTAATGGCGTTTTGCCGACATTTGAGAACATCTCAAGCGGTAAATACCCTGTATCACGCTCTTTGTTCTTCTACGTGAAAAAAGCTCACGTTGGGAAAATTCCTGGCATTCAGGAATATTTGGGCGAATTCGTCAGCGAAAAAGCAATGGGTGACTTTGGTTACCTGGCTGAAAAAGGCCTGATCCCAATGCCTAAAGCGGAAATGCAGAAATTCCGTGCAGACGCTAAAAACCTGACACCTCTGCAAATGTAATTTATGCTGGGGGGAACGATTAAGTTCCCCCCAACTTCTACACTATCTTTTTTGTCATTTTTCATATGAACCGCAGTAATTGATACCATCATGAACACATACATCGTTCTACTGATTTTACTGGCTCTTTCCGTGTTAAATTTCACACTCGGAAAGAAACGAGTTCTTGCTGCCGTCAATGGCGATATGGCAGGACTTCATTCACTTCCAAATCATTATGGATGGTTTGCGGTTATTTTCTCATTGACCCCCTCTCTATTTATTCTCTTTATCTGGATGGTGTCACATGGTCATATTATTGACACGATACTGATCGAAAAAATTAAAGCAACTTACGGGGCGTTAAGTGATTTTGAAATTAACGTCCATTTGAGTGACATTCGTAATTTAGCAAATAACGATGCCGTCTCCGTAGCAATCAGTCCTGAGTTACGTGAGGCCGCCGATTATTATGATAAGTTGCGTGTCAACAGTTTCTGGGCTGCCGCCTTATTGGCCTTTGGCATTATGTTGGGCGCATCAGCTTATATTGCAAAACTCATTACGCCTACTTTGCGTGCGCGCAATCACATTGAACAGGCCGTAAGGTTCGTCTTGGTTGCCAGTTCAACCATCGCAATCCTGACAACAATTGGCATTGTGCTCTCCTTGTTATTTGAAACAATGCTATTCTTGCAGCATGTTGCGATTGATGACTTTTTGTTTGGCCTGAAATGGAGCCCGCAAACAGCATTGCGTGCCGATCAGGTCGGGAGTTCAGGAAGCTTTGGGGCACTTCCTCTGTTTGCCGGAACATTATTTATTACTTTCATTGCTCTGCTTGTTGCTGGCCCTATTGGTCTACTTTCCGCCATTTACATGACAGAGTTTGCCAGCGATCGCATCCGGACTATTGCCAAACCTGTACTGGAAATCCTTGCTGGCGTACCAACAGTTGTTTACGGCTTCTTTGCCGCTCTGGTCGTTGCACCCGCCATACGGGATTTCGGGACTTATGTTGGCCTTGATGTGGCCTCTGAAAGTGCGCTTGCGGCTGGTTTAGTCATGGGGATTATGATTATTCCCTTTATCTCCTCACTTTCCGATGACGCCATTACGGCAGTACCGCAGTCCATGCGCGATGGCTCGCTTGCTCTTGGGTCCACCAAAACGGAAACAATGTTGAAAGTCCTCCTTCCCGCAGCATTGCCCGGCGTTGTAAGCGCTTTTCTATTGGCGACGTCACGCGCGGTCGGGGAGACAATGATTGTGGTTATGGCCGCTGGTATGGCCGCTAATTTAACCGCAAACCCCCTAGATGCCGTGACCACCGTTACCGTGCAAATTGTTGCCCTCCTCACTGGGGACCAGGAATTTGACAGTGCCAAGACCCTCTCTGCTTTTGCCCTTGGTCTTGCCCTCTTTATCATCACCCTCTGCCTCAACGTTGTAGCGCTATATGTCGTGCGGAAATACAGAGAAGAATATGAGTAAGCCAGAAGACCTTGAAAAAGGATCAAAACTTCCACAGCCAACTGCTTGGAAGTCTAATGAAATGCTCAAGCGGGTTAAAGGTCGCTATCGTTCAGAAGGGCGGTTTAAAGCCATGGGCTTTGCAGCAATCTGTGCCGCTATTATCGCGTTGGTGCTTCTGGTAGGTAGTATCTTCCTTACAGGTATCGCGGGCTTTAGCCAAACCTATGTAAAGTTAGATATCTATTTTGACCCCGCCGTATTGGAGGAAATCCAGACGTCTTCTGGTGAAGACCTTGAAAATGCTTTCATTTCCGCAAATTACGCAAAACTAACGCAAGATAGTCTGCGAAAATTGTTTCCGGAGGTCAAATCACGTCGTGAAGTGTTCCGACTTTTCCAGTTTGTAAGCCCCGGTTCCCGCACGCAACTTCAAAACATTGTCCGTGAAGACCCTGGTGTCATTGGCAAGACCCAAAGCCTATGGATACTCGCGGCTGATGATGTCGATATGTTTGTAAAGGGCAAAATTAGCCGTAACGTTGCCCAATCGGACCGTAAGGTTTCTGACCTTCAAATTGGCTGGATTGACAGTCTGTCCGCTGATGGGCGATTGGTAAAACGCTTCAACTGGAGATTTTTCTCATCAGGAGATTCACGTGAACCTGAACTGGCTGGAATCTGGGGAGCAACTGTCGGGTCCTTCTACACCTTGCTTGTCACACTTATTGTCGCCTTCCCTATCGGTGTTTTAGCCGCTATATATCTGGAAGAATTTGCGCCCCAAAATAAAATTACCGATATCATCGAAGTTAACATTAACAATCTGGCGGCTGTCCCCTCTATTGTGTTCGGTCTATTGGGGCTTGCGATCTTTCTCAATGTCTTCCAATTTCCTCGCTCCGCCCCAGTTGTTGGAGGCTTAACTCTCGCACTGATGACATTGCCAACCATCATCATTGCCGCGCGTGCCGCGATTAAGGCCGTGCCGCCGTCTATTCGTGATGCGGCAACTGGTCTCGGTGCCTCCCCTAATCAGGTTGTTTTTCATCATGTCTTACCGCTATCTATGCCAGGAATTATGACAGGAACAATTATCGGTATGGCCCAGGCACTGGGGGAGACTGCGCCGCTGCTGATGATTGGCATGGTTGCTTTTGTTGTTGATATCCCGCAAGGTATATTTGATGCATCAACTGCGTTGCCAGTACAAATCTTCCTATGGGCCGATAGTCCTGAACGGGCTTTTGTTGAAAAAACATCCGCTGCGATTATTGTCCTACTGGCCTTTTTGGTCACCATGAACGGCCTGGCCATTTGGCTACGCCAAAAATTCGAACGTCGTTGGTAAACTCATTTGGGTAACTCAGGCAGTAAAACCATGAATATTCAAGCCGCAGATACAAATATCACCACAGACCGGGAACCTAAAATGCAGGCCCGTCGTGTCAATGTCTTTTATGGTGACACCCATGCATTGAAAGATGTGAATCTGGACATCTATGCTGATGAGGTAACCGCCCTGATCGGTCCTTCTGGCTGTGGTAAATCCACTTTCCTAAGATGCCTGAATCGCATGAACGACACGGTGGCTAGCTGCCGTGTTAAAGGGGTAATGACTTTGGACAACGAAGACATTTACAGTAAGCAAGTGGATGTTGTCCAGTTACGTGCCCGTGTCGGCATGGTTTTCCAAAAACCGAACCCCTTCCCTAAATCCATTTATGACAACGTTGCCTATGGACCGCGCATTCACGGTCTGGCGCGCAAGGGCGATGAGCTGGATGAAATCGTCTTCACCAGCTTGCAAAAAGCAGGACTTTGGGATGAAGTAAAAGACCGCCTTGATACGTCAGGAACGGCATTATCCGGCGGGCAACAGCAGCGCCTGTGTATCGCCCGGGCGATTGCAGTGAACCCTGAAGTCATTTTGATGGATGAGCCCTGTTCTGCCCTTGACCCTATTGCGACGGCAAAAATTGAAGAATTAATCGATGAGCTAAAGGGGCATTACGCCATTGTCATTGTGACACACTCCATGCAGCAGGCCGCACGGGTGTCACAAAAAACAGCCTTTTTCCATTTAGGTAATCTTGTTGAATATGGCGATACAGTTGAAATCTTCACAAATCCGCAAGAACCTAAAACAAAAGATTACATTACTGGGCGTTATGGCTAGGGGTTCGTTTTTACACTCTGCTAAATCGCAACTTTTATATCCTATGGGGCCAAAAGAATGACTGACCATACTGTTGCATCATTCGATGAAGAACTAAACGAAATGCGTAGCAAAGTTGTGCAAATGGCCAACATTGTTAATACGCAGCTTCAAAACTCATTAACAGCACTACAAGACCGCAATTCAGAGCTTGCAGAAAAAGTTCGGCTCACCGATCAGCTTCTGGACGATTTAGACTCCGATGTTGAACGCAGTGCCGTAGAGTTTATCGCACGCCGGGCACCAGTTGCTGTTGACCTACGTGAAATTATAGCAATTATTCGCATTTCTAATACTTTGGAGCGTATAGGGGACTATGCGAAAAATTTTGCCAAACGTCTCGATGTACTGCTTGAGACAGACAGCATCCGCTCCAGTGAGCGCTTACTCTCCCATATGGTAGATATCACCAGCAAAATGGTGACAGATGTCATTGATGCTTATATTCGCCGTGATATCGACCTTGCCTTAGAAATATGGCACCGGGACCAAGAAATTGATGCCATTTATAATACCATGTTCCGCGAATTGCTGACCTATATGATGGAACATCCCCACTATATCACGACGGCAACCCATATGTTGTTCATTGCGAAGAACATCGAACGTGCTGGTGATCATGCGACAAATATTGCCGAAATGGCCTATTACATTGCAACGGGTAAGGCACTGGATATGGAACGTCCTAAAAAGGATAAAAGCCACCTTGCCGCCGCACCGGATGTAGAAGAATAATTGAACTGTTACATATACATAGTTAATAAGGGTCCTGCTGTATGACTGCGCGCATTCTTCTTGTCGAGGATGACATAAACATTACAGAGCTTGTACGCTACAATCTGGAACAGGAAGGTTATAGCGTCAACACAGCCCTGGATGGCGAAGATGGCCTGATGATGGCGTCGGAAACGCCTCCTGACCTTATTATCCTTGATTGGATGCTGCCTAATCTATCTGGCATTGAAATCTGCCGCCGGCTGCGTAAGCAGCCCGAAACCAGCAATGTACCAATTATAATGCTAACAGCACGTTCAGAAGAAGCTGACCGTGTCCGGGGGCTGGATACAGGGGCAGATGACTACATAACAAAGCCCTTTTCCCCGCGTGAGCTTATTGCCCGCATACACGCCATATTACGCAGAATACGCCCTGCTCTGTCCGGCCAGACGTTAGAATATGGCGGTATCAGCATGGATACGGCTTCCCATAAGGTCATGCGTGACGGAACACCTATACATTTAGGTCCTACCGAGTTTCGGATGCTTCGCCATTTCATGGAACATCCCGGCCGCGTCTTTTCGCGTGAACAACTACTCGATGCTGTATGGGGGCATGATATTTATGTGGAAGCCCGCACTGTAGACGTACATATTAGGCGTCTTCGAAAAGCACTGGATACCGGTTCCTCAAAAAATATTATCCGAACCGTTCGTTCAGCGGGATACGCACTAGATAAAGAAATTTAACTCTCTTCGGAGAGTTTTTTTTCGTTTAACTTTACACCTTTTTGTAAAATTTCACGGCTTTCCCCCTAATATTTGGTGCAAATGTCAGAGTTCTTTACACCTTAGTCTTGCGCCTTACTTGGCACACGTCCGCACTTGGCACTACAACAATGATTTATAAGGGGTTTCTAAAGATTGGCACAAATATTGTAAGTACATAGATATCGACATTAATTTTTACATTTTTGTAAAGAAATACGTAAACCGTTATGACACTAAATAATTATTCTCTTTTTTAGTAAAATTATTTAAGATCATAAGGAATTGTTAACCATAATAATGTATTATACATGTTATTAGAGAGTAAAAGACCTCAGGGAAACCGATATGGCTAATGATTTAGATAATAATGATCAAAACCGGCTCTCCCTTCGGCACTCAGTATTAGTCTGGGTGGCTGGTGCAGTTTTAGGGTGGGTTGTTGCCGTCGTTTCTGTCTATAGTGCCTTGCGCGTCCCTGAAAATGAATTTGCTGAAACAGATCAGCTCATTGCGCCTGAAACGGATCTGGCTGCCGATCCTGCGGAACTAGACAAAATCATGCCTGCCGCGGGCGAAAACAAATAGCTTCCAGATATCGGCTAGCCGTTAGCCAAGCTATTTCAAGCCATTCTTAGCTAACAGTTTATGCACGTAAACAACCGGAATGGCATAGGTAATGCCCGTCGGGGAGGTCAAGGCCTTTTCCTTGCTTCCTTTAATCTTCACACTATTAATGACAGCCTGAACGCGGCCTTCGCGTAAATCATAAACTGCACTACCACTGTTGCCGGGATACGCCGTTGCATCCAGTTGGTAGACATCAAAGCGCGGCTGTAAAATCATGCC
Organism: Kordiimonas sp.; assembly: GCA_002700365.1. Taxonomy (GTDB): domain Bacteria; phylum Pseudomonadota; class Alphaproteobacteria; order Sphingomonadales; family Emcibacteraceae. The sequence continues at coordinate 247,607 of PADB01000012.1, read as the reverse complement.
CGGGTCTAAGTATTGCGCGCGTCGCTGCGGAATAATGATAGGCGTTACTGCGGCAATAATACCGCGGTGTGTAACGGGATACATGCCCAGCACAGCACCGATCGGAAAACCTGTATATCCAACATAGCTCCCCTCTTCTATCATGGCCCCGGTCCCCAACTTCATTCGGGGCAACGCTGTTCCCTCTATTTTCAATAGGGCGAGGTCATGAACATCGTCACGATCAATAATTGTCGCCCTACGGATATCCGGGCGATTGCCCCGGCCTACCAGTACAACAATTTCCTCTTTTGCGTTAAGGTCTCTTCTTCGGGGCACCACGTGGGAATTAGTAACGATATGTCGCCCATCAGCAACAACGAAGCCGGTCCCCTTTAATTCAACAGGCGGCTGCCGAATAGCATGTAGCGTACCTATGGCCACCACAGCAGGTTTATTCTTTTTCAAAATTTGCGGCAGATTTTCTAATGTGCTTTCCGCAAAGGCCACAGGCGTTAAAGACAGATTTGCGAACATGAAAATGCATATTGCCATCAGCAACATTAGATGTTGTTGCGGCATAAAAAACGCAGTCCTGAATGAACCCGACATATTCTTTTTCATCCCTTTGACCTATGCCGATTGCTTAAATTCGCTATGGCTATAACCTTCTGCATTTCTCAAAGATGCCTCAAACATCATCAACGCCCAAATGGCTGTTGTATAATTCCATGCACCTGACTGATGATCATCAGCAATCTTTTGCAAGTTATCCATATCAAAGAATCCCGTGTCCGCCAGAATTTCACTTTTTACAGTGTCTTGAACACGTTGCCGCAATTCATGGCGGAACCAACTTTCTAACGGAACGGCAAATCCCATTTTATCACGATAGAGAATATTATCTGACAAGTGCTTCTCCAGTGCTTTTTTGAAAATGTACTTGCCCTGTCGCCCCTGTAATCGCAGCGCAGCAGGAATACCCGCTGACCATTCCATAAATTTATGGTCTAAAATAGGCACGCGCACCTCTAAAGAATGCGCCATACTTGCCCGGTCCACTTTTGTCAGTATATCGCCTGGCAGATATGTTTTGATATCCGCATATTGGATTTTCGCCAGATCATCTTCTACGGGGGCATTATCTATTAGGTTTTGCAATATACTAACAGCATTATACCCCTGTAGGTCGCGTTTTAGTCCAGCGCTAAACATATTGGATCGTTGCCGTTGTGACACAACGCTTACGCTATGGAAATATGCCTCAGCACTGCTCATAGCTAAGGCTTGAAATGTGCTTTTCGCCCGCAAATAGCGTGGGGCCCAGTCCATCTTCGGGTAGACCGCCCCCATTAATCCAAACACGCCTTTACGTAAGCCATATGGCATTCTGCTGCGCAAACGTTCTTCGTTCATATGCCAACGATGACGACGGTATCCTGCAAATATTTCATCACCACCATCACCTGACAAAGCAACTGTGACATTTTCACGGGCTAACTGGCACACCCGGTATGTCGGCATCGCTGAACTATCCGCATAAGGCTCATCATACATCGCTGCCAATTTATCTATCAGGCCAAAATCATTAGGATCAACCATTCTGACTTTATGGTTGGTCCGGTATTGCTCTGCGACTTCCTGCGCAAAGTCTGTTTCATCATAATCAGGCCGGTCAAAACCAATAGAATATGTATTTATCGGTTCGTTATTATTTTGTGCCATTAAAGCCACGACAGAGCTGGAATCAACGCCACCAGACAGAAACGCCCCCAAAGGTACGTCTGCAACCATACGGATCTTAACCGCCTCATTAAAACGTTCAATCAGCTCTTCACCCAGCTCATCAATACTGTTTACGGGCATATCTTTGAAGGCAATGTCCCAATATTGCCGGGAAACCAGTTTGGTTTGTCCATGACGTAGCGTTAACGTATGACCGGGAGGAAGCTTATAGATATTCCGATAAATTGTTTTTGGATCAGGAACGTACCCATAGGAAAAATATTCTTCCACTGCCTGGGGGTCCAAACCACGTTCCAAACCTTGCACTTGCTGAATAGATTTAAGCTCAGAGGCAAAATAGAATTTACCATCATTTTGCAGGGTATAAAATAAAGGCTTAATACCAAGGCGATCACGGGCCAGGAAGAGAACTTCTTTTTTCAGATCCCATATTGCAAAGGCAAACATTCCACGGAAATGGTCTACGCAGTTTTCCCCCCATTCAGACCATGCATTAACGATGACCTCAGTATCACAATGTGTAGAAAAGCGGTAACCGCGCCCCGATAGCTGTTGTCTCAATTCCGGGAAATTATAAATTTCACCATTATAAACGACGACTACCGATTTATCTTCGTTGAAAAGTGGTTGTTGTCCGCTTGACAAATCAATGATGGATAGACGGCGATGTCCCAGGCCAATTCCTGGATTTTGGAATATTCCCTGTTCGTCAGGTCCACGATGAGACTGCACATCATTCATGCGTTGCAATAATCGAATGTCTACCTCGCCCTTCTGACGCGTATCAAAAATTCCTACGATCCCACACATACGGCTACTCCTGACATTCTACTCGACACTCAATTTTATTTCTGGCCGATACATTTTCTCTATAGGACCCATTTGCTGAAAAAAGCTGCTCAGTGTTGTCACTGCGTCATCCAACTCCAATTCACGATATGGGACAGATATTGCCAACACCCCGGCCTCTCCTGTTCCAGCGAAAAGCTTATTTTTGGCCGTCAGCACCTTGATATACAAATCTGATGTCACAATCTCGCCATCGACGACATACCACATCCAAACCAGTCTCTGCCCTGTCAACGATTTCAGGATATACTGACGCGTCGGTATTTCGACATTCTCATGCGATAAAGAAATCACCTTGCTTGAAGAATAATCCCAAAACTTTGCTGGCTGTATAACGCTATTACCAAAGCGTACAAGCTCACGCTCTTTGGATTGATAGGCATAATACGCGGCGTAAAAGTCTACAGCCTGCCCCTGCCCGTTCATAAACTGCGTTTGTTGTGTAATATGCGCCCCTGCATATTGGGGAGTCCAGACAACCTTTTGTGATATTAGCGGTGCGGCTCCCCACCCTGAAGGAGGGGTAACCTTATACGTATACTGGGCAACAGAGGTCTGTTGTGCAGCAATATGTCCCGCATATAAGGGGGGTGCTGATGCCAGAATAACCAACGGCAAAATTACCTGTAAAAAAGCCCATGGATTTTGCCCTTTGCCGACACTATCAATTGGAAGAGAGGCTGCTGTAACCTCCATTGGATCAGCAAACCACATCACTATGCCGATAAATACCAAAAGGATAAAAGCAAAGAAAATCCACCCATAGATCAGGTGATCTACGCCAACCGCATATTCATGGTTGGTGTAATATGCAATCAGCACAATGCCTGTTGCCCTAAAGCCGTTCGCAATAATAGGAATAATCAACGATAAAGAAACGACAATGGCGCGTTTCCATGTTTTCTGGAATCCCATATAGGCCATCAGAAAACCAACAGCGATAGTCGCCGTCAGAAAACGCAATCCTGAACATGCTTCCGCCACATGGAAATCACCTGTTGGAATAGAAATAAATACGCCATCCCAATAGACAGGAATATTCAGCAATATCAGACATTTCACCAGAAACCATGCGGTCCAATCCTGTAAGTAGGGAATCAGAAAATCACCGAACGGCACCATGAAAAATAAATACATTATGGGAAAAAGAGCCGCCTTAAAGAAAGGCCAGCCGAATACAGCCAATATGCTAGCTTGCAAAGCCATAACAAAAGCAAATTGCTGCGCCGAAACAATGCCGGCGATCTCACCTAATAGCCAGATCAACCCCGCGACCAACATATACAGCAATGACCAATAATTTTTTTGCGGCACAAATTGCAGGTATTTGTTTTTCTGGTCCCATATCAGATAAAGGCTGATGGGAATAATCATAAAGCAGTGGTTATAGGACGTGGAATTAGACCATTTCAGCACTAAGCCTTCAGCTGTGCTATAAAAAATCGCGGTCAAAGCGGCCACACACCCCAACCAGAGAAGGGTGGGTATGAACCACTTGTTTTTTAAGTAACGCGATTGTTCCGCAGCCATTTCCATAATTATTCCTGATTTACCTCGGGACAGTCTTCTTTTGGCTATCCCAGATAGCGCGACACCATGGGCCCGATAGAATTCGCAACCTGCAACGGCAAACGCTGCCACGTGTTAATCATCATGCGATATTTAGGGTTATTCGGGCTGATGTCAGGGATTACTTCACCATCAGCCAATTTATATTCATATTGCAAAGAAATGGCGGTAAAGCCCCAATTTTTTTTAAAATTATAGGCCCCTGTTCCCAATTTACTGCGCCCAAAGACAAATTCTCGACATTGCCGTTCTGTAACGGCCCGTTCCATTACCGACCAATACATAAAATCATTTGCCGCGTACTGCCGTGCTTCAAAAGTCCCCCCACCATAATAAGGCAAAACTGCATCATTATAATAAAAACTCATCACGCTACTGATGGGGCGGCCTTCATGTAAAACCGTGAGGACTTCGCAGTCTCTGCCAAATTCATCCATCAAATTGACAAACAATCTTTTACTGAATACTGGTGTGCCCAGGTTTCGGACACTTTCGGCATACATGCTGTAAAGACGGTCCGCATTATCGTCTATGACCGCCTCCAGACCGAATTTAATACCCTTGCGAATCATCGCCCGTTGTTTACGACGTATCGCCTGCATATTGACTTCATTATCCGCGTCCAGCTCTTTGACAAAGTCCACATAGACATCATCTTTACAGGCCCAATCTTCATGAAGTCGGGATTTTGTACGATATTCTAATACCTTGGCGCCGGATTTCTGCGTCAATTCCCAGGCTTTTTGATCCAATAGGGAGAGAACATCAGGATTATCAGCCAAAGGCCCACCATACATGGCAAATGCGGTCGATACCATTGATCTGCCAAACAGCATACTTTTGATAAATGTTAACGGCAGAACTCCTTTAACATCACCCTTGTCGATAGCCATTAAATAATAATGTTTGTGATTAAATGTCTTTGCGATTACCCGCCCCCATCCGGATAAATGGCAAAAACTACCATCCCCATGGCTTCGCACATAATCGTCCCATGCCTGCGTATCGCCGTTAAGATCTAGCTGTACTACCTGCACCTTATTGCCCTATCCCATTAAGAAACTAAAAAGACCTCATCCATACGCCCCCAGTTAAAATCCTTGAGGGCACGGCGCAGTTTAGACTCCATAATGTGAAGATTTGTATAATGCCGGAATTTTGATTTTAGAGGAGCTTGTTTTTGATATGGCTGTTCCGGGTCGATTTCCCACGGGTGAAAATAAAAAATACACGCCTGTTGATCTCTCTCATTCACCCGTTGCATGGCCCATTTGGACAGCCCATAGGGTAAAAGCCTAAAGTACCCCCCGCCGCCACAAGGAACTTTTTTTCCCATTACCTCAACTGTCGTCACAGGGAATTCCAGAAAACGATTATCTGTGATTGGCGTAAAGGCAAATCTTGGGGCTGTAGGCATCCCGTAATGATCGTGGGCAATGGGATATATACTTGAACTATATAAATATCCCTCTTCCGCCAGAACATCCAGTGCCCAAAGATTGCGTTCGCCAATGGAAAAAGAAGCCGCGCGATATCCCCGGACAGCCTGCCCGCCCACATCCTCTAAAAGCTTTTTCGTTGCAGAAACATCTTCACGGAAATCTTCAGGCTGTTGGTCTGTTACACGCCAATGAGCCATTCCATGACTTGCGAGCTCGTGTCCATTTTCAACAATACGCTGTATAAGCTGCGGATATCGTTCCGCAACCCACCCCAGAGTGAAAAATGTCGCCTTCACCCCGGCATCATCCATAATTGATAAAACGTGGTCCGTATTCTGCTCTACGCGATGCGGCAAACTGTCCCAGTCATCCCTGGAAATACATTTTTCGAAAGCACCAACCTGAAAATAGTCTTCCACATCTATCGACATGGCATTTGTGATTTTCACACTCATCACACGTCATACGGCTGAACCGCAGCTCCTAACTCTTTTCACTACTATTTTGCTTTAACCAGTCAGACGCAATATCCAAGGCATTCTTGATCGTATCATCATGCACTTTGACATATTGCTCTAGTAATTGCAGGCGCGCCTTAAGATCTTCCAGACTCTCTGAATCTAGAACTGGCGTCTTCTCTGCACTTTGGCCATTTTCCCGGCGTATCCGCGTGACTTCCGCTTCCGGCGCATTTTTCATTTCTGACGATGCCGCCGCAGCATTATCTTTCTCAAGATCGATCACCACATCTTTAACTGCCGCCCCGTTAATTTCATGCAGCTCTTCGATCGCCCCGAACAACAACAATCGGGAACATAGGGTATTCAGCCGGCGCGGCACACCATCGGTAAATTTGAAAATTTCTTCATAGGCATCTTCTGTAAACAGCGGGTCATCTTTCCACCCCACAAGACTAAGGCGATGCTCAATGTATTCTTTTGTTTCCGGCAATGTCATCGGCTGCAAATGGTGTGTCGCGATAACCCTTTGACGCAACTGTTCTAATTCAGGGTCATGGGCCCATTTATCCCTAAATTCCGGTTGCCCCAACAAAAAGCTTTGCAACAGTGCACGGTCACCCTGCTGAAAGTTGGACAACATCCGCAGTTCTTCCAACGCAGCCGTGTGCAGGTTCTGTACTTCATCAATAATCAGAACAACACGCTTACCTTTTTTGGCGTTCATCTGCAAAAATTGTTCTATATTCTGCAGGATGGTTGCCTTGTCGGCACCTTCTGTTTTTAAGCCGAAACTTGCTGCCACCATACGTAGCACATCATCCGCACCTAATTGTGTTGTCACAACTTTTGCTGCGACATATTGTTCCTTATCAAGCTCGTCAAACAAATGGCCAACCAAGGTCGTTTTGCCTGACCCGATATCACCCGTAATAATGATAAAGCCTTCTTCCTGACTAAGACCATATGTCAGGTAAGCCATCGCTTTCTTATGGGTGCTGCTATCAAAATAAAAGCGCGGATCAGGCGTCAGCTGGAAAGGACGACCCGTCAGACTATAAAATTCCGTATACATCGGCGCCCCTAGAAACTCGCCGAAACAGATAAACTAACCGAATTTTCGGTCAGTGCTGTGGTATTAATATCACCTTCGCGGTCCGTGTAAGTATAACGCAGGCTGCTATTGATGCTTTGTGAAATTTGATAAGTCAAAGAGGCAGAGGCACTCCAGAAGATATCGTCGTCCAACGCCGTCTCAAAACGAGAATTATCATAGTTTGCAGACACAGCACTTGTCAGTCGGCGATTAATTTGGCGTGACCAAGACACAGACCCACCCCATGCCTTCTCCTGATTAGCCGTTGCATCTGCTAACACTTTTTCATGAAAAGCAGAGATTGAGAAACTATTGCGGCCTCGCTCTCCTGTAAGTACTGCCTGCCAACGCTTTTCACGTGTTACCGCATCATTCAATGTAATAAACCGAACAGATTCGCCAACCTGGTCGTTAGAAGCCAGTACTCGATCACGCAAAGACCCCTGTGATGTTGTCAGAATATCACGATATGTCACTGTAAGTGCCGTCTGCGGTGAGAAACGATAACTTGCGTTTACCGAAAAACTATCATCTTCATATTGACGGCCATATCGAACCGAAACGGAGCTTCGCGGACCAGGTGTCAGTATAAATCCAACATCCCATGTCTCCCCTGTTCGGTTTGCCAAATCTCCCGATCCCGAATTGTCCTGATAACCGCCACTGGCCAATAACGTCAGATAACGCGACACACGATAAGACAGACCTAACGTTGCAGAATAACTTTCGTTATTTTCAAAAAGCGTAGAACGGTCCTCATGACTATATACTGTTGTAAGGTCCCAACCCAACCGATTGAACCGCCGACCACTGCTCAGTGTAAATGAGGCCACATGTTCCGTGGAATCCGTAAAACTTACGCCTGTGTTGTTGATCTGGCGATCATCGGAGGAACGTTGATGGCTGAACTGATAACGTAAGACGGCATTGGCAAAGTCTTCAAAGTGGTAAACCGCATAGGGCGAGATACGGTAGTTTTGGACCGTTGCCCGGTTTTCCGTAATGTTTGCATCACTTCCTGAAATCGCCGCGCGGCGATCCAGAAACTCCTGCGAAATACCCGCGCCTGCATCAACAAACAGATAGTCATTAATCAATTCAGTGGATAAATTTGCACTCAGGTTGTGACGTAAATCATCACGTTGTGTGTCACTACGAGCGAAATACAAATAAGCCGCACTATAAAAGATTGATGCCTGCAATCGTGCACCCTGCCCCGAAATACTAACGGACGGCGTTACTGTTGTGATCCAATCGCTTTCTTTCGCGGCATTATCCAATTCGACATTATCAGTATATGTCTCTTCCACACTTAATGCAGGCTGTACCCGCCATTCTGCTGCGCTCGCTTTCGTTGGCGCTGCAGATGCCATCAATGCCATTGTCAAAGAAAGTGCAGAAATCAAATATTTTGAATCTTTTTTCATATTTCCCCTACTGGCATGCCAGCCCTTGCACAGCTTAATATATATTATGGTGTAGACTTTTATCGGTCATGATTATGGCCATAGCCATAATATTTACCAAATGTCTTATCCGCAAAGTTAGAAACAGCTTTATTCAACAGCAAACTGATATTCTTACAAGAACTCACCAAAGACAAAGCCTCTTTCAGTTGATGCTCCTCAGTGCGCTCAGCCTCTACGACAAATAATATCTGCCCCACATGCAACGCCAGGACAGAGGCCGCACTGCTGGCCAGAACAGGTGGCGAGTCAATAATAATAATACGATCAGGATAACGTTGGGCAATTTCATCAACGATATTCCCCATACGGCCACTAGCCAATAGCTCTGTCGTTTGATGATGTTTTCTGCCAGCGGGGAGAAGCGTCAGGTTCTCAATGTTTGTTTTTAACAGACAATCGGCCAAATCTACATTTTCATCGGCCACAACATCGACTAGGCCCTTCAGCCCCTTTCCCTTCTCAATTCCCAATAAATTTGGAATATCCGGTTTATTCACATCCGCATCAACCAGCAAAACGGTAAGGTCACGCTCTATCGCCATACTCATCGCCAGATTGATGGCGCAGAAGGTCTTGCCTTCATTAGGCTGCGAGCTACTCACAAGCACAAGATTGCCTTTATCTACGGCCTTATCGCCCTTAGCAAAGGCATTCAACAGAAGACTTCGTTTCACCAAACGAAATTCTTCGGCGGTAACCGTGGGCTCACTCTCACCCGTGAGAATATGCATAGCCTTAAGGCGGTCCAGATTAATCTCTACTGTACGGCTGCGCTTACTTGCTGGCTGTGACAAACTGGTATTAGTCAAGCCCGGCGAGGCAACGCTCTCTTCCTTTGCAGCAGGCACCGGCTCTTCTGTAACATCAGCGGTTGCCGTCTTTTCTGCTGCCTTTTCGACAAGACTTTTTTCTTCTTGTTTTTTCAGCTTTGCGGCCGCTTTTTCAATCAAATCCATTTTATTATCTCTCTATCAAGATGCCGCTAAATGATACATTTCTATGGCAATAACACCGCCATATGAAATAAACAATCCTGCAAAGAAAATCGAAAACACAGCAAGACGACGACGATATTGCTTTTTTTCTTCTTCTGTAACAATTGCCGTAATACTGCCCAACACAGGAAGGGAAAAATTATCACGTAATTTTTTCACAGTAGAATAAGTCGACCGTAACTGACTTAACAGGAATGCGAACGCGGCACCAGCACCTACCCCCATAAACAATACAGCAGTAACAAAGAGAAGACGATTAGGGCTGCTTGGTGCGCTAGGTGTTTCTGGTGGATCAATAATTCTAAACTGTACTTTGTCAGACTTGATTTCTAGATCCTGTGCGATACGCGCTGATTCACGGCGTTGCAAAAACTGGTTGTAATTATTTTTAATCACATCATAATCCCGGTTCAGCCGGGCTAATTCTGCCTCTACTTCAGGGATACGTTTTGCCAATGCCTCTAATTCTTTTACGGCATTATCTTTTAAGGCTAGTCGGGCTTTCAGGCTGGCGATTTCCGCTTCGGCATCAATCAGACGCACTTTAACCTGGTCATAAATTGGATTTGGCGATACGCCACCAGCCCCTTTAAGCTCCTCAATATCCCCGTCCTCTAGCCTCTGAGAAAAGAGAGATTGTTCCTCATTATAACGATCCCGCAGACTCTTCAGGCGTGCCTCTAGCGACTTAACATCAGGGTGCAATTCTTTATAACCTGCAGCGTAAAGCTCATCCAGGCGCCGCTCCATAACAGATATCCGTGACGCAAGCTCGGATGGGCGTGATGCTCCCCCGATACTTGGTCCAGAGTTCGACGTTGTCGCAATATAAGGCGGCAAATCATTTAACTGCCGTTTTAGCTCATCACGATGCAGGGCACGTTCCCCGAGTGTTGCTTCCACGGCCTCTTTATCCCGACGGGCTGTCTGTAAACGATCAAAATAACCACCAGTTCCTGACATAAAGGTCATATTTTTTTGCTTAAATGTGGATAAGCGTCGTTCCGCTAATTCAAGCTGCTCTTCATATTCGCGAACCTGCTCATCAATAAAGCGTCTTGCGCCCGCCAAATCCTTGCGGTTAGCTCCCAGATTACTTTCCACAAAAAGATTCAACAGCGATTGCACAACTTTTTTTGCAACCTGCGGATCAGTATTCCCATAAGCTACCTTAAACAAATTTTGTGCCTGCATATCAATTCGGATATCCCGGCTAAGGGCATTAATCAGACCTTCGATATCCTCATCCGTCTCCGCGGTCAGGTCCAAATCAGTCATACGAATAACCTTTTCCATATTCGGTCGACTGATTAACGTTTCCCTCATCATACGGATTTGGCCATAAATATTATTTTCAGCGGCTAGCCCCTTCATCAAAGGCTTCAACATACTTTCCGTATCGACGTGAATACGTGCGGAAGCTTCATATTGATTGGGTATCTGCGCAACAAATGTCCAACCTGCAATACAAACAAGCCAGCTGACGACCAGACCATATGTCCGCCGTTGCCACACCGCCATCAAAATTGAGATAACTTGTTGGTATATCTCGTTCATTTACTTATCCTTGAAGCATAGGGTTGCTACAGACTAATCTGCGCAAAAAACCGTTATCGTCACATGTTTCGTGTCATAGAAGTACGGGATGACCGCCATCCGATCATCCCGTAACATTATTAAATTTAGAAGAAGCTCTCAGGGATAATAATAACGTCCCCTGGCATGATTTTCACATTGGCCTTCACATCGCCATCTTTCAAAAGATTATCAATCTTCAAGCCATATTCTTTTTGAGATCCATCAATAACACGGGCAAGTGTTGCACGGTTGCCCGCCGCAAACTCTGTTGTGCCGCCAACAGCAATCATCACATCCAACAATGTCATATTCGCGCGATAAGCAATGGCTTGCGGGCGTGTCGCTGACCCAACCACACGTACTTGCTGGGCATATGGCCCCTGGAACCCGGCAACAATAACCGTCACAATCGGGCTTTGAATATACTGTGATAATTTTTCTTCGATATCACGAGCCAATTGTGTTGGTGTACGACCAGTCGCCACCATATCGTCAATCAACGGAACCGAAAAACGACCGTCAGGGCGTACTGTTACCGATGTGCTCAACTCCGGATTCCGCCAGACAAATATCTGAATATTATCCAATGGTCCGATAACATAGTTTGGTCCCGGCCCTTCTTCAATTGGCACAAACTGTGCCGATGGCAAACTATTATCGTTACCAGTACAACCAGCCAATACAGTCAGCATTAATACACCAGCCAGTTTAGCCAGATTTAAAATGCCACCTTTTGTTTTCTCTGTCAGTGTTTTCACTGTTAAGTCCCCTTAGGTAAGTTCGCGCCTGCCGTAGTTTTGTGGACATTTGGCGGGCAATACTGAATTACTATACACACGAAACGTTAAATTATTACAAAAACGCACAAGGAATAAACGTTTAAAATTAACCTTATTTGACGATTACGGTGAGAAAGAATACCAAAAACAAAATAATATTACGAATCACATAATTTATTATGCTTTATCCCCTGTCCCTTCATCATAGTGAAGCTGCATCCACATCTCTAACATGGCCAAGTCCCATCCCATAGATCGCAATCCCGTGTCATTATCATCTCGACATGATTCCTGAACGGCCTGAATGAATTCAGGGCGCAAAATATTCCTTTGCAGCATCATATTAAGATGATCCATGACCATTTCATGAAGTGCTTTGTCCTGAATGACCCATTCTGCAAACGGCAATCCAAAACCATGCTTTTCCTTTGTGATAATTTCTTGAGGTAAGAAATCAGCCGTAGCCTGCTTGAAAAAATGCCGCAGCTTCAACCCGGGGAGCATAATTTCGCTGGGTACTGTCGCAGAAAAGTCCACTAGCTGCTCTTCCAGCATAGGGTAACGCACTTCAACACCCGCGATTTGGCACATCCGGTTGACTTTACGCAGATCATTATCCGCCAAGGCATTCTGCAAATCCAGAAACATCATTTTTTGCACCATGCTCTGCGCATCTGCCCGCCCATAGACCTCATGGGACAAGGTACGCGGTAAGGTCACATCTATATTGTCCACCACTTCGGCCGGGAACATTCCATATGCTGTCGCATTGGCTGTATATTCGTAGGAATAAATACGTTCCGGCATCGGAATATGATAACGCTTCATCAATTTATAAGCCTGATGAGCAACGGGAAGTTTATTAACACCTGGCATATGCAGCAGAGGCTCCAGCGCATATTTACGGACTGACTTGGGGATAAGCCCGTAACGCTCGATCCGTTTCATCATGACATAACGCTCGTTCCCGGCGAAGATTTCATCCCCTCCATCACCGGCTAGCATCACGTCAACGCCATGCTCTCTTGCCATTTTTGCACAAAACAACGCCGGTACCGCAGACGTATTGCCGTATGGCTCATCATATACTTCAGCAATTTTAGGCGCCGCCCACAACACATCTTCCGGCTGCACAAAATATTCATAATGTTCTGTGCCAAAATGCTCTGCGGCTAAGCGCGCATATGCACTTTCATCATAACGTGGCTCATCAAAACCAATAGTAAAGGTCTTCCCCCCACCAGCATGTTTTTTCATCAAACCGGATACTGTGCTGCTATCTAGGCCACCACTTAGAAACGACCCGAGATTATCAACTTGTACGCCGTCAATGCTGGTTTTAAAGCTGGCGTCCATAACCTCTTTAAGACGTATGACCCAACTATCACTGTCGCCATGACGGGCCGACGTATACGGCATCTGCCAGTAATACCCCAGATCCACGCGACCACGGTTAAAATGCACATATTGCCCCGGCATCAATTTTTGTTGCTCATCAAAAATAGCCGTCGGGGCGGGCACAACGTAGTTAGATAAATAATTGTAAATTGCCTGCGCCGATAAGGTAGAAGTCATTTCGGGAAATGACTTTACGCTATCTGTCACTGTGCCAAATACAAACTGGCCGCCTTTGCCTATACCGTAAGAAAGTGTCTGGATAGCCATTCGGTCAATAGCAATCAGGGCTTCCTGTGCCTGCGCATCAATTAACGCTAAAGAAAACGGTCCTTTTATTTTCTTTAATACGTCTTTGCCATACCGACGATAGCCTTCAATCAGGGCTGCAGCATCATTTTCACGTCTCGATAACTGTGAAAGTGCATCATCTTCCCAACGACATAGCCCGTGCAATACCGCGAAATAACTGTCTTTGTTTGCCAGGCCATTCTCTGTTGTTGCAGGCAATACAGCAAGTCCCAAAGACATTTCTGCATGTCTCTTGATATGCGCGGCCATCTCGCGATCATGTTCACCACGAATAAGCCGTGATGACATTCCCTCAATCACCGTCTCAGCATTATATTCTTGGCTGGATAAAGGGCCACACCACCCGCAAATACCTGTCATATACTCTTCCCACCCCTACTATACGAGAACTTCGGCGGGGACAGGGTGTCCCAAAAATGCTGTTGGGCTAGCTGACAAGCCGTAAGCACCGGATTGAAAAACAACTACCAAATCACCAACATCTGCCTTGGGTAATTCCATTTTGTCCCCCAATCGGTCCAGAGGTGTACATAGACAGCCTACAATATCTGCTACCTCCTCTTGAGGTGCTGACATTTTATTACCGATCGCGACCGGATAATTTTTACGAATGATTTGCCCAAAGTTCCCCGAAGCCGCCAATTGATGGTGCAAGCCTCCGTCGGTCACAAGAAAGACTTGCCCACGGGAAACCTTACGGTCTACAACTTTTGCCACATACACTCCGGCTTCACCAACAAAATACCGTCCCAGCTCAATCACGATATCGGTATTGGGAAGTTCTTTATTTATTTTAGGAAGTATTTCCGCCAGTCCCGCCCCCACAGCAGGAAGGTCCAATGGTACATCACCCGGGAAGTACGGTATGCCTAAGCCGCCACCAATATTCACAAACTTTGGCTCTTTTGGCGCCAGATCACTTAGACGCAAAGCAAGATCAATTGTTTTTTCCTGTGCTTCACGAAGGGCTTCAATCTTAAGGTTTTGTGACCCGCTAAAAATATGAAAGCCTACGAAATCCAGCTCTAAATTAGCTAATTCTGCCAGTACTTCAGGCATTTGTTCCGCATCTATGCCGAATTGTTTGGGGCCACCCCCCATTTTCATACCGGATGACTTCAGTTCAAAATCCGGGTTGACCCGAACGGCAACCTTTGGACACAAACCTTGCACTTTTGCTTCTGCCGCAATACGCCGCATCTCACCCGCGGATTCCATATTAATCACCACACCGGCGGCAATTGCTGCGGATAATTCCTCATTTGTTTTTCCTGGGCCTGCAAAGCTGATTAATTCGGGTGCCATACCGGCATTCAACGCGACCTGCATCTCACCGACAGAAGCAACATCCAATCCATCCACCTGAGGTGCTATGTGTTGCACCACGGCAGGCATCGGATTTGCTTTCATCGCATAATGTATATGCAATCCGTCCGGCAGCTCCCGTCGCATCTTTGCAATACGTTGCGTGATTAAATCACGACTATAAGCAAAAAAAGGCGTTGACCCCACCCGACGGGCCAAGCGGCTGACGGGCATACCGCCCACAGTTATCTCCCCCTCTTCTACGGGAAAACCCTCAATCGGTGCATGTACTGGTTTTGATTTTGTCATGTAGAGATTGCCTTATTCATCGCGGCTAAGCGTCATTTGTTATCGTAATATCGGCGGCTATTTTTTTGCGATCTACTTTTCCATTTGGATTTCGGGGCAGAGCATCCCACAAAATGACACGTTTTGGCACCATATAAGTAGGCATTTCCTGTCGGCAAAATGCGATCAGTGTCTCTTCCTCAAAATCATGTCCGTCCTTTGCCGTCACCACAATATAAATGGCCTGACCTAACTGCATATCCTCTACGCCAATAGCCGCCACCTCACCGACGAGGCCGCTGGCATAAATAATCTCTTCGAGTTCCGTTGGGCTGACACGAAAGCCGGATGTTTTAATCATCTCATCACGCCGGCCAACAAAATAAAGATATCCTTCATCATCCATTTTTACTGTGTCACCGGACCAAACCGCAAGCTCTGGGTTTGGCAGGCCTGATACCTGCCCGGGCGCGGGGCGAAAACGCTCCTTTGTCCGTTCCATATCATTCCAATAACCTAAGGAAACAAGAGCCCCGCGATGCACAAGTTCCCCCGGCTCTCCTGGTCCACATAATGTGCCATCTTCACGCACAACAAGAATTTCCGCATTTGGAATGGCCCGCCCTATGGAATCCGGGCGCCTTTTGACCTCTTCAGGCGGAAGATATGTCGACCGGAAAGCTTCCGTCAGTCCATACATCAAATATATATCCGAATGAGAAAGTACAGACGACAGCTTTTCCGTCACAGGTATTGGCATCCGTCCTCCTGTTGTCGCAATGTAACGTAGGGATGAAACAGCCTCCTCCTGCCATTCCAGTTCTGCTAATTGCACCCATAAAGGAGGCACTAAAGTCAGGCCAGTCACTTTATTTTTCGCCACGGCACGGATCACATCACGCGGCAGTAAATAATTCATCAAAACCACTTTCGCCCCAGCGTAAAAAGCGGTTGTTAGCTGGCTAAGACCAGCATCAAAACTCAGCGGCAGCACGCTTAAAATGACGTCTTCCGGGCAATTATTTAGATAAGTCGCAACGCTTTGCGCCCCCGCAACCATGTTTCTATGTGATAACACCACGCCTTTTGGCATACCGGTACTACCCGATGTATAGAGTATTGCCGTCATATCCGCATCAATAACAGGATGTGCAGCTCTTTGATGATCGGGCTCAGAAATGACAAAATCATCCCAGCTTTCGACATCAACGCCGTGCGTGTCTATGTCCTCTGGCATTTTCCCGACAATAACAATACGACGCAAGTCATCACATTCATGTAGAAATTCCTGCATCACCTTTAAGCGGTCCGCACTTGTGATTAATATGCGCACATTGCAGTTTTGCATTATATAACTGACCTGACGCGCTTTCAGGCCGGGGTTAACAGGAACAAAGACACCCCCTGCGGCCGAAGTACCGAACATTGCCGTGACCGTTTCAATTTGTTTAGGCAGATAAATCGCAACACGGTCGTGGCGTTTTAAATCTGCGGCCAACATCCCTTGCTGAAATGCAGTAATTTGCTGCCACAAATCAGCATAGCTTAATGTTTGCGTCTTAAAGCACAACGCATCGGCATCAGGCCGCCCTAAAGCATGCTGTTTTATAAGGTCAGGTAATAATATGGTCATAATCGTTTATACAATACCGCTATGAATATGCTGTTGTTTTCACATCACAATATAAATCATTAGTTATAAAATTGTGAATGAAACACGTTTTGCATCTGGAAATAACAATAAACAAACCATCTCCCCAACAGTTGGGGGAATATTTTCAACTCATTGCATAACCATTAGACGGCATATATTTGCGCGTCTTCATGCTTTCTTAAAAAGATTTCTTGTAGTATAAGTGCCGCGCTCGTACAAAAGCATATGAGTTTAGAACACTAAAAGTAAAAGAATAAAGGCTATGTCGAATGGCTGTTATTGAAGACGTTAGAAAAATTCTGCGCGATACATTGCAGATTGGTGATAAGGCAAATGATATTGCCACAGATACAGCATTGTTAGGCAACATTCCCGAATTGGATTCAATGGCCGTTGCGATGCTCATTACCTCAATAGAGGAATATTTTGATATCATTATTGAAGATGATGATATCAGCGCGGAAACCTTTGAAACCTTTGGCTCTCTCTGTTTATTCGTTGATGAGAAACTGGTGGCCTAAAACAAAAGGGCGAATGTCTTGCACCCGTTCTTCCTTCCATCAGTCGCCGGCAAAATATTCTGTATCTATTATCCCCCTCCCCCTGATACAAAATGCCAAGGGAATATTCTATTTATACCCCCTTTTGCGGAAGAACTTAACCGCTCCCGTCATATGATTTCCCGTCAGGCCCGATGGTTGGCACAGCAAGGCTATGCTGTGCTGGTTCCTGACCTTTATGGCACCGGAGATAGTCAGGGCACCTATGCCGAAGCCAACCCCCATATTTGGCACGGTGATTTACAATCCGCCCTTTCCTGGTTACAGCAAAAAAGCGATGCGGAAATATGCTTCTGGAGCCTACGAACAGGAGCATTACTCTTGCCCGGTCTCCTTCGTCACCCAAATATACAGCCCAATCATATTGACACATTGCGACTTGTTCTTTGGGCACCCGTCCTAAAAGGAAAAAACTTTATCGTTCAGTTCTTGCGTATTAAAACAGCCGCGGCACTAACGCAGGGCTCAAATACAACTGCTCTCACGACCAAAGCTCTACAAGAGCAACTCGATCAGGGGCAAACCATTGAAATTGGTGGCTACAGTCTCACCCCGCAAATGGCATCCGAACTCAGTCAGATACAACTTTCTGATCTTCCCCTTCCTGCCGCAGCTAACATACGCTGGTTTGAAATGGGCAGCGAGGATAGTGATCAAATTCCCCCTGCCGCAAACAAGCTTTTGGCCACATGGCAAACAAAGTCCGCAAATATCACGGCAAAAACACTTAAAGGACCTGCCTTTTGGACCTTACAAGAGCCCGAATGGTCTAACCTACTGATTGATGAGACACTCCAGGCCGTTAAGAGCGTATTCAATGACACATAACGATCCACATGAAGAAGCCTTGTGCTTCACCAGCGGCGGTAAAAAGCTCATCGGTATTACGCATTTTCCGGATGCGTCTACACATCCTGAAAACGCTACAATCGGTGTGATTATCGTGGTCGGAGGACCGCAATACCGTATCGGTGCCCATCGTCAGTACGTCCATATGGCCCGTTTTCTTGCTTCTCATGGTATTCCTGTATTCCGTTTTGATTATCAGGGGATAGGTGACAGCGAAGGCCAATACCCGGGTTTTGAGCATGTCTCTGCTGATATTTACGCTGCCATAGACAAATTTCAGCAACAGCTTCCCACCCTGCATAATATTGCCTTGTGGGGACTATGCGAAGGGGCATCCGCCTTACTTCTTGGTGGGGCCGAACATCCGGCTGTAAGTCATATTGTTCTGGCAAATAGCTGGGTACGCACCGAAGAAAGCCATGCAAAAGCCATGGTCAAGCATTACTATTTTGCCAAATTTAAAGATCCCGCCTTTTGGCGCAAATTACTATCCTTGAAAATTGACATCCCCAAAGCATTGGCAAGTGCGAGTAACAGCTTGCTTGGCATGTTTAAATCGCCAAATCCGGACAATAGTGGCTCCCCCTTTCCGCAACGAATGTTGCAAGGCCTGAAAGACTTTAAAGGACATGTTTTATTATTACATAGCGGCAACGATCTGACAGCGCGTGAATTCGAAGATTTAATCACCTCGGATTCTGACTGGAAGGACGTCCTCTCTCATACAAAATTAAAACGTGCCTTTATCAATGATAGTGACCACACATTCTCGTCTGAACAATGGCGAACAGAAGCCGCTAGTGCAACACTGGACTTTTTGCAAATCTCTGCGTTAAGTAAAAAATAAACTTATAACTTCTCTAATGCCATATCACGTATTTGCAGTGGTGTTGCCGATTGTCCGCCACAAACATTGACAAAAAAATCTAGAAATCTGTCAATCCGTTCGACAAAACTATTACGCTCAGCTTCGTTTTGTGCGTAAGGAGAGCCCCCCACCAATAACGTTGAACTGTGATAGGTATAGCTAAAAAATCGATGATGTCGTTTCACAAGGTATTCCGTCAGCCGCTTATGCTCTTCAACGCTTACCCCTTCTGGTGTCAAAGGAATACGTTCCATCAATCCCAATCTTGCCAAGATACCCGGCACCCTACATTTCAGAAAGAGGCCAGATGCTATCTGGTCGTATATTCGTGGGCCAAGGTCCGGTAAAACACCTGATAATAACCCCGGAAAGTCCCGCGTCAGTGGGACTTCAAATAACCCCTGCTCTTTATTGATCCAAAAAGGCTCCCCCGCCAATCCCCTGAAATCCGGCCCTTGTTCGCGCGACAGATTGGTATATGGAACAACACTACAATCTACTTGATAGCCGAGATCCTGCAGTGTTTTTTCTGTATTCGCCCCGACCCCATAACGTCCCGCCTTATATACAACAGGACGGTGGCCAAATCGCTCTTCTATATAACCGGTAAGAATGCGTAACTTTTCCGCCTCCAACGCAGGGGGGAGATTTCCCGGATAGGAATTATATTCATTAACCTCTTCATCATATGGCGGGTTAACCCAAGGGTGCAAATGTGTCCCAATAAGACATTCACCCTTATCTGCCCACTCCTTAAGAACTTCAACGGCACGGTCATCATCGACCACGGGATGATCAATGACATAAGTCGGTACAATCCCGTATTCGCGGAATATATCCTGTGCTAGATATTGTTGTTGAATACAGTCAACTGACCTATTGCTACGATTAAAGCGCTCATGCCACGGAAATTCTTCTTCTGTATCAATAACTACAGTAAGATAGGGTCCGGTATATTTGTCTGATATCTCACAGTGGGTTGCAGACGGAAATAGCAACGACACGCTCCCTCGTAAAAATAATTATTGATGACAACCTAAATACTGTAAAACAATTGCAAAAAAATTAACCTATCACAGGTGTATGATAGTAACATCCAAACGGTTCCTTATTTAACCACAATTCTATCCGCACCATATTATCTAATGTTAAGGGTACTCATGACCAAAACTATTCATCTGATTGCTGCTGCACGTCCAAATTTTATGAAAATTGCCCCTCTCTACCATGCACTAAAAGATCAGGACTGGTGCCAGGTAAAAATTATTCATACGGGCCAGCACTATGATGCAAATATGTCAGATAATATTTTTGCGGATCTATCCCTGCCACAACCACATTTTCATCTGGGGGTAGGCAGTGGCACACATGCCGAACAAACTGGCAATGTGATGATTGCCTATGAAAAAATATGCCTGGAAGAAGAAAGGCCAGACCTGCTTGTAGTCGTCGGTGATGTGAACTCAACAGCCGCCTGCGCCATGGTCGGGACCAAGCTGCATATCCCCACAGCCCATCTTGAGGCGGGCCTCAGAAGCGGTGATCGCCGCATGCCCGAAGAAATCAATCGTCTCGTTACAGATGCAATATGCGATTACCTCTGGACACCATCTCCTGACGCAGATGAAAACCTTCGACGTGAAGGGCATCCGGAAAGTCGCATTCAACGGCTGGGAAATATCATGATGGACAGCTTTGAAATGTTGCGCGAACGCATTGTTGCTGAAGATAGCCCCACAAAATTTGGCTTAACACCCCAAAAATACGCCGCAGTCACTTTACACCGTCCTTCCAATGTGGACGAAGCGGACACGCTTTCTACACTGGTTGACCAACTCCTGAAGGTCGCAGAAAAACTTCCTATCCTCTTTGCAGTACACCCCCGCACACGTGGCAGCCTAAATAATTTTAGCCTATGGGATACTTTAAATAATCATCCCAACATACAACTGGTCGATCCGGTAAGCTACGCGCCATTTATGAGCTTGGTCATGAATGCCAGACTTATCATCACGGATTCTGGCGGCATCCAGGAAGAAAGCACTTATCTGGGGATTCCTTGCCTGACTTTACGCGAAAATACAGAACGCCCTATTACCGTCACCGAAGGAACAAACAGATTGGTCAACCCATCGGCTTTATTAGAACATGTAGATTTAGTACTCGACGGCAAATGGAATGAAGGTCAAAAACCGGATTATTGGGATGGGCAAACCGCCATACGTATCCGCGAACTCATCAAGAATGACATTCTCGCTTCTTAAACCCTTTCTGACATACAAAAAAGCCCGCAGAATTGCGGGCTTTTTAACGTATTAAACTGAATTTTAGGCGGAATTCTTTAGATTTCGGAATCTACCACAAGACCTTCTGCCTCACGATAATAGCCAAGAAAATCGAGTATCTTCTCAGGCGGATATTGCTTCACGACTTCACCGGAATCTCTATCAACGCCTTTGTAGACGAACAGGCCTGTAAGCTCATCCTGATCGATCTGTAATTTCGTATTCAACAATTCTGTTGAAATAACACTACTAATCACTTCTGATGCCTGCTCTATATAATCTTCAACCCGAGCAGGTTCATCTACTTTTTGTTTTCCTTGTGGTGTGGGACCTCTGTTTTCGGTCGCGGCCTTAAGACTTTGATCCGAAAGCACGTCACCACGGCCCACAGTAGTCCCGGCAACAGCCGAACCATATGTGTTTATACCGTTTATCATGCTTTCCTCTTCTCAATTAAGCCCTATGGCAAGTATCACCTTAGATATTTTATAATTTATAATACGTGCCAAACAACATTAAAATCTGACGTCTCCCCGATATGGATTATGAGGCGGGAATATCGCTTCCCGCCCCTCAAAATCCATACTATCGGAAGAGTGAAAGAACCGCACTTGGTCCCTGGTTCGCGATAGACAACGCTTGCAGGCCCAGCTGCTGCTTAACCTGCAATGACTGCAAGTTAGCACTTTCTTTAGCCAGATCCGCATCAACCAGATTACCAATACCGGTTTCAATGGTGTCTGACAGTTTACCAACGAAAGTCTGCTGCAGCTCAAGACGTTTTGCGCCTGAACCCAGTTTAGACAGAGCAGAGTTTACATTCGTAATAGAAGCTTCGATTTTACCAACAACAGCAGAAGCCGTTGTTTGTGTAGCACCCAGTACTTCTGCCGCTGTAACTGTCACGTTTGTGCTGCCCAGGTTCAAGGCAGTCGCTGTGATTGTAATTTCAGTAGCACCAGTGTCATTTGTAATGGCCACAATGTTATTACCAGACGCCTTAACAGCATTAATGCCATTGAAAGACGCATCATTCACGATCGAGTTAATTTGATCGCGAAGCTGCGTAAAGTCATTGTTAAGAGCCGTACGTGATGCAGTGTCCAGACCTGAGTCAGCTGCGGCAACAGCTTTCTCTTTCATCTGCAGCAGCAAATCAGCAACAGCTTCACCCGCAGCAAGTGCCACGTCAGTCGCACCCAAAGCACGGTCAATTGACCCCTGCACTGCATTAAGACCACCAAGGTCCGCGCGCAGGTTCTGAGCAATCGCAAAAGTTGCCGCATTATCTTTAGCACCAGCGACTTTCAGGCCAGTGTTAATACGGTTTTGAACTGTTGTAAGATCTTTGTTTGTTGCATTAAGGTTTTGCAGGGCAAGAAGCGCACCAGCATTCGTATTTACGGAAAAACCCATCTGATCATCCTCTTTCTGAGATTATACAAAGAGCATTTTGCTCCTGGGATCATTTTTGACCCACATACTGCCGACAAGAGCAATTCTTCTGATCGCCATTTCATCGACTGGGCTAAAATAACGCGTTAACATTTAAGAAAAGGTTAACGCGTCATTCTGTAGCCCCAATAGGAAAAAACTTCCTTTTATGAATAAGATAGGCACATCTTTCCCATAAAAAAACTGACCAAAGGTCAGCTTTTCCTATAAAAGTTAACAAGGTTGATCAAGAAAGTTAACTCATACATCTCTATGCTTGCGTGGTGACGCCTTCCGTCTGAATGGTCTCTTGCGTACTCTGCGCTTGCTGTAATTCAGACTGCATTGCCAAACCTTCCATAATTGTCTTATTTATATCAATCAGTGCATTGATATCTTCCTCACCCCGTGCCACTTGTGAACTGTATTTGCTCACCCAAATAGATAAGGAAATTATGGAAGCCCGTAAACCTTGAGGAAGCTGGTTACCTTCAAGACCACAGTCCGATGCCAATGTGGACCACAAGCGTCTATTCCAGCCCAACGCATCGTGCAAGGCCGGGTCGGTCTTATCACAATCCTTCGACGCCATCAGTGCCCGTGTTACGTCCGCAAAAAGGCGGTACTCTGTCTGACTGGGCGTTTCACTCGCCTTCTGTGTCTGCTGATAGGCTTTCAGGGACATAACCTAACCTTTCTTCTTCGAACACGAATAACTTCTTACATGTCATTAAAGCATGATAATAATTGCCTTTCATGACATCATTACTTATGGAAACACAGTTCGCAAGTGCCTCTGCATTTTGGATAACGCTCATAAATTCCGTCATACGTAACAGAAATTCTTCATGATATTTATCCAGGTTTTCCCCATCCATATACATAAGCATGATAGGGAAATATATGCGTCGTGCAGGCGTTGTGACCTGGCCTTCCTGAAGGATATCTTTTTCCCGTAATAAGGAGACCTTATTCTGTACGACCAATGTAGTACGCCGGTCTCCATTAGAAATAACTGCGCCGTTTACGACAAACTGCTCACCCGGTTTAAGAGATAATTTCAGGGCCATGTGCTTTTCTTATAATTAATTCCAACTGCAATTTAAGTAGCACATACCATGCCAACTTTTTTCTTCGACTAGTTTCGAACAAATATGGTTAAAATTCCATAAACGCAATCACCTTTTTAAAAAGGTCGTTTTAATAACGATCGAAAAATACCCCCTTACAATAAGGTCTAATTCTTGCTTATATTCTTGAATGTATTTTTATACTTTAAGGAATTAGCATCGTGGCCAAAACCTCGCGTCCCAAAAAAATAGCTCCGCCGAAAAATGACCAGCAATTCTTAAAAATGCTGCGTAAAGGCGAACGGCTTTATGGGCAGACAAAATACCAAGAGGCCCTAGCAATCCTGAATACAGCGTGGGGTTACCGTGAAAAAGACCCTTATGTATTGGCACTACTGGCCCGCTGTCTGATCCGGCTAGGCGAACGTAAAAAGGCACTTGATCTTCTAAGCTATGCCCTCACCTTTGACTTGGAAAACAGTCTCGCCTGCGACATTCTTGGTAATGCGGCATTAGATATGAATATGCCTGAAGTCGCGGAAAAATTCTTCAAAATACTGCTTCAGGTGGATCCCGAAAATATAGGTGGTTATAATAACCTTGCCTCCACCTGGCGTGATTTGCATCAATATGATGAAGCCATCGCCCTCCTGCAAAACATTCTTCCTGCACATCCTGAAGAAAGTAGCCTCTGGAATACACTCGCCACTGTGGTATCTGAACGTGACGGTGTGCTCACCGCTGAACCCTTCTACCTGGAAGCCCTAAGGCTTGCCCCCAATGACTATCGCATTAACAACAATCTTATGGGCATACATCGTATTAAAGAAGAATATGATGACGCCATCGCGGCGGCACAACGCGCCATCAAAGCCGCCCCCCAGATGGTCTCCCCCCATTTGGGACTATCCTCCACATATCTATTACTAGGGGAACTTGAAAAAGGCTGGGAAGAATATGATTGGCGCAATAACGCCGCTTCTACAAATGCAATCCGCCTTCCATATGATGTCCCTCACTGGCAAGGTGAGCCCCTAAGCGATAAAACATTGTTTATTTCTGCAGAACAGGGGGTTGGCGATGAAATCCTATTCGCCATGATGTACCCTGCCCTGCTACAAGAAGCCAAAAAACTTATTATTGGCGTGGACCCCCGTCTGGTGCCTTTATATAAAAACAGCTTCCCGACCGCAGATATCACGCCCTATGTCACGCAGAATATTGAAGGCCGGCTTATTCGCCATTATCCCGAGACAGATGTAAATAATGAAGCTGACTTTATCACATTATGTGGAAGCATTCCCCGCTATCGTATGGCAACCACAGACGCAATCCCCCGGTTTCACAACGGTTATTTAACCGCCAGCGATGCACATAAACAACAGTGGGCAGCGCGAATTTCCAAACTCCCACATAAAATGAGCATCGGCATTAGCTGGCGTAGCGGTAAAGTCACGGGCGAACGATTAAAACATTATTCATCTCTCAGTCATTGGCAGGACGTCCTAAAAGTAAAAAATGTCAATTTCATTAATGTACAATACGGTGATTGCGCTGCTGAAATAAACGACTTTACAGAACGCACAGGACTTGACCTTCATAACTTTGAAGACCTTGACCTCAGGAATGATTTTGAAAATACCGCGGCTCTAATGCAAAATCTGGATCTGGTGATAGGACCTGCGTCATCACCCCAGATGCAAGCCATGTCTGCGGGAACCCCCACGTGGTGGCTGTCAATCGACAAACCCTGGTGGCTTTATGGACAAAAACAGCCTGTTTTTGCCCCTGAAGGATCACAGGTTATCATTAAAAACTACGAAGATGGCTGGCAAACAACACTTACAAATGTTGCTCAAATGCTGCAAAAATATATCGCAACGCACAAGGGATAAATACATACACGCCGCAATGCCGCAGTAGTACTCATCTTAGTTACACCCCCCGGTACGGCTTTTGCCCGTGATGAAGTAGATTATTCTTCGGCTGCAGCTTCGTCTTTATCCTGCGCTCTATATTTTTCAATGGCTTTTTCCAGGCCCATTTTTATTAAACGTCCTGTTTCACCGCCATCACCATGAACACGGTCTTTGATAACCACACGCATAGCGTCAATATGTGCCTTGATAATTTCCACATGATTATCACTTTTCCCCCCACGCGGCCCGGTAAAGTCATACAGACTATCACCAAAGTCTGTAATTAACTCATACCCGAAAGTGCCTCCCTGCCCCTTCATGTCATGGGCAATTTTATTAATGCGCTCAAAATGCGCTTTGCGTTGTTCAGGGGTGTCCACACACCGGCGATGTATCTCTGCCAATTCATCAATTAAGCTCATGACCCAATCCGGATAGTCTTCAGCCATGTCATCCAGGGCTTCCTGTGCTTGCATCAATAAGGCCTGTGAAATGGCGGGTGGCGCATCTCCGGCAGGGGCCAAACCACCAACTTTTTCTTTCAACCGATTTGAAAGACGGTAAAATCTTATTTTTACAGCAGCTTTAGACACGGACAACCTCCACCCCTGGAGTATCATATGTGTTTACACGCCGGTCTTCCCCCTTTATTTCAACGTTGCGCCTGCGCCTATCCGGCCCAAAATAACTGTTGTTATGGACAAATTGACGTTGCTTATAAATGACCGAATTTAATTTTTCTGATATCGAATTGATTGTAAATGGCTTAGCCATAAATTCCGTCACCCCCATGTCCCGGGCTTCCCGGACGCGATCAGGTTCAGAATAACCGGACACCATAACGACCGGGACAAAACGATCTGGCGAATCTTTATGACGCCGTATCCAGCGCAAAAGCATCATGCCATCAACTGGCGACATCTGCCAATTGGTGAACACGATGTCCACAGACATCACGCCCGCTTTCATTGGGTCTTCTTTAACAAGTTGCAGAAACTTAATCGCCTCACCACCATCATCAACCGTCGTTACGGTACCCACACCAAGAATTTTCAGACTGTTCGTCAATAAAGACCGCAAAAAAGGGCTATCTTCAGCCAGTAAAATACTTAAGCGACTAAGGTCTATATCTGCCATTCTAAACGTCTTCCCTGTACCTTTTTGAAACCCCCCGATTGATAATTCGGAATTGTGCAAATTTTATCACGCAAATGCAATCCTTCTCATCTGCGCATGATCTAACAGCCTATAATAATGGAACATGCCGTAACCTTGCCCAAGCTCGCTGAATTCAATTGAATCACCATGATTGCAGCAATAGAAACGGGTTGCTAATATGCTCCACATAAATAAGTGCAGTGAAGGTAAAAATTCGTGAGCGATATCCAATCTCCAACACCCCATAATGTTGTCCATGCTCATCCTCTTAAAGATCGTTCTGATGACAAATTGGTCCATATGAAGCGTCAATTTGATGTTCGCTCATTTGCAAGACGCTATTGGCCTATAATCACTGCCTTCGTCATCAGCATATTCTGGCTGTCTTCCGGCACTTATTATTTCATCACCTATAATGGTGCGACATCTTTAGCCAGCATGCCGCTACAGGATATTGCCGTCTATATGTCCGCAGGCTGTATCCCTCTTATTGCAATTTGGCTTGCTGCATTAGTTTTTTTACGCACTGACCCCTTACGCGAACACCGGCTTGCCCTGTCGCACGGACTAGACGGCGTGCTATCCCCCATCGACATCGCCCAGAAACGCTTAGACAATATGCTGCAATCACTGCACAAAGAGTTACATAACGTCGAAGCGACCAGTGACCTGGCCGTGACCCGCATTAGCGAATTGGAAGGCCGTTTTAGCGGCCAGATTACAATCTTATTTGAATCCCTGACAAAGGCGGAAAAGCAGGCACAACAATTACAAAATAATTTAGCCACCCAGACCCAAGATACCCGCCTCTTAAGCGAACAGCTGGAACAACGCAGTATTAAAATCGGTGATAAACTGCAAAATTTAGTTTCTCTGATTCAGGATGCGGCCGATCAATCAGATCAAAAAGCACAAGATATCACACAGCAGTTAAGCCAACAGACACAAGACTTAAACAACAACAGTCAGCAAATAACCCACACACTTAGCCGGCTTGGTGAAGAATTAAACCAACTGACCGCAGATATGCAAACTGCCGCAACACAAACAAATAAGCATTTCCATGAAAACATCACATCATTAGAGACCCAACAGCAAAGTATCTCGGATGCCATGGCGGAGCTGCGTAACGACACGGAAACAGTTTGTCAGAAAATCGGCCTCCATGCCCAAGACATTGCAACTTTAAGCCATAAGACACGCGAGGAAGGAACTCTTATAGAAGACACTCTTCGCAAAAATACCGAAACTCTCTCACAGGCCGCCATGAACGCCATGACCCAAGCCAAAGAAAGCGGGGAGCTTTTCGGCATGCAGGCAAGGCGTATCAGCCGTAGCTTCAACAGTTCTATTGAGCAAAGCCGCCACGAATTAGATGACTTTATTACATTACAGGAACAGAAACTGGATCAATTACAGCAGTCTACGCTTGATCGCCTGTCTGACCTGCAGACCACCTGTAATACTGTTTGTGAGGATTTATCGCGCAGAAACGAAGACTTTACTCAATCCTTAATTGTGCGACAGGATGTTGCCCGTGAACAACTCAATCACTTATCACAAGACATAGAAAATAAACTGACCCAGCAAAATAACGTTTTTGAACAGACATTACGCCGTCACGAGCAAAAATCTATTACCTCTCTCAATGCCCTCCAGCTGGATACTGAACAAAATCTGTCACAACAATTAAACCTGCTACAGGATCATTTCTCCCATCATGTTAAGGCCTTGGAAAATAGAGCTAGAGTCGCAACGTCGTCAGTACGTCAACAAGCAGATGAGCTCGCCGAAAAACTGGAAGAAGTCAACCAGCTTAACGCGCAAAATACAGATTTAGATCAGAAAGCAGAGCGCTTGCTCTCTGATGGACAGGCCAGAATGGCACAATACCAACAGACCATAAACAATATGGAAAGTGAAACAGCTAAGGCTGCGGAAGCATTTGATAATCTAAAACAATTTTCCCAAGAGAGCATGCAGGACTTAAGGTCCTTAACCGAAGGCATCAATAAAGCCGCCAAACAATCACAAGAAATAAAAGAAACCATTGAAGAAAGCGGCGAAAGGGAAACTGACTTCCTGCAACAAAAACAGTCAATTAAAGAGGCCAGCCAGGACGCCCAAAAATCAATCGAAGCTTTATACCAAGAACTCTCACAAGCCGCAGAAAATATCTACCTTGCCTCTGCAAGTGCCACAGAGGCCACAGATGAGACATTGCGCGCCATTAGCTATCAGGAAAACGGCTTAAATCAACTTATCAACGCTCTGCAAAAGGAAGCCGTACAGTTACAATCTGTGCTTCCTACGCCCGCTACCACAATGGGTGCCGAACAGCATAAGCAGGATCATAAAGCCCACGAAGAAGAACGCGCCTTCTCGGAACTTTCCACGCAAATTCTGGAAAAGCTTAATGCACTTTCCATTGATATTGCCCGAAGCATCGAAGATGATTTACCCGACATGGCCTGGGATGATTTCCTGAAGGGTGACAAAACTATCTTTACGCGACGCCTGCGCCGATTGACAGGCCGCAAGAATAAGACGCTTATCACAACTCGTTATCACCAGGATCCAGACTTCAAACGAGACGTGGACGACTATATCCGGCTATTTGAGGACATGATGCGGCAAGCCATGCATATTGCCCCCAACGGCCCTCTTACACTGTCTCTGATCTCTTCAGACACAGGGAAAGCGTATATTGTTCTGGCGCAGGCTCTAGAAAAAATAAATTAGCAACTGCATCAAAACTATCCATAAAGAAAAAGCCACCTCGAGGGTGGCTTTTAAAACTTCTTATGAATTCTTGATTTTGTCTACGCTGCTGTTTTTGTGCTATTACCACCCAGCTTGGCAATAAAATAGTCAAGATTATCAGGGTCAAAACCATCTTCGAACTGTGTTAGGACACGCTCAATCATACAGTGACGAAAACGCTCACGTTCTTCCATACCATTTACAACCATGTCCTTCGCAACAGAAATAGCCGCGCGCGCTATAGCAATCATATTTTTAGGCAATCCGCATTTCTCGAACAATGCCTCCATGCCCAATTGCCCCCGATCGTGAATTAACTGGTAGGCATTGGCATTTGGTATACCCGCTAATTTAGCCAAAGCGGCTTCGAAAAATGTCATATCACCCATACATAATGCACGGAATATAAGCGTACTTGTCAGGCGACCATTGCTATGAAGTTGTTCTATTAAGCCCTGCACATCTAACGCATCGCTTCCATCTGATAATAAACTGACTGTGGCACGTTCACGCGCACTTAAAAACAGGTCCATGGCCATATCGGAAGACATCTCATGATGGGTCACCAGATGGTCACGCACCTTCTCTGACACTAATGTCACAAGTCTTTCCGCAATTGTGACGGGCAATTGTCCCCGTTCAGCAAGCGGGGCATTGACCTTCTCACTCTCACCGAATTTATCCAGCACTTTATCCATCGTGCCTTCGGTTAAATGTGCACTTTCATTGGACACCAGTGTTGCCACAACATCTTCGTCTTCAGAGTTTTCGATGATGGCGTCGGCAACTGTCGAAGACACATTTTCACGCCGTGCAATCGCTTTTTGCTGTTCCGGGTGTTGTGTCGCAATCAGCTCAACCAGATCATCGTCCGTTAATACTTCTGAAAACTCCAGCATGGGAAGTGAGACATCATCAACATCCGATGCCAGGGCAATTGCCACGTCGTGGGGGACTTCCGGATTATCCTTTAGACTCTGTGATAAGGCCTGGCGCACCCGGACTTCTGCGTCCTGTACCATCACCTTAAAGATATCCTCTGCCAGTGCCCGTTCTTTATCTGTCAGGCTGCCCCGCGAAAACTGCAAACTTACCTTTTCGGCAGCTTTTGCCCTGTTTTCAGGTGTAGGGTCCAGCAGAAGCTTTTCCACATCTGTTTTGTTAAGGTCTTGTTCCTGAGACAATGCTAGGCCTCTATCGTTAAATGTTGCAGAAAACACCCGACAAACGTCATTATTGCCGATACAGCTTTCTCTTTGTGCCTGTCATTTTTCTCTAAACTAGTTAAACTGACGTTAAAAAAATGCCTCTGCCCGAAAATTCTTATAAAAATAATAGAGTAAATATGACATCGCGACTTAAATACGTTCTTTACGCCGCTATTACCGCCACAATGGCCTACCTATTTGCGGAAACACCTGCGCTGGCCCAAACCGAAGGTTTAGACAGCCACATCAATAATGCTGTCGCCGTCATCGCAGACCCCATCGTAAATGTTATTTTTTATTCTATTACTATCAATGGCGCGGCTGTACCCTTGATTGTCTTGTGGCTTATTGCAGCAGCGGCATTCTTCAGCGTGTATTTTTCTTTTGTAAATATACGCCAGTTTAAATTAAGCCTCGCTATTGTCAGAGGTCATTATACAAAGCCCGAAGACCGGGGCGAAGTCAGCCACTTTCAGGCCTTAAGCGCTGCCCTTTCCGGTACTGTCGGCCTTGGCAACATTGCCGGTGTTGCCGTCGCTATTAGTGTCGGGGGACCCGGCGCAACCTTTTGGATGATATTGGCCGGATTATTGGGCATGTCTTCCAAGTTTGTAGAATGTACGCTAGGTGTAAAATACAGGCAAACCAATCCTGACGGCTCTATTTCCGGTGGCCCCATGTATTATCTCCGCGATGGGCTTAAAGATAAAGGCATGGCCAAAACAGGTCGTTTTCTTGCCGTGTTTTTCGCATTCATGTGCCTCGGCGGGGCTTTAGGGGCTGGAAACCTTTTTCAGGTGAACCAGGCCTTTCAACAAGTAGAAAGTGTCACAGGCGGCATCGATAGTTTTTTCTATCAGCGCGGGTGGCTTTTTGGTGCTTTAATGGCTGTTGTCATCGCCTTGGTAATTATATCGGCGGCATTCGTTCCATAGCCGCGGTCACCGCCCGCCTGGTTCCCCTTATGTGCATTCTCTATCTGACAGTAGCCGCGATAATTCTAGTCCTGTCATATGAACAAATACCCTCTGCTTTCGGCGAAATATTTTACGGTGCCTTTACTGGTGAGGGCATTCAGGGAGGGATTATTGGTGTGCTCATACAAGGACTGCGCCGGGCAACATTTTCTAATGAAGCCGGAATCGGCTCTGCCCCGATTGCACATGCCGCAGTGCGAACCAACGAACCTGTCACAGAAGGCCTTGTCGCCTTATTGGAACCTTTTATTGATACTATCGTCGTTTGCACAATGACAGCGCTCGTTATCATTGTCACCGGGGCCTATCAACAACACGGTCTGGACGGTGTGAGCCTTACGTCTACAGCCTTTGAAAGCGTGTTTTCCTGGTTTCCCGATCTACTGGCTGTTGCTGTATTGCTGTTTGCCTTTTCCACCATGATTACGTGGTCATATTATGGCCTTAAAGCTTGGACATATTTGTTTGGAAGCAGCAAGATTTCCGAACTCATTTATAAAGTTATTTTTTGCAGCTTCACCATTGTGGGGGCCACAATGGGACTTGGCAAGGTCGTCGACTTTTCTGATGCAATGATCTTCGCCATGGCTATCCCTAATATTATAGGCCTCTACATCCTTGCACCAGACGTTAAACGTGACTTGAAATCTTACCTATACCGTGTCAAAACGGGCCAAATTCAGAAAGTCATATCGTAAATGAACACGATACCCGCTGTATTTTTACCATTAAGGGATCACTTATGAAAAAAGCCATACAATTAGCTGCCGCTGCTTTCCTGACGATTACAGCCATCTCCACTGCACATGCTGATGGCGATGTTGCTGCAGGACAAAAAGTCTATAAAAAATGCAGGGCATGTCATACCGTTGACGAAGGTGGTAAAAACAAAGCTGGCCCTAATCTTCATGGAATCTTCGGACGCCCTGCCGCAACAGTTGAAGGTTTTCGTTATTCAAAAGCAATGATCGCATCAGGCCTGGTCTGGGACGAAGCAACATTGGATGCTTACCTTTTAAAACCACGAGCCGCAGTACCCGGCACTAAAATGAGCTTTGCTGGTCTCAAAAAACCCAAAGATCGCGCGGATATCATTGCTTATCTTAAAACCCTGAAATAAATCAGCTTCATTATGGCCAGATATTTCAAAGAAGTGCATCAAAGGGAGCTAATTGCTCCCTTTTTTCGTCAAAATTACTTGCTTTAATATCGCTACCCACATTGTAATTACGTTCATGTATAATACATTAAAAATAAGCTAGACTGGGGACCTTTGGGACCCTCCCGTTATTTTGAAAAGAGAGTTCAAATGCGACAACCACAAGCAAAGACAATTAGCGCGAAATACGATCACAAAAAATCATATATAAAGCTAATGACCGCAGTCTTGCTCCTCTCTATGGCATTGACATTCATAAGCGCATTCTTCTTCATCGCCTATGCCGAAGAAGTAGCCCCGAATAAAAATCCGGAATTACAGACGGAAGCTTCTGTGTTCATTGATGGCCTTGCCGAAAAGGCCCTGACCGTCCTTCGCGATAAACAAACATCCCGTGACGAAAAAATTACGGCATTTCGGCTCATCCTCAATGACGGCTTTGATGTCCCCCGCATCAGTAAAATTGTACTTGGCCGCCATGTAAAAAAGGCTTCAAAACAGCAAATTGCCGATTACAACAAGATGTTTCCCGATTTTATGCTGAACTTCTATTTCTCAAAGCTACAAAACTTTGATGAACAGAATATAGATATCATTTCTGTCATTCCGCAGGGTAAGAATGATATGTATGTGCGCAGTAGAGCACAGGGAGAACTAGAAAAACAACCGATCTCTGTGGATTGGCGTGTACGCCCACAGGCAGACGGTGGTTTTAAAATCCTTGATGTGAAGGTCGAAGGGATTAGCATGGTACGTACCCAGCGCGATGATTTCACCGCACGGGTCAATGCCGATGGCGTAGAAGGATTGGTGTCATACATGAAAGACATCATTGAAAATGCAAAATCCACGGCAGAAGCGCCAACAACAAAACCGTCTGGCAATACGCCTCTTTAATTTTGTATTTTAACCTGTCCTAACTAATGTCGCGTTCCCTATTGACAACACCACAGTACGGAACGCTTACAAAGAACGATGTACACAACTGAGCTGTAGCTGACTTGCCGTATTATATATCGCGGCAAGACATCCTTCGGCTCTTTGTTCAGGAATACTCACTGAAAAACAGGTCAGATACTGCCCTTCCCCTTTGGTGTCTTTATTTTCCTGCTTTGTTGAATTCATCAGAACAACATTAGCGTCATAATCATTAAAAACTTCCGACAGTCGGGCGATAAGCCCTGGCTGATCCCCGCCCGCCACATCAATAATATGTGTAATTTTAGCGGCCTGTGTTTTCTCCGCCTGAAAACGGAAAGGCATAACAAGAATATCCGCCTCCTTCATACAGGGTAATCCCTGTATTTCGCTTTGCACGGCACGTTGTGAGACCCCATCCGGAAGTTCTGCGACACAGGAAAATTCACAGCCCTGCCCTAATATGGCAAAAGACGTATCAGCCAAATTGACACCAATATCGAACATTACACCTGTTACCGCGGCAATAAGTCCTAATTGATCTGGGGAAACGATGGAAATAAGAACCGTAGAATTTCTGTTGTCTGGCATATTGTTCTCAAACAAAAATAAGGATATGTATAGCTGACCCATAATAACGCATAAAAAATTCTGGGACAGCCACTAATGATATAAGGGCGTCAAACCCCTCAGTGTGTTTAACGGAGTAAAAGAGGAAAACATGGCGGATAGCTTATTACATCTGGTTTTTGGCGGCAAAGTTAAAAACCCCCAAGGGCTTGATTTTCAGGACACGAGTAATCTTGATGTCGTTGGGATATTTCCCAGTTACAAAGAAGCATATGACGCATGGAAAGGCGCTAGTCATGCTTCTGTAGACGATGCCATGAGCAAATATGTAATCGTACATCTACACAGGCTTCTGGAGCCAGCCGAAGACTAAAAAGATGTTTTCGATGAAGGCTGGTTTTTAGCCTGCTCTAATATCTGAACGGTCTTTTCTACCCAATATAAAATAAAGGGCGGCCTTTCTATAGGGGCCACCCTTTGTTTTTACCGACATTATCACCACGTGCCTAAACAACACCAGACTTAGCCAAAGTATAATTTAACTTCCCGGCCAAGACTTTCTTTATCCAGAACATAAACACCCATACGACCCACCAAAAAACGCAATGCATCGTCAGGCGTTTTCGGCTGTGCATGACGCAGCAATACTTGCGCGACACGGCTTTGCGCACCATTTTCTAATGTAATATGTCTCATGACACTACCCATGGCCATTTCCTTATTCATAATACCTTACTTTTCCTATCGAAATTATACGAAAACAATGACAGCCTCATGTCTTCTCAATGAATTTTAAGTGACAAAAACTCTAATAACTCGTGAATGACGTTCTTAATTTTCATGCTAATATCGCCCAAAGTTCTGACCGATGAGATCAGGTTGCTTTTACAAAAAAACAAAGAGATTAAGTATGAATAGGGATTTAATCCAACAACTGCACAACATCGTCGGAGATGCAGGTCTTCTCTGTGACGATGCTGTAACGTCACGGTCCGCTGGCATTTGGCATCAGGAAAATTTAAAGGCTACTGTTCTTGTGCGCCCTAAAACAACATCCGAAGTATCGCAAATCCTAGCCCTCTGCAATGCACATAAACAGCCCGTCGTTCCTCAGGGGGGGCTGACCGGGTTGGTCCATGGTGCAGATACAAATGATAAAGATCTTGTGCTCTCCTTGGAACGACTTTCTGGCGTTGAATCCATTGACCCTATCGGGCGCACATTAACTGTGCTTGCTGGCACTGCACTCGAAGACATCCAAAAAGCCGCAGATGACGCTGGACTCTTTTTTCCACTGGACCTTGGTGCCCGCGGCAGCTGCCAAATAGGCGGTAATGTTGCGACGAACGCAGGCGGCAACCGCGTCATACGCTATGGCATGGCACGGGCCCTGATATTGGGAAGCGAAACCGTATTGGCGGACGGCACTGTTATTTCCTCTATGAATACGATGCTGAAAAACAATGCCGGTTACGACCTAAAACATCTTTTCATAGGGTCGGAAGGTACACTTGGCATTATGACGCGCTTTGTCTTACGGCTTTTCCCTAAACCCCAAAGCGCGAATACGGCTATGGTGGCTTTTGAAAAATTCGATGATGTGCCACGACTTCTCAATCATATTGATGAAGCCTTAGGCGGGCAGCTCAGTTCTTACGAAGTGATGTGGAAAGATTTCTACGCGTTGGTCGCCACGGCACCCCATTGCAAAACCCCTCCCTTAAGCACTGAACATCCCTTTTATGCCTTAATCGAAGCTCAGGGCACAGATCAACAAGCTGACCTCGCCCATTTCGAAAAAGTACTTTCCGAAGCCCTTGAGAATGGCGTTATAATAGATGCCGTTATCGCCCAGTCCCAGCGGGAAAGAGATAACCTATGGGCACTGCGCGATAGCGTGGATGAATGTAATCGCTTTCGTCCAATTTACTATTTTGACGTCAGCCTTTCGATCCGTCACATGGAAAGTTATATAGAAAATGTTCGCCGGGAAATAAGCCATAATTTTCCCGATGGTCAATGTTTCGTTTTTGGTCATCTGGGGGATGGCAACCTGCATTTAGCCGTCAGTCCCGGTCACAATGACAACAACAGCCATACAAAAATTGAACATATTATTTATTCCCCATTGGCATCCATCGGCGGTTCTGTCTCTGCAGAACATGGCGTCGGCCTGGAGAAAAAGCCTTACCTCCATCTCAGCCGTTCCGCAGAAGAAATCGGATTAATGAAAACATTAAAACAAGCTTTGGACCCTAATAACATCCTGAATCCCGGCAAGGTCTTTGACCTTGCCTGAGCACGATGAAAAATATCGATAATATCTAGTTGTTGGCGGTAGAAAAAATGCCCTATAGTGCTGACCTCTTTTAATAAACAGAGCACAAAAGTGTCATATGGTAGATCTTTTCGAACAAAAAACGGCGTCCACTGAAGATTATTCAGCAAAAGATATCGAAGTATTAGAGGGGCTAGAGCCCGTTCGCTTACGGCCAGGAATGTACATAGGCGGGACGGATGATCGCGCCCTTCACCATCTTGTCGCCGAAGTACTTGATAATGCCATGGACGAAGCTGTCGCTGGATATGCTAATCGTATAGAGATTACATTTACGGAAGACGGAGCCATATCTATTTCAGACAATGGGCGTGGAATTCCAACGGATCCCCATCCCAAATATCCTGAAAAATCTGCACTGGAAGTTATTCTGACGACGCTTCACTCCGGTGGAAAGTTCAATAATAAAGTTTATGAAACATCCGGGGGCCTGCATGGTGTCGGTATTTCTGTCGTCAACGCCCTCTCGAAGAAACTGACCATAGAAGTCGCACGCAACAAAGAATTATATGCACAATCTTTTGAACGCGGACATCCCGTAACACCGCTGGAAAAACAAGGGAGCACCGCTAACCGTCGTGGTACAAAGGTCTCTTTCCTGCCCGACCCGGATATTTTTGGCAAAGATGCAAAATTTCGCGCCGCACGTCTCTACCAAATGGCACGTTCCAAAGCCTATCTCTTTCGGGGGGTGGAGATCCGCTGGCAATGCAACCCTGCGCATCTTGCAGATGATGAAACACCGGAAAAGGCAACATTACATTTCCCCGGTGGATTAAATGATTATCTCACTGAAACCATGAAAGAACGCCAATGCGTTACGACAGAAAACTTTCATGGCCGCACGTCCCTCCCCGATGAAGCCGGACAGGTCGAATGGGCGATAACCTGGCCGGAATATGGGGATGGTTTCACAAGGTCTTATTGTAACACAATTCCCACCCCCCAAGGCGGCACTCACGAAAACGGCGTCCGCGCAGCACTGGTCAAAGGGGTAAAAGCATATGCCGAATTAATCGGCAATAAAAAAGCGGCATCGATTACCGGTGAAGATATTCTGGGTAATGCTTGTGGTGTGATTTCAGCTTTTATCAAAAATCCACAATTTCAGGGCCAGACCAAGGATAAACTCAGTACACCTGAAGCCGCGCGCCTGATTGAAACCGTTGTGCGCGATCATTTCGATCATTGGCTCAGTGGTTCTCCTGATATGGCAAATGACCTATTGGCCTGGGCCTTGGAACGCGCGGAAGAACGCCTGCGCCGACGGCAAGAAAAGGAAGTAAAGCGTAAAACCGCAACATCTCGCCGTAAATTGCGTCTCCCTGGAAAACTGGCCGACTGTTCTACCGATTCTGCTGATAATACAGAAATTTTTATTGTCGAAGGGGATTCTGCGGGCGGTTCTGCCAAGCAGGCACGCGATAGAAAAACCCAGGCAATATTACCAATTCGCGGTAAAATTCTGAATGTGGCAAGTGCCTCTCCTGATAAAATTCGTCAAAATCAGGAAATTTCAGACCTTCTTCAGGCACTCGGCTGCGGTCAAGGGGATAAATATAATCGCGACGCCCTGCGCTATCAGCGCGTTATAATCATGACAGATGCGGATGTTGACGGGGCACACATTGCGACACTGCTCATTACCTTCTTCTATCAGGAAATGCCAGAACTGATCCGGGACGGGCACCTGTACTTAGCGCAGCCCCCATTATACAGAATAGCCCAAGGTGGAAATATCCATTACGCCCGTGACGATGAACACAAAGACCAACTTCTCCAGACGGAATTTAATGCCAAAGGCAAAATAGATATCAGCCGCTTTAAGGGCCTGGGTGAGATGCCACCTGCCCAACTAAAAGAAACCACCATGGACCAAACAAAACGTGGCTTACTTCGCGTGGTGATACCTGAAGGACAGAGATTAAATACATCAGATATCGTTGAACAGCTCATGGGCCGAAAAGCAGAGCACCGCTATAACTTTATTCAGGAACATGCAACAGACGTCACCGATCTGGATTTGTAAGCAATTCCGCCGAAAATGAAGAGTATCATTGACTTCTGTACAACTTTCCATATTCTGCCCCCTAAATTATAAAGTATGTTTGGCCGAAATGTCGGTAATGTTCTGCGTACATTAAAGAAAGTAAGCAAGTTATATGGGTTTTAATTTATTGGGTTTGAGTGACGCCGTCCTTTCTGCGGTAAGTGATGCTGGCTATACTGAACCAACCCCAATTCAGAAACAAGCCATTCCCAACGTCCTCCAAGGACGGGATATTCTGGGCATTGCCCAAACGGGCACCGGTAAAACAGCCTCTTTCACTTTACCGATGATTGACGTTCTCTCACATGGGCGCGCACGGGCACGCATGCCCCGCTCTCTTATTCTGGAGCCAACGCGCGAACTTGCCGCTCAGGTTGCTGAGAATTTTGAAACATACGGAAAAAACAGCAAACTCAGTATGGCCCTTTTAATCGGCGGTGTGTCTTTCGCCGACCAGGAAAAGAAACTAGACCGCGGTGTAGACGTATTGATCGCAACACCCGGCCGGTTGCTTGACCATTTTGAACGCGGGAAGTTGATGCTTACTGGTGTCGAAATCCTTGTCGTGGACGAAGCAGACCGTATGTTAGACATGGGCTTTATTCCCGATGTTGAGCGCATCTGCAGTCTTATACCCCAGAAAATGCAGGCCCTTTTCTTTTCTGCTACAATGCCCAAGGAAGTAAAACGACTGACAGACCGTTTCCTCAATGACCCAAAACAAATTGAAGTCGCCCGCGCCTCATCTACAGCGTCCACCATTACGCAGAAAATGCTTAAAGTAGCGTATGACCCGAATGAAAAAACTAAACGGGCAGCACTACGCCATCTGATTCAAAGTCAGGATGTCAAAAATGCGATTATCTTCTGCAATCGCAAAAAAACCGTACAGGTCGTTAATACATCCCTCAAGAAACATGGCTTTAATGTCGCGGAACTACATGGCGACATGCACCAATCATCGCGTATGGAAGTCCTTGAGAACTTTAAGAATGGCACAATTCAATTGCTTGTCGCCAGTGATGTTGCCGCACGTGGTTTGGATATCCCTGAAGTTTCTCATGTCTTCAATTATGAAGTGCCCATCAGTGCGGAAGACTATGTCCATCGTATTGGCCGTACAGGACGCGCCGGTCGTGAAGGACATGCTTTCACTATTTTTACGCCAAAAGAAACAAAATTTGTTGAGGCTATCAATAAATTAATCAAAAAAGAAATACCCGTAGCTGAACTTGAAGAGTTTTCAAATTCAGCCCGTAAAAAAACGACAAAATCCAAAACAACGAAAACCAAAAAAGAAGAAGCGGTAAAAGAAAACCTCTCCCAAGAAGCCGTTGATGCTGAGCCGATAAACACCCCCCAAAAACGTTCGGCCTCCTCAACACCAACAAAGAATAAAGATAAACACAAAGAAAAAGAAGAAACCGGCCGTGGCAGCCGTAATCGACAGAAGCCTGTTGTCGGGCTGGGTGACCACGTCCCAGCGTTCCTCTTACGGACAGCACCTAAAGCCACCCCTGAAAAAAAGAAATCAACAACACCCCGGCGGCGCAAAACGGTTTCAGAAAATAACGTCGAAACTGCCGTGACAGAAACACCAGCGGCTGAGGATATTTAACCCTCTTTTCCTCTCGTTAGCCTTTCTTTAGGAAAGATTGGTTACTCTTGCTTCCATAAAAACCGCATGCAATGTCATGCATTTCTCCAGCCTAAAAAATGGCAGTAAGGGATTATGGAACAACACACAATTATTGATAAAAAAACGTCTGCACAAATCCATGGCTATGCACAATCCGCATTAACGCAAATGGGTAGACAAAACATCCCCCCCACACCTGCGAATTATCAACTATGGTACAGCTACTGTAGCGCAGATGATCTGGCGTTAGTGCGTGCAATTGATCGCTTAATCGAAAAAGGTACAACATTTACACCAGAAATCTGCACCTCTTTGCATGAAAAATTCTTTTCAACGACAAAACAGGAAACGGCTGTTCATAAGGCCAGCGAAAATTTGCAGAATGAATTAGACGCAATAACAGCGACATTAAAACAGGCGGGTGACAACACAACCGAGTTTTCTAATTCCTTATCCGGGCATCTTGATAATATTGGAACAAAAGATACTGCCACAGACATAAAAGCGCTCATTACCAAGCTGGTCAGTGACACCCAGAAGATGAAAGAACGTAGTCAAACCCTGGAAGGCAGGCTACAAAAGTCATCAAATGAAGTAAAACTACTCCAGCAAAATCTAAAATCTGCACAACAGGAAGCCATGACCGATATGCTGACGAATATTGGTAATCGCAAATGCTTCGAAACCAGCCTGCAGCAAGCCATTGAAGCGGCGGAAGAAAGTGGCACTTCTTTTTCTATCTTTATAGGGGACGTTGACCACTTTAAAAAATTCAATGATACATGGGGCCATCAGATGGGCGATCAGGTGCTAAAAGCGGTTGCCCATAGTCTTAAAACAAAAGTCGGCGATTCTGGCACCCCTGCCCGCTATGGTGGAGAAGAATTTATTGC
The DNA here is from genome assembly GCA_002700365.1 of Kordiimonas sp. Lineage (GTDB taxonomy): Bacteria > Pseudomonadota > Alphaproteobacteria > Sphingomonadales > Emcibacteraceae. The sequence continues at coordinate 206,035 of PADB01000012.1, read as the reverse complement.
AGTCCTGCCGCATTATAACCTCGAAGCGGCAACTGATATGGCAAATACCGTGCGCAATTTTGTATCCCAGCGTGTGATGCGCAAAAAAAGCACCGGCGAAACATTAGGTAAAATCACAATCTCATTTGGTGTGGCGGCATATCGCCGTGGTGAAGATGCGTCTACGGTACTGGAGCGTGCTGATAACGCCCTTTATCTGGCTAAAAATTCCGGACGCGACTGCGTTCGCACCGAAGAAGACGCAAAGAGGGCAAAGGTCGCACAATCGGCATAAAGTCATAATCTTTTGGCATTCACTTATTGACACACCCCCTACATCGGGAAACCATGTAAGGGGTGTTTTCTTTGATGGAGCATAAATTATGACCCCGGCCACAGTAGGTTTAACAATCACTGACGACAACCGCATTGCTTGTATAACCTTACAAAGGCCGGCCGCAGCCAATGCAATGGATCACCAGTTTTTCAAGGACTTTCACAATGTCCTGGACACGCTGGAAACACTTACCCCCTCACCACGTGTGCTAATCCTCACCGGACAGGAGAACGCCTTTTGTGCTGGTGCTGATCTCGTCACAACCATCACATCTTTCCCCGAAGATTTAAAAACACATCTTGATAAAGATTATATTCCGTTGTTCCGCCGCCTGAAACACATCCATATGCCCAGTCTCGCGGCTGTGAATGGTGTGGCTGCTGGTGCCGGTATGGCATTGGCCTTAGCATGTGACATCACGATTGCGGCGCGCAGTGCTTATTTTAAGACAGGCTTTATTGACGTAGGCCTTATTCCCGACTGCGGCATGACACATACTTTGCCGCGAACCATCGGTCGCGCCCGAGCCATGGCGACTTTTATGCTCAATACAGAAATTACCGCGCAAGAGGCCGTCGAGATAGGCCTTATCTATAAAACCGTGCCCAATGGACAACTTGACACCTCGGCTCATCAGCTTGCCGAAACGTTAGCGTCAGGCCCCACACGATCTTACGTTGCGATCAGACAGTTAGTCGATGCCGCTGATAAACACAATTTCGACGAACAAATGAAAATTGAAGCCAAAGCACAACAAACTGCTGGTTATCACGAAGACTTTGCAGAAGGCTTAACCGCTTTTCATGAAAAAAGAAAACCGGTCTTTAACGGAATATAAACCACCAAAAAGTCACAGCATCATATTTCGGCTTGCTTCTGGTAAATAGACTTTCATTCCATCCGCTTCTTCAGTAACGACGACCTGACAACCTAAACGCGATGTGGGCTTCAAACCGAACGTCAGGTCCAGTAAATACTCTTCTTCATCACTTGGCGCAGGTAACATATCAAAGTAATTTTCATCAATAATCATATGACACGTTGAACAGGCCATCGACCCCTCGCAGGTGCCCTCCACATCCAATTGTCCTTTATGTGCGAGATCCAGGAGAGTTTCCCCCTGCTCTGCACTTATCTTTTTTTGTGTTTCGCCATCAGCAAGCACAAATATTATATCAGCCACGTATAGTCTCCTTAAGAAGAACGTAAGGTTGTTACAGCACTGATAATCTCCTCCCGCGCCGCCGACATTTCTTCTACTGTTGTCTGACGACCGATACCAATACGAATTGACGCTTCCGCGCGTCCATGCTCCAGACCAATTGCTTTCAAGACGTATGACGCATTTGCATCGTCTGTTGCACATGCAGATCCCGAAGAAAGAGCAATCGTCTTTAATCGGGATAATAACCGATCTGCCTTAATCCCCGAAAAGGAAATATTCAAATTACCCCAGTAACGCGACTGAAGACTGCCATTCAATTGCGCCTCAGGCAAATCACTACTTAATTCTTGCCAAAACCTCTTCCCCAAAGCCTCTATACGCAGCAGCTCGTCCGGACCTTCGCGTAGCATGAATTCACACGCCGCCCCCATTCCCGCACATAAAGCCGGTGACAACGTACCGGGGCGCAAACCCCCTTCCTGTCCTCCACCATTTAAAATTGGCAAAAGAGGAACCGGATTTTTTGTTCTCCGCAAATAGAGTGCACCAATGCCTTTCGGCCCATAAATTTTATGTCCTGAAAGACTCATGGCATCAATATGCATACCCTGAATATCAATAGGTATACGGCCAACGCCCTGTACTGCGTCACAATGGAAAACCACATCTCTTGCTTTACATACAGCACCAATTTCTGAAAGAGGTTGTATCGTCCCTATTTCATTATTTACTGCCATAATAGACACAAGGCCTGTCTGCTCCGTTATCTCTGCCGCCAGCCTTTCAGGGTCTACCAGCCCTTCATGGTCAACAGGTAAAATTGTTACCCGCAATCCCATATTTTCTAAAGCCCGAACAGATTCAAGCACACATTTATGCTCCGTTTCCTGTGTGATAACATGGGATTTACGTGGATGGAGGGCAAAAGCAATTCCCTTAATGGCCATGTTGTTGGCTTCTGTCGCCCCAGATGTAAAAATGATATCCCGGGGTTCAACATTAATAAGGTTTGCAATCTGGCCCCGGGCAACTTCTACGCCAGCCTCCGCCTCCCAACCAAAGGCGTGATTAACGGAATGGGGGTTGCCAAACTTTTCCGTCAGATAAGGCATCATCACTTCCAGCACACGTGGGTCTAGAGGTGTTGTTGCCTGATAATCCAAATAGGCTGGACGCGATGCCATTTCTATTCTGCTTTTACTTTTTGCTGATATAACGTCAAAAGTTTTTGCTGCATGACATCCAGGTCCTGTTCCTGATTTTGCCAGCCCAGACTTACACGAATTGAACTTCCCGCAACAGCATCCTTCATCCCCATTGCCTTCAATACATGCGATGCCTTGACCTTACCTGAAGAACAGGCCGACCCCGCACTGATACAAATACCCGCGAGATCCATGGCCATTACAATTGTTTCACTGGCCACGCCAGGCATGCTTATACAACTGGAATTAGGCAATCTTGCCACCTGCTGGCCATGCACAATAAGCTTAGGGCAGGAAGTCGTTATTTTTTCTTCAAAACGATCGCGCCAGCAGCCCATTTCTTTTGTTGTCTCTATTAACTCCATCAGAAAGTCTGTCGCCTTCGCAAAACCGGCAATGGCTGGTAAATTCTCTGTCCCTGAACGGCGACGTCGCTCCTGTCCGCCGCCCTCCATAAGCGCGCGAATGGGCACATTCTCCCGTATAACCAGCGCACCCACACCTTGCGGTCCCCCCATCTTATGGGCAGACAAACTCATCATATCAACGCCAAGGCCATTAAAATCCAGTGGCATTTTCCCCAATGCCTGTACGGCATCTGTATGGAAAAGAGCCCCTCGTTCTTTCGCGGCACGACAAAGCTCTGCAACAGGCTGAATAACGCCTGTTTCATTATTCGCCAACATCACAGATACAAGACAGTTGACACCGCCGCGCTGATCTATCGCATCTAGCAAAGCCTCCCGTACGACCAGACCATTATTGTCAACGGGTAAAATAACTACATCCCGGTCAAGGTTAGCGGCAGACTGCAATACCGCATCATGCTCCGTTGCTCCCACCAAAAGGCAAGACCGTCCCACAACCCCTTTTAGCGCCAAATTGTTGGCTTCTGTTCCACCGCTGGTAAAAATAATCTGCTCGCTATCCGCCCCGATAGCCGCCGCAATCTTCTTTCGCGCATTTTCCAGAATATGAAGTGCAGAGCGGCCCTTATAATGCACTGATGACGGATTACCGCCCATCTCCAGCACACGGCAAACTTCTTCTATAACCTCAGGCCGCACGGGTGCCGTTGCATTATTATCAAGATACAAATGCGCCTTATTCATATTCTTTTTGAAACACTATTGTGAGGACAAACGAGGCTTTTTGGGCTTATCTTCAGCCTGGCTGTCTTTTTGTTTAATTGCCGTCAGTCTAGCTTCACTCTCGGCCAACTCCGACTCTAATTCTTCGATCCGTGATTTTAGAGAACAGATCATATCAAACATTCCTTCCAAGGACCGCGCAATAGGATCAGGAATATCATCAGTAGGCAGACCATAGGCACAAAAGTCCTGATCGGCATTTTCCGTCTTTTGTCCGACGTTTTGCACAACCTTACCCGGAATACCCACCACAGAAACATCTGCAGGGACTTGCTTAACGACAACAGCATTAGAGCCAATACGCGCATTCTGCCCAACGAGAATGGGGCCTAGAACCTTTGCGCCAGCACCAACGATAACACCGTTCTCCAGTGTTGGGTGTCTTTTCCCTTTTTCCAGAGACGTACCCCCCAAAGTCACCCCTTGGTATAAGGTCACATTATCGCCAACAACTGCCGTCTCACCAATGACAACACCCATGCCATGATCTATAAAAACACCACGACCGATAACAGCACCGGGATGGATCTCAATCCCGGTAAACATACGCCCTAAGTGCGATACAAAACGCCCCAGCACATATAATTCATGCTTCCAGAGCCAATGCGCCAGGCGGTAAAACATTAAGGCATGTATGCTTGGATAAGCCAATAGAACTTCGAGCTTAGAACGCGCTGCAGGGTCACGCTGCATTACCGCATCGATGTCATGGCGTAAATTCTTGAACATATACAATCCTGTAATCCGGCTTATTCGCCAGTCTGCATTTAGTCCCGCAGTATATCACACAAAGTCTTTTTACCTGAATGACGGAAGTCACTTTGTTCATTATTAAGTGCTTATTATATATGCTTGCGCCTACGGATCGTCAAGAAATGCAAAAAACAACTAGATAGCAAACGTTTAAAGCGATATATAAGATACCATCGCGCTGTGGGCTATCTGCACATCGCCCCCCTTACGGTAAATATTAATCAGAAGCTAGCGAGAAACTATGCCTGAAGTCATATTCCAAGGCCCTGAAGGCCGTCTCGAAGGCCGTTATCAGGCTGGTAAAGAAGAAAACTCCCCGATTGCTCTTATTCTTCATCCCCACCCGCAATTTGGCGGGACAATGAATAATAAGGTTGTCTATTACCTTTATCATTCATTTACGCGCCGGGGCTTTGCCGTACTTCGCTTCAACTTCCGCAGTGTCGGCCACAGTGAAGGAGTATTTGATAACGGTGTCGGCGAATTGAGCGATGCCGCCGCTGCATTGGACTGGCTGCAATCATTGAATAAAGATGCCCCCACTTGCTGGGTAGCTGGTTTCTCCTTCGGGGCTTGGATTGGTATGCAGCTTTTGATGAGACGCCCGGAAATACAAGGCTTTTTATCCATCTCACCTCCTGCTAATTTATATGATTTCAGTTTTCTTGCCCCCTGTCCCTCCTCCGGGCTGATCCTTCAGGGCACAAAAGATGAAATTGTCGAAGAAAACTCAGTACAAAAACTGGTCGACAAATTACAAAGCCAAAAGGGCATCACGATCGATTATAATAAGGTCGAAAACGCCAACCATTATTATGAAGATCATATGAAAGAATTAGTCGTTAACGTGGATGACTATCTTAAACAGCGTCTAGGTTACTAGTATAAGGGCCGACGGCTCCATACTGCATAACCGCTGCCCTGCGCCACTATCCGCTATGGCTGATATAATGTTCCCCCTGTAATCGCATGGGGAACCCCTGTTGTTAACGGAAATGTAATTGGCTTGCCCCGTAATGCCCGCACAGCCAAATATGCAAACGCTTCTGCTTCCATGAACGTGCTATCCCCACCGATAGCTTCGACTGGCGCAACAGTGCCGGGCAATCCATTGGCCAATTGTCGCATCATATATGGATTTTTTGCACCACCGCCGCATATATACCAAACTTCAGGCAATGCCGGAAAATTTCGTGCGGCATGACCGATAGCCGCTACCGTAAAGGCCGTTAATGTTGCAGCCCCATCTTCTAATGACAATGCCCCTACACTATCCTCCCGAAGAAAATTAGAAAATGTCTCACGATCCAACGACTTTGGAATAGGCTGCGCAAAATACGAATGTTTCATCATCTGCGCTAATAAATCCGCATTTACCTGTCCACGACTTGCGATTTCCCCATTACGGTCATATTCCGCGCCAGTATGAAATTTAATCCAGTCGTTGAGTAAGGCGTTACCCGGCCCAACATCAAAGGCTATTAGTTCATCCGTACCTTCACGGCCAACCCATGTTACATTCGCAACCCCACCTATATTAACAACCGCTGCGGCAGCGTCCTGTGGGTCTGCTGCCTGTATCATCGCCTGATGATATATAGGCACTAATGGTGCTCCTTGCCCCCCCGCAGCAATATCATCTTGACGTAATGCCGATATCACCGGGATACCTGTTTCTTCGGCAAGACGTTCAGCATCCCCCAATTGCCATGTCCACCCCATGTCGGGACGGTGACAAACGGTTTGTCCGTGAAATCCAATAACATCTATTTTAGAGTCAGTTATATTATTTTTATCAAGCAATACATTAACTGAGTGAATGTGTCGCTCCGTAATAATATTTTTCGCTTCAACAATCGCAGGTTCTTGCGAAATCGGCGTTTCATGAGCGATCGCGACTTTAATGGCTTGGCGCAGAATATCTTGCTCCTCTTCGGTATAGGGACAAAATACAGGTACTCCAACACGCTGTGCTCTCACCCCGTCCGTGTCCAATATCGCAGCGTCAACACCATCTAGAGAGGTGCCACTCATTAGACCAATTGCCCACACCATTTTTGTGCTGCACTCCACCACGTAAATTAAGACTTATGTCCACACATCATATATGTTACATCAAGCTCCTTATTGTAATTATAGTAATAGCATTTCTTCAAATAATAAGCAGCCTGCATAATCGTGACATGACCCAGACAAACCTGACAGCACAAAATATCACATCAGATTTTCTGCAAACTCTCCTGGAACGTGATTACGTTCACCAGTGTACAAATCTGGAAGGGTTAGACCAGAAACTCTCAAAGGGGCCCATCGTCGCGTATATCGGTTTTGACTGCACAGCGAACAGCTTGCATGTCGGAAGTCTGGTGCAAATCATGATGTTGCGTCATTTGCAGCAAAGCGGTCATAAACCCATTGTTCTGATGGGCGGCGGCACAACGCGCATTGGTGATCCGACAGGCCGTGATGAAAGCCGTAAAATGCTAACTGACGACCAAATTCAATCCAATATGGACGGAATTCGTCAGGTCTTTCGTAAATTTCTCACTTTTGGAGAAGGGACGACCGATGCGGTTATGGTCAATAACGCCGACTGGCTTGACCAACTAAATTATATTGATTTTTTACGCGACATGGGCACACATTTTACCATTAATCGCATGCTAACTTTTGAAAGTGTCAAGCTCCGGCTGGAACGTGAGCAGCCCATGACATTTTTAGAATTTAATTATATGATTTTGCAGGCCTATGACTTCCTGGAACTGAACCGCCAGCATAACTGCGCACTACAAATCGGCGGATCCGACCAATGGGGTAATATTATTAATGGTATTGAACTGACCCGACGCGTCGAAGGTAATGAGGTTTTTGGCCTGACATCACCCCTAATTACAACGGCCAATGGCACAAAAATGGGGAAAACAGCCGGCGGGGCGGTTTGGCTGAACGAAGATATGCGCTCAGCCTACGAATACTGGCAATTTTGGCGCAATACGGATGATGCGGATGTTGGTCGCTTCCTTCGCCTCTTTACTGAACTGCCATTAGATGAAATCACACGTCTGGAAGCCCTTCAAGGGGCTGAAATTAATGACGCAAAAAAGATCCTGGCAAATGAAGCCACAACTCTTTGTCACGGCCGCGAAGCCGCCCTTCATGCAGAAGAAGCCGCTCGCAAGGCCTTTGAAGAAAAGAGCTTGGGTGCTGATCTGCCCAGTACTGATATTTCGGCCAGTCACCTACAGGAAGGGATTGGCATCCTTGATCTTTATATGCAAGCCGGACTCGCGACATCAAAGGGAGAGGCCCGCAGATTGATTAATCAGGGTGGCGCACGCGTTAATGATGAAAAAATTAGCGACACAGAATGTGTCATCTCAATGGCACAACTGAACGATCAGGGCAGTATAAAATTATCCGCTGGCAAAAAGCGGCATATATTAGTCAAACCCGTCTGAATGCAGGACTTTTAACATCACCCCCCTTATCGCGGCGGCAACGATTGTATAGTAATGTCTTCCGGTAAGAAAGCTGGGCTTAACGGCGTTTTCCCCTCTGTGCCTTGCTCGCCTTGTTTTTGTTCCTGCGGGGGATGGACCGGCGTATTGGCACCACGATGCTGTTCGATTTGTTGCCCTTTTTGTTCTTTTTCACGCTTTGTTTTCGGATCTGAATCAAACACGCCAAAAACCTCACGCAGAAAGCCGGGCGCAATAGCCGATAGTGGATTAACAATAACATCCGGTTTATTCACGCTGCCGCGGACACGAAAATTGACAGCAAATAATCCCTTGCCTTTCCCACCCATCAATAAATCACCAATAAGCGGCACATTGCCCAATAAAGAATTCAACCCATAGGCAGGCACCAATGTCCCCTTGAGGTTTAATTCATCATAGCGCTGATCCACCTGCCCATTCAGCGTTAGCCCTAATTGCGCCCCGTAAACACGCGCTTTATCAATTTCCAGTATGCCATCAAAAAAGCGGAAATCCGCGCGTAACTTGTCAAAGCTGATACCTTCTCGTTCCAGAGTATCTGATATCCTTTCCATGGAACGGTCCGTCAGCATACTGGCAAAACTTGGGGAATTAATAACCCTGAATTTATCAATTTTAACCTTGCCCCCCATGGTGGACCGCCCCTCGAATTGGCGAACATTTGCCTCGATATCCAGTGTCCCATCGACACCACTGGCATATATCCCCAATCCCCGCATGACTTGTCCCGCGTCATTCGAATTTATCTTGAGCTGTTGTTGCCCAGTGGCCTGCGGTGTTAGGGAAAGAGAGATAGTTTTATCTGTCCCCCATCGCCCAGACAAGGCGGCCTCTGTCCACACCCCATTCAGATAAGTTCCCCTGCCAACGGCCTGGGACATTTCCATCCCATCATCCGCATAGAGTATATCTGCCTGGGCATGAAGTCGCATATCGGCAAGCGTGGTTGTGCTAGTTTTACTATTGCTATTTTCCACCTCGGGAGAAAACAGAGAAGTCAGCAAAGGTAAGGTATCAAATTCTTTGGCCTGCACATACACATCGTAGATAGCATCGTTTCCGCGACGCAGGCTCAAAGAAAAAAGGTTTTTCGCCATAAAGAGCCGCGGCAATTCAAGCGACGCTAGACCGTGACGATCAATGACAAGGCTGGCATCGGCCTCTAACCCGGCAGCGCGTAATGCGATATTATTTGTTCGCACTTCTTCTGGTGAAAAAACAAGATCGAAGACCACATCTGCTGAGCCCCCCTTCTCTTTTACCCAACCGAGTTGCGGAAATGAAGCGGAGGCTCCAGAGAAATCCAATTTACCATTGCCGATTTCCGGAAGACCACGACGACCATCCAAAGCCACAGACAATTCCGCAGGGTCGTGAATGTATCCTTCAAATGGCATATGTAATGATCCCCATTGTTCTGGGGCCACAGTGCCGCGAATACGATACTGGGTTGTCCAGTTTTCACGACCATCAAAATTTTCCCGCCAGGAAAGCTGCATGGGCACTCCATTTATGCTCACGGGTCCTTTTGCGAATAAATCTGAACGTGTTGCCTGAAGAGTTAATGTGCCATCGCCTAAAGAAAAGCTCTCCGTAAGACTTGGGTAAGCAAAATCATCCACAGTCGCCTTAAGCTTAAAATCCACATCATCAAGACTGATCTTTTTTAGCAATGGGAAAGCAAGAATTAGAGTTGCTTGCCCCCGCCCCCCTACATCATCGGGGGTAATGCCAAATTTCTTTGGATACTCCAGGGGCTTATAATCTATAACCCGGAGAATTTCTTCCAGCTCGCCCGATAGGTTTACTGTTATATCGGCAAGCCCCTTATTACGCTGGCCAATTTGGCTGAACAGAACCTTTGACTCGCCAAGCGTAAGATCATTAATGCGTCCCGCATCCAAAATAAGAGAGAATTCATCCAGCCCCAGGCGGGCATAACCCCGCCCCTCTGTAATAGGTGGCATCGGCCGCAAATAATGCGCCGTGACATTGTCCAGCTTAAAACGGAAGTCCAGCGCATCGTCAGGAAATATACCACTTTCCCACATTTGCGGCGTAAGACGCAGGGTGACGTCCCCATCGCGCACAACCCCTGCGTCCATATTTTGTGTAATCCAATTATAAGCCCCGCGTGTCGCCCGGGTATAAGGAAAATAAGATGGCAAAGTTTGAACATTAATTTTATTTAATCGCAGTAACAAACTCACATCCGGTGCCTTTATATCTCCTAAAACAAGGCCATTCCCTTCGATACGGCTCTCACCAAACGCTAAGTAAATATTATCAAGTTGCAGCCGCTGCGCCGTGCGCTCATAACGTCCGGAAACGACAAACTCATCAAAAGGGACGGATTGTGGAAATAACTCCTTATAATTCACTTCTCCACTGCCACCGCCAAAATCAAATAACAAAGATTCTGGAATAAACTCCTTCCCCATGAAGACCTCAATGAACCCGCTAATCGGGCCATCAACGATTTTCAACATCGACAATGCAGGTATTTTGCCGGCGACTGCCCACGGGTTTACCCCTTCAAACTGCCAACGTATGCGCGTCATCTGGCTTTGACGGTTTTGATCTACTGTGAGAACAGTCGGAATAGTAATTTTTTTATCAGCCGCATCTGTATCTGGCACGGCAATAACGGCCCGCCCATCCAATGTCAGCTCAACACCATCAGGAATGCGATCCAGTTGCAACAGCGTATCGGGAAATGACCATGTCTGCCTTGTTAATTCGTCCTCAAGAAACAAATTAGCATGACCAATACTGACTGTTCTTAAGTATCCTTCCGCTTTCGTCCGGTCAGGGGGCAATAACATTTGCCGAAATAAGCGCGCAAATAAATCCTCAGATTTTTGTAGCTCCAAAATGATATTCTGGAACAGTTCTGCAATATCCGTCTCACCTTCTGTTTGCCAGATAGCCTCGTCTAACATGTAATGTAATGAAAGCCCGGACAAATCGACAACGGTTGGCGCCAAAATGCCCCGCATAAGCGCCAACCCGCTGATTTGCATTCCACCTTCAGGCAAAGACGCGATCATATTCCCCCGATCATCCCGCATCTTAAGTTCAGTAAGGCGTAGCTCCAGGCTGGCATGCCCCGCAGGGTTCTCATGCGCCGGTCGCCATGTTAAACGCACTTCCTCAAATGAAATACGGATGCCCTGATTTTCGTCACTAATCGCCGCTTCTATATAAGGGGCAATCGGGGTGAGGGAAATATAACCATAACTTAATCTCCACCCCAGTATAGCCAGCCCGACCACACTCAACCCCATTAACAGGAAAAAGGCTTTAACTGTCAGAGATGTTCCTCTAATGGCCTTCTTCATAATTCATTCCTATGACATGTCTTGACGACAGGTTTTGAACACGTCATTTTTGTATAAATCATTCCCATATAAGGCAGCTTCCGATGATCCTTGACGTCCGTAACGTCCCCCAAGCTTTTGACGGTAATCAAGCACAAGTCAAGTATAACGATTTTATCGAACAGACATTAAATGCAGGATTAACAGAATTAAGTAATCTCATTAAAACCGAAGAAGGACAAAAATTATTACTCTCTATTTTCGGTAACAGTCCCTATCTGACCAAATTAATTTTTCGAGGCGGTGAAAATTTAACACCCATGTTAACCACGGATCTTGATCTATTACGAGATCAATTCTTTGAAAACATGCGCCAGGATATACCGGACTTGATAGACCGGGTAAGCATCATGAAAGCATTGCGCCAGGCCAAGGCTTATATTGCCCTACTGACCGCCATTGCAGATATTACAGAAAGCTGGTCACTTCTGGAAATTACGCAAACACTGTCGGATTTTGCAATTTTAGCCACACAATTAACAGTCAGCCACCTCCTGCGCGCCGCTATGGATAAAGGCGACCTTGCGATACCTGAACATTGGCCGAATGACCAACAACTACGTGCCACCCCGGAATTGGCGCAGAATACAGGGTATTTTGTTCTGGGAATGGGGAAAACAAGTTGGGGTGAACTAAACTACTCCAGTGATATTGATTTAATCGTCCTCTATGACACCCATGTTATCAACTACACTGGAAAGCGCAGCCATCAGGACTGTTTTATTAAACTAACACAGTCATTAGTCAAAATTATGCAGGAATGGACCGAAGACGGTTATGTTTTTCGTACAGACTTGCGTTTAAGACCAGACCCGGGAGCAACCCCCGTTGCTATTTCTACCGACGCTGCTGAAATCTATTATCAAAGTATTGGGCTGAACTGGGAACGGTCCGCCATGATAAAAGCCCGGCCTATTGCGGGTGACATAAAGGCCGGGCAAGAATTTCTAAAGCGCCTGACAGGTTTTGTGTGGCGTAAACATCTGGATTATGCGGCCCTGCAAGATATCCATAATATTAAAAAGCAGATCCATAGACATCATCGCCACGGAGAAATCCAGATCAAAGGTCATGATGTAAAATTAGGGCGCGGTGGTATCCGGGAAATAGAATTCTTTGCCCAAATATATCAATTAATTTCCGGCGGACGCGAACCTTCCTTGCGCGTCGCCCCGACCTTGGATGCCCTTCATGCTTTGGAACAAAGCGGTAAAATCAGCACACAAGATTATAATGAGCTTAAACAATCATACATTTTTTTACGCCGCCTGGAACATCGCATTCAAATGGTTAATGACGAACAGACCCACGCACTTCCCGATACGGAGGAAGGCGTGCAGCATATAGCAACTTTTATGGGCTATAACAGTCTTGAAGAATTCAGCGATGTAGCGCTAGGACATTTCCATCGTGTACATGATCTCTATGAAGGACTTCTGAAAGACACCCACACCTCTGACGCTGATGAGGATAAATCCTCTCAGGCCGTCTATAACTTCAACCTTGATACGCCAACACCAGAGACACTGGATTACCTGGAGCAACACGGTCTAAAAGATGTCGATGCCAGCTATGCGCTTATTGCCGGGTGGTTTCGTGGGCGATATCGTGCCTGCCGCACACAACGTGCCCGTGACATTCTTTCCCCTTTGATCCCCGCCGTTCTTGATGCTTTTTCCAAAACTGGTGATGCTGATGCATCTCTACGAAAATTCGATAATTTTTTATCCAAACTCCCTTCCGGTGTGCAACTTTTCTCGCTGATAAACGCGCATCCATGGTTACTGGAGTTATTATCTGAAATTCTCAGCATCTCACCCGCGCTTGCCGAGGGACTATCAAAACACCCCCTCTTACTGGATGCCGTATTACATCCCAAATTCTTTACGGACTTTCCCGACAAAGTAACCTTGGAAGATACACTAAACATCCAGTTGCAAACGGCACGCGATTTCCAAGACGTCCTGGACATCTGCCGAAAATGGGCGAATGAGCAAAAGTTCCAGATCGGTGTACAAATTCTTCGTAATACTGTTGATGCCGCTACCGTTGGCCATGCTCTCACTAACGTAGCAGATGTTGTCATTACCGCCCTCTTCAACAAAGTCGAAGAAGAATTTGCCATTCGTCATGGCCGTATTGCCGGTGCCAGTATGGCCATTCTCGCACTTGGTAAATTCGGAGGACGCGAACTCACGCCACAGTCTGACCTTGATCTAGTCTTCATTTATGACATGCCTGAAGACAACCCTTATTCTGATGGCAAGAAGTCACTTAGCACAAATCATTATTACTCCCGACTGAGCCAAAATTTCATCAATGCAATCACCGCACTTACCGGGGAAGGCAGACTATATGAAGTTGATATGAGGCTGCGTCCATCGGGCAACGCGGGTCCAATTGCCGTCAGTCTGGATGCGTTCCGTCAATATCAATTGGAAAGCGCATGGACATGGGAGCATATGGCCTTGACACGGGGACGTGTCTGTATGGGTACCCCTGCTCTCACAGATAAAATTAATCAGACCGTACAGTCCATTCTTTGTCACGATCACAGACATCTGGATAATTTACTGTTTGAAACGCACAAAATGCGTGAACGTTTACGGACGGAATTCGGCACAGATAATATTTGGTCCTTAAAGCATTGTCGCGGCGGGTTAGTAGACGTGGAATTTATTTGTCAGTATCTCAGCTTAAAACATGCACAAAACGCTCCGGACATCATCGCGGCCAATACCGTCACCGCGATACAAAACCTTTTGCGTGCCGGATTAATGGATCCGCAGGACGGGGAACAGCTGCTCCAGGCTTGTATGTATATGCGGGATGCGCAATTATTAATCCGGCTATGTACGGATGATCGTTTCAGTCCGCAAGATGCCCCTGCTAACTTGAAAAAAGCATTAACTTTCGCGATGAAGACCGAAAACTTTGATGAAATAGAGCCCCAGCTCATCGAAGCCCAGAACACCGTGACGCGATTATATGAAGAAATTATTGCCAAACCCGCCGCAGAAATACTACCTCTCTCACCTATGACACCGCTTGGTTTTCCCATAAAACCATCGGCCTCCTCGTAACATTAGAAACATGGTGATTAATATGTTAGAAAACGGATCCCCCGCCCCAGCATTTACCGTACCCAATGAAAATGGCGCAGAAATTTCTCTCTCTGATTATGCGGGAAAAAATGTCGTCCTATACTTTTATCCCAAAGACAGCACTCCCGGTTGCACAACCGAAGCCATAGACTTCACAGGCCTAAAATCCGAGTTTGAAAAATGTAATACTGTCGTCATTGGCGTCTCAAAGGACAGCCAGAAACGCCATCAAAACTTCATTGCTAAAAATGACCTCAATATCCCGCTCTTATCCGATGAAGATGGCACACTTTGCGAAGCTTACGGCGTCTGGGTTGAAAAAAAGAACTATGGCCGTACCTATATGGGCATTGAACGCAGCACCTTTCTTATTGATGGTAAAGGGATAATACAACAAATCTGGCGCAAAGTACGTGTTAAAGGCCATGCGGATGCTGTTCTTGCTGCTGTACAAGCACTATAAAAACACCCATGCCAGAGCCTATTAAATCACTGCGCCATGCTGCCTGTCATGTTCTAAACACCCCCGCGGCAGAAGAAAAAGTCGCGCTGACACATCTGTATTACGACTTATGGCAAAAGAATGATGTCATGAGTTTCAGGGCAGAAGATGAAGACGCCCTTTCATTACCAACACGGCCCGCGCGGCCGCGCATCCCCGAACTCAGGTGGCCACGGGATATGCCTCGTCGCGGAGGTGGAGAAAGTATTAGCAACAGAATTGCTCTCCTACATGCGCTTGCCCATATAGAATTAAATGCCATTGATTTGGCATGGGACCTGATAGCACGCTTCGGCCATGGCATGCCCCGTGACTTTTTTACAGACTGGGTCCGTGTGGCCGATGATGAAGCGCGTCACTTCACTTATTTACAAAATCGCTTAAACGATTTTTCTTCCTCTTACGGTGACCTGCCCGCACATGATGGATTATGGCAAACCGCCATCGATACGTCGCGTGATGTCCTTGGTCGGCTGGCGGTTGTCCCTCTTGTGCTTGAAGCGCGCGGCCTTGACGTTACGCCTGATACTGTTCAACGGATGCAGAAATTCGACGACCATACAACGGCTGCTCTCTTACATGAAATTTATGAAGATGAAATTCGTCATGTCAGAGCCGGGCACAAATGGTTTTGTCACATCTGCCAACAGCGAAACCTTACGCCTGCTGAAACCTATCAACAAAAAGTCCGCACATACTTCAAAGGCAAACTTCGCGCCCCTTTTAACACGGTTGCACGCAAAGAAGCTGGCCTCAGCGAAGAATATTATCAACCGCTGGTCATTTAATATCGGCATCGAAACGGAATTTTATTGCTATATTAACCATTATAGTATGAAATGCCGAAATATTTGCACTATCCATATTTTGCAATGAGTTAATTAAAGTTTGAAGGATCGAAAGATCGCGTCTTCTAACCATAAAATAAGAGATTTTATCTCACGTCATTTTCCAGAACGTCAGCTCTATTTCAGAGCGAATGGTGTAGTGCGCTTTGTCTCTCTTTCATCTCGCACACAATTGCTATTGTCTTTTGTCGCTGCGGGGATTCTGGTTTGGGTAGGCCTGTCCTCCTACAGTTTCATCAGTAAAGACAATGTCCTGATTTCAAAAGATCAGGAAATCTCATCACTGACAAATTCATACCAGAGTTTACAGCAGGACTTTGAAACGCTGCATAATGAAATTCAGGACACCACCAAACAGCTTACACAACGTCAGGCCTATCTTGAAGAACTCCTTAATGCGGAACATGGTAATACTACATCTGCTATAGAGTCCCCTGCAGAAGACGCAACAACGCAGAATTCTACCCCTCAAGAACAGAAAAGCCCCGGAACGCAACCCAATGCCTCGCCACAGCAATCGACCGGGCCACAATCCCATGCAACAACAGCCCCGTCTGTTAGAAAACCAGCATTGCTTAGCCGCTTTTTCTCTACAGCCCACGCAGAAGATGCCGAATATGATAGCCTGTCACAGTTGCGCCAGGCCAAGTCTACTCTTTTGCATTTAGAGACCCAACAAAATCAACAGGCTGAAAGATTAATCCAGAAAATCGCCGGGCGTCTTCATTCCATTGAACAAACGCTAAAGACCGCGGGCCTCCAGTCACAACAAATTTTAGAACTGCTAGATGAGAATGTATCACCCTACATGGGTAAAGGTGGACCGATAGATCTTCTGCACCAATTTGGCACTGCTGAGGATATCGCTCAGCAAACCAGGGCGGCAAAAACATTCACGCAATTAATGAACGATCAGTCCCGCTTAGATGATTTGAAGGCCGCATTGGCCAGCATGCCAGTGATTATACCCGTTGAACGTTATTATGTGTCCAGCCACTTTGGCATTCGTAAAGACCCTGTTACCAAACGTCGCGCCCGCCACCACGGTATTGACTTGGCCGGCTGGTGGAAAACACCAATTATGGCCCCCGCATCTGGTGTCGTCACCTATTCAGGCCGTAATGGTGCATATGGCAATTTTATCGAGATCAATCATGGCAATGGTTTTAAAACCCGCTATGGCCACCTTGGTAAATTAAAAGTACGTAAAGGCGACCATGTTACGACAAAACAAATCATTGGATTGATGGGAAGCACAGGGCGCAGTACCGGCCCTCATCTGCATTATGAAATTTGGTTTGATGGGAAACCACGTAATCCAATGAAATTCTTTAAGGCAGCAGAGCATGTTCTCAAAATCCAGCAACAACAAACCAGTAGCTAGCCCAACCATGTCACGTAATAATAATGCCCCTTCAATCATTGGTTCGGATGTACGTATTCAGGGCAATATCACCACGCTTGGTGAAATCCAGCTGGACGGGAATGTCGAAGGTGACATTAAAAGTGCCTCTCTTATTATTGGCGAAGAAGGTTCTGTGACCGGGGCAATTGTTGCCGATAGCGTCATCGTACGTGGAACTGTCAATGGCCAAATTCGCAGCCGTACGATCCGCATCGAAAAAGCCGCCAATGTCACTGGGGATCTTTGGCATGAAAGCCTGAGCGTTGAAGCCGGCGCACAAATTGAAGGCAAGCTCTCCCATGGTGCGGATGAGAATGGCAAACCACTAAAAACTGTTAACGGTACGCCTGATAAGGTTGAAGGCAAAGCCTCCTGATTTTTTATGATATACGCGGTTCAGTAACCGCCTGATACGATTTCTTCCGCGTATGGCCCTGCATCATTATCATGAGGAAGGGCCATCTCTATTTCAGAACACCATCAGCCAAACTTAGTCTAAATCATCGACCTCATTTGTGGTGCCATGCACCCGTGCGGCTAATGCGGCACTTAAAAACGGGTCTAAGTCACCGTTCAACACTTTATCCGGTTGCCCTGATTCAATGCCTGTACGCAGGTCCTTCACCATCTGATACGGTTGCAATACATATGAACGGATTTGGTGCCCCCATCCAATTTCTGTCTTTGTCGCATTTTCAGCATTCGCCGCTTCTTCGCGCTTTTGTAATTCGGCTTCATATAGCCGGGCCTTTAGCATAGACATCGCCGTTGCCCTGTTTTTATGCTGCGATCTTTCATTCTGGCATTGCACCACGATATTCGTGGGAATATGTGTAATCCGCACGGCACTGTCTGTTGTATTGACGTGTTGCCCCCCCGCCCCGGACGCCCGGTACGTATCGACACGTAAATCTTTTTCGTTAATATCAACTTCGATATTATCATCGACTACGGGATAGACCCAAACGCTTGCAAAACTTGTATGACGGCGGGCATTTGAATCAAAAGGCGAAATACGCACCAATCGATGGACACCACTTTCCGTCTTCAACCATCCATAGGACTGCTCACCCTTAACTTGCAAAGTTGCCGATTTAATGCCGGCTTCTTCGCCGCTGCTATATTCCATTAACTCAACTTTATGACCATGGGCTTCTGCCCAACGCTGATACATACGTAACAACATCTGGGCCCAGTCCTGGCTTTCTGTGCCGCCGGCTCCTGAATGAATTTCAACGAAACAGTCATTGCCATCTGCCTCACCTGACAACAAGGTAAGCAATTCCATTTTTTCGGCTTCATTCTGCAAATGCTCTAATGCCTCTTCCGCGTCTCTTACCACAGAATTGTCTTCTTCAAGCTCCCCAAGCTCAATGAGATCAATATTATCCTGTAGTTCTTGCGACACATGCTTACAGGCATTGATCGCCTGTTCCAGATTGGTGCGCTCACGCATCATTTTCTGGGCCTGCGCGGGATCGTTCCACAGTTCAGGATCTTCTGCGAGTGCGTTTAGCTCATCCAGACGGTCAAGGGCCTGATCCCAGTCAAAGATGCCTCCTCAGCAGTGCCAAAGACTGCTGGATTTTGTCAACAACGGCAATGGTTTCCGCCTTCATTATTTTTTGCCAACCTTTAATAAGAATATTTACAGTAGACGTTTTAATACAGCCCACCCGTACCTGTACGCAAGCCCGTTTTCGTATCCATTAAACTTCCCGGCCCATCAAGAACAATATTGTCGCCATAGGGCTCGGTGCCGGTCCTAAACGCCTCTAATATGGCACCTCTCTCTCCGGCCTGCGCCGTGGCACCTGTTTTTGGGTTAACCCTGACCAGACGCACCCCTTCGGGAACCCGAAAAGGTATTGCTTTTTGGTCTGCTAATGCGTCTTTCATAAAATCACGGAAGATCGGTGCCGGCACAGACGAACCTGTTTCTTTTTCACCCAAAGTACGCGGCACATCAAAACCGACAAATACCCCTACGACCAAATCAGGGGAAAATCCGACAAACCACGTGTCCGCACTATCATTTGTTGTGCCTGTTTTACCCGCCAACGGCTTCCCCACTGCCGCTATACGGCGTCCTGTGCCCCGGTCCACGACACCCTTTAACATAGAGACAATTTGATACGCTGTGACCTTATCCAGTACCTGTTCACGTTCATCATCTAAAGCGGGCTCCGGCTGAAAATCCCACATCTCAACACGGCACTGTTCACAATCGCGTTGTTCATGACGCATAATTGTCTTTCCGCATCGGTCTTGAATGCGATCTATAAGACTTGGGGATATCTTTTTCCCGCCATTTACCAGCATGCTATAGGCTGTCGTTAATTTAAGTAATGTTGTCTCCCCCGCGCCCAGTGACATTGATAAAATCGGTGGCATATTCTGCATGATCCCGAAACGGTCAGCATATTCCGCAACCTTTTCCATGCCGATATATTGCGCTAACCGCACGGTCATCAAATTGCGTGACCTTTCCAAACCCAATCGAAGCGTACTGGGGCCATAAAACTTGTCAGAGTAGTTCGAAGGCTTCCATTTGCCCATTCCATAACCCTGATCTATTACAAATGGCGCATCCAAAATTAAATTGGATGGGGTGAAACCATTATCTAATGCCGCCGCATACACAAAGGGCTTAAAAGCCGAACCCGGCTGCCTTTTGGCCTGAACGGCGCGGTTAAATTCGCTGGCGTCATAATCAAATCCACCGGTCATCGCCAGCACCCGCCCGCTATGCGGATCCATGGCGACAAGCCCTCCCCCTATCTCAGGAACTTGCCGCAATCCGTAATAGTAGACCACAGGATCGTCAGCACTTTCCAACGTCGGGACGTCTTCCTCTGCATATTCAGGGTCATTCGCCTCAATTATGGCTTTGCGTTTTACTTCTTCTTCCTGACGTTCTACCGGCGCATTAAACAGTTCTTCAACTAGAATAATATCCCCAACCGCCAACACATCGGTGGCCTTTTCTATCTCAGGCCCTCTTTCTTGGTCCGGCAGAACCTCTCGCGCCCATTTTAATTCGCTTAAAGGAATAATGCCTTGTCTACCATCAGCTAATCTTATTTCCGCCGCCTCGTCTTGAATACCTGCAACAACGGCAATCTCCCAATCCTGTCCACCAACCGCAACATCAATTTTCTGGAGTTGCTCTTTCCAGTTATCCCATTGTTCTAATCGGCCAATAGGCCCTCTCCACCCATGGCGGCGATCATAAGCAATTAACCCCTCACGTAATCGACGCTCTGCAATACGTTGCAAACGTGGTGACAATGTAGTTCGTACAGAAAGCCCCCCCTCATATAGGGCTTTCATACCAAATTGTCCCATTAACTGTCGGCGCACCTCTTCGGTAAAATAGTCTGCGCGAAAAATTTTCGTCTCTTCACGCTTATATGTTCTCAAAGGCACAGCCTTTGCGTCAACGGCGGCTTGAGGTTCTATAAAACCGACCGCGACCATCCTATCCAATACCCAATTTCGTCGTGCCGTAGCCGCCTTTGCACGCCTTAACGGGTGATAATTATTCGGTGCTTTTGGTAACGCCGCCAGATACGCAGCTTCTTCTAATGTCAGCTCATCTAAAGATTTGTTAAAATAATTCATTGCGGCGGCCGCAACGCCGTACGAACCATATCCCAAATAAATTTCATTCAGGTACAGTTCCAATATTTCGTCTTTTGTAAAAGCCCTCTCAATACGGTACGCTAATATCGCTTCTTTGATTTTGCGTTCATAACTTACAACATTTGTCAGCAAAAAGTTTTTTGCCACCTGTTGCGTTATTGTCGATGCCCCAACCAAACGCCTATTGCTGACAACATTGCGCACATTTACCAGCACAGCCCGAATAACACCGCGATAATCAACACCGGAATGACTATAAAAGGACTTATCTTCTGCCGCTAAAAAAGCCTGCACCACAGGTGTCGGAATTGCGGAAATGGGAATAAAAAGCCGTTTTTGACGCGCATATTCTTTCAACAAGGTACCATCACCTGCGTGAATGCGCGTTACCACTGGCGGTTCATAATTAGCCAGTTGCCGATAATCTGGTAAATCCTGGCCGTACTTATTCAGCACCACGACGATCGTCAAAATCGCCACGACGCCCGCCAACAGCACCCCTGTTACGGCTGCAGCCAGAAAATTCAAAATAAAACGAGTGCGGCGGGTCATATAATGTTCCGGATATCCATGCCATGCTGAATGTATCTATAAAACATGCAACTATGACCGCCGTAAGGCAATTTTGTCTTAACCATCTATACCTAACTGACCTGCATAGGCCTTTTCAAAGTACCGATCGATGGCTTCCTGTACGGTCTTGGCAAGTTTACGCTGTGTCTGGCGTGTCCCCAGCGATTTGGCATCCTGATAATTAGACAGATACCCCATTTCCAGTAACACTGACGGCACATCCGGTGCTTTCAACACTCTAAAGCCTGCAAAGCGGTGACTGTTTGTGCGCAGCAATACCTTACCCTTTAGCTGTCCTACTAGAACATCTGCAAAACGCACTGAATAATTCATCGTTTCACGCTGCACAAGATCAATCAAGATGCCGCTGACATCATCTGTTTCTGTTCCCAGGTCAATACCTGCAATAATATCAGCCTTATTTTCCTTGGCCGCCAGTTTCGCCGCTTCCTTATCCGATGCGGTCTCGGAAAGCGTATATACAGTAGCACCGCGGACTTTCTTATTATCCAGAGAATCCGCATGGACCGATAAAAACAGATCTGCATCATGGGCTCTGGCGATGTCCACACGTTTACGTAAAGGAATAAAAAGATCCCGATCCCGTGTCATCACCACCTTATATCGCCCGGTTGAGACCAGGGCATGCCGAATAGCCCGCGCCACTTCCAAGGTGATTTTCTTTTCCGGCTTACCCGCCGCACCTGGGGCTCCCGGATCAACACCACCGTGGCCCGCATCAATAACAATCACTTTTTTCGTACGCTTCGCCTTTCCACTGAAAGACGGATCAAAGGCCGCGACAGGTGATGCGGAAGAAGAAGACCTCGTCACCGCCACAGGTTTACGCGTATTTTTTACGAATGTCTGGTGATTTGTTTTTTCCAGATCCAGTACAAATCTGTCTGGATACTTATGATTTGCAGCAATAAAAAAACTTTTAGATACTTTCACAGGGCGGTCTATATCCAATACCAAACGTGATGTCCCCGGCTTAAACAGACCATAACGATATCTGCTGATATATCCTCTACCCTTATCCCCGCCCTGACCGATTTTCCAGTCCAGTTCGTCAAAGTCAATTACAACTCTATATGGATTTGCCAAGGTAAAGACATTAAAATTAACCCTCTCGCTTAGCTCTAATACAAGACGGGTCTTTTTATTAGTCTCACCGATACGAACACCGGTGACACTCACACTCTTCGCTTCCGCGGACATGGTGGTCAGGAAATTGGTGCCTCCTGCCAACATTAACCCCAGAAGTCCGCATCTGATGAATGCGAATATAAACCGGCATACATCATTCACAGTCGTGCATCTTTCGCTATCGTAAACACCACTCTTTTTTAACCAATGTCCAGAATAATCAAAAGAAAAAAGATAAATTAACTGATAATGAAGATTATCGTTGTTATCATGTGTATCTCTGCTTATGTTACATGATAGACGATAAGGATATAAATGATTATACCTTAATGTCTAATGTCAGGGGACGACATGCTACGCTAGGTCTTATGAAATATAGATCGTAAGAAACCACTGGCATATTTCCTGATTTTTTTAATCCTATTATGGCACATGCGTGCCGTGGAATTTAGTTGGGATGAGTTTACCCGTTCGCATAAGATCTAGGATCGACCGAATAAAGGCAGCACCACACAATGTGTGGCCTGTTGCTGGCCGCTCCAAATCTCTATACACAGCGAACGATCGTTTTTCGTACAAGTTTTGGTTAATCACAAAAATCAGCGCGCCCTGCCCTGTGCAGTTGTGGCCAGCGCGGTTTTTGTATTGGAGAATACATAAATGGCAACTCGCATGCTTATTGATGCGACCCATGACGAAGAGACAAGAGTCGCTATCGTTAAGGGGAATCGTGTTGAAGATTTTGACTTTGAATCAGCAAATAAAAAACAACTTAAAGGTAACATCTACCTTGCAAAAGTTACCCGCGTAGAACCTTCACTACAGGCGGCATTTGTTGACTATGGCGGTAACCGCCACGGCTTTCTGGCCTTCAGTGAAATCCATCCGGATTACTATCAAATTCCTATTGCTGACCGTGAAGCCCTCTTGGAAGAGGAAGCAAAGCTTCTCGAACAATATGCCCAGAAACAGTTAGAGGCCGAGGCGGACGCCCAGGCCAAAACTGATGAAGGCAAGGAAGAGGACCAGGATACAGATTCTGCCCCTGCGACTGCGGCCGAAGACGCATCCGCACCCGCTGTAACGTCCGCTGTTGAAGATGCCCGCCCTGTCGATGACAGCAGTGCACATGCCAATAACGATGGCCAAGATCCAGAAGCCGCAAGCGCCGGTCATGACGAAGATAAAGCTGGTTATAACGATAGTAGTAACGACCAAAATAATGGCAAAGCTGATGTCACTAAGGGTGATGCTACTTCAGAGGATGACTCTACAGAAGAAGTCACTGAAGATATTGATGACCTTAACACTGATGAAGATGAACGCGAAATCATTCGCACAGTAGCCGCAGACCGCCTGCGACGCAGATATAAAATTCAAGAAGTCATTAAAAAGAACCAAATTCTTCTTATTCAGGTCGTCAAGGAAGAGCGTGGAAATAAAGGTGCCGCACTTACCACATATTTATCACTGCCCGGACGTTATTGCGTCTTGATGCCCAACACCTTTCACGGGGGCGGGGTCAGCCGGAAAATTTCTTCGCCTCAAGATCGCAAGAAATTAAAATCTGTTCTGGCAGAGATGAATATGCCAGAGGGAATGGCCTGTATCATTCGTACCGCCGGGAAAGATCGTACGCGAACAGAAATCAAGCGTGATTATGATTATCTCAATAGAATGTGGGAAGACATTCGCGAAAGCACACTCAGCTCAATTGCCCCGGCCTTAATTTACGAAGAAGGCGATTTGGTAAAGCGTTCCATACGCGATCTCTATAGCCGCGATATTGATGAGGTTCTTGTCGATGGCGAGCCTGGTTATAAGAATGCTAAAGCATATATGAAAATGCTCATGCCCAGCCACGCGCGGAATGTGAAGCATTACAGCGATAATATTCCGCTTTTCCATCGCTATCAGGTCGAAAGCCAACTGGACAGTATGTATAGCCCGGAAGTCCATATGCGCTCAGGCGGCTATATTGTCATCAATCCGACAGAGGCTTTGATTTCTATTGATGTTAACTCAGGTCGGTCGACTAAAGAACATAACATTGAAGAAACCGCAGTAAAAACTAACTTGGAAGCCGCCGAAGAAATCGCTCGACAACTCCGGTTACGTGATATGGCTGGTTTAGTCGTTATCGACTTTATTGACATGGACGACCGCAACAACAATCGCGCTGTGGAACGTAAATTAAAAGAATGCCTAAAGTCGGATCGTGCACGTATTCAGGTCGGAAGAATAAGTAGTTTTGGGCTATTGGAAATGTCCCGGCAACGCCTGCGGCCAGGCATGCTGGAAGCCAGCACCCGGCCCTGCCCTCATTGTGAGGGAACAGGCATTATCCGGACAATTGACTCAGCCGCCCTTTATGTCTTACGCGCTATCGAAGAAGAAGGCATTCGCAAACGTAGCAGTAATATTCTTGTTAAAGTCTCCACTGACGTTGCCATTTACCTGTTGAATAAAAAACGCCGTGAACTCTCCGATATCGAACAGCGTTATAGTTTTTCTGTTGGTATATCCACGGATGATAATCTCACAGTACCAAATTTCATTATGGAACGTGACGGCCAGACAATTGACCATGTGCTAGGAGAGGACACAACGCCCGTTGCGTCTGACCCAGGCCGTCAAACGCAGCAATCCCGTGATATCCGCACAGAAGATAATGACAACAATGAAGATGGCAAAGGTAATCGCCGCCGGAAACGCAAAAAACGCAACCGCCGTCGTGATAGCGATGACAATGCCACTCAAAATGATAATGATAACCAAAACAGCGATCAGACCGTAACAGGCGATGATCGTTCCGCGCAGGCCGACAGTCCGGAGCGGAGCAGCGAAGATGATGACGATAATCAGGACGGTAATACAAAACGGCGGCGCAGACGTGGTAAACGCGGAGGACGACGTAGAACCCGTGGTGGTGAGGAACAACAACAAAATACAGAGAACCCGGAAAACACCGACAACATCGGTGACGGTGCCCCGGATGATAACGTAAATATTGCGTCTTCCACAGAGGGAGGTCATTCCAATACGGCTGTCCCCGGTGATACAGAAGATAAACCCGCCTCTTCTACTGATGAAAAACCCAGAAGACGTCGCAACCCAAGAAGGCGGCGGCGCCCTCAATCCACACAGGATGACAATACGACGCATACAGATGATAGTAGCGCAACGTCCTCCGCACATGACGCGCCCGTTGCAAGTGAGACTGCAAAAAAAGCGGAAAGCGAAACAGACGGCAGCAACGAACACACACCTGCCCGACGACGCCCCCCCCGCAAACGCAATACTCAGGGGGATAAAACGGAATCTAAA
The DNA here is from genome assembly GCA_002700365.1 of Kordiimonas sp. Taxonomy (GTDB): domain Bacteria; phylum Pseudomonadota; class Alphaproteobacteria; order Sphingomonadales; family Emcibacteraceae. Next base: position 180,012 of record PADB01000012.1, on the reverse strand, counting down.
GTAGAACAAGCTTCGGAAGTATCCGTGCCGTCATCGCAACCTGCTACGGAAGCGCCTGTATCACAACCTTCGCAGGCTGATACAAAAACAGACACAAAAGTCGAAAAAACACCAACGGCAGAACCGCCCGCCAAACCGCGCAAAGGGTGGTGGCAAAAAGCCTTGGGCAATTAGTCTATCGATTACATTAAATAGCTTAAGTAACAAAACATAAAGGCGGCCTGACATCAGGCCGCCTTTATTGCTAAATCCGACAAAACGTGAACGGTATCCAGCTTACGTTAGATAACCGTCAACATGCTGGCAACCAGCGGGTGCCGCACAATATCCTGCTCTTCCAGGGAAACCACCCGCACATCATCCAACTGACTCAACCGTGACGCTATATCCCCAAAACCAGACAAACCATTCAGCAAATCGCTCTGGTCAGGGTCCCCTGTCAAAACCATAGTCGAATTCCACCCCAGGCGGGTCAGTAACATTTTTAACTGTCCATATGTACAGTTCTGTGCTTCGTCAACGACAATAAAACTATTATTTAACGTCCTCCCACGCATGTAGGCGACCGGCGCAATTTCAATGGTCCCGTCCTGCAAATATTTCTTTAGCTTATTTAGCCCTAATCTATCCCCCAAGGCATCATATAACGGCCGCAAATAAGGGGCTAACTTCTCATCCAAATCACCAGGCAAAAATCCTAGATTTTCCCCAGCCTCCACTGCCGGACGTGAAAGCAAAATGCGCCCTACATCACCAGCCTCTAACGCTTCTACCGCTTTTGCGACTGCAAGATACGTCTTTCCTGTACCAGCAGGGCCAATTGCAACACATAAATTATATTTATCTATGGCTTCCATTAATTCCCGTTGATTGTCACTTTGTGGGCGTACTTTTCGCAGATAACGTTTTTCACGGTTTTCTGTCTCCAAAGGATCCCATGCCTGATCTTTATATAGGGGCCGCATTGTAGAGCTGTGAAACTTTTGTTTTTCGGAAATAGGGGTTGCCGCACGGCGAGACTTTTTTCCCATGAGAGACTCCTTCTGGGATAGACGCAAAAAGTGTTATTGATGAATAAGAAGGCCAAATAAAAAACGCCCCAACAAAGGAGGCGTTACATTTCAGCATAAGACGTTCATGCGCGGGAGTGAGAGGCTGTCGTGGTAGCCTACTTAGGTTTAGTCGTAACCGTCTGAGCATTATCAACATGCAATCATTACTCCCTGCTCTAATTCTAAGCAAAAAAATGCCTCCAGAACAAGACTAATTCTTCTGGTCGTAAAAACTTCACATTCTATTCCTTAAACAAAAAGCACCCCCTGAACATGTCAGGAGGTGCTTTTATACGGCGCATATGCGTCATTTAGACGCCTATATGCACAATATTACAACAACTTAGAAAGTGTAGCCAAAGCCCACACCAAAGATCCAGGGATCAATATCAACGTCAGATGTTACACCACCTGAATTTACGCTAACATCAGTACCCAGCCATAATTTTTTAACATCAACATTCAATGACCATTTTTCATCAATCTGGTAATCAACACCAGCTTGCAGGGCAAAACCAAAGCCATCATCATAGGAAATATCAGTTGCTACGCCCCCTGTAGGCAGGTCCGCACTATAAAAAATAGTATAGTTGATGCCTGCCCCAACATAAGGACTGATCTGGCCTTGTGGATTAAAGTGATATTGTAATGTGAGTGTCGGTGGTAATAACCAAATACCGCCTAGATCCACATCCCCAAGGGTCGTACCGTTCACATCTGGATGATGCTTCGCTGTAGCAAGAATAAGTTCCACACCGATATTATCTGTAATGAAATATGTAAAATCTAACTCTGGTACAACGGCGTTATCAATGCTGACATTACCACCAATTTGCGGGGTTGTGCCGCTTTCATCCGGTGCAACGACAATGGCACGGGCCCGCACCAACAGGTCACCTGCCTGCTTCGCTTCTACATCTGTAGATGCCGTCGCAACAGATGCTGCCATCAGCCCCGCAAGGCCCAGTTTACAAAGTGTATTCTTTTCCATGTCGCTTCCTCTTTAGTTCAGGAGTAGAATCTTTATTTGAAGGCAACATAACGGCAATAAAAGTCAAAAGCTTTGATATAGATCAGACAGGGAATTGATATAAATCAGTTACGCTAAGACGACGGTTTTTTTACGTCAAATGCGGTTGTATCTTTCTCTGATCCATTCGGTTAACTCCATTACATTCAATGGCTTACTGATATAATAACCCTGAATCTGGTCGCAATTCATTATAGACAAAAGTCCTAATTGATCGGCGGTCTCGACACCTTCTGCAATCACTTTCAGACCAAAGCTATGCCCTAAATTCACGACAGCTTCTACGATAGATGCGATACCACTATCATGGGTCATGTCCCGCACAAAGGCCTGATCGATTTTCAGCTTGTCTACCGGCAAAGACTTTAAATACGCCATCGAAGAATAGCCGGTCCCAAAATCATCGATTGCTAACTTCACCCCCAACGCATCAAGCTCACTTAGGGTCGACAGTACCACTTCCGTTTCTGTCATGACGACCCCTTCGGTAATTTCCAATTCTAGCCTGTCAGGGGGCAGGTCCGCATCATCCAGACATTTACGGATAAAATCCACCAATCCCGGTTCCTGAAAATGCAACGGAGATAAATTAAATGCCAACTGAAATGCTGGCAGTCCTTGTGACTCCCAGACTTTGGCCTGGATACAGGCTTCTGGTAAAAGCTGTTCGGTCAACGGAACAATCTGATTTGACCATTCCGCGATAGGAACAAAATCCGCCGGGGAGACTTGTCCTCTCTCTGGATGTTCCCACCGCATCAATGCTTCTACGCCTGTGATTTGACGCGTATGTATATCAATCTGTGGCTGATAGAGTAATTTAAACTGATTTGTGTCTATACTACCCCTGATATCACTTTGTAATAGTGTCCGGTGTTCGACTTCTTCTTGCATGCTCGGATCAAAAATTACAATCCGGTTGCGGCCATCCCGTTTTGCTCTGTTTAAGGCAATATCGGCATTACGTACCAATTGGTCGGCATTGCCTGCATCATTGGGATAAATGGTAATGCCTATTGTCACATCAACACTGACACTATTCTCGCCCAGTTGCACAGACCGGCATATTTCATCGGCAAGTGTCGTGGCTAACGTCTCTACCTCTTCTGCACTTTTTGCACTACGTATCAGCACTGCAAATTCATCACCACCAAAACGCGCAACGAAATCACCTTCTGACAAAAGACGGCGTAGTCGATTTCCTAACTGCCCTAAGAGCCTATCCCCTATGGGATGGCCTAGGGTGTCATTAACATCCTTAAAATGATCCAGATCCAGTAACATGACGGCCAGAATGTCGCCGTCCGACGTTGCATCTAGCCCTCGCTCCAGCTTACGCCTGAACATAATCCGATTAGGCAGGCCTGTCAGGGCATCATGTTGGGCCATATGCACTAATGCCCTGTTATTGGCCTGCTGACGGTCAGTTACATCCATATAACACTGCACGAGGCTCCCATCGCCCAATTGATGACAGGTCAAATCCATCAATCTACCATCCGGGAGGGAGAATTCCTGCTTGCTGCTACCGTCACGTTCCGCAGCCTGTATATGGCTGTTCAACTCTTCTAAATGCGAGGCCAGATGGGTAGCATCATCCCCATGCCGACGGTAGAATTGCGCGAACATCTCTTCCGCCGTGGGGCTATTGTATAAAAGATCGTCCGAAAAATTAAACAAGTCTTGGAAACTACGGTTCCACGTCACCAGGTGTCTATCGGCATCATACATGGATACCCCCACTTCCATCTGGTCTAATATTGTCGTGAGCTGTTCTAACGTTCTCACATTTTCTTCTGCATGCCGCGTTACACTTTCCGCAATGCGTTTTGCTTCAAATCGTTGTTGCGCAGTGGCAATAAAATTACGATAAAGCGCAAGGGCCGTGTATGTTGTCAGTGCCAGATAAATCAACATGGCAAAGCCGTAATCCACGTCCACATGGTCATTGGACAGCAGATAGTACAAAGCTACTGGCACAACAGCCAATACATTAAAGCTTAACGCAGACCATATATGCGCACCCGCCGTTGCAATCACGCCCGCTGTTATACCCGCCAGAAACACGACAATATAATGTTCTAACCCGGCAGCACTCCCTTCCATTACAAAAAGAACACATGCCCCCCACGTCAATCCATTAAACGCAATCGTCGCTAATTGTACGTTTAACCAATAACCGGCATCTTTTTTATTTTCTTTTTTCTGCGACAGGTAAACGCCACCAAACCGCAGGAAAAGAGATAATATTACCGACCCCAGCCAACCAATAACCAAGAGAGGTGTAACTGCATCAAGAATGATCCAGGACAGTGTCGTTGCCCCAACCAGATTCATCATTATCGATGGCCCTAACCAACGCGACAATGTCTCCAATTGGTATTGTTGAAGATATTCTTGCTGATCTTTCTGTCCATCTGCGCGCAGCGAATGGTCCAAACGCCTGTTATCCTGCCCCTTGATTCTGGGCATATCACTCGTAGAAACTTTATTCATACGATTAAATCCGCCTTGCACTTACAATCCGCCCCCAAATGCATCACCCACAGGGGTAACACACTACGATATAGCTTACGGCCTCACTTTTCTTTTCTATAGTAATATTATTAAAAAGCTGTTTAGCTAGAATGATAGTCACATCATTTTTCCACAAGAGTACGCGTCATGCCACAGTCCGATAATATTTCCATTGCCCAAATCCGTAGCGAGCTTGACCGGATTAGTAACGAGCTTGTTCCCCTGATCCAAAAATATAATCTTGATGCTTCCAGTGCGTTGGACGTAATCCCCGTGGCCCGTCAGTCTATTTCAAAACCTGAAGATTATATCCGTTTTCTGGAATTATCACTGGAAGGACGCATTTATGGTGAAATAGCGGATCACCTTCAGCGCGCTGAACGGGCGACGACGGCAAATACTGAACATTAATGCCCATCGGCTTATTGGAAGGCCATATTAAGATAACCACTCAAAGACTGGCACGCTGAAAAAAGTAAGTTGGGAAGAGCGCAAAAAACCCAAATACACCAAGCTATTGAAAGGCCAATAAAAAACCAGCCTGGTGACCCCTACGGAAGTAAACGGTTCTTTTAAAAACAATGCCTTACTACAAAAGTGCGGGGCAAACGACCCATTGAAATCATTAGGGAATTTTAAACGCTCCCCGCACCTTTTTCAGGGAATTTATCACAAAAATAAGGGCCGCTAGTGATGTAAGCAAAGTGGTATTGGCCGTTGGTGCACTGGCTTTCTTGACTTCGAGAATGAACCGATGAGGAAGTTCTTGAAAATTTGGAATAATTTGAGAAACTCAACCATTCAGGGTTTTACTTCGCTTAAGATGTCGTTTGATGGATAGCGAAAAGGGGTAAGCGTGAGCGGAAGAATTTTTTTGGCTGGGCTGGATTATATAGTTCGGGGCGTGATGATATTTGCAGGGGCTGCTTTTGGGGTCTTTGGTATCGGTGCATTAGTCACTATGCACGATGTCCATTTTTCTCAGCGTGCGATCTTTACTGATGGTTCGATGAATGTCCCTCTCACCGCAGAAGAAGAAGAACTGCTGGAATTGTTGATAGCAAACGGCGATGTCGTATCGCCATCAATGTTACTTGATAGCTTGCACGTGTTTTATTCGAACGTGTTTCAAATTCAATTAGCCTTGCTCACTCTATTGGGTGTGGTGGCATATCTGTATATTCGCGGCCAATCGAGGGCAGCGGCAGAAGATATGGCTGAAAAGGAAGTCGAAAGGGCTTTCAAGGCTAAAGTTAATACTGAAACCCTTAACGAAGCGGCATCGAATGCATTTGATAGCGAGTTTGGCCTAGAATTTATTCCAGAGTTGGAGAGGTTTTCTGACGCACTTTCAAAAATTGATCTATTGCAAGACCGACTGCACTTGATAGAAGACCGTTTGGCTCATCTCGATGCATTTAAGGAAGATAAGGATTTGCCTGTTAAAATTGAAATGTCCCCAGATGATGATTATATAAAGGGGGAGGATGAAAATGGCAGTCGTTAGAAGAAAGAGAAACAGACCCACAAGGCCCGTCCGCACTGTTGAAATTGGCCAAGGAGCAAACAACAGTAGTGAGGCAAAGAATCTATATGAGCAAATGGGCTTCGGAAATCATGATGGACACATAGAGCAATTTATTGAAAGGTTGGGAATTCGATTAGTACGTAAGCCGATGCGGGATGATCAATCTGGCTTTCTGCATCCAGAGGGATCAGGTTGGGTAATCGGCATAAATAGCTTGCATCACCCAAACAGGCAGAGATTTACGATGGCTCACGAGTTGGGGCATTACTTCCTGCATCGTCATAAGGCCAAGGCATATGATGATAATTATGCGTTTACACGTGCAGATGCGAAATCCGATCCGGATGAATGGCAAGCTAATCAATTTGCGGCTGAATTCCTGATGCCCGAACAGGAATTTCGCGATAGAGTTGCAGAAGGTAAAAATTCATTCGATCAGTTAGCGACTTATTTTGGGGTTTCTACAATGGCAGTTCGCATTCGGGCGAAGACTTTGGGAATGACGGGGCACGGCCTGTAAATGAACAGGGGGCGATTGGAGCAGCAGCGGTATATTCCGGTGATGAAAACATCGGATGCTGAGTTAAAGGGCATGCACAATTTGAGCGGCGATGTGCTAGATGCCCTATGTCCAATGTTTGAACTTACAAAAAGCCGTTTCCACAAAAACACCAATCCTGACAGCAAAGTAGAGCGTCGGATGAAGGTTATTCAGGATATTATGGGGGAGCGCCCATTTATCCTTGATTTGATTGGCGAAGAGCGATTTCAGAATAAGGAAATCAAGCAGTTTTTCGATGAAACCGATGGCTATCAGAATTGGCGGAACTTCTTAGTCTCCCATGATTGGGCCTCTTTAATCCCAACGCTTTTGCTTGATGGAGATGCATCTGTTGATAACCTGACAGAGCAGGCTAGACAGCTTGAGGCTGACTTTGGGGCTGTGTGCCTTCGCATTGGCTGTGTGGAGCACGACGAAGACGATTCATCGGCGTTTGAATTTTTCGATGATGATGTGGAAGATTTCGTCCGGCCTGTATTTGAAGCACTGGACAATACCAGAAACTGCATTCTCATGATTGATGTAGGCTTTATTCCATATGGAGAGATGGGTAGGTTTGCCGACTGTGTAATGGATATTATTGCCAAGATTGAAAACTTGGGCTTGGGCAGTCCCAAGACCTATGTCCCGATCGGTTCATCTTTTCCCCAGATGGTAGCTCAAAAGAATTATGGCGATGATCGGCATGGTATTTTTCCGATGTTGGAGTGGACCATGTTTTTGCGCTTGCGTGACAGAGGGATTGATTCATTAACATACGGTGATTACGCGTCAATTCATCCGTTGCGCTATAATGCTTTAGGATACAATTGGGTTCCGCGTGTGGATGCCCCAATGGCCGATAAATACATTTATCACCGGTATAGGCGTGAGATTGTGGGCAAGCCTTACGCTGGATACGATTTGGCGGCAGAGTATATGTTGAATGACCCTGAATATGAGTCGTGTGATAGCTGGGGTGATAAGCAGATCAGACTCGCTGCCGCTCATGACAAAGATGTTGGGCGCGGGCCTGCTTCATGGATTGCCATTCGTGAGAATATTCATATCACGAGGAGGGTTCGCTTACTCGAAAGCCTGTAGCGTCTTCGTCTCGGTAACGGATAGTGTCCAGATCATCTGGCCAGCACATGCCGTTAAATTCCTGAATAAACTGTTGGAAGTGTGGGCGCATCTTGGCGGTCATACGCTCTTTCATCGCTGTCTGAAGAACAGAAGTCGAGATATGTTTGGTCGCCAAGTTCCTCAGCACGGATATGAGACTGTCTCGCTCGATTTCTTGACTAGAAAGCAGTGATTGCAATGTGGACCGGTCAAGAAAACCAGCCAAATACGCTTTGTTATGACGATTGATTGCTAGCGGCACCCTGCGCCATGTAGCGGTTGCGCCTGAAAGTTCAATCAAGCCAATCTGACGAGGAATGTCTTTGAATACTCGCTTGATTTGTTCTGGAGTACTTGCAAGTACGACGAAATCAAAAAACTGCCGGTAATCTTCAAGTTGGGCTATTGCATTTTCAATCTTGTCCGCAGGTGACTTTACCTCAATACCCCATGTAGCTTTACCCACCATCACCAAGTCCGCTCTACGGCTACGGTTGGCGAAAGGAACCTCAGTTGCAATGAAGTGCTCCTGCCGGATATCGCCTTCCAGCAGGTTAACCACCGCACATAATGCTCTTTCTTCTTCAGTTGGCTTCAGATTGCTCACATTCATTCTTCTTCAGTTCTTTGTTCACGAATTCATCAGACGTTATCCAACGTCGGCAGATATTCGCAGCCGTCTGAACGATGCTGACCCCTTGACGGGCTTCAACGTTACTTCTGTCCATTCAATGGCTGTCATTTAAGGCTCTCCAGCGCTTCTTTTATCATAAGGGACGACAACAATCATCACACTATTTCCCCTGCACTTTACCCCACGCACACCCTCTTTATCTATTTACCTTAAAACAACAGCCTCTTTCAAAATAAACCGCCAAAATTATGGGCTGAAATCATGTGTCGCAAAGAGTGATTTTATTGAGAAGCTTCTAATAAACGATTATGCTTCCTAACCCCGCTCCGGCGAGGTCCTTTATGGCCCGCAGGCATCCACCAGACCATCAGCGGCCAACCCTTCTATAAAACCACCCTCTCCCTTGTCTATAACGGCCTTGTGCAGCGCGGGTATTAACCCCCAACGCTTCTTGATTTCACAGCCCCAGGATCGCCCGTCATGGCCGTGAGCGTACATTCTTATGATCTCCTCATAATGCGCGGCGGTCAGCACATCTTCCACAGACAAGGGGCTTGAACGCGGGTGATTATGGTGTACTTCCACCGCCTTTCCCTTGAACACATCATAAGAAGGCAGCCCGACACGAGTCGTCTGTTCAGTCGTTCCGCAATAGATTATTTCCCCAGCCCCCAAATCAATCAGCACCAGAAATTCGAAGCCAGTTGCTAGGCCCGCCCTCAATACAATTTCCTGCGCTGTCTTCCGAAGCCTCTGAAGCCCCCGGCACATTCACCATATGAGGATAAATGTAACTGCAACAAATTAGTAAGGGTAGTTTTATCTATTTTAAGGGCTGCGACAGATAGCTAGAAAGTAGAGTACGCATTTCTTTCAAGTCATGCTCATCTTTCTTAATATACTCTATCACATCTTAGGAGAGCCTAGCCCCGAACCTTCGTTCCCGGTGCGGGGAACAGGCGAAAAAGACCAATGATATCAAAGGGATAAAAACCAGCCTGGTGACCCCTACGGGACTCGAACCCGTGTTTCCGCCGTGAAAGGGCGGCGTCCTAGACCACTAGACGAAGGGGCCAGCATGGCTGGTGTGAGCAGATGTGTAATGATAAGCGCCTCTATGGTCAACCACTTTTTATCAAAAATGGCATATTTTTTACGGTGGTTTTCAGCTTACGCAGGGGCCGCATCGTCCAATGTCATTTCGACGCTCACATTTCCATTCCATTCGTTACGCCGTAACACGCCAGCCACATGAATTCTTTGACCTTTTGCTGCCAGCAATGCCTGCCCCAATGGTTGTTCAGCCGCCCTGAAAGCCATAGCCTTAAGTCGTGTACCATCTGCTCCGCGCAATTGACACCGCACATGATTCTGACCCACGATATCCACATAAGATAACGTCATATTTGCTATCGCAAAGCGCGGTTGTCCATTTCCCTGCCCATAGGGGGCGGCTTTCGCCAATTCATCTAACAAGTCCAGCTTCGCGGCCCCCGCCGTAATCACGCCATCTAATTTCAATGACATGCTTTCCTTCGCGGCCTCTACCTGTGTCCCAAGCTTTTCAATAAGAAAGCTTTCTAAAGCTTCATACTGGCCCGCCGCAACCGTAAGGCCTGCAGCCATGCTATGCCCCCCGCCATTCAGCAAAACACCGGCCTGACAGGCCGAAATAACGGCATTGCCCACATCCACCCCGGGAATAGAACGCGCCGACCCCTTGCCCTGCCCCTCTTCATCTATGCTGATGACAAATGTAGGTCTTTGAAACCGTTCTTTCAGGCGGCCAGCTACAATCCCGACAACACCCGGATGCCAACCTTCCCCCGCAACGAAGACAATCGGGGTCGTCCCCCCATCAATCCCGTGTGCGCGAATAAATTGGGCTGTTGCCTCCTCTACGGCCTGTTGTTCTATGGCCTGACGTTCCAAATTATAATGGTGTAATTCTGCAGCCAGATTATTCGCATCTTCGACTTCATTGGTCGTCAGCAACTTCACCCCGGCATCTGCCCGCCCTACACGCCCCCCTGCATTTACACGCGGACCATATATAAAACCTGCATGATAGGTCGATGGTTTATCCGTAACACCACATATATCTGCCAAGGCCTTAAGACCAACATTCTTGCGCTGGGCCGCGACCTTCAATCCCTGTGCAACAAAGGCCCGGTTAACACCTGTCAAAGGTACAACATCACACACCGTTCCCAATGCTACCAGATCTAACCACTGCAACAAATCCGGTGGCCTGATCCCTTGCGCACTATACCAACCTTCATCCCGTAATTGCCGGTTGACCGCAACAACCAGCATATACACCACTCCCACTGCGGCCATCTGGCCGTATTGGCCATCTTCATCCAGTCGGTTAGGGTTGACCACGGCAACGGCCTTGGGCAATATTGGTTCTGCCTGATGATGGTCAGCAACAATCACATCCAGACCCGCTGCGGCGGCCTGTGCCAAAACGTCATACGCCAAGGTTCCACAATCAACCGTCACAATAAGTTCCGCCCCCTCAGCCCGCATCTTTTCAAATGCTGGCCAGTTCGGTCCATACCCTTCTGTCATTCGGTCTGGTATGTGTACGACTAAATCACGTCCAATAGCGGCGAAGAAACGGTGTAGCAGGGCCGATGATGTCGCGCCATCCACATCATAATCACCAAAGACCGCGACCACTTCATTCGCTTTAATAGCTTCTGCTACTCTCTTTGCCGCCTTATCCATATCCTTAAAGATTGACGGATTAGGCATTAAAGCCCGTAGGGATGGCGAAAGGTATGTTTCTGCCTCATCACGACTAATGCCCCGGCCAACAATGACACGGGCGAGCACTTCACTAATTCCCAACCGCTGTGACAGCCCGGCAACAACATGCAAATCGGCCGGTCTGGTATTCCAGATCCGGCCGCTAAAGCTTTCTGTCACATTCAATAATGGTTCAGCAGCAACCTGATTTTCCGTCACCTTGTCAGTCTGTACCATTCATGCTCCTGATTAACAAAAAGATTAATCCTGGGTTTTATGTTCCCCTTTAATCCACCTCACAGTACCGGTCGCCGATCGCATAACCAATGTTTCTGTGCTGTAACGACAACCATCAGCAGAAATATGCACGCCCTCCAGCAAGGCCCCGTCTGTCACACCGGTGGCAGCAAAAATGACATCGCCGCTTGCCATTTCTTCCGTTGAATACTTCCTGTTAAGGTCTGTAATCCCCCACTTACGCGCCCGGGCCTTTTCATCTTCATTGCGGAACAATAAACGACCCTGAATTTGCCCACCTATGCAACGCAATGCTGCCGCTGCCAAAACGCCTTCTGGTGCTCCCCCAGAGCCCACATAAAGATCAATATTGGGCTCCGGATTAGTTGTCGCAATAACCCCTGCCACATCACCATCACCAATAAGCATAACAGGTGCCCCCATCGCCCGCACACGTTGTATTAATTCAGAATGACGGGGACGATCCAAAATACACACCATTATATCAGACGCAGCCACCCCTTTTGCGGCGGCAAGCGCGTTGATATTCTCTTCAATAGTGTTATCTAAATCTACCAAACCTTCCTCGTAGCCTGGGCCTATGGCAATTTTATCCATATACACGTCAGGGGCGTTCAAAAGCCCCCCCGCAGAGGATATCGCCAGCACCGCTAAAGAATTCGGCATGGCATTAGCGCAGATTGTTGTCCCTTCCAAAGGGTCCAAGGCAATATCCGTAGCCGGGCCTTTACCCGTTCCTACTTTTTCCCCAATATATAACATAGGGGCTTCGTCGCGTTCACCTTCCCCAATCACGACCGTACCATCCATGTCTAACTGGTTTAAGACCGTACGCATTGCATCTACGGCCGCTGCATCTGCGGCTTTTTCGTCTCCCATGCCCACTAGCTTAGACGCCGCAACGGCCGCAGCCTCAGTCACACGGACAATTTCTAAAACTAATTCACGGTCTAATGTTGTATTCGCAGTCATTTTGTTTCCAAACTTTATAATTGCTCAATAGGCATCACGACAGTCGGTTCAATTAGGCTGTTTAACTGGCCTATCTTATCTAAAACCCGGCGCATATGATGTTCCGTTGTCTCATGTGTGACCATAATAATATAAACGGCCCCTTCTTCGTCATTACCCCGCTGTAACATGGTATCAATTGATACACCTTCTTCGCTGAGTGCTGATGATATCCCCGCTACGACGCCTGGCGTATCAGACACATGGAACCGCAGATAATATTCCCCCTCATTTTCTGACATAGGAAGATGACGCGTATCTGACAAATGCGCGGCAGGAACAAAAAATGGCGAAGTCAGGAAACCCCTTGCCAGATCAATAACGTCCGCGACAACAGCCGAAGCCGTCGGCCCTTCTCCCGCACCACGCCCTTCATAGACTGTACGGTCAATAAAATCACCTTCGGCGACAACCGCATTAAAGGCATCTCCCACGTGAGCAATCGGCGTCTCCAGGCTAACCAAGCAAGGACGCACACGCTGACGCAAGCCATCAGAAGAATATTCCGCAATACCCAATAATTTAATACGATACCCCAACTCTTTCGCATGATCGATATCCACCGCACCGATACTGCGAATACCTTCCGTGTGCACCGCATCAAAGTTTATCTTGGTGCCGTAGGCCACACTACTGAGAATAGCCAGTTTATGGGCTGTATCAATACCATCCACATCAAATGTCGGATCCGCCTCCGCATAGCCTAGTCGTTGCGCATCAGCCAGAACGTCAGCAAAATCGCGGCCAGTTTCTTCCATTTGCGTTAAAATATAGTTACAGGTCCCATTCATAATACCGTAAACACGAAACAGGCCATTTGCGGCTAGTCCTTCACCGATAGCTTTGATAATGGGGATGCCCCCCGCCACTGCCGCTTCGAATTTTAGACCCACCTTATTTTTTTCAGCCAACTCGGCCAATGCGTGGCCGTGGTGGGCAATCAATGCCTTATTTGCAGTCACGAAATGCTTACCGCTGTCCAGGGCTGCAAACGCTAATTCTTTAGCAATGCCGTCAGAACCGCCGATTAATTCTACAATAAGATCAATATTATCCTGTTCAGCCAGGTCTAGCGCATTGTCGAACCATGCATAGCCGCTAATATCCACGCCGCGGTCGCGGCTACGGTTACTCGCGGACACCGCAACAATTTCAAACGCCTGCCCTGTCCGCTGCTGCAGTGTGTCTGCGTGTGTCTGGATGATTTTTATAACCCCGGCACCGACTGTACCCAGGCCGGCAATACCAATTCTCAATGGTGTAGTCACGGCGTCTCTACCTGTTCTTTTGCTTCTTGAAGATATGTCTCACTATTGGCCATGAATTTTTTGATATTACGCACAGCCTGGCGAATCCGATGTTCATTTTCAACAATGGCAATCCGTACATAGCCTTCCCCGTATTCACCAAAACCGACCCCGGGGGCTACGGCCACCTTGGCATGTGTCAACAGTGATTTGGTGAAAGCCATTGTACCTAATTCACGCCATTCTTCCGGGATTGGGGCCCAAGCAAACATCGTGGCTTTCGGACTTGGAATTTCCCAACCTGCATTTTTCAAACCACTGACCAGAACATCGCGGCGGGACTTATAAATCTCACGCACCTCATCAATATAATCCTGAGGACCGTTCAGGGCAGCCGTTGCTGCCACTTGAATAGGTGTAAAGGCCCCATAGTCCAAATATGACTTTACCCGTGTCAAGGCACTGATCAGCTTTTGGTTTCCGGCCGCAAAGCCAATACGCCACCCTGCCATAGAATACGTTTTGCTCATTGACGTGAATTCAATCGCAACATCTTTTGCCCCCGGCACCTCTAAAATAGACGGCGGCGGGTTATCATCAAAATATATTTCCGAATACGCCAAGTCTGATAACACATAAATATCGTGCTGACGTGCAAAGGCGACAACTTCTTTATAAAACGCCAAATCAACAACTTCTGCGGTTGGGTTCGCAGGAAAATTAAGCACCAGGGCTAATGGTTTTGGCACACTATGCTTTACAGCTTGTGTCACCGTTTCCATAAAATCATGACCCGGCCCCAAAGGAATATGCCGTATTGTTGCACCGGCAATTATAAAACCAAAGTGATGGATGGGATAGCTGGGGTTCGGCACAAGGATCACATCACCCGGTGCCGTAATTGCCTGCGCAAGGTTCGCCAATCCTTCTTTGGATCCTAATGTAACGACGATCTCATTTTCCGGATCTAATCCCACGTTGAAGCGACGCTGATAATAACCGCTTACGGCCTTACGCAAACCCGGTATTCCCTTTGACATCGAATAACGATGTACGCGCGGATTTTGTACCGTCTCCACCATTTTATCAATCACATGCTGTGGCGGTGTCAGGTCTGGATTACCCATCCCTAAATCAATGATATCATCACCGGCGGCCCGCGCCTCTGCCTTCATCTTATTGACTTCGGCAAACACATAAGGGGGCAATCTTTTAATCCGGTAAAATTCCGTTTCCATTGTGAACTCACATTGTGATGTAGGTCGCGATATAGGGAATGTGAAACCATCAATAAAGTGGCCACATCGTGCAGCCTTTTCTATAGCAGGCATTTTTCTATTCGAAAACAGTGAATTGACTTTCGGGGGCTCAATTTGGAAAACATTTCACAGCCATATTGGATACACCCCTATTGAAACGTCACTGACACAAAAAAAAACTATGGTTGTCCTACGAAAATCATTACAATTATTTTACATGTTTTAGAGGCTAAATCATTATGGTGAACGCCTCGTATGATGGCACCCTGCCGTCGTGTATTTAAGGAGGGATCATGCAAGACAACGGCTTTACAGATATCGACTTCACAGAACTGACGGAGGACATGACCCGCGCTTTCGAAGAGTGCCAACGTCTCGCCAATGAATATATGCGCGAACAAAGCCTAAAAAGCGGCCTTCCCAGCATGGACCCAATGAATATCGGTAATGCCTTGATTGACATGTCTGCACAAATGGCAGCCAATCCCGAAAAAATGATGGAAATGCAAATGTCCCTTTGGCAGGATTATTTGCGGCTTTGGCAAAACTCAGTGCGCAAGGCCATGGGCGATACAGATGTGGACCCTGTTATCAAACCTGCCCAAGGGGACAAACGTTTCCGTGATGACGAGTGGCAGGAAAATCAGGTCTTTGACTTTATCAAACAATCCTATTTATTAATGTCACGTTGGATGACTGACATTGTACAGGAAAATGCCCGCACCAGCCCCAAAGATGCAGGAAAACTGGATTTCTACACACGACAATTTGTCGATGCTATTTCTCCTACAAATTTTGCCGCCACAAACCCCGAAGTCCTACGTGAAACTGTTAAACAGCACGGACAGAATTTAGTCCAGGGCATGAAGAACATGTTGCACGACATGGACCCGAAAACCGGCAATATCAAAATTCGCATGACAGATACAGAAGCGTTTGAACTAGGTAAAAATATTGCCACAACGCCCGGCAAGGTCGTCTATCAAAATGACCTGATACAGCTTATTCAATACACACCCACCACTAAAAAAGTCTACAAAACTCCAGTGATGATCGTACCACCGTGGATCAACAAATTTTATATCCTTGATCTCAAGGAAAAGAATTCAATGGTCAAATGGCTTACGGATCAGGGCTATACAACTTTCATCCTCTCATGGCGAAATCCCGATGCCAGCATGGCAGACTACGGCTTTGAAGACTACATGACTCATGGCCCACTGGCGGCGATGGACGCTATTAAGGACGCCACAGGAGAAGAAAGCATAAATGCGGTCGGCTATTGTATTGGCGGTACACTGCTCACCTGCACTCTTGCCTATCTGGGGGCCCAGGGTCAGCTGGAAGATCGCGTAAAATCAGCAACATTTTTTGTCACCCAAGTTGACTTTAGTGAGGCCGGAGAACTGACATTGTTCGTTGATGAGGAACAACTGGCAACACAAATAAAAGCGATGGACGAGAAAGGCTATCTCGATGGAGATATTATGGGTCAGACATTTAGCAGCTTGCGCTCTAATGACTTGATCTGGTCTTTTGTGGTTAATAATTACATGATGGGTAAGGATCCAACGGCTTTCGACCTTCTCTATTGGAATGCCGACACCACACGTCTTACCAAAACGTCCCATCAACAATATCTGAAAGAATTCTATCTTGAAAACAATCTTATAAAACCCGGGAAGGTTAAATTAAAAGGCGTACCAATAGATTTGGCAAATATCACCATACCCACATATATTCAGGCAGCAATTGCCGACCATATTTGTCCTTATGCATCTGTGTATAAAGCTACACAGCACTTTACTGGCGACAGACGTTTTGTCCTTGCCGGATCAGGACATATTGCAGGTGTAGTTAATCCCCCCGCGGCCAACAAATATAACCATTGGCTAAATGATAAAATTCCTGATACGGCGTCAGAATGGCTGGAAGGTGCCATGGAGCATGAAGGATCATGGTGGACCGACTGGCATAAATGGCTTTCCAAAAAAGCCGGAGGAAGGAAAATAATAGATGCCCGCATGCCTGGTGATGGAAAACTTCCTCTGCTTGAAGATGCGCCCGGCACTTATGTCCGCGTCCGCAATGATACTGAAGAAAGTTAAAACCTAAAAGAATTGAACGACACATAAATAAGGTATAAGGCCCGCAATAATTTGCGGGCCTTTTCGCTTCTAATCTTTACGTTATTGATACCTCATCTGGCCACAAAGGACTGCTAACGGTCACTATATTCAGTCAAATAAGTCTGGGCCATTTGGGCATAATGGCTTGTCCCTTTTGCCAAACCAGCTAATTCTTCAGGACGTAACGTACGGATCAATTTTGCCGGACGTCCGGCCCATAACTCCGCAGTCTTGATACGTTTTCCCGGCGTTAACAACGCCCCTGCCGCCAACATGCCTTGGCCTTCAATACAGCAACCATCCATAGTCACCGCACCCATACCGACAAAGGCCTGATCTTCGAGGACTGTACCATGCACCAATGCCATATGCCCAATAAGAACGTCATCCCCGATAATGGTAGCGGCCCCACCACTTTCCACATGCACCACAGACCCGTCCTGTATATTTGTATTGCGGCCAATGCGAATTTTATTCACATCACCACGCAGTACACAATTAAACCAAATACTGCTCCCCGAACCGATCTCTACATCCCCGATAATTTGCGCCCCGGGCGCAATAAAAACATCCTGACCCAGCTTTGGCCATATCCCCTTATAGGACTGTAACATCCCGCCACCTGACGTTATTCGTCCCACGATGCTTTCTCCTCATGTGATTAACGTGACCGTATCAGAAACACTGATTATGGAAATAATGGGGCTTGTTCCAAAGACAATGTTTCTGGAAAACCGAACATCAAATTCATATTCTGTATGGCCTGCCCCGATGACCCTTTTACCAGATTATCAATCGCCACGACAATAATAGCCCGTCCCGGAATGCGATCATCAAACACAGCTATTTGGCACAAGTTAGAGCCACGAACATTCCGTGTTGCAGGAATATCTCCCTCTCCCAAAACCTGCACAAAATGATCTTCCGCATACTGTTTCGACAGCACGGCACGCAAATCTTCCCCGCTCTGTCCATCGGCTAAAGTCACGTAGATTGTTTCTAGTTCCCCACGGTTCATAGGCACCAAGTGCGGTGTGAAGGTAACATAGACGCCCTCGCCCGCTGCTTTGCTCAATTCCTGTTCAATTTCAGGAGAATGACGGTGCGCCGCAATACCATATGGGTGCATGCCTTCAGCAACCTCGGTAAACAGATTACTTTCCCGTAAAGACCGCCCTGCGCCGCTCACACCGGACTTTGCGTCAATGATGATCCCTTCTGTAGAAATCACCTTCGCTAAAAGTAACGGGATAAGGCTTAGTAATGCAGCCGTTGGATAACATCCTGGACAAGCCACAAGCCGCGCTGACTTTACTTCTTCGCGCGAAAGTTCCGTCAGCCCATATACAGCCTCCTGCTGCAATTCAGGAGCCGTATGCTCTCCCCCGTACCACTTGGCATAAGTTTCTACATCCCGCAGCCGAAAGTCAGCCGACAGATCAATAACCTTAACGGATTTCTGAATAGCCGACGCATGATCCGTGGCATCAACAACAATCATATCATCCAATAAAGTATCATCAGCCCCATGCAATAGTCCCTTGATAATCTTTTGTGATGTCGCATGGGGAAGAGCACAGAATACCAAATCCAGATCTAACCCCGCCCATTCAACATCATCGATCGCCACTAGGTCAGGCAGATCAAGATACCCCAGATGCGGGAAGACGGACTGCAACGGCTGCCCCGCCTTGCGGTCGGCCGTCAACAAGGCAATTTCGACATAAGGGTGCTGTGCCAACAAGCGTACCAATTCCGCCCCTGTGTAGCCACTTGCTCCTAAAATACCGACACGAATTTTCTGCATCTCTCACAACCTTACATCTAAATAAATATAATCATCTCATACCCAATATTCCGAAAACAAACAATATCCCGGAATAGAAAAAGGGCCACTCAATGTGCCCCTGTTCCATAACCGCAATCTGAGAAAAAGTCATTTACACTGCATATCAAGACAAATTTCCCGCTTTTTCCTCTTCACTGCGTGCCAAATGGTAAGCAATTAAATCACCAAATCGGGTCTCTCCGATTCCTTTCATATTGGCCCTCTGTGCGACAATAACACTTGGCTTCGAATTACCTTCGATCAATACAGGACCAAATTGGGCAATCGCCAAATCCCAACCCACAAGCGTATATTCCCTAAAGGCCTCATAATGTGCTTTTAGAACAAGCTCTTTCGCTTCATCAAAATACGGCACTTGAAGACCTTTTATTTTCTGACCCGTTGCAGGATGAACTGTAAACTCCCCATATCTCCGTCCTCTAATTGCTCTTCCTAAATACCCACTGTCATCTAGCGGAGCAATCATTCCCCCTGCCTTTAAATTATCTACAGCAACAAGGTACTCGCTCGGCATACGAATAACCTGAGTGGTAAGCTCTGGCGCCCCCTTCTCATTCATTATCGTCGTCATCCTGATGGTTGGAAGCGCATCACAGGCGATCGGCACAAGCAAAGGGTGTGGCGCAATAAATTCCTGTATGAGATAGGGGCCAATTTCACCCTCTAAAGACTCTGCTATAAAGCGTTCTAAATTCCCCTGTTCAGATGGACTGTCAAAGGCAACTTTTAATCTCTTGATTCTTGCACCGCCCCGGTCTGCGACCGGCTTGGCAATAAAACCGTCAGGAAACTTCTTCTCATATAACACGTTCCTCCATGTAATTGTCCCGTCAACGTACAGTCCTACAATTTGCGGATGCGGAAGACCGTATGACAGACAGCGGTCATAGAATAATTCTTTGTTATTAAGCGCACAATCTGGCTGCCAGCCTGCCGGATTAATCTGGCGCATGATAGGCGCCAACTCGAAACGCCTCATATAATAATTAAGGCCTTTCTCATCTTGAATATTCAAAAGAGCAACATCATTAGGGTCCATAAAGCCCGCAAAAGAAAGCCGTATGTTCTGAAAAACTTCCCTTAGGCTTAGCTTATGTCTTTTACGAATACTGAAGGCCCGGGCAGGAATCCAAATCCGGAAACACAATGCAACCAACAAATCCAAAAATAACCTGCATAAGCTCCGCTTTGCACTGATGACCTGATAATGCTGCCGCAGAAACAGGGCGGAATGGTATTTATATCCGCCTGGAAAAATTGCAAAAATGGTCCTTAATTTATGATATGATTTTTGAGTCATAACCGCCCCCAACCACCACATTCAATTAAACGACTAATCGACCAGAAGGATAGTATAAAGTTCTCTTACTACAATCATTAATCGCTTCGTAAGAGCAGCCCTTGGCCGTTAACATAGCTCTCAGATCATAAACCCCTAATCCTATAAGCTTAACACCATAACGCCGCGGGATAATATCTCTACTTTCCCTAAAACAGAAAAAGGGCCACCGGAGAGCAGCCCTTTTCCATAACAATATATTTTGAAAATTAACGCTTGGAGAACTGGAAGCTCCGGCGGGCTTTCGCCTTACCGTATTTCTTACGTTCAACCACACGCGCATCACGTGTCAGGAAGCCGCTGGCTTTCAGAACACCGCGCAATGCAGGCTCATAATTTGTCAACGCACGGCTCAGACCGTGGCGTACAGCACCGGCCTGACCGGATAAACCACCACCTGTCACCGTACAAATTACATCATATTGGCCTTCACGTTGGGTAACTTCAAACGCCTGGTTAACAATCATACGCAGCGTCGGACGTGCGAAATAGGTCTCTTGATCGCGCCCGTTAACTGTGATTGTACCGTTACCCGGTTTAATCCAGACCCGCGCAACTGCGTCTTTACGACGACCTGTAGCATATGCGCGACCCTGCTCATCAATTTTGGGTTCTGCAGGGACGGCTTCCTCTACAGCAACCTCAGCCGGTGCCGCAACAGTAACCTCTTTTAAATCTTCCAAGGTTTTTTTATCTTCAGCCATGATTAACGGCTCCTTGTATTTTTAACGTTCATACCGGCAACGTCCAGCACTTCCGGTTTTTGTGCTTCATGGGCATGTTCCGCACCAGCATAAACACGCAGGTTACGCATTTGCTGACGACCCAATGGCCCGCTTGGGATCATACGCTGTACGGCTTTGGTCAAAACGCGCTCAGGAAAATCACCTGACAGGATTTCACCCGGTGTCGTAGATTTAATACCACCGGGATGACCTGTATGACGGTAATAAACCTTATCGGTCATTTTACGGCCAGTCAGTTTTACTTTATCGGCATTGATTACAACGACATAGTCGCCACAATCCATATGCGGTGTATAAGAAGGTTTATGCTTGCCGCGCAGAACATTTGCGATAATAGCTGCCAAACGGCCCAATACTACGCCTTCTGCATCAATCAGCACCCACTTCTTTTCAATATCATTAGGTGTTGCTGTAAAGGTTTTCATTTCTTCCAATTCCTTTGGCCTGCCTTAACACATGCGGTCATAAACCCACGTGAAAATACTAGTGCCTGATCGAATTTTTCATTACTGTAAAAGGCATTGTCGGCATAGCCTTCCGCCTCTCACAGGGACCGGGGCAATATGCCACCGTTTAATTAATAGTCAACACAAATTAATTCATATAAATCAATAAGTTATAAAAATGGTATCATAATACCTTGTTTGTAACCTTCTGATTTAACACATTAAGGCATAAAGTTTAAGGGGACCCATATGTCTGACACGCCACATTTTTCTACACTTGCCGTTCATGCTGGCCAACAGGCCGATCCTGCCACGGGGGCCTGCGCCACACCTATTTATCAAACAGCCTCCTTTGAATTTCAGGATTCTGATCATGCCGCGCGCCTCTTTAATCTACAGGAATTTGGCAATATCTATTCACGCCTCACGAATCCTACTGTTGGGGCACTGGAAGCGCGCGTTGCGGCATTAGAAGGCGCCCCTGCCGCCCTTGCCGTAGCTTCAGGCCATGCCGCACAATTCATCGTATTTCATACTTTGCTCAGCAGTGGTGATGAAATCCTCGCTTCCAACAAACTCTATGGTGGTTCGGTTACTCAACTAAGCCAGTCTTTTAAGAAAATGGGCTGGGGGGCAACTTTTATTGATCCCACCGACCCTGAAAATTTCCGCAAGGCTCTTAATGATAATGTCAAAGCCATTTTTATCGAAAGTCTGGCTAATCCAGGCGGGATCGTCACTGATATTGAGGCAATTGCCCAAATTGCACATGACGCTGGCATTGTTCTGGTCGTTGATAACACACTGGCTACCCCTTACTTATGTCGACCAATTGAGTTTGGCGCGGACATCGTCGTGCATTCCCTGACAAAATTCATGGGTGGGCAAGGTAATTCCCTGGGCGGGATTATTGTCGATTCCGGGAAGTTTGACTGGTCTGCATCGGATAAATACCCGACATTGACAATGGAAAACGCTTCATATCATGGGATGGTATTTGCGGATGTCTTTGGTCCTGAGATGGGCAATATTGCCTTTGCTATTGCTTGCCGTGCATTAGGATTGCGTGATTTAGGGCCATGCCTCTCACCGATGAATGCCTTTCTCTTGATGAACGGTATTGAAACATTACCTTTACGCATGGAAAAACATTGTCAGAATGCGCAGGCCGTTGCCGAATACTTACAAGCACATGATAAGATAGAATGGGTCTCCTATGCTGGCCTTTCAGACAGTCCCTATTATAATCTGGCACAAAAATATATGCCGAAGGGCGCCGGCGCGGTCATGACCTTTGGTGTAAAGGGCGGGTATGACGCCGGGGTGCAGATTGTCAATAAAGTGGGCTTGTTTAAGCATCTGGCAAATGTTGGAGATACCCGCAGCCTCATTATCCATCCGGCCTCTACAACCCACCGTCAACTTTCAGAAGCAGAGCAAATAAAAGCAGGAGCAGGGCCGGACGTCATTCGTTTATCTATCGGCATTGAAGACCATGGGGATATTATTGCGGACCTGGATCAGGCCCTTGAAACTCTCTAGTCCACGATAATCCGGGTTTTAAGCCTATATCTAAAACAAAAAAGCGGCCTTTTGGCCGCTTTTCTCTTGGTATTTCCTCATGAATTTATGCTGTCTTCTCATACAGCCAATGCAAATAATCGGGATCACCACCGCTCATCGACCATCTGATAATACACGGCACATCATAGGAATGCAGCTCTTTCAGGCGCGCCATTAAATCTGTCGCTTTCACCTCCCGTGTCTTGAGCATAACGCCTATCTCAGCCTCCTCAGCTAACTTTCCGTCCCATTCATAAATAGACGTTATCGGTGCCATGATATTACCGCAGGCCGCCAGTCGTTCCTCGACCACCTTCTTTGTTATGTCCTTGGCCTCTTCAACACTACCGCATGTCATATAAACGATACAGCCGTCCATCCTCACCCCTCCAGGTCTAGACCTTCATGCGATGCAACATCAGTAACCCTACACTAAAGACGACCATAGCCCCCATTTGATGTAAAGATGCGAGAGCTACAGGCACTACATAAACTAACGTTAAAATCCCAAGTGCAACCTGCAACCCCACCACAATCAATAATAACAGTGATAACACCTTCAAGCGGGGATTACTCCCGTTCGCAAATTTAAACCAAAGTCCTATGGCCATAAAAACAATCACATAGGCCAATAGTCGGTGATTAAACTGCACTGTTATAAGATTAGAGGTCAAATTATAATACCAGGGCGATAAATCAAATAATCCCTCTGGTATCAACGCCCCATCCATTAATGGCCATGTATTATAACTGAAACCGGCGTTTAATCCGGCCACAAGCCCGCCGAGCAAAATCTGCGTATAGACAAGCACAATAAATAACCATGTTATCCTGATCGGATTTCGCCCGCCCAATGTACTGCTATAACGGTCAGTCAATAAATCACATGCGACCCAAAACATATAACCATAAATAAAGACCGCTAAACCTAAATGAGCCGTTAAACGGTAATGGCTGACATCCGGATGATCCACCAGACCGCTTTTCACCATAAACCAGCCCAGAAAGCCTTGCGCGCCGCCCAGAATAAACATGAAAATTAATTTCGGCATTAATGCCGCAGATACACGTCGTTTAATCAAAAAATATAATAGGGGCAGAAAAAAAGCGAGGCCGATCACACGGCCCAATAGCCTGTGGCCGTACTCCCAATAGAAAATACCCTTAAATTCCGTAAGGGACATGCCCTTATTAATCTTCTGGTATTCAGGATATTCTTTGTAATGGGCAAATTCTTGTTGCCATTCCGCCTCTGAAAGCGGGGGAAGAATACCACTAAGCGGCTCCCAACGCACCATGGATAAACCGGCCTCCATTAACCGGGTAATACCGCCAACCATCACCATCAGAAATACAAGCGCACAAACACATAACAGCCAAAAAGCAATTTGTCGGTTATAGTGGCGTGCCACTGTTCCCACATAGTATCCCATTGAGATGCCTTTATTTTATGTGCCTGCCTGTCCCCCATGACATACTTAACATGTACACATAAAACTGCAACCCCAACCATCGCTCCGTTTCATAAGCACAAAACTACAAGGGGGAACAATCGCATCATCGGCCTGAAGATAATCAGCCGTATCAATGTATCACTTTGCCATTAAAACAACGACGACAGTCAAACTATGGCGACAGCCAAACTAAGATGACTGCATGGCGTCAATAACAGCAAGCGCACTCATATTAAATATTCCCCGTGCAGAAACCGCAGGTGTAACAATATGCGCTGGATATCCAACCCCTTGCAAGACAGGCCCGATGAACAGTGCGTCATCAATCGATTTCACTAATTCCAGCGCAATATTGGCCGCATCCAGATTAGGCATAATCAAAAGATTGGCCTGTCCGGTCAGGTCTGACATGGGATAAATAGCCGCACGAATACTTGCATCCAAAGCTGCATCCGCATGCATTTCACCATCCAGCTCCACCCCTAATTGCATATTACGTAACTGTGTCGTCGCCTCACGCATCTTGCGGGCCGAGGGGGCCTTGGATGTTCCAAAATTAGAATGTGATAATAAAGCGACCTTAGGCGTAATGCCGAACTTTTGTACCTGTTTAATGGACGCTAATGTTGTTTCAATAATGTGATCCACCGTAGGTTCTATGCCAATAAAGGCATCGGACAAGAATAATGGCCCCTTCGGCAACAACAACACCGACAATGAAGAAATGTTTTTGCCCTTGGTCTTACGCCCCAAAATATCCATTATATAACGAAGATGAAAATCAAACCGGCCATAGCTACCACAGATCATTGCATCGGCCTCACCCCGCCGCAACATCACCGATGCAATGGCCGTCGTATTTGTCCGTATAATCGTCTTGGCCGCTTCCGCAGAAACGCCCTTTCGTCCCACAAGATTATGTAATTCCTGCCAGTAATCTTTATATCTTGGATCGTTTTCCGGATTAGTCAGGTCGAAGTCCCGCCCCATTTCCAACCGTAAGCCAAGGCTATCAATACGATGCTGCACGACATCCGGGCGACCGATCAGGATTGGACGCGCAACACCTTCGTCAATTACAGCCTGTACAGCCCGTAAAACACGTACATCTTCACCTTCTGCATAAACCAAACGTTTTTGTGATCCTTTAATACTGTTAAAGATCGGCTGCATTAACAGCTGAGAACGAATATTTAACTGGTTTAATTTCGCGCGATAGGCGTCAAAATCTTCCAACGGTCGGCTGGCAACACCGCTATCCATCGCGGCTTTGGCCACTGCCGGGGCTATAACAGAGATCAACCGTGGATCAAACGGCTTCGGAATAAGGTACTGTGGACCAAATTTCAATTCCTGGCCACTGTAGGCATTTGCGACAGTTTCATCTAATTCCTGATATGCCAAATCTGCGATGGCTTCTACACAGGCAATTTTCATTTCTTCATTAATGGTTGTCGCCCCTACATCCAGCGCCCCGCGGAAGATAAAGGGGAAACACAACACGTTATTCACCTGGTTTGGATAGTCCGAACGTCCCGTTGCTAAAATAGCATCCGGTCGTGCTTCAAGTGCCACCTCTGGTAAAATTTCCGGTGTCGGATTGGCCATGGCAAGAATAAGTGGTTGTGACGCCATTTTTTTGACCATAGATGGGCTCAATACATCAGGCCCTGATAACCCCAGGAATATATCCGCGCCATCAATCACATCGTCTAATGTGCGCAAGGGAGTATTTTGTGCATAGCGTGACTTATAGGAATTATTGTCTTCTTCACGGCCCTCATACACCACACCGACACGATCCACGAGATAGATATTTTCTTTTCTCAACCCCATTCCCACAAGCAAATCCAGGCATGCCAGACTTGCGGCCCCACCGCCCGTGGAAACCAGTTTCACATCCTCTATTTTCTTATTAACAACACGCAATCCGTTATAGACTGCGGCCCCCGCAACAATGGCTGTTCCGTGCTGGTCATCATGGAATACCGGAATGTTCATTCGTTCCCGTAATTTTTTTTCCACAACAAAACATTCAGGGGCTTTGATGTCTTCCAGATTGATCCCGCCAAAGGTGGGTTCTAATGCGGCGATCATATCCACCAGCTTATCCGGGTCTGTTTCATCCAGCTCTATATCGAAAACATCAATATCCGCAAACTTCTTAAATAAAACGGCCTTCCCTTCCATCACGGGCTTGGCTGCTAGCGGCCCAATGGCCCCAAGCCCCAATACGGCCGTACCATTGGTAACCACACCAACCAGATTACCCCGTGCTGTTACATTTGCTGCCTCACGCGGGTCTTTGACAATTTCCTCACAGGCAAAAGCCACTCCTGGCGAATAGGCTTTCGACAGATCACGTTGGTTCGCCAATGGTTTTGTTGGTGCAATGGCAAGCTTACCCGGAGGAGTTTCCCGATGATAGGAAAGCGCACTTTCCCGTAATTTATCATTTTCCATGCTGCACAACCTATATAACCGTCAAATCCAAAGGGGTAATTCTCTTTTTTGTCATGCCTAATGGAGTCCTTTCCAGAACTCAAGAGGCTAATTGTAAAAACGACCTATAATTCTCTTTGCGAACTTTTTATGCGCCCTTTGTTTTGACTTGCTGCAAAGCTGACGCGACAGCTTCGTGATATATTTTTCCTGCATGAATATTTATCCCATCGACTAACCCATATTTATCGTTCATGGCATCTGCCACCCCCTTATTGGCCAGTCTCAGTATATATGGCAAGGTCGTCTGCGAAAGAGCCATGGTTGAAGTACGCGGTACAGCCCCCGGCATATTGGTCACACAATAATGTACAATACCTTCTTCTATATAACTGGGATCTGCATGTGTTGTCGGACGACTACTTTCAAAACAGCCCCCCTGATCTATAGAAACATCAACCAAAACAGTTCCATGTTGCAAAGTCTTCAGATGCTGACGGGTCAAAATCTTAGGGGCACGCTTCCCTGCCTGTAACGCGGCCCCGACAATCACATCGGCCTGCGCCAAATAAGTCATCAAATTTTCAGGGCTATAGAGAACAGTTTCTATCCTCTCCCCATACTCCTTCTTGATCGCCTGTAAACTGGCTGCCTGTTTATCAATAACGATAACATCTGCCCCCATCCCTATCGCCACCATCGCCGCATTACGACCTACTGTGCCGGCCCCAATGATAATAACTTTTGCCGCAGGGACATCCCGGATACCCGACATCAGCAGGCCTTTACCCCCGTATTCCTGCTCTAGGCAGCGGGCGGCGGCCTGAATAGCCATGCGACCAGCCACCATGCTCATAGGCATCAGCAACGGCAGGCGCCCCTTATCATCGGTCACCGTCTCATAGGCAATCGCAGTACAACCAGATGCCAACAAAAGGGCCGCAATATCTGGCACCGCCGCCAGGTGCAAAAAAGTGAACAAAATATGCTCCGGGCGTAATAATGCGATTTCTTCCTTATGCGGCTCTTTGACCTTGACGATCAGTTGCGCCAGCAGGAAAACCTCTTCACGTGTTGTCGCAATATGCGCCCCCGCCTGTTGGTAATCCCTGTCAGAAAACCCGGCAGCCACCCCGGCAGACTGCTGCACATAACAAACATGACCATGCGCACATAAGTCCGCAACCGCATCCGGTGTCATGCTGACACGGTACTCATGGATTTTCGTTTCTTTAGGAATGCCAATAATCATTATTTACATTCATACTGTGTATGTAACAGGCTCATCATCTGTGAGCTTTCTTAATATACATCGCTCACCATTATATCCCTAATACAGAAGCCCATACAGCCTCACTTTTTATAAGGGAATAAAAAGAAAATCTACTATGTAACAGACACTGTTCTCCGCCTATGATAGAGCCTTATGGCGGGTCGTCATATTAGATCTTCAAAACTAGCCGCTAAATCTTTCAGAGCTTTTTGCTGCTCCTGATCTGCCATAGTGCGTTTTTTAGCAATTATCTCTGTTTGGTTATCAACCATGGCCTCATCTGGGAGCATTATTTCTTCAACTTTATCAGGAAGAACTCTTGTCCGGTTTGCTGTCACCGTCATCATTTCAACTATTAATTTATGCTGATCTATAGGCTTTGATACATAGCCGTTCATCCCAGACGCCAGATATTCTTCTTTTTGGCCACTCATCGCATTTGCCGTCAACGCAATAATAGGAATACGGCCTTTGTCACCCTCTAGCTTCCGTATTTCCTGCGCGCAACTAATGCCATCCATGACTGGCATCTGGATGTCCATTAAAACAACATCAAAATCATCAGCTTCTATCGCCGCAAGTGCTTCCACACCGTTACTTACAATCCGGACACTATGGTCGTATTTTTCCAATAGCGCACGGATCAGCATTTGATTTATCTCATTGTCTTCCGCCACCAGAACTTTCTGTTTCGTCACAACATCAGCAACCTTCTGACCTGTAAGGTTTTCCGTCCCCTCAACGATATCCTTCATTGAAAGCTCTGCCGGCACCTCAAACCAGAATGTACTCCCTTTACCGAGAACACTGTGCACACCAATCTGCCCTCCCATTAATTCGACAAGTTGCCGACATATAGACAGTCCCAGCCCTGTTCCTCCAAACTTACGTGTAATAGAGTTGTCCGCCTGCGTGAAGCGATCAAAAAGTAGGCTTTGTTGCTCTTCTGATATGCCTATACCACTGTCGACCACCTCAAATCGTAATCGTGCGGGCTGCCCCTCTTGCGATTTACTATAAACAGTACGGACGGTCACTTGCCCTTGTTCTGTAAATTTGATGGCATTACCAACCAAATTAAATAAAACCTGCTTCAGGCGTGTCGGGTCACCTTGTAATAGCGGGGGAATATCTCTTGTCTCCTCCACCTGCAATAGTACCCCCTTACTGCTTGCACGTTCGGATAACAGCGTGGCTACTCCCGCGACCAATTTTTCAATACTGTAGGGAAGGTTTTCTAGCTCTACTTTCCCGGCCTCCAGTTTGGAAAGGTCCAGAATATCATTTATAATTGTCAAAAGAGCCTGCGCTGATTCATGCCCGGTTTCAGCATAATGCCGTTGTTGTTCCGTAAGTGGCGTTTCCAGCAACAAGGATGTCATCCCTAAAACGCCGTTCATAGGCGTTCAAATCTCGTGACTCATGGTGGCCAGAAATTCTGACTTTGCCATGGTTGCGTGCTCAGCCTCCTCTTTTGATATGGCCAAGTCTTCTGACATATGGACTAATTCTGCAGCTTGTTGCTCTAAACGAACATGCAAATCCTCCAATTCCAGAACGCGGCGTTCCAGTTCGACCTGATTTCTATGCAGGCTTTCCTCTTGTTCTACGCGCTCCGTCACATCTTGAATAACACCGAACATTTCGATGACCCGGCCGGTCTCATCCGGCTTCACGGTACTTTTAACCTGTAAATGGCGAAGCTCTCCTGTTGGACGGAAAATCCGTACTTTTTTCACCGATGGCTGCCCGGTATGTATCATCTCCTCTACGGATGATTTAAAGTCATCAACTTCATCAGGATGGACAAACTCTTCTAATCTCTCATAAGAAGGCGTGTATTCGCTACGATCATACCCATGAATTCTATAGCATTCATCAGACCATTCAATTTTACCCGTCGGCACATCCATACGCCAATGACCCAGGCCTGCTATCCCTTCTGCATCTTTCAGATGTAAAATTTGCTGATGAAGCTGGTTTTCCAGACGTTTCCGACGTGATATGTCCCGAACAATTAATGTAAAATCCCCGCCTGGTGATAATGGAATTTCCCCAAGGGACACTTCAACATCAAATAATTCACCATCGCTGCGCCGTCCCTCTACTTCATAGATTTCACCAAAAGCTTCTTTATCAATAAAATCCGCCTGAATTTTTCGGGCGGCCTCTGGCGTCAACACATCACTAAGGTGTAATTTGCGAACGTTAGTGCTCTCAAGGCCAAAATATTTCAGCGCCTTACGATTACCATTTTGCAGCCAGCCTTCCCGATCCACAGCCATAAATCCCATGACCTTCGTCTTGAAAATAGTCTCAAATTGCTGGCGCAAATTCAGTTCTAGATTATGCAAATGACGATAATGAATAATAGCCAATACAATAAGCCCACCAATCATCACCATGAGCATTGTCGGCATGACATGATCTGCATTTTTCCCCACCAGACCGGAATTATCAAAATAGTAACCCAGGGCAATAAGAAGAAAAATAGAACTAAAGATAATTAACTTCGTTTTAAACCACATAATCATCCCATGAAGCACAACTGTTTGGTGAGCCTCAACCTATGGCAACAAAGCTAAATATTTGTTAAATCAGCCTATATCCGCACCATAATCATAAAAAAAGCCTGCTTAACATCATCGTTAAACAGGCTTTTAATATGGTCGGAACGACTGGATTCGAACCAGCGACCCCTTCACCCCCAGTGAAGTGCGCTACCAGGCTGCGCTACGTTCCGTCACTAAAGTTGGCGCAATATAATGCCATGCGCCTATAAGGGCAACTCGGCATTTAACATTTTTTTGATTTCTTTTAACCGCCCAAGAACATCACGCATTTTTTGATATTCAGCATTCTGCTGATGCAGGTTTTGACTACCCTCCTGCTCACCCTTTTGCTCTTGGCCATCATCATTTGCCTTTAGCGCAGACACCGGATCACTTGCAACCCTTGGTAACGACACCGGGAGGGCATCGCTCTCCTTTTTCTCTTCATGCAATGCCGCTAAAAGCCGCTTCACCCCCTGCTCACGCAATATCTTCTGTACACCCTTGATCGTGTAACCTTGCGTATAGAGCAGCTCTCTAATCGCTGTAAGGAGTTCAATATCCTCGGGACGATAATAACGTCGCCCCCCTGCACGTTTCATCGGCTTAATTTGTGCAAATTTGCTTTCCCAAAACCGTAGAACATGCTGCTGCACATCTAATTCAGAGGCCGCCTCACTAATCGTGCGGTATGCTTTAGGAGATTTTTTCTCTTTTACAGCCATCACAGTCGCTTAAAAACACACATAGCTGCCCGGAAAACCCGGACCTCTAATTTACGATGAAACGAAAATTACTTACTTTTCTGCTAAACGGCTGACCCGTTCCTTAAGAACTTGCGATGGTCTGAAAACAAGTACCCGGCGCGGGTCAATGGGGACTTCCTCTCCGGTCTTGGGATTGCGGCCTACACGCCCGCCTTTATCACGGACCATAAAACTACCGAAAGAAGATATTTTTACATTGTCATTCTGCGTCAAGTTATCAGAAATCTCTTTCAAAATAGCCTCTACCAAGTCCGCGGACTCGTTACGTGACAAACCTACTTCTTGATAGACAGCTTCGCTCAAATCTGCACGCGTTATTGTTTTTCCAGCCATAATCTTTCTTCCCTAATTCCCTATCAGGGTAATCGCCGAAAAATATCCAGTCAATATCAAAGGGATGAACAGTTTTCCTAAGGGGCTATCTAAGCAATAAAAACATGAAAAAAAGCCAAAAACCCACCCTTTACCACCGGCAAAGACAGGCCCCCCATGTAAAACCACCCCCCATGGCTTCCATGATAATCACATCACCCTCAACGATTCGCCCGTCTTTCACTGCCGTTGCCAACGCCAAAGGAACTGATGCGGCAGATGTATTTGCATGCTGATCTACAGTCACAACAACCCTATCTGCCTCAATACCTAATTTGCGGGCCGTGCCATCCAATATCCGCTTATTAGCCTGATGCGGTACGATCCAATTCACATCGTCCATATTCATATTGGCCACAGCCAGACTATCCCTTACGACCGACGCCAAGTTTGTAACTGCATGCCGAAAAACTTCCCGCCCCTGCATGCGAAGATGCCCAACAGTTTTCGTCGAAGAAGGACCACCATCGACGTACAATAAATCGTTATACCGCCCATCCGAATGAATTTGCGTTGCCAATATACCCCGATCCGTCGACGTTCCGCTGCCTGTCTCCGCCGATATGACAACAGCACCTGCCCCATCACCGAATAACACACATGTCGTGCGGTCTTCCCAGTCCAGAATACGGGAAAATGTCTCCGCGCCAATGACTAAAGCATTTTGGTATTGCCCTGTTTTCAAATAGTTATCGGCTGTTGTTAAAGCAAATATGAAACCAGAGCATACCGCCTGAATATCAAAGGCAACGCCTGATGTCATACCAAGGCCCGCCTGTACACGGGACGCTGTAGAAGGAAAAGTCTGGTCTGGTGTTGCTGTCGCTACGATGACAAGGTCAATATCTTCCGCTGTCATGCCCGCAGCTTTAAGCGCGTCATTGGCCGCCGCAATGGCTAAATCTGATGTTGTTTGATCTTCTGCTGCGATATGGCGTTTTTTAATACCCGTGCGCGCCGTAATCCACTCATCGCTCGTCTCCACGCACGTGGCTAGCTCCGCATTCGTCAGGACTTTTTCCGGTAGATACGCCCCACACCCCTTAAAGACAGACCTAATGATACTCATGACGCCTTTTCCTGGGAAACCCCAGTTTGTTCTTCTTCAAAGCTTTTCAAATCTGCAGCAATTTTACCGAAGAGATCATTTGCCGACATATCCGCAGCCACGCCAATTGCACTGGCAAACCCCGCTCCGCTGGCACTTCCATGACTTTTCACCACAATGCCGCTCAGTCCCATAAAGACGGCGCCGTTATGGTTATTGGGGTCTAGGTGATCCTTCAACCCTTTCAGTGAGGAACGCACAAATAAATAACCTATTTTCGACCAGATGCTATCACGCAACGCATCGCTCAACAGGTTAGAAATCATACGGGCCGTTCCTTCAGTCGTCTTCAGGGCCACATTCCCTGTAAAGCCGTCTGTCACGACCACATCAACTTCGCCACCAGCAAGCCCATCGCCTTCGGTAAAACCGACGAACTCCATAGGCAAACTCGTCTCCCTCAAGATACGATCTGCCTTTTTTACGACATCGTTGCCTTTTAATTCTTCAACCCCGACATTCAGCAGCCCAACTGTAGGCTTTTTAAGGCCCAAGACGGTTCTGGCAAAAGCCGCCCCCATAACAGCAAACTGCACAAGATTTTTTTCTGTGCATTCCACATTTGCCCCCAAATCAAGGGCCACACATTCCCCCCGTGAGGTCGGCAAGAGGCTGGCCAACGCCGGACGATCAATGCCCGGCATAGTCCGCAACATAAATTTTGCCATAGCCATTAGCGCGCCAGTATTACCCGCCGACACCGCCGCACAGGCCTCACCATCATTTACAGATTGCAATGCCAGACCCATACTGGAATCACGACCACGGCGTAAAGCCTGGCCCGGCTTATCGCCAGCACTGATCGTTTTTTCGGTATGACGCAATTCATGGCAGTCAGCCAACAACGGGTATTTACTGATTAACGGTGCTATCTCAGTCTTATTCCCATAAATCAGAAAATGAAGATTCGGATATCGTTCACGGGCAATATTGGCACCTTCTATAACAATATCAGGTGCGTTATCGCCGCCCATAGCATCCAAGGATATAATCAGTTCGCGTGCCAAAATAATCTCTGTGGTCAATATACAAATACTGTCCGCGTTTTCGCGGTTTTTATCGAATTATTATATTTATAGCTCTCTAAAAATGACAGCCAAACTGAAGCATGACAATAATCTATTATTCTTTCCGATCAACTATTATGTTTCAGTTCTGTTAAGATTGCGAAAGGGTTATTTTTCTCTCTTTCCTTCGCAATCTCGCGTTCATCCAAAACGGCTTTACTATATTGTCTTGCCTCGACATTTTCTTTGCGTGGATATTGCGGCACCGCAAGACCAAGATACTGCGTTGCAAGCTCACCTATATCTATTTTCCCCACGGGCAACAGCTCAAAGTCCAATTCTTCGGTGGAAAACTCAGATTCCTCACTTTGCCCCTCACATAGCCTATTATATTGCTTTTGTGGCAAAAAAAGAATTCTATTCTTATCAGTCAATTCACTTTTTACAGGTTCCCCTGTCACAATACAATTTTGTACAACACAGGCCGCAATCGTAATTTCCAGCTGAAGACCACGCTGCTCCTCATCATCAAAAGGAGCGATTGTGCCTTTGATTTTAAAAGATGATAATTCCTTAATGTCAAAACGTTCTGCAATCGCCAGACATTCATCATTATGCGCTTCAAATGTAAAGTCGCGCCCGCTCTCCGACAACATTTCAATGGAGATCAGACGGCTAAACTCGACTGTATCTGCTGTTTCCGCCAACGATAGGGGATTATCTGTATCACTATTCATAGATTTATAACTCGAACGCTAATAAACGCGGCTGGCCTTTCCAAAGATCACTAAAGGCAACTTCCTGGAGATATAGCTTTTGCGCGACCATATGTTCTGCCACCGCGGTAAGGACTTTATCATCTACCTTTTCACCCCGGTACAAATTGCGGGCCAGTGCCTCTTTTAATGCAGACACACAAGCCTCGCCTTCTTCAGCAAAGGCCTCTTCATAAACTTTTTGGCGACCGAACAGGGCTTCTGCCATTTTTTTGACTTTTGGCCCGACCCCCAAATCGCCGACACCGATTTCCCGCAGACTTTGGTCCAGATTGGCAAACATAACCTCTTGCAAAAGACGCCCAAGGTCATCAGCTTTTTTATTATCTGTTTCCATATTCAGGCGCATTAAAACCAAAGACATATATATTGCTAGAACATCGAATCGACCATCTAATGTATCGGCGACGTGCCCCTTCGTATAAAACAACGGCTGACGCGCGTGGTTCGCTATAGTGACATAAAGAAGATATGCCTTTTTTTCCGCGGTTTTTCGACCAAAAACCCTTGAGAATAATTCCATGGATTTAATCCTTATCCCTTCTTCACATAACTATAGATAGGAAACTAATCGCCTGACGCCAATTGACAGCATCACAAAGCAATGCCATCTTTGCCGCAAAGTATGTCCATGACCTATCATGATGCTGTCATGGACGCAAACCCCAGAAATAAACACACGCTAACAAAGATAGACTGTACTTCATGATAACCTTGGCAGAACTGCGCACGACACTGACTATTATCACTTTGACAATTGTAAGCGCGATCGTGCTGACATCCTGTTCTCCGCGAACATATGTAAGAGGCTATCAGGCAGACACTGCTCTGATAGAAGCCATCCGGCCCGGTGTTGATAACCGTAATTCAGTGCAGTCCATGCTAGGCTCCCCAACAGCAACAGCTACCTTTGACTATAATAGTTGGTATTATTATTCGAAAAAGTCCGAACAATTCGCGTTTTTTGACGAAAAAATCGTAGAACAGAATATCATAGCCGTTCGTTTCAACGATGATGGATATGTCATTGCCGTTGACCGCTTTACTGCAAAAGATGGTAAAATCATCAACCCCGTCACCAAGAAAACAATCACCCACGGCCGCGAACTTGGCTTCTTCCAGGAGCTATTCGGCAATATCGGCCGCTTTAGTGCAGGTGGCGGTGTCCCTGAAGCCGGGAACTAGTGATACACGGCTATTGTCATGAGAAAGGGGCGCAGCCCCTTTCAACTTTTATACAATACCGCCGTTAGTCATCCGCCTTCTTTTTTGAAGATATGATGGCCTATATTTATGACGATCCTCAGCCGCGCGATTAATCTCACCCATCCATTCCCGCTACATGCGTCGGGCCTGAACTACGTGGATATTCTTGACAATATCCTCTTGGAACAACTGGTTTGCTTCTTCGGTAAAGCGCGTATTTAACGCTGGATAGTCCACAACGTCGGCTTGCCCGTCTTTGCCAATTGGTGTGGAATGAGCATTCTGCAAGAAGGCACTTTTCAAAGCAGGCAAGCGATGTAAGAGCCTTAATTTATTCTCGTCGCCTTCCACCTCAATCGACAGTTCCAGCATAATATATCCTAAAACCCGGCCAGTCTTGGTCAATAACGGTAAAGAGACGCGCTCTAGTGACACATATTGCGGGCTGGGCTTTGCCACCTCTTCTTCCGCAACATCAGTTCCCCCTGCCTCTCCATCATCACCTCCCATCAGCATAAGGGCAGCTGCAGCCCCCCCACCACCAATGACAAGGCCAGCTAATAAACCGATAACAAGTAACTTCTTACCACCGCCACCATTTTCGGCCGCATCGGAACCCACTTCTGCTTCATCGCTCATTCAGCCTTTTCCTTTCCGGCTACTTCTCACTAAACCACAAAAAATAAATACCCCTCAAAAATGACGATATCCCTCCCCCGCTAATGCCAGTCTATCGCCATTTTCATCTAACAACACAGCGCTTAATTCTTTTGTAGTCACTCCAATTCTGGCCACCTGAACACCACACTGTTCCGCGCAGTTCATAATCTGCCCACGTTGTCCGATATCCGCTGTAAATAACAGTTCATAATCATCGCCACCGGACCATACCATAGGAGCAAATTTCTTGTGTTCTTGCAAAACCGCCTGTGTGGCATCCGATAAAGGTAATTTATCAGCATAAATCCGTGCCCCGCACTTACTGGATGCACAAATATGCGCGATATCACCCATCAAACCATCAGAAATATCCATCATGGAACTGGCAATAGAGCGCAATGACTTCCCCAACGCCATTCGTGGGCGCGGCAGGTGATAACGTGAAACTAACGCCCTACTGAAGTCTTCCTTTTCAATATTGAGATCACCCTCTAAAACCCGCAATCCTAATGCCGCATCACCTAACGTCCCGGATACATAAATGTCATCCCCTGGCCGTGCGCCGGAACGCAATACTTCCTGTCCCTTAGGCAGCGAACCAATTGCCGTGAGTGATAATGTCAATGGCCCTGTAGTGGCCACGGTATCCCCTCCCCATAGCCCCCCTCCAAAGGTTTCTATATCGTTTGCAAGCCCATTGGAAAAATCTTCAATCCACTGTTCAGAAAAGCGCGTTTCCTTTGGTAAAGACAATCCCAATAAATACCCGCAGGGATCTGCCCCCATCGCGGCAAGGTCCGACAAATTGACGCGTAATAGTTTTCGCGCAATCTGCGACGCCTTATCGTCCTGTCGAAAATGAATATTCTCTATCAGGATATCTTTGGTAAAGACTAATGCCTGATCCGCAGCAGGGGAAAATATCGCCGCGTCATCCATAAGCCCAAAGCTATTTTCATTCTTCTGGGCAATGGTGGCGAAATAACGCTTTATGATATCAAATTCGCCCGGCATGCTTAATTTTTCGATATTTATCAGGAAGACACCATACGGATATGCTGCGCCACCTTATCCAAAACGCCATTAACAAAAGACGGTTTTGTATCTTCGAAGAAAGCGTGGGCTACATCAACGTATTCATCAATAATGACCTTAGTCGGGACATCAGGGCGGGCGATTAGTTCATAAATACCGGCCCGTAAAATAATCAACACGAGCAATTCGAGCCTCTCTAATGTCCATTCTCCGCTCAACCAGTCTGATATATGGCCATTAATTTCATCCAATCGCGCCGTCACACCCTGTACAATATCGGCAAAAAATTCACGATCCGCATCTGTGTATTGGGCCCCTTCGATTTCCTGCCCTAAACGATGCTGTAAAAATTCGTGGATGACCAGAGCTGCTGTCTCTCCAGATAAATGCATTTGATACAATGCCTGAACAGCACCAAGGCGCGCGGCACTTCGTGCGCCCCCTTTTTTGACTTTTACAGTGTCTTCAGCCATCTACTTTTTTCACTCATACTGTTGTAATCTGGTTAACCAACCACACCAAACTTCTTTTTGATTTCAATCATTCGCAACGCAGCATTCGCCACATCACCACCCTTATTCTTTTGTGCTTTATCAGCACGCGCCCATGCTTGCTGCGCATTTTCTACCGTCAATACGCCATAACCAATTGCAAGCCGGTCAACAATCGCTAATTGCTGTAAGCCACGGGCACTTTCTTCGCAAACATAGTCATAGTGGCTTGTTTCTCCACGAATGACACATCCTAGCCCAACATAACCATCATATTTGATGCCGCCAGATGCTGCACCGTCAGCCGCAAAACGGATCGCTGCAGGAATCTCAAAAGCACCCGGCACTTCTATGCGATCATAAGTACCTCCCACAGCCTCTATTGCCTCTACTGCACCTTCGACCAAGGCATCCGCTATATCTGCGTAAAAGCGAGCCTCTACTATCAGTAAATGTGGCTTACCTACCATATCTTTTCCTATGCCTTCTTATGCGCTACTGCACACAGCTGATTGTAACAACTTAATCTTCTTTATCGGATATTATAATCTCGTGCTCTTTAGAAATCGGCACACTTCCAACAATATTCAAATCATATCCTTCAATGCCAACAACATGTTGTGCTGTATTTGACATCAGCATGATATTCTTCAGACCCAGGTCTGACAAAATCTGTGCCCCGATACCATAATTACGAAGGATGGTTTCTTTTGGCAATTTACGTTCCTGGGCCTTTTGCCGCGCACGAATAGAATTTTCCAGGAAGTTCTCTTTTTCCCGCAGGACAATAATCACGCCTCGCTCTTCATCTTTTAGCATAGACAGAGCTTTCTGGAATTGTCCAAAACGCGGGCTCGCCTCCCCTAGGAAATCTTCAAACAAATTATAGACATGTACACGCACCAAAACCGGCTCGTCCGTATGCATGTCTCCCTTAATAAGGGCTAAATGTTCTGTGCCATCATCTTTAGACAAATAAGCACGAACATTGAATTCGCCCCCCAAAACTGTATCGACCTTTGTCTCCGCAATTAATTCAATCAGATGGTCATTCTGGCGACGGTATGCAATAAGGTCGGCTATCGTTGCCACCTTCAGATCATGTTCCTTTGCAAACTCAACCAGATCCGGCAACCGGGCCATGCTCCCATCATCTTTCATGATTTCGCAGATCACTCCAGCGGGGTTCAGCCCAGCCATACGCGCAATATCTACAGCGGCTTCAGTATGTCCCGCCCGTACTAACACACCGCCATCTCGGGCCACCAGCGGGAATACGTGCCCGGGTGTGACAATGTCATCTTTTCCTTTTGTCGGATCAATTGCGGCTGCTACGGTAAGCGCCCGATCCGCTGCAGAAATACCTGTACTCACGCCCTGCGCCGCCTCAATAGATACTGTAAAGGCTGTTTGGTGGCGCGTGCGGTTTGATTGCGACATCAACGGCAAATCTAATTCTGCAACGCGATCGCCGGTCATAGCTAGACAAATAAGCCCGCGGCCGTATTTCGCCATAAAATTAATGGCCCCGGCATCCGCTTTTTCCGCAGGAATAATCAGGTCCCCTTCATTTTCCCGGTCCTCGTCATCAACAAGAATAAACATCTTACCCTGACGAGCATCTTCAATAATATCTTCAATGGGAGATAAAAAACGATGGGGCACGATTAACCTTCCTCATTCATGCGCGCGATATAACG
The DNA here is from genome assembly GCA_002700365.1 of Kordiimonas sp. Lineage (GTDB taxonomy): Bacteria > Pseudomonadota > Alphaproteobacteria > Sphingomonadales > Emcibacteraceae. Next base: position 140,141 of record PADB01000012.1, on the reverse strand, counting down.
GGCCAGAATATCAATTTCCAAATTCACCCGGTCCCCCTGCTTTGCCTGGCCGAATGTCGTCTGACTTTGTGTGTGAGGGATAATATTCACACCAAAAAAGTCCCTGCCGTCCGTTCGCACGACCTCATTTACGGTCAAAGAGGCGCCATTAATAGTGATAGAGCCTTTTTCTGCAACAAATTTTTTAATTTCACCCGGCATTTCAAAAAGAAAACGAAGGGAATCACCCTCTGGTGTTATGGCTTCAATATGCCCCACAGCATCCACATGCCCTGTGACAATATGCCCGCCCAGCTCATCACCTACTTTTAAGGCCCGTTCCAAATTGACGGTACTGCCCTTTCGCCAATCTGACAGGATTGTGCAAGATAAAGTTTCCTCAGACGCATCAACGCTAAACCAGTCCTCCCCTTTATCCACAACCGTCAAACACACACCGGAACATGCAATGGAGGCACCAATATCTATCGTTGAGGTATCAAAAGCTGTCTTTAGCACAATTCGCATATCCCCCCGTTGTTCAATGCTATCGACCTGGCCGACATCTGTAATGATCCCTGTAAACATACTACCTCTCCCGTTCGTAAATTTCTAACTGCCCGTCTTCTAGCGGTCTATAAGTTACCTGACTGAAACGATGCGCCTGATCCAATATTTTAACACCGCAGGCTTGAATTGCATTCAGCCCGTCTCCACCAATGATTAATGGCGCACGAAACCACAATAACCTGTCCACAACCCTCTGCTGAAGGAATGATGCATTAACATGACTCCCCCCCTCAACCATTAGACGGGTAATACCACGTGCTGCCAAGGCCGTCAGCAGTTCTCCAATGTCAATCTGTAGATCTTCCGATGTTTTTTCTAAGAAGACAATTTCAGCACCCACCGAAATAAAGGCCTGCGCTTTCGGATGCGTTTCAGGCTGTGTCGTCACAATCCACACCGGGACATCGCCCGCGGTTTTCAATAGCTGGCAATCCGTTGATAATTTTAATGCCGTATCCAGTACAATCTTGACAGGCGACCTGTCTTCCATACCTTCCAGTCGGCATGTCAGGGCTGGATCGTCGGCCAAAACCGTTGCAGACCCCACAAGAATAGCATCCACCTGGCCACGAAAATAATGGGCCATCTTGCGCGCGGACGGACCTGTAATCCACTTACTTTGCCCTGTGCCTGTTGCAATCAGGCCATCTATGCTGGTTGCTGCCTTAAGGATCACATATGGCCTTTGCTGGGAGACTTTCGTCAAAAATCCTGCATTTAATTTTCTAGCCTCATCTGCACCAATGCCAAGCTCCACCGTTATCCCTGCCGCTTTCAGCATATCCAGACCACGACCCGCAACCCGTGGATCAGGGTCCATAATGGCAACCACAACCCGCCCAACATGCGCGTCGATCAATGCCTGCGCACATGGCGGGGTGACGCCGTGATGGGCACATGGTTCCAACGTGACATATACCGTTGCCCCTGCGGCTTTATCGCCGGCTGCATCTAATGCTATTTGTTCTGCATGCGGGCGCCCACCCGGCTGTGTCCAGCCACGGGAAACAACATGACCTTTTCTGTCAACAATAACACAGCCAACAGCAGGGTTTGGCCACACCCGGCCCAACCCACGATACGCAAGTGCCAGAGCAGCTTTCATATGCCATTGATCTTCAGATGCCACAGAGGTCATCACCCTTTAACTCCCTGAGACAGATTGTAATCTAAAGTGTATCTTCGTCACCTTCGATCGTGCCCACGAAATCTTCAAAATCTTTCGCCTCACGAAAGTTTTTATAAACAGACGCAAAACGCACATAGGCCACAGTATCCAGACTTTTCAACCCTTCCATGACCAAATATCCGATCTTTTCTGAATCGACTTCACTTTCCCCCATACTTTCCAATTGGCGCACCAGACCTGTGATCATCTGATCCACCTGTTCTGGTTCTACGGGGCGTTTGCGCAATGCGATACCAATAGACCGTTCCAGCTTGCTGCGATCAAAGGGCGTGCGCCGTCCATTTTTCTTTAAAACAGTTAATTCACGTAATTGCACACGCTCAAAGGTTGTAAAGCGCGCCCCACACCCCGAGCATGACCGCCGCCGCCGTATAGCTGAATTGTCTTCTGTTGGCCGCGAGTCTTTAACTTGCGTATCTTCATTTCCACAAAACGGGCAACGCATATTCTTTCCTTAATGTCCAAGTCGTCACTTGATCTATATAACGGTATATCAACCGCGCACTCACACAACCGGGTTTTTACGCGTTACGCGCTTATGCTGGCTTAATAGATTGGAAATGCGCCGCATAAATTTACAACTTTCTCACGCACCACAGCCTCAACCGCCTCATTATCTTCGCCATTTGCGATCAGGCCATCAAGAATTTCCACGATATAATCGCCGATTTTCTCAAATTCGGCGACGCCAAAGCCTCGTGTCGTTCCCGCAGGCGTACCCAAACGAATACCGGATGTCACCATAGGAGGTTGCGGATCAAAAGGTACTCCGTTCTTATTACACGTAATATTAGCCCGCCCCAATGAGGCGTCAGCAATCTTACCTGTCAGGCCCTTTGGACGCAGATCCACCAGCATTAAATGCGTGTCAGTCCCACCGGACACAATATCGCATCCCCCGGCTTTCAATTTCGCAGCCAAGGCACGAGAGTTAGCCACGACCTGTTCTGCATAGTCTTTAAACGAAGGTTTTAATGCTTCACCAAAAGCAACTGCTTTTGCGGCAATCACATGCATCAGTGGCCCGCCTTGTAATCCGGGGAAAACAGCCGAATTAAACTTTTTACCCAAATCAGGATTATTGCTTAAAATCATCCCGCCGCGGGGGCCGCGTAAGGTTTTATGTGTAGTCGTCGTCACCACATCGGCAAAAGGCAATGGATTGGGATGCGCCCCCCCGGCCACCAAGCCTGCAAAGTGCGCCATATCTACCATGAGATATGCCCCCACTTCATCGGCGATCGCCCGAAAACGGGCAAAATCAATCTGCCGTGGATATGCGGAACCACCGGCAATAATAATCCGGGGTTTGTGTTCTTTTGCTAATGCTTCTACTTCATCAAAATCAATTTGCGCGTCTTCTTTACGCACCCCGTATTGAACGGCATTAAACCACTTTCCGGATTGTGCGGGTGGTGCCCCATGGGTCAAATGCCCCCCCGCCGCCAGCGACATTCCCATAATCGTTTCGCCCGGCTTAACCAGGGCCATAAAGACAGCACCATTCGCCTGTGCGCCGGAATGTGGCTGCACATTGACATACGCCGCACCGAATAGCTTCTTCGCACGTTCAATGGCCAAATTTTCTGCAACATCAACAAACTCGCAGCCGCCATAGTAACGACGCCCCGGATAACCTTCCGCATATTTATTCGTTAGCAAAGATCCCTGTGCCTCTAAGACCGCCTTACTGACAATATTCTCAGAGGCAATCAGCTCAATATGGTCCTGCTGACGTCCAGCCTCCGCCGTCAGTGCTTCCAACAATTCCGGATCAGTCTCACTCAGGGGAGATTGAAAAAAAGTTTTCAGATCGGACATTCTCTCTACTTCCTAATTTTATAGCTTTAAGAACATGATGATCGCATCACATATTCAAATTGGTTATGAAAATTTATCAATACGTTTTTGGTGGCGGCCGCCTTCAAATGGCGTATTTAGAAAAACCTTTAGGCAATCTTTGGCAACTTCTACACCGGTTGTACGCCCCCCCAGCACCAGCACATTAGCATCATTGTGTTCGCGGCATAACCGCGCTGAGAGCGCATCATGCACTAGCGCTGCCCGAATATGGGCATAGCGGTTCGCCGCAATACTAATACCAATACCTGTACCGCAGAATAATACGCCTTGTTCTGCAATACCTTCCTTTAATGCTGTGGCCATCGCGTCTGCAAAGTCAGGATAATCCACAGATGCAGTTCCATCTGTCCCTAAGTCCACGACGTCATACCCCATTTCCAAAAGAAATAATTTGCATGTTTCTTTCAAATCATAGCCGCCATGATCACTGGCAAGTGCAATCGTTTTTTTCGACATAAAGCTGCAAAAGCTCCCATCAACAAGGAGGATCGTAAACCCCGTTTATATGCATTTTCGCTACATAGCATATGAAATACGGGATGCCTACTGTTAGTCACCCCAAACATAAAAAAGCCATACCTATCTAAACGAAAGGACATGGCTAACAATACGCTCAGAAACGTAAAACCAGATCAAATATTGTTATTCTTCTTCATAACATATTCCAGCTTACGTATAGCTGTCTGTATAAGTTGCTGACGTGGTGCCCGCGCCGCGCCGACAATCGAAACTTCCATTTTAGAAACAGGGTCAACAGCCGACACTTTTACCGACTGCCCGATTTGCCGAAATTCAATGAGATAACCTTCTTGTGATCTCTCCGCCATAACAGCCTTCCACTGGGCAGTTTATTATGCCGCCTGGGACTCTTTCACATCCAAACGGCGCCAGACCTCGCTCAATGCCTTGACCAAATCATTTATCATTGCATCTGTATGTAATGGGCTCGGGGAAAAACGCAACCGTTCCGTGCCCCGTGGCACTGTCGGGAAGTTGATCGGCTGTACATATATACCATAATCATCCAGCAACATGTCCGATGCCTGCTTACAAATCACCGGTTCTCCCACCAAAACCGGTACAATATGGCTATCGGACATCATTACAGGCAAATTCGCCTGCTTTAGTTTGGCCTTTAATGTAGCCGCACGGTCCTGATGTCCTGTACGCTCAACATCGCTATTTTTCAGGTGCCGCACACTTGCAAGCGCACCAGCCGCGAGAACCGGCGACAGCGAGGTTGTAAAAATAAAACCAGGGGCATAACTGCGCACTGCATCCACTATATCTGCCGAAGCCGTGATGTAACCGCCCATAACACCAAAGGCTTTACCCAATGTGCCCTCAATTATGGTCAGGCGGTCCATTATTCCTTCACGTTCAGCAACACCACCCCCACGTGGCCCATACATCCCGACCGCATGCACTTCATCCAGATACGTCAGGGCATTATACTTGTCCGCAAGATCACAGATTTCAGCAATAGGTGAAATATCCCCGTCCATAGAGTACACCGATTCAAAGGCGATTAATTTGGGGCGCGACGGGTCTGTGGCTTTTAATAATTCTTCTAAATGTTCAACATCGTTATGGCGAAAAATTTTCTTTTCCGCCCCACTACCGATAATGCCATGAATCATGGAAGCATGATTTAACGCATCGGAAAATATTACGCATCCCGGCAACAATTTTGCCAAGGTGCTCAATGTGGCTTCATTGGAAATATAGCCAGATGTAAATATCAGGCCTGCCTCTTTGCCATGCAGGTCGGCAAGCTCTTCCTCTAGCAAAACATGATAATGGTTCGTCCCGGAAATATTCCGGGTCCCGCCTGCCCCTGCGCCCACGCGTTGCAATGCTTCATCCATGGATTTCAGAACTGCCGGATGCTGCCCCATCCCCAGATAATCATTGCTACACCATACGACTATGTCCTGCGCTTCACCGTCGGGACGATGATGCACAGCGCGGGGGAAATTGCCCTTACGGCGTTCAATATCAATAAATACCCGATAGCGTCCCTCATCACGGAGTGAGGATAACGCATCGGAAAACATACTGTCGTAATCAATGGGCATATTTTTTAACTCTTATAAGGTCACTGTCACAACATATTCATTTTATGATGATCAGGACGCCCCAGACCAGTAAAAATTACATATGCCATCACCCTTAAACCGCCCCTTTATATATAAAAATAACGCTGAAACAAGTTTTCTCAACATACAAGCGTAGTGACGACAAAAAACCATTATAACAAAATTGTTCCATAAAATGACAAAAAACGATGACCTAAATCAATTAGACCATCGTTTTTAATAGTATGGACAACGCAAGTTAAGCTGCTGCAATGTCATGCATTATAATGTTGAAAAGCCGATTTGCTCGCTCCAGAATCTCTCTAAATTCTTAAGGCCGGATTGTAATTCCGCTATCTCTTCCGACTCTAAGTGACCACCGCTGGTAATATGTGCCAGGTGGTCGTCAAATAGACCCTGCACTAACTGACATACTTCACGGCCTTTATCACTCAGACGAATACGCACAGAACGACGATCATGTTCAGAACGCTCCTGAAGAATATAGCCATATTCCACCAGCTTCTTCAGGTTATACGACACATTAGAGCCAAGATAGTAGCCGCGGCTGCGTAACTCGCCCGCAGTCATTTCGTGATCGCCAATATTATACAACAGCAACGCCTGGACGCTGTTAATATCGCTCAACCCGGTTTGATCTAGCTTAATTTTCAGGATATCCAGCATTCGCCGGTGTAACCGTTCAACCAAACGCAAGCAATCCAGAAACTTTAGTCTGGTCTGAGCTTCTGGCGTTTCATTTGCCCCAATTAATGAACTATTTTGCGCAAAAGACATTCATATAGCCCTTATAAATACTATCTCAACGAACCCCCTCGACAAGGTTCCCATTTCCATTCGTTATAAAGGAGAACCCCTAACAAGCCCTTAAGCATTGCTAAAATCTTATGACTTTTCGTAACGTATATATTGTTCTATAGATCATATCAGTGCTGCTTATGCGTCTTACCAAAAGGAAAAACCTAATGACCTCCACACAAAAAAATGGTCAATTTCCTGCTATCCGGCCACGTCGTAACAGGAAAACGCTGTGGTCACGCAACCTTCATCGTGAAAATGAATTAACTGTTCACGACTTAATCTGGCCGCTTTTTGTCGTTGACGGTCAAAATATCAGCACACCGGTTTCTTCACTTCCCGGCGTAAATCGTTATTCCATTGATTTATTGTTAAATCAGGTCGCACGCGCCTGTGAAGAAGGCATCCCCGCTATTGCCCTTTTTCCGCAAACCCCTGATGAACTTAAAACGGCTGATGGCCAGGAAGGGATCAACCCTGACAACCTGATATGCCGAACAGTAAGGCAGATAAAAAAAGAATTTCCAGACATTGGTGTGATCTGCGATGTGGCACTTGACCCATACACCAGCCACGGACAAGACGGCCTTGTCATTAATGACTACGTGGATAATGACAGCAGTGTGGACGTTTTGGTCCAACAAGCACTCGTACAAGCAGAAGCCGGCTGCGATATTCTGGCTCCTTCCGACATGATGGACGGGCGTATTGGTGCGATCCGCTCAGCACTTGAAGATCATGGCCACGTTAATACGCAGATTATGTCTTATGCTGCTAAATATTGTTCGTCTTTTTATGGCCCATTCCGGGATGCTGTTGGCTCCACTTCAACACTGGCGGGTGCGGGCAAAGACAGCTATCAGATGGACGCCGCCAACAGCGACGAAGCCCTGTTAGAAGTCGCGCAGGACCTGGCACAAGGAGCCGATAGCGTGATTGTCAAGCCGGGCATGCCTTATCTGGATATTGTCCAGCGGGTTAAATCAGAATTAAAATGCCCTACCTTTGTATACCAAGTAAGTGGCGAATATGCGATGTTACAGGCGGCGGCACAGAATGGCTGGCTTGATGGGGAGCGGGTCATGATGGAAAGTCTGATGGCGTTTAAGCGCGCCGGGGCCGATGGCATCTGGACCTATTATGCCCTGGATGCCGCAAAAAAAATCAGAAATACCAACTAAACAAAAAAAACAGAACCAAAAAAGCCCTGCATAGAACAGGGCTTTTTTACTATTCGCAATGATGAGGAACTATAACTAAGTCATTTGACTTGCAGTAGATTTCTACGTCAGCAGCTCCGGCGGTAATTCCTGAACCGCCTCATCCAGATCATAAAAACTAGGCTGCATGCCGGTGGGCACACTTTTGCGGCCCACTTCGACAGCCACTTGCGGTGCATTGCCCTGCAAATGCGCGATAATGACATCCTTAATCACATTATAGAAATGGCCTTCTTCATCTACAATTTGCTGTAATCGTGCCGCCAGTGGGCCTACAACAGTATAAGAAAGCAAAATACCCAGAAACGTACCGACCAATGCTCCCCCGATCATGGCGCCCAGCACCTCTACTGGCTCACTGATGCTCCCCATTGTTTTCACAATCCCCAACACCGCGGCAACAATACCTAATGCAGGAAGAGCCTCGCCTATCACTCCCATGGCGTGTGCGCCTTCGCTGGCTTCATGATGATGTTTCTCTAGGTCTTTCAACATCACATCTTCTAACTGATGGGGGTCATCAAAGTTCATCGTTGTCATGCGCAGGTAATCGCAAACAAAATCCGTCACATGGTGATCGCTTGCAACTTTCGGAAAATGCTGAAAGATTTTGCTCTCACCCGGATTTTCAATATGTGGCTCCAATGCGATAACGCCTTTGGTACGCACCAGTTTCGTCAAAATAAACATCAGGCTTAACACATCCTGATAATCTTCTTTTTTCCACTGCGGCCCTTTGACAATCTTGCCAAATCCTGCGCCGGTCTTCTTCATAACGGATGCACCATTACCCGCCATAAACGACCCAACCGCCGCCCCACCGATCATCATAAATTCCAGTGGCAACGCTTTGAAAATAGGAGCCATTTTCCCGCCAGCAATAATATAGCCGCCGAAAACCATGCCCATCACGACAACAATGCCTATAATTGATAACATTTTATCTTCTTACCTTCTCGGGTTCCCATGGAGAACCAGCATTTTTGATGTCTTATGTGCACAGTTATAGTTAAAGGGCGTTAATCTAAGTTTAATGCCGATAAAATTTTATGATTTTTTATAAATACGTGCCCAACAGGCGATGAATACGTCCGCCCGTCCCTAATTTAAAACGTGCGAGCCCGGGGTTCTCTTCTGTATTGACCCCACCAAGATCGATAAATTCACGACCCCGTTCATAAAAATATTTTTGTGTTTCCCATAACATCAAATTATGGGCCGCTTTCTCACGTCCACGCGGCGATGTCCACCCGGCATGATATGTCACCCCTACCCCATGGGATAAAAATAGCATGCCCGCAACAGGCTCCGGGCCTTCATTGTCATAGGCATATATGGCCATCACCTGATCCGGTGATGCGCACAAGCGGACAAAACGCATAACCAGCTCAGGCGGGAAACCGATATAACCCCGCAAAGATTGTTGTTCTAATTCCTTGCTCAATAGCCATGGCAGATGCTCACCCGCCCCATATTCAATCTGGCAGTTAAGGCCGCTTTTCTCTGCCTTACGCAGCATATTACGCCACTTCCCCTGTTGGGCAGCACGGCGTTCCCCTTCATCCTGCGACAGCATTATCATCACAGTTGTATATCCTGTCAGTACACGCTTTACACCCAACCTGCCCATGACACCGTGCATGGATACCTTCGTGTCCTCTGGCATGATAAATAGAAACCGCGCTCTCCTCTTGCGGTATTGGTTTTTTAACAACCTCAGACATTCATATTTTTCATTTTCCGTTGTATCTGCACACCACGCCGGGCCACGTAAAACCATATGTAATGTTATGAACCCCAAATTCTTACGGCTTATGACCTGTACGCACCCCAACAGTTTTTTATGCTTATAAAAAACACCGCGGGCTATCCTCACATCGCCTAAAGCTTCCCCATAGGCCCAGCTTTGTTGCAGACTGGGAAATGTGGTTTGTGACAACACCTCATCCCACGCTTCACGGTCTCCATATCCCCAGGTCAGCGTGACCTCTGCTGTCTCTTCATTCATCATATAAAAAATAGTTCCCGCAAAATCGTTGCAAATTTTTCACTTATTTTTCTCTTACTTTTTCCGGCCGTGGCTTATGATGATGCTGTGTTTTATAAATTTACCGGACATAATACGTCCCAAAATATCACCGATGGCAGAACACGCAATATGACAAAACGCACCTCATCCATTTATAAACAACAAATAGAAAAACCACGCCTTACACCATGGGGCCGTTTTTATATTTTCTTGTTTATGGGATTGCCTATTCTGATGGCCTTGATACTCATAGACCTCTTATTATATGCGCTTTTTAAATATGGATTTAATAGCTGCTATGGAATCAGCTGCCTCTTTCAACCATGATTTAAACTTGGACTTTTCGCGCCCCAGGCTCTATACGAAACTTTGAAAGGTAAGTCTGTTTGTTGTCAAAAAGGCGATCCATAGTCGATAATGAATAAAGATATTCCCATGCATGACGCCTCCGCAGAAAAGTCAAATCTACCCGTCACAATGGCAGACGTACAAAGAGCCGCAGACGCCTTGCGTGGTGCCCTAAAACCGACACCTGTGACACATTCACGTGTCCTGTCACAGATGACAGGGGCGGAAATCTATATCAAGTTTGAAAATTTGATGTTCACCGCAGCATTTAAGGAACGCGGTGCCTTAAATAAACTTATCAATCTGTCCCCGGAACAAAAGAAAGCGGGTGTTATCGCGTCATCGGCCGGAAACCACGCCCAGGGTGTTGCCTACCACGCTAACCGTTTAGGCATCCCGGCGACGATTGTCATGCCCACGAACACCCCGTTTGTCAAAGTCCGACAAACAGAAGAATTCGGCGCAACGGTTGTTCTGCAAGGGGAAAAGTTTGACGAAACTGCGGTATACGCCCATGAGCTGGCCGCTGAAAAAGGGTATACACTCATCCATCCTTTCAATGACCCGGACGTCATCGCGGGTCAGGGGACTGTCGCCCTGGAATTTCTTCAGGACGTCCCGGACCTGGATGTTCTTGTTGTACCCGTTGGTGGTGGTGGTCTTATCGCTGGCATGGCGGTTGCCGCGAAGGCAACAAACCCCCACATAAAAGTCATTGGTGTGCAGGCAAGGCGTTTCCCATCACTCTATCGCGCGCTTCATAATGAAGACTTCACCCCACAAGGCAACACACTCGCCGAAGGGATCGCGGTAAAAGATATTGGTGCGATCACATTGGATATCTGTCGCGAATTGGTTGATGATGTTCTTCTGGTTAGCGAAGATCTACTGGAACAGGCTGTAAGCCTTTATCTCACAATCGAAAAAACTGTTGCCGAAGGGGCCGGTGCTGCGCCTCTTGCTGCAGTATTGAACCATCCTGAAATGTTTAAGGATAAAAAAGTCGGCCTTGTGCTCAGTGGCGGGAATATCGACTCACGCCTGCTGGCTTCACTACTCATGCGCGGTCTGGTTCGGGAAGGTCGGATCACCCGCATCAAGGTCGAATTACAGGATATCCCCGGCGCTTTGTCTCTTGTCTCGGGATTAATCGGTGAACGGGGCGGTAACATCATTGATGTATCGCATCACCGATTATTTACGGAACTCCCTGCCAAAGAAACATATTCCAATATTACGCTGGAAACTCGCGACCGAAACCACTTACAGGATATTCTGTCTGCACTACGCAGTGCGGGTTTTGTCGTGCATATCACCCAGAATGAAGACTAAATAAGATAAACGTCTTCCCACCCTGCACCTAGATTTCAATATAGGCATGGGCCATCGAGGCTATCATCCTGTCCTTCGGCACTCTTCTAGGTACGGCTATACCTAACGCAAAATTAACCAAATCAGTCCATAGTGTCACTCTATAGCTAGAGATGACAAAATAGGCCTGGTTCACATGTCAAATAACGAACGCCCCATTATTGTAAAACGCATCAAAAAAGTCAGTGGTGGACACCACGGCGGGGCGTGGAAAGTCGCCTATGCAGATTTTACGACTGCGATGATGGCCTTTTTTATGCTGCTATGGCTTTTAAATGCGACAACAGAAGAACAAAAAGCAGGATTAGCGGAATATTTTTCCCCCACATCCGCCAGCACGAGCAGCAGCAGTGGGTCAGGAGATATTCTGGGGGGGAGTTCAATGAGTCCTGAAGGGGCCTTGAATAATGCCGCCGTGACCATTTCAATCCCTACACCAACAACACCCAGCAAAGAAACAAGTCAGCATGAGCCGAGCGCAGAAGAAAAAAGTTATGAGCAACTTATTGCTGAACGCGAACAGGAAGTACTGGAAGCCGCTACCGAAGAATTAAAACTGAGTATTCAAGCAATACCCGAATTACGTGATCTGCATAACCAAATTCTGATTGATATTACAGAAGACGGTATGCGCATCCAGCTCATTGACCAAAACAATAAATCTATGTTTAAGCCCGGCTCAGCAGAGCTGTATAATTACGCTAAAAAGGTGCTACGTCAGATTTCTTTAACAGTGGGCAAATTACCTAACCGGATTTCAATTTCAGGCCATACAGACGCCACACCTTTGAACAAAGGGAATTATAGCAATTGGGAACTGAGCTCCGACCGGGCCAACGCAGCACGTCGGGTTTTAATGGATGCCTCAGTCTCCACAGACCGTTTTTCTGACGTAATGGGCAAGGCGGCGACAGAACCCCTTCTTCCTGATAGCCCCTATCGCGCAGAAAACCGCCGTATCACGATCCTCTTAATGCGTGAAGCCCCGGTCTTACCCCATGCCTACAATCAGTAACTAAAGACGTTGTATAAATAAACAACATCGTCCTATTGCTATTTTCAGCTTTCTACGGCACTAAATTATTAGTGCTTTCACTGAATAGTTAGTGCTTTAATGTCTTGCCAATAAGACACGCAGAAATAATAATCAGCTGAAAGACTTACGGCATAATCATATTGATCTTAGGCACCGTAAAAAACAAAGTCTGTTAAAGGCCAGTAATTCAGGAAGACGCCCCATAATGACCGCACATGTTGCACTTCAGACAGATCCGTCACTTCTTATGTGGGCAACTCTCTTATTGGTCGTCGGGGCCATTTTTTTCTATGCGATGGAGCGCGTTGCGCTGGAAATCACCTCTCTCGGTGTAATTGCCATTTGCTTGCTTCTCTTTCATTTCTTCCCGGTCTTATCCGCGGAAGGGCATAATCTTCTGGATGCAAAGACCCTGTTATCGGGCTTTGCCGATCCAGCATTGATCTCTATTTTGGCACTCTTGGTTATTGGTCAGGGCATGGTGCAAACTGGGGCTTTGGAAACACCTGCGCGCTGGCTTGTTAAAACGGGGGTCAGCTATCCTAAACGCACTATCCTGTTATGTATGATAACCGTGATGGTCATTAGTGCGTTCCTCAACAACACACCCGTCGTCGTCATTTTTATCCCCATTATCAGTACACTGGCCGATAAATTAGGGACATCGGCTGCACGACTTTTAATGCCACTTAGTTTTGTAGCGATCCTGGGTGGGATGACGACCTTGATCGGTTCCAGTACCAACCTCTTGGTCTCAGGTAGCCTTCAGGGCCTCACCGGCGAAAGCATCGGTTTCTTTGATTTCAGTTTTCCAGGCCTTGTCCTGGCAACGCTTGGCTTTTTTTATGTAGCCTTTATTGCGCCCCGACTGTTACCGGAACAAGCAAAAAGCACGGAAACACAAGCCGGGGCAAGCGGCAAACAATTTATATTCCAAATGGACATACTGCCCGGCAACTCCCTTTATGGCAAAAAGTCTGTTGCCGGAATGTTTCCTAATCTGACGGGTGTCACAGTCCGCATGATCCAACGGGGACAAGAAACTTTCCTCCCCCCTTTTGACGACCTCACACTCACTACGGGGGACGCAGTTCTTTTGGCGACAACCCGCCGGGCGTTGAACGAAATTCTGGTCAAAGACCCTCATTTTTTAAGCGGCATCATTAATGAAGAAACCATCAATCAGGATGGCGAGCCGGTACAAAACGAACCAGAACACAAAGCACTATTAGCAGAAGTCGTTGTGGCCCCCGCCTCGCGTTTGGACGGGCGTACCCTGGATCAGGTCGGTTACCATCTGCAGGGGGGGTGTAAAATTCTGGGTGTACAACGGCGCAGCCGCATGTTCCGCACCGCCATGTCCGATATCCGCTTAGAAGCAGGTGACGTCTTACTTGTTGTTGGCAATAAATACCAAATCCGCACACTACGCACCAATCGTGATGTTTTGTTAATGGAATGGTCAACAACCATCGTGCCATCACCGGGAAAAACACGTACAGCCCTTGCAACGTTCTTAGGCGTTGTCGGGTTGGCGGCCACTGGCATAGTTCCCATTCCCATTGCCGCACTCGCCGGGGCCGCCATTATGGTCATGACCGATTGTTTGAATATTCGCCAGGCCAGTCGTGCCGTTGACCGTCGCGTGTTTTTATTAGTTGGCGCTGCACTGGCCATGGGGACGTCGTTACAAGCGACTGGCGGGGCGGCCTTCCTCGCCCATGCCATGGTAGAGGCACTCTCCGCAGCGCCAATCCCTCTAATCTTATCTGGTTTCTTTTTATTGATCGCCGTCTTGACCAATGTGCTCAGCAATAATGCAACGGCGGTATTATTCACGCCCATTGCCCTAAATCTTGCCGCGGAACTCGGTGTTGATCCCTTAATTTTCGTTTATGCCGTCATTTTTGCGGCAAATTGTTCCTTTGCAACCCCTATGGGTTATCAAACCAATCTATTGGTCATGGGGCCCGGAAATTATAAATTCAAAGACTTCTTAAAAGTTGGTGGCCCATTGATTATATTAATCTGGCTGGCTTACAGCATTTTCGCACCGTGGTACTACGGTCTATGGTAGAATTATTCTAGTTTTCTGATAATATATTGCATTGCAAAACGAAAAAGCGGAGCAACTTTGACTGACCAGTCCACACAATTTCCCCGGTTTTATGTAACGGCCCCGTCTACTTGCCCTTATCGCAGCGGCAATGTAGAACGAAAAGTCTTTACCGAATTAAAAGGGAATGATCCGGAAGGTCTGCATGAAGCATTAGCGCAGGTTGGTTTCCGCCGCAGTCAGGATATTGTCTACCGACCGACTTGCGAAGATTGCAATGCCTGCATTTCAGTCCGTATTCCCGTGCAGGACTTTATTGCCAATCGCACACAAAAAAGGCTGATTAAGAAAAATAATGATCTGCACAGCAGCGAAGTCCCCAATATTGCAACCCGCGAACAATATCAGCTCCTAAGTCGCTATCTGGAAAATCGTCACCCCGAAGGCGGTATGACAAATATGTCATTTGAAGAATACGCAGACATGGTGCAAAGCAGCCCTATCCGTACGCATCTTGTTGAATACCGTCTGCCACCGGACGATCAGGGCCATGGCCCTACGCGCAATCGTGGCCAATTGATCGCTGTTTGCCTTACGGATCAAATGCAGGACGGTTTGTCGTTAGTCTATTCCTTTTTTGATATTGATCCCAAATTCACGAAAAGATCACTGGGCACCTATATGATCTTGGAACACATCGCCACGGCAGAAGACTTTGGACTGCCCCATGTGTATCTGGGCTATTGGGTCGATGACAGCCCTAAAATGGCATATAAGGCCAGCTTCACTCCCCTTGAGACCCTAACCCCCCATGGTTGGCGCGTTATACAGACAAAGTGACCGCCCCTTCCCCACTTTCCCCCTGTTATCTGCCCTATAATCTATGTTAAACAGCATAGAGTGAATCCGTTAGCAATATAGGGAAGTCCCAATGGAACGCCGTCATTTTTTAAAGCAAGCGACAATTGGCGCAGGTGCCGCCGTTGCGGCCAGCAGTCTCAGTGCTCCGGCCATAGCCAGTGGTAAGCGCAAATTAAAAATGGTGACCACATGGCCAAAAAACTTTCCCGGACTGGGCACCAGTGCTGCCGGTTTTGCCAAGGATGTTGAAAAAGCCACCGATGGCCAAATTCGTATCAAGGTATATGCCGCTGGTGAACTGGTGCCGGCTTTTGGCGTATTTGATGCCGTATCCCAGGGCAAAGCCGACCTCTATCATGCGGGGGATTATTATTGGCAGGGTAAACATAAATCCTATGCCTTTTTCACAACCGTCCCGTTTGGCATGACAGCAAATGAAATGTATGAATGGCTGGCCTTTGGTGGCGGACAGCAACTATGGGATGAACTCTCAGGCCGCTTTAATATCAAGGCTCTTGCCGGCACAAATACCGGTGTGCAAATGGGGGGCTGGTTCAAAAAAGAAATAAATACGATTGACGACTTCCAAGGATTGCGCATGCGCATACCCGGCCTTGGGGGTGAGGTCATCAAACGTTTGGGAGCCACTCCCGTCACACGCCCCGGCGGCGAAATATTTCTGGCCCTGTCACAGGGAAATATTGATGCGTCAGAATGGGTAGGGCCATGGAACGATCTGGCCTTTGGCTTTTACAAGGTCGCCCCCTATTACTACACATCCGGTTTTCATGAGCCCGGTGCCGCGATCGCTCTCGGATTTAATAAAGAAGTTTGGGACTCCTTAGGTAAGGCTAATCAAACCCTTATGAAAACGATAGCTAGTCATCATTATATTCGCTCCCTTGCCGAATATAACTTCCGTAATGCAAAGGCCTTGGAAACACTTGTTAAAAAACATGGCGTTCAACTGAGAACTTTTTCTGATGATATTATGGCACAACTGGCGACGACCTCGGCGGACGTCTTAAAGGACGTTAGTCAAACTGATGATCTTGCGCGGCGCATATACGAAAGCTATGTGCGAAGCATGAAAAACTCTTCCCGTTGGCAGGACATTGCCGAAACGCCCTATCTCAAAGCCCGTAAAACGGTCTTTTCCTAAACATTTATAGGCAAAAAAGGATACTGACTTGCTGGCCATAGCCCGTTTTGCAAAATTGATAGACCGTGGCAACGACTATTTAGGACGACTGGTCTCATGGCTGACACTGGGATTAGTCATACTCCAATTTGGCATCGTGCTTATGCACTATGTTTTTCATATCGGTTCTGTCCTGCTGCAAGAAAGCCTGCTCTACTTGCATAGTATGATCTTCCTGATGGGTGCAGGATATACACTCTTCCATAATGGTCATGTTCGCGTCGATGTGATTTATGGCAATTTGTCCGCAAGAACAAAAGCCTGGATAGACTTGCTTGGCACCCTGCTCTTTCTTCTGCCTGTTACGATTTTGATTAGCTGGATGGCCTATCCGTATGTTGTAGACAGCTGGGCAATTCTTGAAGGTTCAATGGAAAGCAGCGGATTGCAAGCCGTTTACTTACTTAAAACAATCATCCTGATCTTTACAGCAAGTCTATTTCTGCAAGGATTATCTTTGATTTTCCATTGCTTATGTGAACTCACGGGGACGACACATATGCCTGAAGAACCCGCACAAAATATTCTCTAAACCTCAACATAATTTTTTGCAAATAGGCCGTCAGAGCGGACAGACCAATGGACCTCAATATTATCCTCGACCTATCAATGTTTGCCACGGCCTGCCTGCTTTTAATGGCTGGATATCCTGTTGCCTTTACC
The DNA here is from genome assembly GCA_002700365.1 of Kordiimonas sp. Taxonomy (GTDB): domain Bacteria; phylum Pseudomonadota; class Alphaproteobacteria; order Sphingomonadales; family Emcibacteraceae. The sequence continues at coordinate 122,858 of PADB01000012.1, read as the reverse complement.
CTGGCAGGCACAGCTTTAATCTTCGCCTTCATCGGTTATGGCCTAGGGGAATTCGATCTCGATTTTATCGGATATATCCCTCAACGTATTTTCGGCACCATGACCAATGAAGTATTGCTTGCCGTACCGCTCTTTGTGTTTATGGGGGTTATGCTGGAACGGTCAAAGGTTGCGGAAGATTTGCTGGACAGTATGGGGCAACTCATGGGGCGCCTCCGTGGCGGCCTTGGCATATCTGTAACCATTGTCGGCGCGTTACTTGCCGCCTCCACCGGGATTGTAGGGGCAACCGTTGTCACAATGGGACTTTTATCCCTGCCCACAATGCTACGGCGGGGATATAATCCATCACTGGCCTCAGGGTCTATTGCAGCAGCAGGTACTCTGGGACAAATCATCCCCCCTTCCATTGTTCTGGTTCTATTGGGAGACCAGCTCTCTTCCGCTTATCAACAGGCACAGCTTGAAATGGGGATCTTTTCGCCGGAACCTTTATCCGTGGGGGATCTTTTTGCCGGGGCCCTCATTCCCGGGCTGGGACTGGTTGGGCTGTATATCCTCTACCAACTATTCGTTGCTTTATTTCTTCCGCATATGTCACCCGCCATTTCCCGCGATCAAAGTCTCAATGATACAGGAAACGGCTTTCTCCTGCGTGCATTCGGCGCATTGCTGCCCCCCATATTGCTTATTATCGCCGTATTGGGCTCTATCCTTGCGGGGATAGCCACCCCCACCGAAGCCTCCGCCGTTGGCGCCGTTGGCGCACTCTTACTTGCTGGCTATAAACTCGCACCGGACCGCGGACGCCTGATTGTATGGGCTGGTCTGTCGATTATTGCCCTTCTTTTATTGGCCAGCCAGATAGACTTACGCTTGCACGGTGAAAATAATGACTTTCTAACTCTCTTCGCCTTCGGCGCTGCAATCTTGCTCTGCCTGTTTATATTTGCTGGCCTTATCCTGAGCCTCCGGCGTGTCATCCAGCACAACATTCTGTCCGATGTCATGCAATCAACCACAAAAATAAGCTCCATGGTTTTTGTGATTCTTATTGGTGCCGCGTTATTCTCACTGGTTTTTAAGGGCTTTGAAGGCGACGAGTTTATTTATGATTTCCTGTCAGACCTGCCCGGTGGCAAGGCCAGCGCGCTGATCCTCGTCATGCTAGTCATGTTCTTTTTAGGCTTCTTCCTCGATTTTATTGAAATCACTTTTGTGGTTGTACCGATCGTGGCCCCCGTGTTGTTACAAATGGACATACATCCGATTTGGCTGGGTGTTATGATGGCCATGAATTTACAAACATCTTTCCTGACCCCGCCTTTTGGTTTTGCGCTATTTTACCTTCGCGGCGTTGCTCCAAAAGGCGTGACAACATGGCAAATTTATAAGGGTGTCCTGCCCTTTGTCGCCATTCAAATTGCCGCCTTGTATATCTTATGGACATTTCCATCCCTGACAACATGGCTGCCTCAGGTTATCTTTTCGCCCTAAAAAAACGGGCGACCACTGGCCGCCCGCTTTAACAACGCTTTATACGTATTTAGCTTCATACGTATTTATATGTCAGTAAACTTGTTATCACTGGGGAAACCATGCGGTGGCATGCGTCCTGCCCCGCCACGTTTTCCACGCCATTGTGTTAAATCCGTCTCGTTACGGGTTCTTCCGCCCTTGATTGTCCAGCTCAGCCCCTCATCCGCGCTAAACGTGCAAATATCACTTATCGTGCCATCTTTATACTTTTGCAGAATAACCCCCCGACCGCGGGTCATCACGGGCAGTTCCGCACGCGGAAACACCAATAGTTTCCTATTCTCCCCAATGACGGCAATCATATCTTCCTCTTCTCCCACAGGACGGCAGATAAAGCCCTTGGCCAGTGGGTCCGTATTCAACGTTTGCTTACCATTACGGGTCGATGCAATAACGCTATCGGCTTCAACAATAAAGCCGCGCCCTGCGGTTGAGGCCAATAATATTTGGCTTTTGGGACGGTAAACCATTACATTGACAATATCATCTTCGTTGGGGAGTTCGACCATCAAACGGACTGGCTCACCATGCCCGCGGCCACCGGGCAGCTTATCTGCCGCCAACGTATAGAAACGGCCATTAGAGGCAAAGAGCAATATCTTATCTGTCGTCTGGGCGTGGAAGATAAACTGACCGCTATCACCTTCTTTGTATTTAATATCAGTATCCGGCCCGACATGGCCTTTCATCGCCCTTATCCATCCCTTGACCGAACAAATAACCGTAATAGGTTCTTTTTCGATCATGGCTTCCAGCGGGACTTCCCCAATAACCGGCGCATCACTGAAAGCGGTACGCCGTCGGCCAAGCTCGGTCTGCGGGCCAAACTTTTTCTTTATTTCTTTGATATTGGCCGCAATTTTTTGCCACTGCAAAGACACATCAGCCAGTAACTCTTCCAATCCTAGCTTTTCCGCTTCAAGCGCACTGTGTTCAGTTCGTATTTCCATTTCTTCTAGCTTACGCAAAGACCGCAAGCGCATATTCAATATGGCTTCGGCCTGCACATCCGTCAGGCTAAAGGTCCGCATGAGTACGGCCTTCGCCTCATCCTCTTCACGGATAATGCGAATAACTTCATCCAGATTTAAATAGGCAACAAGATAACCTGCCAGCACTTCCAAACGATGATTTATTTTTTCCAAACGGTAACGGCTACGCCGTTGCAGAACTTCTTGCTGGTGGTCAAGAAAAGCCTGTAATGCCTCGTTCAGGGGCATGACCCGCGGGACACCGTTCTTGTCCAATACATTCATATTAAGAGAGAAGCGACTTTCCAAATCCGTTAATCTGAAGAGGCTCTCCATCAACATTTCCGCATCAACTGTTCTGTTTTTTGGCTCTAGAACAATGCGAATATCTTCAGCAGATTCATCAAGACAATCGGTAAGTATCGGTATTTTCTTTGCGTTAATCAGATCAGCAATTTTCTCAATCAAGCGTGACTTCTGCACCTGATAAGGAATTTCGGTAATGACAATCTGGTACTGACCGCGCCCCAACTCTTCCACTTCCCAACGGGCACGTACGCGGAAGGACCCACGCCCGGTCTGATACGCCTGAATAATCGAATCCTGCGGTTCGACAATCACACCACCTGTAGGAAAATCCGGCCCCTGTACACGTTGCACCAATTGCTGAATAGAGGCCCCGGGATGTTTAATAAGATACAGCAACCCATCACACAATTCTGCGGCATTATGTGGTGGTATGCTGGTGGCCATTCCCACCGCAATACCCGTTGCACCATTTGCCAGTAAATTTGGGAACCCCGCCGGTAAGATCACCGGCTCTTCGTCTTCCCCGTCATAGGTCTCACGAAAATCCACCGTATTTTGGCCTATGCCTTCCAACAATGCGGTCGCCACATCTGTCAGGCGAGCCTCGGTATAACGCATCGCCGCAGCATTATCGCCATCGATGTTGCCGAAATTCCCCTGTCCATCTACCAATGGATAACGCACGGCGAAATCCTGAGCCAAGCGCACCATGGCATCATAGACAGACTGGTCTCCATGAGGGTGATATTTACCAATTACATCCCCCACAACACGCGCGCATTTCTTAAAGCCAGACTTTGGGTCCAGTTTTAGCTGCTGCATGGCAAAAAGCAAACGCCGGTGTACGGGTTTTAGTCCGTCCCGCACGTCTGGTAGCGACCGCGACATGATCGTGGACAAGGCATATGATAGGTAACGTTCGCTGAGCGCATCGCTAAGCGGAACATCAACAATATTATCAGGGGTATCAGGCTGTATAGTCATGGCCTGTACTATAAGCAGGTCACTGACAATGCTCCATAGAAAATCAGTCCGTCATGACAAAAAATACCACTTTTCCTCCGGCTTTGCTGACCGCTTAAATATAGTCCAGCACCCGCAGCCGCGCCGGCGGCAACTTTCGTGCCTGAGGGGACAAGAGGAACCGTTCAAGAAAGAACGTTGTTAATGTCATGGCGTCACGCAATTCTTTTTCTCCGGGGAGGTCAGGCCCCGGCTGTCGCAAGAAAGACGGCAGCGGCAACAGCTTATCATGATAGGGCCTCCCCGCCATACGGCTTACCGCACGCCCTGACTTTGGGGAGACATAGACCAACTCTTCATTCGTCCCTGTTGCAGCACAGCAACTCAAGTCCAGACCAAAGCCGAGTTCCCGCAACAAGCCCAATTCCCAATGCACCAAAAGACTACACCAGAAACCAGTATGGTCTTCACCAGCTTCCAGACCTGACAATAAAGACTGTGTTGCCTTGAATAAATTGGGATGGGGTTCTCGTTCTGGCAATGTCAACGTGACCAGTGCCAATGCCGAAGTTAACGCGGCTAATTTTCCTGGCTCATGAAAAATGGCCGCACTACGATTATGATGTGCTTCTACCTGATATGTCCCCAAATGCGTTTCAATCCGTCCGCGCCAATTCAGGTCCACTTCATTACCAGGCTGCAAAACACCCCTGAACCGGCGTCCACAGCCCCCCTTCACAACACCACTATGGCGGCCGTGTTCTGCCGTAAGGGCCTCCACGATACAGTCATGTTCTCCCAATTTACGTGTCTGGAGAATTATACCTTTATCATGCCAATCCATAACGTGCCAAAGTCACGATAATTGATATCCGTTTAATCCACATAATCCAGACCGATTTCCTGATAACGTTCCCGATCATCTATCCAGTTTTGACGAACTTTCACAAATAAGAACAGATGTACTTTGCGACCAAAACTCTGCTCCATTTCTTCACGCGCCATCTGACCTATGATTTTTAATGATTGCCCTTGTTTACCGATCACAATCCGCTTTTGTGTATCCCGCTGCACATAGATAACCTGCTCGATCCTTACGGCCCCGTCTTTTCGGTCTTGCCACTTTTCTGTTTCCACCGTAAGGGCATAAGGCAATTCTTCATGCAGACGCAAATACGCCTTCTCACGGGTAATTTCCGCCGCTAATAAACGCTCTGTTATATCCGTCATCTGATCTTCGGGATACAGCCAGTGACCTGACGGGATCTGCTGACATAAATAGTTTTTCAACGCGTCCAAACCGTCTTCTTTCAGCGCGGAAATCATGAAAACCTCTTTGAAAACGCCTTCATTATACAATGTTTGCGATAGGGCCAATAAGGTATCGCGTTTCACCTTGTCAATTTTGTTTAAGGCCAGAATAACTTGCCGCCCCTGATCTTTCAGCGTTTTGATAATATCGCGGGTATCGCTATCAATATCGCGGGTTGCGTCCACAAGGAGGACCACCTCATCCGCATCGACAGCCCCCCCCCATGCTGCCGAAACCATAGCCCGGTCCAACCGCCTTTTAGGACGGAAAATTCCCGGTGTATCCACAAAAACCAATTGGTTCTCGTTTTCGGTAATCACGCCGATTACACGGCTGCGGGTTGTCTGCACTTTATGCGTAACAATGGAAAGCTTCGCCCCAACCATCGCATTCAATAATGTTGATTTCCCTGCATTAGGTGCCCCCACTAACGCAATAAAACCGCATCTCATCTCTTTTTGTGTCATTTCAAACACACATCCTTATTCATACGATATTGGTAGCAACCACAGGGTATCTTTACCTACGCCTTACTGGTCTCTAACCGGGATAATAATCTGTCTGCCGCCATCTGTTCCGCATCCCGCTTTGACTTCCCTTCCCCATACTCCGGGTCATATCCTTCAACCTCCGCACACACCGTGAAGGTCGGGGCATGCGCGGGTCCGGTACGCTCTACCACCTTATAACGTGTTATCGGTAATTTGCGGGCCTGAGCCCATTCCTGTAAACGGGTCTTTGCATCACGTTGGGCTTCGCGGACATCTTCTATTGCCTGCGCCCAATGATGCTGGATGAACTTTTTCGCCGGGGCCAATCCACCATCTATATATAACGCCCCGATCACCGCTTCGCATACATCAGCTAGTATGGCTTTTCTTTTACGGGCGCCAATATCATCCGCGCTATCAGCCATAATAATATATTGGCCAAACGACAGACGTTTTGCCACATCCGCACAGGTTTCTCCGCGCACCAATGCCACGTGGCGGCTGGACAGCCCCCCTTCATCAACATGCGGGTAATACTCGTAAAGCCATGACGATATCACCAGCCCCAGAACACGGTCACCAACAAATTCCAGACGTTGATAATTGCGCTGCCCTTCCAGGCTGGGATGCGTTAACGCCATCTTTAACAGGCTATGGTCATTGAATTCATAATCCAATACGCCCATCATCTCTTTTAAGAGATTATCTATGCCCGCCTCATTGTCCAAAGGAAATTACCTTAATGAATAGTATTGAAAAAACGATCGAAACGTGCCGCGGAAAACCAATTCCATACTTCCCACCATTGACTATGGCTATCAACAGAAAAAGTGATGAATTCAGCTAAACCAATCACATTTTCATCTGGTACCAGCCCTACACCCACACTGGAAGGCCAGCGACTATCAATAGAATTATCTCTGTTATCCCCCAAGGCAAAATATGTCCCAGCGGGTACATGGAATATTTTGGTATTATCAGAAGGGCGATAGCCCATATCCAATGTCATATACTGCTTACCATTCGGCAGTGTTTCCCGATACTGTTCAAAATTGCGCTGATTGCCCTGCTCATCAGGCAATACATAATTCTCCACCTTCTCGCGTTTCACAGCAGTGCCGTTCAGATAAAGCCTACCCCCCTTCATCTGCACTGTATCCCCGGGCAAACCGATAATACGCTTGATATAATATACACCGGGATCACGTGGCAGACGAAATACCACGACATCCCCCCGCTCAACGGGCGACCCCATAATCCGCCCGGAAAAGAGCTTTGGGCTTAAGGGCAGTGAATGATGGCTGTAACCATAGCTATATTTGGAAACAAGAAGATAGTCACCTGTCTGTAAATTAGGCAACATAGACTCCGAAGGAATACTGAAAGGCTGAAATAGAAAGCTTCTAAAGACAAGCGCAATAATCACTGCATAAAATACGGTGCGCGCCGTTTCCCCAAAAAATCCTTCTCGTTCTTTTTTTTCCGTCATTTTATTATACATATCCACGTTATCTTTCCGTCTCCAACCGCCGGAAGCTGATGTCCCCAAAATGACTCACAGCTTATCGCCTTCCGGGTATGCTGTAATCAAAACAATCGCCTGTGCCCACGGATTATCATCCGTAATCGTCAAATCTATCTGCGCAACCATTCCCTGTGGTGTAATCGCTTGTAACCGGGCTAACGCCCCTCCGGTCAGTTGCATTGTCGGTTTGCCGGATGCATCGTTGACTACGCCCATATCACGCCAATAAATACCTTGGCGAAAACCCGTGCCTAATGCCTTTGAGCACGCCTCTTTCGCGGCAAAGCGTTTCGCATAACTCGCCGCCCTCGCCGCACGCCCTTCAGATTTTGTAATTTCAGTTTCTGTAAAAATGCGATTGATAAAACGCACACCAAATCGATCCAGCGAACTTTCAATGCGATTAATATCAATCATATCATTGCCCAAGCCAATAACACGCATAAGCAACTATCCACTTCGTCCACGTTGCATAAGGCTTCTCATTCTCCGGATTGCAACATCCAGACCTTCGAAAATTGCTTCACCCATCAAAAAATGTCCGATATTCAATTCAATTATTTCCGGGATCGCAGCAATAGGCCCCACAGTCGCGTAATCGAGACCATGTCCCGCATGCACTTCTAATCCTAATGCGGCCGCGTGTTTAGCCCCTCTTGCAATACGGCCTATTTCATCTGTATGGGCCGCACCCAAAGCTTCGCAATACCGTCCTGTATGTAACTCAACAATATCCGCACCAATACGTGCCGCTGCTGATATCTGCTCTTCATCAGGGTCAATAAACAAACTTACACGGATGCCAGCATCAGACAATTTACCTACATATGTTTTCAGGTATGTTTCGTCAGCCAGCAGGTTCAAGCCGCCCTCTGTCGTAAGTTCCTCGCGGCGCTCAGGCACCAGACAACACGCATTAGGCCTGACCTCTAACGCGATACAAAGCATCTCTTCTGTGGCCGCCATTTCCAAATTAAGTGGCAATGCCACCTCTGCCTTTAATCGAAAGACATCTTCATCACGGATATGACGACGATCTTCACGTAAATGCGCTGTAATCCCCTGTGCGCCAGCCTTTTTGGCTAAACGTGCCGCGCGCACCGGATCTGGGTGCAGGCCACCACGTGCATTACGAACAGTCGCAACATGATCAATATTTACCCCTAAACGCAGCATACACTTACTTCATTCTTTCTGAGATGTATCATTTTGCTCAAGACCCTGGCTCATTTGCGGCAGGCTGATTTTTTCATATTCCATAGCATCTGCAAAATGCTTTTCTAAGCGCGGTGGATATTTTGCCATCAGCTTTTCCAGACGTTTCCGTTTGTATTCCCTGATGAGTTTACGTAACGGATAATAAATTATCCCCCATGAAATAAATCCGATGACCGCTCCCCCTAACATAACCGGTACAAATACCGTATCAAAGAAGGGTAAAATCACTTCACCCGGACGCTCGATCAAATCATTAAATGTCAGGGCTGACATGACTTCTGTCACTTGTCCTTCCCCGGCCTCATCAGGCGTCACCCCTAACAGGAAGCTCCCAAATTTAAAGCTAATCACCCAAATAAGCGGAAAGGTCCAGGGGTTACCCACGATCGTGCCCAAGGCAGATGTCAAAATATTGGCGCGCATTACCCAGGCCAGCAACGCGGCTAATACAAAATGAAGACCAACGAAAGGCGTAAACGATACTGCTGCCCCGCAGGCAAAACCGGCAGCCAAGGCGTGCGATGTCCCCGGTAATCGGCCAAGACGATGTTTAAAATATAACGCCGCACGCCTCCACCCCGTACTGGGCCAGAGAATATCACGTAAAGAAACCCAAAATGTTTTTTTATGACGGCGTCTAAAAAGCATGGTTTACACTGACAGCAAAAAACACATTACACAAATCAACTTTAGATGTAATCGCCATGCTGCACCTGCCCCTTCTGACTTGGCCAGGCCGCCATAACGATGTTATTTCAAACCACGACTACCCGGTTTTATTGCAGGCGTAGACGCCAGTTCAGGCGGAAGATTAGTTTCTTCGTAAGCTGGCACCTCCAAACCCAGTAAGGAAAAAAGCGGCACGCCTACATCAACCTTGCCATTGCTCCGATCTACAAGACAGCTCGCAGCAACAACGTCCCCCCCCAGGCGCGTAATTACATCAATACATTCACGCGAAGAGAGACCTGTAGTCACAACATCTTCGGCCATCAGTACCCGTGCGCCTTCGGGAATATCGAAACCACGGCGTAATTGGAATTCTCCATCAACCCGTTCTGTAAAAATTGAAGGCACTCCCAACTGCCGACCCATTTCATAACCGACAACAACGCCCCCCATCGCGGGAGAGACAACCAAATCAATCTCGCTTTCCAATTCACTTGTTATTCTTTCAGCTAAAGCACCGCATAATAATGCCGCCCGTTTCGCGTCCATAAGCACGCGGGCACATTGCAAATAAACCGCACTATGCAGACCGGAAGACAGAACAAAGTGCCCTTCCAATAGAGCCCCTGCCGTTCTAAACTGGCCCAATACTTCTTCTCTATTCATAATAAATCCAGTTACTTATGGTCATTTATTAAAGTTATCCATGAATTCTTTCCACTGCATTGACAGACGGCGTGGCCCTTAAAGCAGCAATAATGCTGACCAGATGTTTAACATCCCTGACCTCAATATCAACTTCTACACGAAAGAAATCCGGCTTTCGTTCCACAAATTTTAAATTCGATATATTTCCCATATCACGCGCGACGACAGTTGCAAGTGAGGCCAGCGCGCCTGGCTCATGGGAAATGTAGATATCCAGACGTCCGACATAGACAGCATTGATGTCTTCTGACGCATACCAGCTGATATCAAGCCATGATTCCGGCACCTCTGCAAAAGCTTCTAATGCTTCGCAATCAATCGTATGCACCATAATCCCTTTTCCGGGTGTCACTATCCCGACAATACGGTCACCCGGCAAGGGGTGGCAACATTCTGAAAGGTGAACAGCCATGCCCGGTGTCAATCCACGAATTGGTATGGCGGTCGGTATCGCGTCCTCTTCCTGATGTATGGCCTGATTGTGGTATTCACCTACCAACTTCACCCCAGGAAAGACTAACTCCAAAACACGTCTTTCGCTCACAAGTCCGGCCCCAACATCAACAAGCAACTCATCCACATTCGCATATTGTAGTTTCTGTGCTGCCTGTTCGAAGGCCTTATCCGAAAATTCTCTTTTTTCTTTACGAAAAGCCCTTTCCAGAATTGTACGCCCCAGCGCAATATATTCGGTCTTCTGCTGGTGGCGAATAAAACGACGAATGGCAGAGCGAGCCTTTCCCGTTATGACGAAACTTTCCCATCCCGGTGACGGTGTCTGCGCCTTGGATCGCAAGATCTCCACCTGATCGCCATTTTTGAGCACAGCCCGCAATGGTACAGTTTTCTTATTTACCTTTGCCCCGACACAGGTATCCCCCACCTCACTATGAACCGCATAAGCAAAATCCACGACAGTCGCCCCCATGGGTAGAGCAATGAGATCCCCCTTCGGCGTAAAGCAAAAAACTTTATCACGGTACATACTGAGCTTCGTATGCTCCAGAAACTCTTCAGGGCTGGACCCGTGTTCCAGAATTTCCAAGAGCTCACGCAGCCACTTATACTGTTCACCCTCCTGATCATCGGAATGTTGTTTATACTGCCAATGGGCTGCTACGCCCAGCTCCGCCGTTGCATGCATCTCTGCGGTGCGTATCTGAATTTCAATGCGTTGCAATTCCGGACCAAGCACAGCGGTACGTAACGAACGATAGCCATTAGGTTTTGGTGTGGAAATATAATCCTTAAACAAACCGGGAACCGCAGGCCATTTGCCATGGACAATCCCCATCACCCGATAACATGTGGGAATATCATCGACGATAATGCGAAATGCAACAATATCGGAAAGCTGCTCAAAACTAATGTGACGCAGCTCCATCTTGCGCCAGATAGAATACGGTCTTTTTAAACGACCGTTAACTTCCGCATCTATGCCCCCCTCTTTCAGAGCATATCCCAATTGGACAATAACTTTCTCACGTACTTCTTCGGAATTCGCGTAAAGAAATTCTAACCGCTTGATAATGGACTCACGGGCCTCAGGATGAAGATAACGAAAAGCGAGGTCTTCCAGCTCATCTTTCATTTCATGCATACCGATGCGTTCTGCTAACGGCGCATAAATTTCCAGCGTTTCACGGGCAATACGTATTTGTTTTTCTGGCTTCTTAATATGGTTCAGCATACGCATATTATGCAGCCGATCGGCCAGTTTCACCAATAGCACACGAATATCATTTGACATCGCCAGCAAAAATTTACGGAAGTTTTCCGCCTGCTTGGCACTTTCGGACATGACTTCGATCTGGGAAAGCTTTGTAACGCCATCAACTAATTTGGCGACCTCTTCCCCAAACAACTCTTCCAGTTGTTCATAGGTGGCAACTGTATCTTCAATTGTATCATGCAACAGTGCCGTGATAATCGTTGCACTGTCCAGTTGCATCTTCGTCAGAATGCCCGCAACTTCCAAAGGATGGGAGAAATAGGGATCGCCTGACGCCCGGATTTGTTTTCCATGGGCTTTCATCGAAAAGACATAAGCACGGTTCAGCAGGTTCTCGTCCAGGTCTTCGTCATAAGCCCGCACCCTCTCAACCAGTTCATATTGCCGTATCAAATCCCAACACTCTCTTTATTGACATCCTGACTATATAAAATAAGGGCCCACCGTGGCAACGGCAGGCCCATGCCTTTTGCATTTTTTTCGCAAATGAGAACGGCGTCTATTCGCCCCCGGCAGTCGGGTCATCAATATTCAGTTCTGCCAGCATCTCAGCCGCCGCCTTCGCCAAATTCTCTTCCGTGATATCCAGTTTGTCTTCTTCCAGCTTACGACCAGCTAACAGAAGTGAAATATCGTCTTCTTCAGGCTCATCGACTTCGACATGTTTTTGCATGCCATGGACCAGGCTTTCTTCCAGTTCATTTGGATCGATGGTTTCATCTGCGATTTCACGCAATGCCACCACAGGATTTTTATCATTATCCCGTTCCACTGTAAGCGGGGCACCTGACGATACTTGACGGGCACGCTGGGCTGCAACCAGCACCAAATCAAAACGGTTAGTGACTTTATCTACACAATCTTCAACGGTTACCCGTGCCATAGGATCTAACTCCCGTGTCTATTCCTAAATGAACCGTGGCTTATACGCGTCTTTACCGGTCATGTAAACCATTTAGCCGCTATATTTTACCGCAAATTTCATCCTGAAGCATATACATTGCCACTCGATAGTACAAGCCAGCCAAACGCCTACAATAATGAATATTTTCAATAAAGGTTTATGTCATGGGCCGTACAATGTCATCATGCGGCAAAGACCCTAACAGCTCTTCTGCCGTTTTACCTAACACCGGATGACGCCACGTTGGTGCGATATCGGCTAACGGGGCTAACACAAAGCGGCGCTCATGCATATAGGGGTGTGGAATCACCAACTCTTTACCTTTCACGCCGGCGGCCCATCTGACCTTTGACGGTAATATCGTGCTTCCATAAGACAATATATCCAGATCAATTATCCGCGGGGCCCATTTTTTTGTGCGGTCCCGCCCAAACTGCGCCTCAACGTCCAGCAGTACGGCCATAAGTGACGACGGGCTCAGATCCGTCTCAACCGCTAACACACCATTTACATACCATGGTTGTTCGCTGGTTGCAGGCACAGGCTCGCTTTCGTACCATGGGGCCACGGCCTCAACTTCCAGCCCCTTTTGCGCCAAAACGTCCACTGCCGCCAATAGCGTATCTCGTGGCAACCGCCCATTTTCATCAGGTAAATTCGCGCCCAAGCCCAAAAAAACTAATGTCATTATTTATCATTCAAACTCTTTAAAGCGTTCCCGCGCCTACTTACATGCATAGTAGTTCGTTGTATAGCAAGAATGGCTATCATTATGATATGGTAAAGGCATATTTAAGTTATTTTTTAAGGACATACTCATGATTTTTTATCCCAATGAGCGCATTGCCCTTTTTATTGACGGATCAAATCTTTTTGCAACCGCCAAATCGTTAAACTTTGATATAGACTATAAACGGCTTCGCAATTTCTTTGCGGAACAAGGCATTTTAGTCAGGGCCAATTATTATACCGCCCTTCTGGAAGATCAGGAATATTCACCCTTGCGCCCTTTGGTGGATTGGCTTGACTATAATGGTTATACCCTGATTACCAAACCGACAAAAGAATTCACCGATCAGCGCGGCGACCGTAAAATCAAAGGCAATATGGATATGGAACTTGCCATAGACATGATGGGCATGGCCGAACATGTTAATCATATGGTCCTGTTCTCAGGCGATGGCGACTTCCGCCGTCTGGTCGAAGCCGTTCAACGCAAAGGGGTTCGTGTTACAGTCATCAGCAGTATGAAGACCAGCCCCCCTATGATCGCAGACGAACTACGTAGACAAGCAGATAATTTCCTTGAAATTGCCGATATGCATAATGAATTCGGTCGCAAAGGCACAGACAAACCCATTGAAATAATGTAGTTTCCCCGAATATTCCCTACAGTGAGTTTTGACACCTTATCTGAAACCGCCATTATAGGGCACGGTTATTTACGGCCTGCTCAACACGTGCCATTTTCAGAGTTGCTATAAGACATCTAAGACCTAAGATTACGCTGGCTATTCTTTTACATATTTAGGAAAATCAATGTCGTCTACAAACGTAATAGGGGATGCTCCGCTAGATTGCACTCTTTGTCCGCGCCTCGTATCATTTCGTGAAGAAAACACTGCGAAATATCCCGATTGGCACAACGGCCCCGTTCCGTCTTTTGGCGACCATAATCCTAAACTTCTTATCGTTGGCCTTGCCCCTGGTCTGAAAGGTGCCAATCGCACCGGGCGCCCTTTCACTGGCGATTATGCTGGCGACCTTCTTTATCCAACTTTACAGAAATTCGGCTTTGCCTATGGTGAATATAAGGCCAAAAGCAATGATGGACTGCAACTTAACCAAGCAATGATTACAAATGCGGTACGTTGCGTCCCCCCGCAAAATAAACCGCTCACAACAGAAGAAAAGGCATGCCGCCCCTATCTTCAAGAACAAATTGCTCATCTCACCTCTGTTCACGCTATACTGGCATTAGGGCTTGTCGCGCATAACGCTGTTCTCAGCACATTAGGGCTTAAAAAAGCGGCCTTTAAATTCGGACACGCCCAACAGCATCAACTTTCCAAGACTTTGCGCTTGTTCGATAGTTATCATTGTTCGCGCTACAATACCAATACCGGGCGGCTCACAACGGAAATGTTCGAAAAAGTCTTTAGCGATATAAAGGATTTTATATCCCCATAAGGGCATTCATCCTCCATTCAGCCTTACCTCCTTATCCTTATCAAGGTTGAGGGGTAAGAAAGAAGTGGAGACGATAATGAAACTGTTGAAGCAAAACATTCTGCGCCACACCCTTGTTCTGGGGCTAACCTGTGCGCTCACCCTCACTTATGGCACCGCCCCCGCAGCGGCTGGCGGTGGAAAAAGCTATCACGACCGCCACAGTGTTCACTATCACGGGAAACACTATCGACATTATAAGAAGCACCATAAAAAACACTATAAAAAGCATTATAATGTCAATCGGCACCACCATGTCTATTATCACAGTTATCCGCGCCATCGTCATCACGGACATAGTCGTCTCTTTACCGGTTTTGTTCTGGGGGCCGTTACGGCAACTGCAGCCTACAACCTCTCACGTCAGCATAACAGCCGTCACGACCACACCCATTCGCACAACAGTGCCAGTGTATCCACAACAAACAAATGGGTAAGTCACACACCACAATACAAACAAAATACAACCCGCAACTGTCTACAGGAACGTGAATACACAACAACCATTACCGTTGGCAATGAAACGGTCCCGGCATATGGTACGGCGTGTCTCCAGCCGGACGGCAGTTGGAAAATGGGTCCGCCTCAACCAGTTCGCTAAGCCCGTAATAATAAAAGGCGGCCTGAAAATAATCAGGCCGCCTTCACTGACTTATCACTTTGCCACTTACCAGGGCATCATACGTTTCAGGACATTATTCTTGTTAACATAATGATGTTTTAACGCGCCCACCACGTGCAATACAAAAATTAGGATCAGTAACGGCTTACCCATAATGGCATGGGCAGCTCTTCCAGCTTCACCAATTTCCTTATTTTTGTCTACGAGCGGCGGGAATTCAAACCATCCAAACAATGTCACAGGGTGACCACCAGCGGAGGACATCAGCCAACCACTTAAGACTTGTGCAATTACAATTATATATAAGAGACCATGGATAGAATGCGCCATATGGCGTTCCCACGTTTTACTTTCTTCCGGTAAAGCCGGAACCGTGGAGCTCATCCATCGCCAGCATAACCGCACCAACATCAACAGCAGTACCAGCATCCCGCAGGACTTATGCCAAAACACTAACTGCAGGAATATTTCACGTTCGGCCGGGATAGATGTATCTAGCCTGTCCATATAGATCCCTGACGGTACTAAGCCGATAAGCAATATCGCGACAATCCAATGCAACCCCTTTGCAAGACTGCCCCATTCTTGTTCCGTATTATGTAAAGCCATGCTTCTCCCTCCTGAAACGATCATTAGCTAACGCAGAATATCTTAAATTATACATATGTACCAGCAAAGACCTGTCAGGTAACAGTTCTGAACATAATGACTATTCGGCTATGGTCTCCATTGGATATGGATTCAACTCATCCATGGGTACAGACACCCCTTCAGGCATCATAATGCGTGCATGGCGACGGCGTAATTGACGTGGCTCTTTCACCCCGCATGAATGGGCAATAATTTCAACTTCCTTCTGGATGTTCCTGGCATAGTGGGTGACACGTTCAGCCTTATCCTTAATGACCAACCCCCGCTGCAAATGGGCTTCATGCGTGGTAATCCCTGTTGGACATGTGTTTTTATTACATTGCATGGCCTGGATACAGCCCAGTGCAAACATAAAGCCACGGGCCGTTACGATGAAATCTGCACCAACACACAAGGCCCATGCCACATCCGCAGGTGTCAGCAACTTACCGGAAGCAATAACACGCACCCTGTCTTTTAATCCCGCCTTGTATAATGCATTAACTACGAGCGGCAGGCTTTCAACCAGCGGCAAACCCATATAATCAATCAGGCTTTGCGGCGCAGCCCCCGTACCCCCTCCGGCACCGTCGATGGTGATAAAGTCCGGGGCGGATTCAATACCACGGGCCTTGATTGCGCGTATCAGATTATCAAACCAGAACATTGAGCCGATCACCGCCTTAAAGCCAACGGGTTTTCCCGTAACTTCTCTGATACGATTGATCATATCGAGTAAGTTATCAACATTTTCGATATCCGGATGCCGATTAGGGCTGATTGAATCTTGCCCTTCTGGAATACCCCGTATTGTTGCAATCTCCGCTGTGACCTTGCCTCCGGGTAATATTCCCCCCTTGCCTGGCTTCGCCCCCTGACTCAACTTGATTTCAAACATTTTGACACAGTCTTTGGCCGCCAATGCTTTGAGCTTTTCATCACTTAAACGACCTTGTGCATCTCTTACCCCGTATTTGGCCGTTCCAATCTGAAAAACAATATCTGCGCCCCCTTCTTCATGCCAGGGTGACAATCCCCCTTCGCCGGTATTCATCCAACATCCCGCCTGTTTTGCCCCCCGGGACAATGCTCTCACAGCAGGTTTAGAGAGAGCCCCATAACTCATACCCGAAATATTTAATAATGACTTCGCTGTATAGGGATGCCCACACCCTTCACCCACAATACGCTCGCTAATCGGGGCCTTATCAGTATCAAGTGCAGGAAAAGCACTATTCACGAAAAAAACCGTTCCCGGCTTGCTTAAATCCCGCGTTGAACCAAACGCAACCATGCTATCCACATTTTTTGCCGCTCGATATACCCACGCCCGCTGCGCACGATTAAACGGCATTTCTTCACGGTCCATAGCAAAGAAATATTGCCGAAAATATTCCCCCAGTTTTTCAAACAAATAACGAAAGCGGCCGATAACAGGGTAATTACGGCGGATAGCGTGTTTTGTCTGGGTCACATCAACCACATACAATATAGCCACAGCAACCACACCAACGCCCACAGCCAGCAAAAACAACGCCGCCAAAAAGTCCATCACCGTATTGATATAAGCAAAAGTATCCACGACGTTGCCCTCTCCCATTATCATGCTTCATAGGGAATGACTGGTTTTTTATCCCTAGCTATGTCAGCATCATAACCGCGTCTTGCTTAAAAATAGACCTTTTTTAACAATTGTCATTTTTCGTCATGATTGACCATTCCGCGTCCCACAGCGCCCGTCTACTACAGCTGGAAAAAGCATTAGACTTTTTCTGCCCGCTAGCCCCTTCAAAGGACCAAAGGGCCATACTGGAACACGCCTTACATACCAAACCGCTAAATAAAGCCCGGCCAGAAAACGCCATATGGCTGTCCCTCACATCCTATGTCCGTCATAATTTTACATGCTATGACGAGATGCTCTCCGATGGCTATAGCAAGGATGAAGCCCGGTTTTTTTGTGCTAATGATATGGAAAACGTATTGGAAGCGTGGGGCTGCCCCCGCAAATTATCCGAAACAGAGCACCACGTTAATAAAAGAAGCCAATAACAGCAGAGTGGTCTTCCTTTACCTTAAAACATTGGCACTTTATGTTTGCGAAGCACCCTATATTACTAAGGGTTCGGTTCAGCCGTTTTCTTTCATCAGACGGCTTTTTTCTCGTGCCCAGTCGCGGTCTTTCTCAGTCGCGCGCTTGTCATGCAGCTTTTTACCTTTGCACAGTCCTAATTTAACTTTTGCCCGCCCTTTGTCGTTAAAATACAAGGACAGAGGAATTAGGGTCAGCCCTTTACGCTGGGTTGCCCCCAGCAAACGACTGATTTCACGACGATGCAGTAATAATTTTCGGGGCCGCAATGGATCGTGGTTAAAACGATTGCCCTGCTCATACACAGGGATATGCATATTCAGCAGATATACTTCGTTCCCACGCACCTCGGCATAGGCATCAGTCACATTGGTTGCCCCTGCCCTTAAGGCCTTAACCTCAGTCCCCTGCAATACAATGCCGGTTTCCAGTTCTTCTTCTACAAAATAATTGTGA
This sequence comes from Kordiimonas sp., assembly GCA_002700365.1. Classification (GTDB taxonomy): domain Bacteria; phylum Pseudomonadota; class Alphaproteobacteria; order Sphingomonadales; family Emcibacteraceae. The sequence continues at coordinate 104,488 of PADB01000012.1, read as the reverse complement.
CGCGCCTTACGGTTATCCGCTACGATCCGGCGCGCCCCCTGATTCTTTGTCACGTCTTTATCCTAATAAGCCCGCATCTTCCAGGGCAGAGCGTACCGTTTTCTGCGTCTGCGTACTGACAGGCACCATAGGTAAACGCATTTCATCACTGCATAGCCCCAATAATGATGCTGCATATTTAACAGGTCCCGGGCTTGCCTCTACAAACATCGCGTCATGTAGCCGTGTTAATCGGTCCTGATATGTCAGTGCGGTTTGATAATCACCTTCCATGCAGGCATTCTGAAAAGCGGCACAAAGAGACGGCGCAATATTTGCGGTCACTGAAATGCACCCATGCCCCCCATGCGCCATCAAAGCCAGGGCTGTTTGATCTTCCCCGGACAATTGCAAAAAGTCTGGCCCACAGGCAACGCGCTGCAACGCCACACGGGCAACATCGCCCGTAGCATCCTTAACGCCAATAACATTTTTCAATTCCCCATAGCAACGCGCCATTGTCTCTACGCTCATATCGACAATGCTGCGCCCGGGAATATTGTATATAATGATCGGCAAATCAGCCGCATCATTTAAGGCCTTGAAATGCTGAAACATTCCCTCTTGCGTCGGCTTATTGTAATAAGGCACAACGACCAGCGCCGCATCCGCACCCGCCTTGGCAGCATGTTCCATCAGGCCTACAGCCTCACGGGTGGAATTAGAACCGCATCCCGCAATAACCGGCACCCGCCCTGCAGAAACGTCAATCGCTATTTCCGTCACTTTACGATGTTCATCATGGTCCAATGTTGGCGACTCACCTGTTGTCCCACAAGGCACTAAACCGTGTGATCCTTCTTCAATTTGCCAGTTCACCAACTTCTGAAACCCATCATAATCAACACGGCCGTTCGCAAACGGGGTAATCAGAGCGGGTATAGAGCCTTTGAACATCTGTGTGCTCCTGTTCTTATGCATATTCGTTTGCATGCTCGTTATCTGCCATGGCCCTCACCATTGGCCGGATGACTTATGCAATGTCACTTAATATCTGCGCGAAAATACTGCGGCTTTGTCATTACTGCAACAGCCAGTTCATATCACCACACTGATATTTTAACAATTGAAATAGAAAAAGGGAAAATGACCGTGTGCCATCTTCCCTTTTTGCGCCTCAACAGGTTGTTATGCCGATATTTTGGCACAGCCACGCAGGCTTAAAAGCATTAATTCTTTGGCTTATGCAGTGATTTTCGGTCTTTTTTATCCAATGTCCCATCATCATTGCGATCCATGCGGGCAAAACGTTTGTCCATCTTGGCACTAAATTCATCCGCACTCACTTTACCATCACCATTGCTGTCCATCATTTTAAATTTATGTTGGCGCATGGCACGTTGATGGGCAGCCTTCTGCATTTCGGCAAAGCTTTCGAATTCTTCAAAGTCCAATGCCGCATTGCCGTCATCATCGGCAGCGACAAATGTTTTTTTATGTTGTTGCTTAAATTCGTCTGCAGAAACAACACCATCTTCGTTACGGTCATACATATGCAGCATCACAGCACCATGATGTGCTTTGCCACCATGACCTGACATCATATCCCGCATGGCCTCTTTCTTTTTCATATGACCATCGGCAATAGCAACGGTTGTTCCCAATGCCACCATAGAAATGGCTGTAATGATAATCTTCTTTGTCATACCTCTCTCCTGAAAATGAGGCCCCTCCCAACATCATAACTATAATACGCTATCCCCGCAGAAAACCTGCGACAAAAAATAATTTTTACGACTAGGGTAAAAATCTGCGTGTAATGAGATAATCCAGAGACATCACCCCCGCCCCTTTTGCCATTAAGTATAACGCGGCAGCAGACCACAACGCATGATCCGGCCAAAGATTAGGGTAAACAAATAACTGGATTACCAATGTCATGACAAAAACAGCCATGGCGGAGAGCCGTGTTGCAAGCCCCAACAATAATAACAACGGCAGTATTATTTCCGCCATCAACGCCAGATGTGCGGCCCACGCGGGGGGGATTACGGGCAGCGCATATTCATATTCAAAAAGAGTATATGTGACGGGGCTAACCTCCCAATTCAACGTCAGCACAGCCCAAAACTGCGCGAAAGAAAAGTTGCCGACATCTACAAACAACGTGATTTTTGTCATTGCCGATCGCCAAAATATGCCCGCAATACCAAGGCGCGCCAATAAACCAATGGCGCCCATAGGAATCATCGTCCCTAATGTCATTGGCCATACCGCCAATCGTGACATTAAGTCCCCAAAGGCAAGATTTGAATGTGTCATGACTGGCTCCTTCTATCTTTGAAGTAAAATTGGCTAAAGACCCCTAACGTCAACATTTCCTGCAGGCAGCTTTGCAGATCAAACCCGGCATAAGCGTCCTGGGTCAGTTGTGTGGCGTCTGCCAGACTTTTTTCATGATCTAAATATCGTAAAAACAGTGCTGCATCTGGTGCAAAGTTGACGATCTGTATATCAAGCTCATGACGCATAACCAGCAGATCACATCCGCCCTCTTCCAAAGACACCATCTCCATGCCCTCATCAGGTTCCTGATGTATTTGCCAGATATGCAGGACAGGGTAATTGGACTTTACCCATTGCCTATTCGCCAAAAGTTTAAAATGTATTTCCGGGAAATCAGTATCATCCAGCGTTTGCATATCTTGCGCCACAAGCGGCGTGTCATCCTGCCCGTGATAACAACAATGCCAGGCCCATTCCAGCCGGGCCACATCTCCCAGATAGGGAATGGACGCCGTCCTTTTATCTTCATCAATCAATGCAGCAAACCGGTCACCATAAAATATCAATGATGCCTTTGCGGGGGGGCATTGCCGAATATACGCCGCGGCCAACATATTAAAGAAGTCCTCTCCCCCCAATTGGCACACGACAGGAAATGTGGCCTTTAAAGCCTCCCGCAGGGTAATAAAGCTATTATTGCGATATATATCCAACCGTTCTCCAGCTGGAATGCCGTTTTCGATAATAAAGGGGAGTAGCTCTTTATCGTCCACATCCATATGGCTATGACCAATGATGTTTCTTTGAAAGGACGACTGCAATCGTCCTAATGAAGGAAGGCGCAATGGGGCTTCTGAAAGAGAACATTTATCCGCCATGGCAACCCACCCTGTCGGATATTTTGTCCATAATTAATGACGCACGCCCTGCCTCCTGCAGCAGGGTTAACAAAGAAGGTACATTGCTGTCCCATTCAACCAAGGTGGGCTTTATCCCCACCATACCGACAGCGTTCTCAAAGAGTGCCCACACCGCCTCGCAGACATTACTACCATGATCATCAATGCGAATTTCCTGACCGCGCCACTGGCGCACATGATGACCAGCCAAGTGTATTTCCCCGACAATATCAGCCGGTATTGACCGCAGATAGGCCAATGCGTCCCAGCCATGATTGCAGCTGGAAACGTAGATATTATTGATATCGAGCAGAATTTTACAGCCGCTCCGCCGCGCAAGTTCTACGAGAAACGCCGCTTCATCATAATCCTGCCCTCTGTATTCCAGATAGCTGGACGGGTTTTCGATTAATATCTGTCGCCTTAACGTCGTTTGCATTTCATCAACATGGCGCACCAAGACGTCAAGACTTTCTGCGGTATACGGCATCGGCAGAAGATCATTTAAATACCGCTGTTCAGTCCCGCACCACGCGAGATGTTCTGACACCAGAAACGGGCAATAACGATCAACCAGTTCCCTTAATTTGAAAAGATGATCTTTATCAAGACGCTGACAACTCCCCAGTGACATTCCCACACCATGAAAAGAGATCGGGTAATTTTCCGCAATTCGACCTAGATAATAATGTGGCGCCCCCCCTGCCCCCATATAATTTTCACAATGCACTTCGAACCAGCCCAATGGCGGCAGTTGCTCCAATATGGTTTGATAATGCTGTGCCTTTAGGCTCACGCCGACCATATTTTCACCGACCATCTTTTCAAAGGACGGTTGAGACAGGAAATCCCGTGGGAAGGACTGTTTAGCGTGGGAAGATGCAAACATAGGATACTCCTGTCTCAGGTCGTCTTTTTACGTCAACTTGTGTCTGTTCTGGTCCTTATCTGGCAGCATCAGGCCTGCTTATGACTGTGTAGAACCACCCACGATTTTCGCGCATGTCCCCTTAGGTACATAAATCCAGGCATCTTTCTGGCCATCTATTTTGGACGTTCCCGCGCATGAAGAAGTCGCGGTCTGACAATCATTTTTCCCGGCTTTCACCACGCCGTAGCATTTTTCCATATTCTTAGCACCAGCCGTAGCCGGTGTGGTTGATGCCATGCTCAATGCGACCGCCATGGCTGAGGCAACTAACGCGCTATTTTTTGCTGTTGAAGTACTCATTTTCTCTTCCTTTTCCTTAATCCATTTCACCCTGTGATCTGCCCCTTCGATTTTGCTGTAAGGTTAGCGCAATCAGCAGCGGCAACAGGCCAACTTTTCCACAGTGGAAGATCAAATGAAAATCACGGTTCATCACAAATTTCGTGAACCCGTGTGATAATGCCCCCGTCTACGAATTTACTTTTTGTTAACGATAATCCTTCTCCACGCGAAGTTTTTGCTATAAAATCCGAAATTACATTGGCGGGATATACACTTAAATATCTTGCCGTGATCTAATCGGACATGAAAGGGGCATCGTATGGAAGACCAAATGCAGGAAATAACGGACATTGTGATTGAGATGTCCACGACCTATGGATTTAGCGTTCTCGGCGCGCTTATTATTCTTATCCTTGGCTGGATTGTTGCTGGCTGGGCCTCTGGGGCCACACGTCGCGCCTTACTCAAAAGTCCTAAATTTGATGCTATGTTAGCCGGTTTTTTCGCCAGCATCGTTAAATACATTATTCTCATTTTCACGCTGTTGGCCGTACTTGATCAATTTGGCGTGCAAACAGCCAGCCTCTTGGCTGTCTTCGGTGCGGCGGGTCTTGCCATTGGTCTGGCCCTGCAAGGAACACTCAGCAACGTTGCCGCAGGGGTTATGCTTTTAATCTTCCGGCCCTTTAAAATCGGCGATTTTGTTGAAGTCGCTGGTCATGCTGGCGTCATCAGGAATCTAAGCCTTTTCACTACGGAAATGAGCACTGGCGACAACGTTCAGATTGTCATTCCCAATGGTCAGGTTTGGGGTGCCGCTGTGAAAAATTACAGCCATCACGACAACCGCCGTGTTGATCTGGTTATTGGTATTGGTTATGGCGATAACATTGACACCGCAACACAGGCCATCGCCGATGTCATCGGTCAGGACAACCGTATTCTAAAAGACCCGGCCCATCAAATTGTCGTCAGTGAACTGGCCGATAGCTCTGTCAACCTGATCGTACGGGCATGGTGTGCAAACGGTAACTACTGGCCTGTCCGTTTTGATCTGGTTAAAAACATTAAACTCAAATTGGACGATGTCGGTGTTTCTATTCCCTATCCGCAGCAGGACCTTCATGTTATTTCCCTGCCGGAAAATGTCGGTGCTAAATCCTAGCATTTCCGACAATAAGCAAAAACAAAGCGGCGAACATAGTTCGCCGCTTTTTTATGTCGTTATTTCGTTCTCTATTTAACCGCGGATTGATTGTAAGAAGGCATTGACTTCATTTCTCAAAAAGTCTGTCTGTTTTGTCAGATCATGTGTCGCCCGCCCAACTTCACCAGCAATAGCCTCTGTTTCACGCGATGCTGCTGCAATACTATCAACCCTGTCCGCCGCATGTTGCGTACCAGTGGCCGCGTCCTGAACACTGCGGGAAATTTCTATAGTCGCCATATTCTGTTCCCCCACTGTATCTTCAATGGCAGAAGAAAATTCATTCACCTGATTAATGCGATCACTGATATTACGAATTGTGGAAACAGTGTTTTCAATCGCATGTTGTATTTCTTCAACCTGCAAAACAATATCATCAGTGGCATTCGCCGTCTCATTAGCCAGATTTTTCACCTCAGACGCCACGACGGCAAAACCTTTACCGGCCTCCCCCGCCCGTGCCGCCTCAATGGTGGCGTTCAAAGCTAATAAGTTCGTCTGTCCTGCGATCCCCCTGATTAACTCCACCACCTTATCAATTTCATGCGCAGACTCCGCCAGCCCCTGAACAGCCTGCGAAGCACTTTCCACATCACTCACCGCTGTACGGGTTGTCTCTGACGATGAATTCACCTGCCCTAAAATCGCGTTCACTGATGTGGCCAGTTCCTCTGTCGCGGCCGCAACCGCATTAACATTTGCTGTAGCCTCATTGGCCGACGATGATACTGCCATGCTTTCATCATGGGTTTGACGTGCGGTTTCTTTCATCTGGATAGCGGTCTTATCCAATTCTTCAACTGATGCGGAGAACGCACTGACCACACTGGATATTTTCTCTTCGAATTCATCCGACAATGCCTGACGTTCCCGTGATACTTTGGCTTCAACGGACTCCATTTGTGCCCTCGCCTCATTAATCACCTCTGCCCCACGACGGAAACTGCCATGCATACCCCGTTCAACAAAACGGCGATAATATTTTTTTTCACAGGCATATTCCAAAGACGCGCCACTTTCGCGAATAAAGGCATCCATACGGTCCAAAACACTATTCACCGCATTATAAATAGATCTGAATTCTTCATCGCGCCCATCAGCTTCACTGATGACACGCCGCTCTAAATCACCCTCTGCCGCGGCCTTACAAACGTCTTCGATTTTTTTATGCGCCAAACGATAGTTTGCCAATTGCGCAGCATCATCAGATGCTAAATCAGGCGCATTTTCCGCAGCCATGTTAACCGCATTTCCTTTATCAATACGCCCCTTTAGCTGGCTGCTATTAGAAGACATTTTAAAGATATTCATCATCGTTACCACTCTGCTTAATTATAGCCTGATAAGGCCTTGGCCAGACCATCAGAAGATTCAATATTACCCATGGTAAAAATGAATTCATCATAAGGGATGCCCTGTGTTTCCAGAATATTGCTCAACATCTGAAAACCTGCGTTAAGCCCGTCTTTGGCATTGGAATGGCGACGTTCTTCTTTCAGAAGGTGCGCATATAGTACAGACATGACCTCTACGGCATGACGATCAGGGCTGCGGCGATTTGAATGATAACCAATGATATTGCCACCTTCATCAAAAGTCGGCGTAACATGCGCAAAGACCCAGTAGTAATCTCCGTTTCGGGCAATATTCTTCACATAAGCAAAGACTTCACCCCCTTGCGAAATAGTGTCCCATAATAATTTGAAAACACATCGCGGCATATCAGGGTGGCGAATTACGCTATGAGGTTGGCCGATCAGTTCGTGTTCATCAAACTGGCTCACACGCATAAAGACATCATTGGCATAAGTGATATGGCCTTTAAGGTCTGTTTTACTGACGATTAATTCACCATCGCCAAATGTTATCTCATTTTGGGTCGGGGTGACCTGTATTTTGACCATAAGACTGCGCGCCTCTCAACAATTAATCCAATGCCTCTTTCACCCTGTATTTATGACTAATATGTAACTTAATTATTCTTCATTAGCCCCGGTTATATTGTTTGTTTTTATACAACCGCAATCTTATTTATAGGTCTTATTCGCTAACAAATATTTAAGGCGGCTGGAAGTCAGCCGCCTTACAAAATCAAAGCATTTTTCCCGCGTATTACTGACTGCGGATTGAATTCAGAAAATTACTGACTTCAGACATCAGCACTTCTGTCTGCTGTGACAGGGAGCCCGTCTCCTCACGTACTTGCTGTGCGACTTCCTCGGTCTCACGTGAGGCTGCGGCAATACTGTCAACACTTTGCGCCGCATGTTCTGTTCCTGTTGCTGCGTCCTGGACACTACGGGAAATTTCAATTGTCGCTTCGTTCTGTTCATCGACCGTAGCTTCAATCGCTGCTGAAAAATCGCTAACCTCTGAAATACGGGTGCTGATATTTTCAATCGTGGTCACCGTATTGTTTATTGCCTGCTGAATTTGGTCCACCTGTAAAACAATGTCATCGGTGGCATTCGCCGTTTCATTGGCCAGATTTTTTACTTCTGAAGCCACCACAGCAAAGCCCTTACCGGCTTCCCCTGCCCGGGCCGCTTCGATAGTCGCATTTAACGCCAACAGGTTTGTCTGGCCTGCAATGCCGCGAATTAACTCAACCACTTTATCAATTTCATTCGCAGATGTGGCCAACCCCTGCACCGCAGCAGAGGCATTTTCCACCTCAGCCACCGCAGATTTTGTCGTTTCTGCTGATGAATTGACCTGCTCCAAAATAGCCCCGACAGATGTCGACAATTCCTCTGTTGCCGCGGCGACGGCATTCACGTTTGAAGTGGCTTCATTAGCGGATGTCGACACCGCCACACTTTCATCATGGGTTTGACGGGCCGTGTTCTTCATATGCTCTGCGGTTGTTTCCAACTCACCAACAGAGGCGGAAAATGCATTCACCACGCCGGAAATTTTTTCTTCGAATTGATCCGCCAACACACGGCGTTCATCTGCTACGCGTTTCTCACCGGCCTCCATCTGGAGGCGTGCCTGATTAATAACTTTAGCACCCCGGCGGAAACTCCCTTTCTTACCGCGCTCCATAAAACTGCGGTAATATTTATGTTCGCAGGCATGCTCCAAAGACGCACCACTTTCCCGGACAAAGGCATCAACCAAATCCAGCAGATTATTGATCGCATTAAATCCGCTGACCAAATCACCAAAGCCTTCATTATGGGTAATCCGGCTTTCCAGGTCGCCTTGCTCCGCAGCCTGGCAAACATTCTTTATTTTTTCAAAGGCCTCTTTATATAAAGCCAGTTCCGCAGCCGTATCATGGTCATCGTTAACCGCTGTTTCTGTATGGCCTATGTTGTCTACGGGCTGCGTTTTTTTTAATAATCCATTTAACATGCTCATCGCCCTAACTCGCTTTCCTAAAAGAGAACAAAGCCTGATCTAAATCTTCCGTATTCTGGATGTTCCCCAAAGTGAAAATAAATTCATCATAGGAAACACCCTGCGCCTCCATCAGTTTTAACAGCATCTCATACCCGGCGTTCACCCCGTCTTTGGCATTAGCATGACGGTTTTCTTCTTCCAGAAGATGACGATACAGGGCAGCAATAATTTCGACCGTTGACGGATCGGGATAACGGCGGTTCGAATGATAACCGACTATATTTCCTGCCTCATCAAAGGATGGCGTTACATGAGCGAAAACCCAATAATAGTCGCCATTCGCAGCGATATTCTTCACGTATGCGAACAGCTCCCTGCCCTGCGCAATCGTCTCCCATAATAATTTGAAGACACATCGCGGCATATCGGGATGACGAATAAGGTTATGGGGTTGCCCCAAAAGTTCACTTTCGGAAAAGAGGCTAACTCTCTGGAAAGTATCGTTTACATATGTAATTCGGCCTGTGAGATCTGTCTTGCTGACGATAATTTCATCCTGGCCAAATTCGCGTGCATTCTGTGTCGGATTAATCATACTAAAATACCTTTGGCTAACAATAGCTGTCTAAATATCCCTTGCTGCCATTCAAAGACGCACCCTGACGATTAAAGATTATTTTTTGTATTATTACTTTATGGGTAGAGCCTAAGGCCTATACCTAAATAAACAGTTAAATAAAGCCCGCCATACAGCTCGTTTTCTGGCTTATTTGTATTATTGCAACCGACAACACACACAATGCTCCCCACCCGATCAGGAAACAGTCTGATTACGCTTTTCTACTTGAATATTTTACATATGTTATAATATTACAGCCGGTGATCGCCTCGGAACTAAAGGATACGTTTTGCGCGCCCATTTCATTGCATTTTTTACAGTTGTATTGGCTGTAAATATACTCCTCTCCCGGCCTCTCTGGGCATATGGTGTCGTGACGACAATTGCCCCTCTTCAGTTTATCGCGCAACAGGTCATGAAAGGCGTGGCAGAACCTACGCAGATCATCACGGGCTATCATTCACCGCATCATTTCCAGCTCAAACCATCACAACGCCATGCCATTGCCAAAGCTGATCTTGTCCTTTATGTCAGCCCATCACTGGAAAGCTTCTTGCCGGCGGGTCATGATGATGAAAAGTACATCGCATTAATCCATACAAGGGGGCTAATACTTCGCTCGCTGCCGACTTCTCTGGGGCACAAATCTCTTAATCATCACCCACATAGCGGCGTGAAGGCAGCGGACCCGCATATTTGGTTAGCCCCTTATAATATGAAAATTATGGCGCAAGAAATCAGCCGTATCTTAATGGAAAAAGATCCCGCGCATGCCGCACTATACCGTCAGAATAGCCAATCTCTGATACAACAGATCACAAAGATTGAACAAAACGCCGCAGATATACTTGATAATATGAAAAAAGTCGCTTTTGTTGTCGAACACCCTGCCTATGGCTATTTTGAAGAACAGTTTGATCTGCACCATATCGGGCATGTAAAACCCACAGAAGACATTCCCCCCTCTGCCAAACACATAAAAGACTTACAAAACATGCTACGGCAGACCCCGGTAAACTGCTTGATTTATGATAAGTCTCGCCCGTCCCGCACCAGTCAGGCTCTTGCTGCACGATATAATCTGAAATTAATTTCTGTGGACCCTTTGGGACGCCAACTCCCCCTTGATGGAAACTATTATACCCACTTGATTAACCGCCACGTGCAGGCCTTTTCCACCTGCGAACAGTCCCTTTAGCCCTCACATAACTGGATAATAGTGGACTGGATAATACAGGCACAAGCTACGGCGAATTACATATGCCGCTATGCACTGCGGCGGTGTTCGGCATGCGCCCCACATTGGCATGAAACAGGAAGACGCAATGTCACGGTGGTCCCCACACCCGGCTCACTGGATAATAATAAATCCCCATGGTGATTATCAACGATACCTTTAGCAAGGCTCAACCCAACCCCAAGCCCTTCCTGGTTTCGGGACTTGCTATCATCCGCCATATTAAATGGCTCCATGACCAACTTTATTTCATCCTCAGTCATGCCAATGCCGCTATCTGATATTTTAATATCTAAATAATCCGGGTCATGTTGTCGGGCACTAATGCAGACGGTCCCTTCCTGATGATTAAATTTACAGGCGTTTTCAACGACCGCGGCTAAGGCCTGTATCATCCGGCTGGCATCAGCCTCTATGTCCGGAAGCCCGTCTGCTATTTCCACCTGCAAATTTATATTGCTCGGTTCTATATAATCGTTCATGGCGGGAATAATCTCTTCCAGGATCAAACGTCGTACCGATATTTTTTCACAGTTTATATTAAACGTTCCTTCCTCAAGGGACGTGATATCTAACACTCCCTCCACCGCCTTCAGAAGTCTTTGTCCGCTGGCATAGATATTTTCAGCATATTCTTTATATGCCGGGGGTAATTCGCCAACAATGCCCTCCCGCATCAATTCAGAAAAACCCAAAATCGCATTTAAGGGCGTACGCAATTCATGACTGGTATTGGCCAGGAACCTGCTTTTTGCGCGGTTCGCTGCCGCGGCCACATCCCGCGCGGTCACCAAGGCTTTCTCGTTTTCTTTCATCGCTGTAATGTCTGTGCGAACGGAAACAAATTGAAAGGGCTTCCCATCTCTATCCACAAAAGGAACAATTGTTGAATGCACCCAGTACAGGCGGCCATCTTTACGCTGATTGCAAATTTCGCCTTGCCAGATTTTCCCTGCTGTTATCGTATCCCACATTTCCCGATAAAAGGCCCGGTCATGTTCACCGGATTTAATTAAACAGTGACTTTGCCCAATTAATTCCCGTAACGTATAACCAGACGCCCGGCAGAACTTATCATTCGCATATATGATTTTGCCTTTTGTATCCGTAATAGAAACGATACAATGCTCATCAATCGTGCGGCGCAAATTAGTCGCCATACTGCTGCTGTACGCCAGACTTTGCTGCGTATCCTGAACGGCATTTCGCATATGCTTTAAGTCTGTATTATCCTGCAAAATGCCATAAATTTTTCGGGTTTTACCTGTCTTATCAACTTCGGCTTCGGCAATGCATTGCACGTAACGTTCGTTGCCGCCTGCAGGAAGTAACCTAAACTCTTCACTGAAAGGAATATGATACTTAAGCAACCCGGTCATGTGCCTTTCCATTAAGGCTTTATCGTCCGGGTGCACCATGTTTTTAAAAGCGCCAAAGTTCACTTTCTCTTCGCTGCCCCAGCCACATATAGTAAGAAATTGCGGACTATAATCCATAAAGTCTATATGTGGACGGTAACTCCAATACGCTATTTCCGCTAAGTCTTCCACAAGCTCAAAACGCCGCTTGAAGGCTTGCAATTCACTCATATCAAAGCCTACGGCCATATATTCGCTTGGCTGCCCTGCGGCATCAAACGTGCAATGGTTAAACCAATGTGACCATGTTACTTCGCCTTGGGCGTCGTATATCTTATTAATGCTATGGAATGCTGGGTTGTCTGGCGTGACATTTCTCACTGCCTTTTCCACCGCTTTCAGTGAATCTTCCGGTAACAAGGGGCGAAAAGATTTCCCGATGATATCCTGACAGTTCTGCGACACTTTTTTGATAAACAACTCATTTGCATCAATAATCGTGGTATCTGGCAAGTAACGTACAATCATTGCCAAATCATTCTCAGCCAGAAATGACGTCACATCAGCACCGCAGCCTGTAACCCTCTCGGATTTCACAGCAGATAAAGAGAATATCCGGTATCCACCTTCCATGTTATGAAAACTCAGGGCATTTAATTGATAAAATGCTGTGGTGCACTCACCCTGTTCTATTCCAATGTTACGAGGTAATGTTTTCAGAAGCTCATCAAGAGACGCTTCTTGCCATGTCCCTCGTTCCGGTTTTGCCAATTGTGTAAGATAAGCGTAAAAGTCTATTTTATAGACATCTTTATCCGCAATTTGCAGCAGGTTTAATGCCGCCCTATTCGCGTAAACGATAAAGCCTGTATTATCAATAATAAGGACCGCGTCATCGGTCTGCGCAAACGCATCGGTCAAAAAACTGGTGATAGAGGCACTCATACAATAAACCTTGGTATAACAACAAAAAAACCCCGAAGAAATCTCTTTCCCGCAGCATCCCTGTGGCTACTTTCGCAGCTTCTACCCAATTTTTTGTATGTTTATATGCCATTCTTTATATGCCATTAGAGGTTAATAAAATATGTATTGATGGGCGCGCACTCAGGAATAGTCCTTTTTATATACCCGCTTTCCCTCTGGAAAATGGCACTCCCCCTGCTATAGTCATTACATAAACGACTATGTTGATAATCTCATGCCTGACCCCTTCAAAAAACAAATGACCACTACCGGGTGGTTAATGTCCATATTCTGGACGGCCTCACTCTTGGCCTTATTAATTTTTTCACTTCCCATGCAAAGCATCGCGGGCCAGGGTGTCGTGATCGGGGCTGTCATTACTCTCAGCGGTTTCTATTATTTTTACTTTCCCAATAGCAAATTTTTCATTGTTGTCTTTGCCAATTCCATCGCCATATATGCCTGCATTTTTATTTTCTTTATTGAAACCAACTATCCCTTGCTCTCACAACGTCACCAATCCATCGGCTTTGTCTTACCGCTGATGGCGTTCTTATTAGGGTCCGTCTGGAAAAAGAACAAAATTCAAAAGATTGTCACTGTTGAGAAACGCAGTCCTGAAAGAACATTTTCGCGCAGCCTGATCTGGATTATGGCCATAATGTTTGTTGGCATTGTGAGTATCGCCGCCCCGATAGAGGCCCTTCCCCTCATCACAAATACATGGATTTTCTATATTATTATGGTGGCTATTTCCCTGACAGTGCTACTTGTCAGTCAGGAGGTTGCTATCTTTCTGGTAGATACGGGACTGCTCTTCGCTGATATTTTTGATGAGGTAAAGGGTATTATTAAACCAGCTTTTGCGTTTTTTACCTTCTATTCCTTTATTGTCGTGGTCTTTTCTGCCCTCTACCGCTTAGCTGACCAGCTCAGTTACAGTACAAACTTTATTGTCCACGGCGAGGCCCGCAGCCTTAGTTTTATTGAAAGTCTGTATTTTTCCATCGTCACCATGAGCACATTGGGCTACGGCGATATTGTCCCCGTCAGCAATACGATTATGGCTCTTGTCTCCGTTCAGGTGTTTATCGGCGTGCTGCTGCTGATATTCGGGGTCCATAGCCTCATCCAATATTCTCCTCGCGGGCGCAAAAACCGTCATGCGCCTCCACCTTCGGATCAAAAGTAACAAGCGCGGCAAACTGATCCACGCAAGGCTTCCCACCGTATCATATACCAGCATACGGAGGCCAAAATGCGCGTCATCATCATCTTATCCATGTTGTTTTTTAGCTATGCCACCCCCAATATAACGTGGGCCTCCCTCCCCAATGCGGCCATCAATCCCATACAAATTTATGGTCAGGAATACAAATTTGACATCCAGCGTAATGGTAAGAAAATCGGATCCCATCATTTGCGTTTCTCGCAACAAGGGGACACCCTTACGGTTAATGCAAAAACACGTATCAAGGTAAAATTACTCTTTCTAACGTTATACGAATTTACTTATGACTGTACGGAGGTTTGGGATAACCAGGTCCTGAAAAAATTGGATGCTGTCGTTAATGACAACGGTAAGAAATACACAATCACGGGGACAGCAAAGGACGGGACATTCATTGTTAAAAATAACCGCAATGAAAACGCGCAAGTCGAGGTTATTTCCGGATTAATTTTTCCAACAAACCATTGGCACAAAAAGGTCATTCAGCAAAACCGGGTCCTCAATACACTGACCGGCTATGTCAATGAAGTAGATATTACCAAACAGCCCCCGGAAAAAATAAGCATACAGGATCACAGCATTACAGCCCATCGTTACGAATATTCCGGGCAGTTACAAACCACGGCATGGTATGACGAACAGGGCCGGTGGGTTAAACTGGCCTTTGATGGGGAAGATGGCGCAGAAATAGAATATATCTGTGCCGGCTGTACAAATATTGCAGAAATACAATCAGAATAAAAGCGGGGCTTATATGTGGAAAACAGTCTGGATCACGGGCGGTGCTACCGGCATAGGAGCAGCGTTATCCCTAAAACTGGCAGAGAGCGGAAGCACAGTGATTGTCTCCTCACGCAGGGCACAAATAGTTACAGACTTCTGCGACCAACACCCAAACCTTATGGCATTTCCTTTGGATGTGACTGATCAATCCGCTGTCCACAAAACGGCACATAAACTTTTTGACCAATACGGCCCCATAGATCTTTTGATTTGCGCGGCGGGCATGTATCGTCCCTTAACACCGGAACATTATACGCCAGATGTATTCCAACAACATATGGACGTGAACTACCTAGGGGTTATCACACCCATAACGACTCTGTTGCCCTCCATGAGAGAACGGGGGCGCGGGCATATAGCTATAATCGCTTCTGTCGCCGGGTATAGCGGCCTTCCCAAAGCGGCCGCATACGGTCCCAGTAAAGCCGCTCTTATCAATCTGGCGGAAACTTTATATATTGACCTGCGTCCCTTGGGCCTCGACGTCACGCTGGTTAACCCCGGCTTCGTTAAAACACCAATGACGGCACAAAATGACTTTCACATGCCGCAATTAATATCTGCTGACATCGCCGCAGAAAAAATTATCGCGGGGTTAGAAAAAAAGAAGTTTGAAATTTCTTTTCCTCACCCTTTTGCAACATTCTTAAAAGTCATGCGCCTGTTACCTTATAGTTTATATTTTTATTTAGTCCGAAAACTGACCAAGCAATAAAATGAACAAATCACAAGCCATTCAGAAATACATTTATCTATTTGAAAACCTGCATTCGGCACTCACCCCTGGTGCCCTTGACCGCATTACGGCGCAGAACATTCACTTCATCGATCCTTTTCATGATATTACAGGGCGCCAAAAGCTATATGACCTTTTGCAGCACACATTGAACACGGTCGAAATGGCGGACTTCACTGTCACGCATACAGCCTGGGACCAGGACGTCTGTTTTTTAAGATGGAATTTTTCTGGACAGGTCCGCTTATTGAGCAAATGGGAAATCACCGGAATGAGCGAAATTCACTTTAATGATTCAGGACTGATTTGTCGTCACATAGATCACTGGGATGCCGCTGGCCATTTTTTAGTTAAACTCCCGCTTATCGGCACATGCGTACGCGCGATTCTACGTAAAATGCAGGTCGTCCGTTAATTCTCGCTGATTAAGGTACTGGGCAAATTAATCAACTTAACCATTCTGTCGCTATAGGACGCTTATGGGCGCTGAAAGAACAACGTCACCTCGCCCACGTTTATGCCCCACTTACTCACGTAGGCCCGGTTAATTAACACGCCGCCCGTCTGTAAAAACATCCAGTCGTCAAAATGCACACGATACGTTTTTTTACCAACCTGCAAATCAAAATCATATTTCCAGTTAAGGGCGTTGCCTTGCACTTGCCCCTCTGCTTCCCCAACGACGCCTTTAGCTACGCCCGTGTAATGTCCTTCCTTATGGCGTGTAATCACCCAAATACGCTGTTCTGTCTCACCATCACTGTATTGAAAGTCCTCAACTAACGTGAGGGTATTATCTTTTACATCGCCCTTAATCGCGACAGTAAACGCCCTGCGCACATTACCGCTACGGTCCTGAAAAATTCCCCAGGCCGTGGTCTCTCCCGTAAAATATGCGAAGAGATCCAATTCAGGCGTTGTCGCTTTATAATTCTGAATATTCATACCTGTACATCCCGCCAATAACGGAAAAAGCAGCAACATTACCGATAAACGTAAAAAAGCTTTTTTCATGTCTTTTCATCATATTTGCGTAAACGTTTTTCGATTGCGATTTGACTTTTTATCGTGAGCGGAAATGACCACATCACCATGACAACCAATACCTTAATACGATAGGAAGAAGCGCATAGATCACCTTCAGCCCCCAAAGGCCGGCCTGTGCCCCCTCTTGCAGTCCTAAAAAATCTAACAGGGGGAAGGCTACAATTGCGGCCAGTGCCAAAGAAAATTTTGCCGACACGGTCCACAACGAAAAAGCGATCGTTTCGATCTGCCGCCGGTATCGCAAACGGTCCCAGTCCAGCACATCAGCCTGAATAGCAGGGGGCAGGATACTGTCCGCGCCTAAGGCAAACCCTGTCAGCACACAGACAACAAAGAAAAACCAAAAATCCCCTGCCCCGAGGAATAGGGCTGCAGGAAAAGTCACGCAGGCTAAAATAATGCCGCAGCACCACGCCCGCACTTTCCCCAACCGGCGGCTAAAATACAACCAAACTGGTACTGACAGGACAGCCGTAAGAAAATAAACCAGTAACAAAATATTACGTTCAGCATCGCTTATCTGAAGTACGTAAGTGGCATAAAGGGCAAAGCAGACAGCAGGAACACCATTCCCGATACCATTTAACAACCATGCCGTTATTGTTCTGAGAAGGAGGCGGTTCGCTGCAACTTTTTTTAACGATATAAGAGAGTAATTTTGGAACCGCCCCGTTGTGCCCTCCGGCACAAATGCCAAAGCACATAACGTCCCCACAAACCCTATACTCAGGGCTACAGCGGCAATAAGAACCAGGTTATGGCGATCATCTCCGGTCAGCAGCAAAACCGGTAATGTCAGTGCCCCTAATATCCCCAGTAAGGTTGCCCCTTCTCGATAGGCCGCCAATTTCGTCTTTTGGTGATATTCGGGCGCAATTTCCAGCCCCCATGCAAGATAAGGTATCTGCACCATCGTCCAGCCAATAAACATGGCACATCCCCACGATATCAAATAACGTGAGTTAGCATCGGGTGGTGGCGTGAATAATGCCCATAGAGATACCCCTGCGATGACACTGCCAATGGCTATCCAGATTTTTTTCTTACCCCACACCGGGTGATCCGTAGACGTTAACCACCCTACTAAAGGGTCACTCGTCATATCTACAATACGAATAATGAAAAAAGCACCGCCCGTCAGTGTGAGGCCCAGGCCAATATCCTCAGCATAAAATGCTGGCAAGAGCACAAAGGCCGGAACCATCGGAATAGCAAATGCTATTGCAGGTAGGCTATATAGCGGGATCCGGTTCTGCCGCGCTATATTAGCGACGGCGGATTTTATAAAAACCCACATCTGTCTGGCCTGTCAAAAAACCGGCTTCACAATATGACAAATAAAACTGCCACATCCGTCTGAAACGTTCGTCAAAACCTTGCGCCTTGATGTCCGGCCAGGCCTTCACGAAACTCTCCCTCCAAACGGCCAGTGTTTTGGCATAGGATTGTCCAAAATTTTCTACATATTCCAATATCAACCCTGCCTCGTTAATAGCATCGCTCAAGGCCGCCTTTGAGGGCAGTAGTCCTCCGGGGAAAATATATCGTTGGATGAAATCCGCAGACCGCCGATATGTTTTAAAAGCCTCATCATCAATGGATATAACCTGTAACACTGCAACGCCACCCGGCTTAAGGCACTGTTTTAATTTATGGAAATACTGTCCCCAGTTTTCCTCACCCACCGCTTCGAACATTTCAATAGAAACAATACGATCATACTGTCCTGTTGCATCTCGGTAGTCTGTTAACGAGAACTCCGCTTTGTCCCCGATATCTTTATTCTGGGAAATCGCATAAGACTTTTGCTCACGCGATAAAGTTAACCCCGTTACGTCAACACCATGCTTCTGTACTGCCGTACGGGCGAAGCTCCCCCACCCACAGCCGATTTCCAGTACCGATTGACCGGCCTTCAGTTCTGCCAATGTACAGATACGCGCATATTTACGGTCCTGCGCCGTCTCTAACGCCTCATCTTGTTGTGCGTACAGCGCGGATGAATAAGTCATACTTGAATCCAGCCAATGCTTGTAAAAGGCGTTCCCCAAATCATAATGATAGGCAATGTTACGGCGTGAGCCCCTGCGGGTATTCGCGTGGACCAAATGATACGCCCTGTTAATAAGCCGCATAACCTGTCCACCCCGCATATGCCCTCTGAGAACCGCTTTATTCTGAATAGCAAAGACAAACAACGCAGAGAGATCCGGGCTCTCCCACTCTCCGGCCATATAGCTTTCAGCCAATCCAATAATGCCGCCCAATGCCATACGGCGGAACATTGCGTAATCCCGCACGAAAATCTGCGCTGCCTGATGATTGCTTGGCGGCCCGAAATACATGATTTCTTGATCGGGAAGCACAACTTTCAAGCGTCCAAACACACACCTTTGCAAGGATTGAACCACAGGCTTTAACCAAAAACTGTGGCGCATGCGACGCTTTCTATATTTGGGAGCCTTTAAAAGAACCGGCATCGTCTGTGATTTTATGGGATCGAATTCTGTCACTCTATCACTCCGCATTGTCTTTGTGGGATGTTGTAATGGTTAAAGCCTGCTTTGGGGCAACCGTATGACGCAAAAACGTCACCCCTTTCCGCCATAAACGAAAAGCCTGCCAATGAATTGCCAGGATAATTTTTGCCGTCATAAGCGGATATTTGAAAAACATCACGGCCAATTTACGATCACTCAACTCATCTTGCGTCGCAGTAAACGATGCATTGAGCACTGGTTGACTATATTCAGACTGGCAAATAACAACCGATAGCCTTGTGCCCGGAACCATCAACCGAAAATCATAAGAAGACTGCTGGCTGATAAAAGGCGACACATAAAAAGCCTTATCACAACGATGACGTATTACTTTTTTCTGTTCATCGTCCCATGAAATGGAAAATAAATAACTGTGACGTTCGCCAAAGGTATTGGTGACTTCATAAATCACCGCACGTAACTTTGCGTCACAATCGTATACATAATAAATAGCTAATGGATTAAATACGTATCCCATTATACGGGGATAACAGAGCAGAAACACTTTTGTATCCTTAAGGTCCATCCCCCCGGATTGTAATATGTGATCCACATATGGCCGCAATTCCTGTCCCGTAGCGGGGCCATGATCCTTATTCCAGAAGCTAAATAAATTAAACCGGTTATGGGAGAAAAGCCGAAGACGTTTGTGGAGGCTCCCTAGTTCATCTATATCAAGGAAAAGAGAGAATACGTTATAGCGAAACAAATGCTTCACTGGCCGCAACCTGCGGTGCAAAACCACTCCTTGATAAAGACATGAAACCGGGTCCCCATTACCCATGCTTTAATCTCTCTTTCACGACTGCCTGACCGGGCTCAATTTTCGCTAACGCCCCCCAGTCCTCTGGCAAATCAATACGACCATTCTGTTGCTCTACAGCCCAGGGACGTTTGACCGCACCAACTTTTTCCGCAACAGCCAGACCAGATTGTAAACCATCTTCATGGAAACCATAACCCAGATAACTTCCACAATACCATGTCCGTTGCTTGCCCTGCATCCCCCATATATTTTTCTGTGCCGCCAATGCACCCGTGTCAAAGACCGGATGGTCATACAGGAAACTACGATAAATACTGCCCTCCGCTGGCATTTCTATGGGGTTTAGCGTTACGAAGTATGGCCGCGCAGATGGGATGTGTTGTAGTCGGTTCATCCAATAGGTCACGCTAACCTTGCTATCATCAGCCTGTGTTTCCCCACTTTCTTGCGATAGATAATTCCAGCTCGCCCAGGCCCTTTTATTCTTTGGCATAAGTGCGGGGTCACTATGCAATATCGCGAGGTTTCGGCTGTAAGAAAAAGCACCAAGAATTTCCTCTTCAGCCCGGCTAGGAGACGCCAAAAGCTTCAGGGCTTGATCTGCATGGGTGGCAATAATAATCTGGTCATAACGATTTGATTGTCCCTGTCTGTCAATGATCTCCACATGACTTTCATAACGTTTGATCTTATCGACAGCACAATTGAGACGGATATTTTTTTTGTACGTTGCTGTTAGTTTGTCGACATATGCCTGTGAACCACGACAGACTGTCCGCCATTGCGGGCGGCCTTTCAAACGTATCAGACCATGATTCTGACAGAAGCGTAAAAATGATGCCAAGGGGTAATCCAGCATTTTTCCCACGGGCGTAGACCAGATCGCCGCCCCCATAGGCAGCAAGTGATCATATATAAATGCGTCGCTGTAGCCGTTCTGACGAAGATAGTCCCCCAGTGTCTGCTTTTGCAAACCCGCCAAGTCCAAATCGGAAGCTTGCCTGTAAAATCTCAATAGATCATAGACCATCGTCAAAAAGCGTGCATTGAACACATTACGGCGTTGTGCAAATAACCCGTCCAGTCCATGCCCCGCATATTCCAATTTCCCCCCCAGTGAAACTGCAAATGACATATCTGTCTCTGCTGTCTCCACGCCCAGGTGAGAAAATAGGGCCGTTAGATTTGGATAATTCGGCTCATTGTATACGATGAAACCTGTATCGATATGATCTTCACCAATACTCACAGTATTAGAATGTCCCCCGATACGATCATCTTTCTCGTACACCGTTACATTACAACTATGCGATAATAACCATGCTGCTGACATACCGCTAATACCGGTGCCAATAACAGCAATATTCTGCATGGGGATAACATTTTGATATTGAAGCATTAAGTTTTCCTAATTTTTATACCTACAGAATACGTCACCTGCCCAAAACCGGATCACCACGATTATCGCCAAACATTATGTTGCAGTAAAAAAGCATGGCATACTTTGGCATTAATGCCGAAATACAGAAAATATTCTTCTCACAGATCCAAGATTGAAAGCATGCCGTATAAACCTACAGATAAACGTAATGAAAAGGGCTCAGAGGTGGACACGCTTGCCTTGGCTACAGAAAAAAAGAAAGACGTAAATGTGGCCATAGATGATGGCATCACTTCGGAAGACCTGATTGTGATTATTGCGCAGGAACGACGAAAAGACGCTTTTGCCGAATTGTTTGTGCGCTTTGCCCCCAAAATTAAGGCTTTTATGTACAAAAGCGGGGCTGATGAAACAACTTGTGAAGAGCTGGTACAGGAAACAATGCTTCAAGTATGGAGAAAAGCAGATCGTTACAACCCCGAGAAGGCAGCGGCCTCAACCTGGATTATGACAGTCTGCAGAAATTTGCGCATCGACCGCATACGGAAGCTCAAAAGGTATGAGATAGATGTTAATGATCCAACCCTTGTCACGCAGGAAAGCCCTGATACCGAAGCTATCGTCGCAGGGCATCAGAAAGATGAAGAAGTCCGCAAGGCCATGGAAAGCTTATCTGTCGACCAAAGAAAGGTTGTGATGCTGTCTTTTTACGAAGGCCTTGCACACAGGGAAATTGCTGAAAAACTTGATATTCCCTTAGGCACAGTGAAATCACGCATGCGCTTGGCTCTACAAAAAATGCGTTCTGTATTGGAATAGATTATGACCAAAGATATACATCATCATCCTACAGAAGAAACCTTGATCGCCTATGCGAACGGTAACATTACTGGTGGTTATTCTTTATTGTTGGCAACACACCTTGCCTTTTGCCCTCAATGCCGCGCTGAAATACAAAGACTGGAAAACATAGGCGGGGCCGTCTTTGCACAAGATGAAGGCATTACGGTTTCAGAAGGTGCACTGGAAAATGTCATGTCCAAGCTAGATGCTTTGGAAATGACATCCTCTACGCAGGCAAACACTTCCCAGGCCGGTGCATCTTCTGGAAAATATCTTTCTTTAAATTCTCCCAAAAGCGGAGAACCTTCGGCGGAACAAA
This sequence comes from Kordiimonas sp., assembly GCA_002700365.1. Lineage (GTDB taxonomy): Bacteria > Pseudomonadota > Alphaproteobacteria > Sphingomonadales > Emcibacteraceae. The sequence goes on along the minus strand of PADB01000012.1, from coordinate 81,730 downwards.
TTCCCGAATTGCCATTACCACTGCGCGATATGCTGCCGACTGATTTTAACAACCTACAATGGCGCACATTAGCACCCGGCATTAAACATTACCCACTGCCTGTTGATGACCACCACAAAGGGACAACGCGACTGTTAAAAATTGCTCCCGGCACATGCCTGCCGGAACATGACCACCACGGTTCCGAGCTGACCTTAGTACTCAAAGGAGCTTATAGCGATGAAATCGGCCGCTTTAAAGCAGGTGACATTGCGGACATCAACGAAGATATCCGTCACCAACCCATCGCTGATACACATGAAGATTGTATTTGTCTGATTGCAACAGACGCACCGCTTAAATTTACAGGGCTTGTGCCGCGTATGCTTCAGTCTTTTATCGGTATCTGAATATTAGGGCGCAGATACCCGTCTTCCTCCCCAAGCCCCTAACAAGCGTGAGACTAGCCAGCAAGTTCCTCTTACTTGCTGGCTTTTTTTTATTCATCGTCACTATGCAGATGTGATATGTCACGCACAGCACCACGATCCGCAGATGTGGCCATAAGACCATAAGCCTTCAGGGCTTTTGAAACCTTACGCTCGCGTTTCACGCCTGGAAGCCACGCCCCCGCCCCTTTTTCATTCATTGCATCGCGCCGCATTTGCAGCTCTGCTTCACTCACGCGTATATCAATTTTTCGGTTAGGAATATCAATATCAATCATGTCCCCTTCATTCACAAGGCCGATAGCCCCTTTCGAAGCAGCTTCCGGAGAGACATGACCAATAGAAAGGCCTGACGTTCCGCCAGAGAAACGCCCATCCGTAATCAACGCACATTCTTTACCCAGCCCCATCGCTTTCAAATAAGACGTAGGATAGAGCATTTCCTGCATACCGGGGCCACCCCGCGGCCCCTCATACCGGATAATCACCACGTCTCCGGCTTTAATCTCACCTTTTGTGATGGCCGCCACGGCATCATCCTGTGCCTCAAATATACGCGCAGGACCAGAAAACGTTAAAATACTTTCATCAACACCTGCAGTCTTCACGATGCAGCCATTTTCCGCAAGGTTACCATAAAGAACCGCTAAACCGCCATCTTGGCTATACGCATTTTCTTTCGTACGAATGCAGCCCCCTTCACGATCATCATCCAACGTTGCATAACGCCTACTTTGTGAGAAAGCTTCCGTTGTCGGCACGCCCCCCGGCGCCGCACGATACATCGTACGAACGTCATCGTCTTCACACACCATTATGTCGTATTTCTTCAGGGCCTCACCCATCGTTGGCGAATGAACTGTATAGGTATCCGTATGGATCAAACCTGCTCTGTCCAATTCCGCCAATATTCCATAAACACCGCCGGCGCGGTGCACGTCTTCCATATGATATTTCTGTGTCGCGGGGGCCACTTTACACAAATTCGGTACGTTTCTCGATAAACGATCAATGTCCTTCATCGTGAAATTTACATAGCCTTCTTGCGCCGCCGCCAATAGATGCAGAACCGTATTTGTTGAGCCACCCATCGCTATATCCAGCGTCATGGCATTTTCAAACGCAGCAAAGTTCGCCACATTTCTAGGCAACACTGCGTCATCATCCTGTTTATAATGGCGGTCCGTCAGCTCCACAATCAGGCGTGCCGCCTTTAGGAATAATTCTTTACGATCTGCATGGGTTGCCAGCAATGACCCATTACCCGGCAATGACAGTCCCAAGGCTTCTGTCAAACAATTCATTGAATTGGCCGTGAACATGCCAGAACATGACCCGCATGTGGGACAGGCGGACCGTTCCACCTGCTCAACTTCCTCGTCAGTGACGGTCGGATCCGTTCCCATAACAATCGCATCCACAAGATCCAGACCGTGCTCAATGCCATCAACTTTTCCGGCTTCCATCGGGCCACCCGAAACAAATACCGCCGGAATATTCAGGCGCATTGCCGCCATAAGCATTCCCGGGGTAATTTTATCGCAATTGGATATGCAGACCATGGCGTCAGCACAGTGGGCCTGCACCATATATTCAACGGAATCCGCGATGACTTCACGGCTTGGCAGGGAATACAGCATACCGTCATGACCCATGGCAATGCCATCATCCACGGCAATAGTATTGAATTCCTTTGCCAATCCGCCTGCGGCCTCTATTTCACGCGCCACCATCTGCCCAAGGTCTTTTAAGTGCACATGACCTGGCACAAATTGCGTGAAAGAATTTACCACCGCAATAATCGGTTTGCCAAAGTCCCCCTCTTTAACACCTGTCGCCCGCCACAAGGCACGCGCGCCCGCCATGTTGCGACCATGTGTAGACGTTTTTGAGCGATAAGCTGGCATAAAAGGCTCCTCAGAGTAAGACATCAATGCGACCGTCCTAGACGGCTTTTCTTCTCATGGCACATAGGCACTGCCCCACACTTCTGTCAAGAGAAAGACGTTAAAATACAGGACGTCGGCACCATTATGGCCAAAATCATCCCCCCAAATGACCTCTTCACGTATCCGCCACTGTACCCTTGCCCTGTTCATTATTTAGACAAAGCATGCGGCATATTGCAATGCACACACAATTTGCCTAAAAAATATACATACCTATTTTGGCCGGCTATTTTTTAATCACTTTTGACGGCCCTGCTTTTTTAACCTCTTGTTAATCTGCATTTTTATTTTTGGCACACCCTTTGCATCTACACATTTCAGACACGGCAGTAATCGTGATCATTAGAAACGAGTATGAAAAAGAATTTAAAAGTCCTTGTGACAGATCAGAATAAAGAAAGGGCAGAGATAGTGTGTGCTGCATTGCAGGACATCGGATGTGAAGTCCGACATATTATGGAAGAAGGACCCGCCTTTATGGCACGGGTCGTGAGCCATAATCCTGATGTAGTTATTATCGACGCCGATTCACCTGACCGCGACACGCTGGAACAGGTTCAGGACGTCAACACCATCTATCCCTGCCCCATTGTAATGTTCACCGATGATGCGCGGCCGCAAAAAATTGCCGAAGCGATTGATGCAGGTGTCAGTGCTTACGTATCTGACACCTTAACACAAGAACGCGTGCAGAACGTGATGGATGTAGCCATTGCCCGTTTCTCCAGCTACAGCAAACTGAAGGCAGAACTAAATGCCGCTCAGAATGCCTTGGAAGAACGCAAATTAACAGACCGCGCCAAAGGCATTTTAATGTCGCGTAAAGGCATGTCAGAACCTGATGCCCACAAGGCATTACGTAAATTAGCCATGGACCGACAAATGAAAGTGACGGACCTGGCACAAGAAATTATCAAGGCCGCAGAGCTTTTAGGCTAAGAGTCATAGCGTAGCAATGGCGTTACGCAACATACTATAGAACATAGGAGAGGCAACGGTCGTCTCTTCAGTAAGGCAAAGGCGCCTGAACATTTATGCCCCAAAAGCATTCATGTTCAGGCGCCTTATCATTTTGGGAAGGAGTAAATATGCCCGAAAAACGCAATAAACTGAGTACCTTTCTACAAACAGAGATGGGGCGTCGAAAGGTTATACGTTCCAGTGCTAAAGCTGCTGGTGCAGCGGCAACCCTTGCTGCCATTTCACCAATGATGAAGACCGCTGCATGGGCCGCTGGCTCAGAAGGGCTGGAAAAAACCAAACTGTCATTAGGCATTATTCCCCTAACTGACTGTGCGCCTATCGTCATCGCGAAAGAAAAAGGTTTCTTCAAAAAATATGGCCTCGACGTAAATGTTTCAAAAGAAGCGTCCTGGGCAAATATCCGCGACAAGGTATCCATCGGTGCGTTGGATGGTGCCCACATGCTGGCGGGTATGCCTATTGCGGCTAGTCTCGGTGTGGGGGCCATTAAAAAGCCTACCATTACCGGCTTCAGCATGGATCTGAATGGCAATGCCATCACTGTGTCCAATGATCTTTATGACCGCATGATGGAAGCAGACCCGGAAGCTATGAAAGAAAGTCCGGTGTCCGCGCGCGCCCTGAAAAAAGTCATTGATATGGACAAGGCCGCTGGCAAACCGCCCATGACCTTTGCACAGGTTTTTCCTGTCTCCACCCATAACTATGAAATTCGTTACTGGATGGCCGCCGCGGGCATCGACCCGGACAAAGATGTACGCCTGATTGTGATCCCACCGCCACAGATGGTCGCCAACCTGCGTGCGAAAAACATTGTGGGCTATTGCGTTGGTGAGCCATGGAATGAACGTGCTGTTGTTCTGGGCATTGGCCGCACCCTGATTACCAATTACGAAATCTGGAACAACAACCCGGAAAAAGTTTTTGGTGTGAACGAAGAATGGGCAGAAAAACACCCGAATACGCATCTGGCACTTCTTAAAGCCCTGATCGAAGCCGGGCGGTGGGCAGACAAGCCTGAGAACCGTATGGAAGTCGTCAAAATCATCTCACGGCGTTCTTACGTTAATGCCCCTGAAGATGTTGTGAAAATGTCTATGACGGGCAGCTTCAAATACGTGAAAAATGAAGCCCCGCGGCCATTGCCAGACTTTAACGTCTTCTATCGTTATGCCGCGACCTATCCATGGGAATCCCATGCGGCATGGTTTATCAGCCAGATGATCCGTTGGGGCCAGATTTCTGAACCGTTAGATATTCTTGCGGCTTCAAAGAAAATCTATCGTGCTGACCTATATGCCGAAGCCGCAAAAGCGGTTGGTGTCCCCTACCCAACATCCAACTATAAAATCGAAGGGACACACGCAGAACCATGGACACTCACTGATGCCTCTAGTCCGATCCCGATGGGGCCGGATAAATTCTTCGATGGCAAAGTTTATGATCCTTCACAACTCATTGCTTATTTGCAGTCCTTCAAGGTGCACAACATGAAGGTACCAATGGACCAGTTAATGGCAATGAACGCTTAACGGAGCGCTTCACGTCTCAGCCCACGTCATCGGAAAAAGGAGTATAAAACTCATGACGATCACCACTTCAAATAAAGTTTCTTCTCTCGATACGGGGGCTGAGACTGAAACATCTCCGCAAAGCACTAATGTTCAGGATACTGTTGTCGTGGCAAATGACACGACAACAGCGTCCGCCACATCTGCAAAGACGGATGTAACACCGCCCCAAACAGTTGACCGTTTTGCTCCACTTGAAGATCTCATCCGCAAAGCAACAAATGTTATCTTTCTACCCGGGCTTACATTCCTGTTTGTTATTGCTATTTGGTCCGGCATTCAACATACCATCGCGCCTGACCTGCCAACCCCTGTAGAAACATGGGGTAAGGCCATGGAAATCTTTGGCGACCCGTTTTATGAATATGGACCAAATGACATGGGCATTGGCTGGCAGGTCATGTATTCCGTGGGCCGCGTTCTTGCAGGCTTCCTGCTTGCCTCACTGGTCGGTGTCCCGGTCGGCTTCCTGATCGGTATGAGCGACACTTTCAGCCGCGCCTGGAACCCATTAATTAAGATTTTACGGCCCGTAAGCCCGCTTGCCTGGCTGCCAATAGGCTTGTTGATCTTTAAAGCCGTTGATCCTTCTGCAATTTTCGTGATTTTCATCACAAGCATCTGGCCCGTCATCATAAACACCGCTGCCGGTGTGCGGAATATTCCCTCAGATTATATGAACGTCGCGCAGGTATTAAAATTAAGCCAACTTGAAATCGCCCGCAAAATTCTGTTGCCCGCGACATTGCCGCACATCCTCACAGGGATGCAGTTATCACTTTCCACCGCCTGGATGGTGATTGTCGCTGCTGAAATGCTGACTGGCGGTATTGGCATTGGTTTTTATATCTGGGACGAATGGAACAACCTCAGCGTCACCAGCATTATTGTGGCCATCGTTGTCATCGGCTTGGTGGGCATCGCCCTCGAAGCAGGGATGAACTTATTGCAAAAACGTCTTAGCTATCAGTCATAAGTCACTCGTAAAAAGGGAAAAAATGATGAAAAACGATTATCTTCTTATTTCCGCCGTTGATATGGCTTTTGAAACTGGTGGCAGCGAACCTTTTGTTGCTCTCAAAGATGTCAATCTCAGCATCGACAAGGGCGAAGTCATCTCAATTATTGGTCATTCAGGATGTGGCAAATCCACCGTAATGAATATTGTCGGCGGTCTTCTTCAAGCCACAAAAGGCGGCGTAATTTTAGAAGGAAAAGAGGTCAACACACCCGGTCCTGATCGGGCTATTGTCTTCCAAAACCACAGCTTACTCCCCTGGCTTACGGTCTATGAAAATATTGCGCTGGCCGTCAACAAGGTCTTTAGAAAAAGCAAAAGCAAAGCGGAACGTGACCAATGGATCAGACATAATCTGAATCTGGTACGTATGGACCATGCGGCAGACAAATACCCCAATGAGATTTCCGGGGGCATGAAGCAACGTGTGGGTATTGCCCGGGCCTTGGCCATGGAACCCAAAGTTTTGCTGATGGATGAGCCCTTTGGCGCTTTGGACGCCTTAACACGTGCCCACCTGCAAGACAGCCTGATGGAAATACAAAAAGATCTGGGGAATACCATCATCATGATTACGCATGATGTGGACGAAGCCGTACTGCTTTCAGACCGTATCGTCATGATGACAAACGGGCCTGCAGCCACCATTGGTGAAGTTCTGAAAATCGATCTGGAACGTCCACGCCTGCGACTGGAGCTTGCTGATGACCCACAATACAACCATTACCGCGCCGAAGTACTGAAGTTCCTTCATGATCGCCACGCGCTACCGTCTGCGGCCTGAACCGCCACACCAAGACTATAGACGGAAAGGGAAATAACATGACACAGAAACAAAAACTCGTTCTTATCGGCAATGGCATGGCCGGTATGCAGGCAGTAGAAGACATCCTGAAAAAAGATTCAGCCAAATACGACATTACTGTTTTCGGGGCCGAACCGCATGGAAATTACAATCGCATCATGCTCTCCCCTGTTTTGGCGGGAGAACAGGAATTAGACGATATCGTGATCCATTCAAAGGAATGGTATGCGGAAAATAACATTACATTACATTGCGGGGAAAAAGTAACAGCCCTTGATAGCACCGCAAAAACACTAACCACTGAAAAAGACAATAACTTTGAATATGACAAACTGATTATCGCGACAGGCTCATCTCCTTTTATTATCCCCGTACCGGGTAAAGACCTGCCAGGTGTTATTAGTTTCCGTGACATTAATGACGTCAATATGATGCGTGATGCAGCGAAGTCCTACAAAAACGCGGTTGTCATCGGCGGCGGACTGCTGGGGCTGGAAGCAGCACATGGCCTTCAGCTAAATGGCATGAATGTAACTGTTCTGCACTTAATGCCTACTCTCATGGAACGTCAGCTTGATGAGGCCGCAGGGCACTTGCTGCAAAAAGAACTGGAAAGTCGCGGAATAAACGTGATAACCGGTGCTGATACACAGGAAATCATCGGAACGGACCGGGTCGAAGCCGTCCGCCTCAAATCGGGCGAAGAAATACCGGCTGATTTGGTTGTCATGGCTGTTGGTATTCGTCCGAATACGGAATTAGGCCAGGCCGCACAGCTTGATGTGGAACGCGGCATCGTTGTAGATGACCACATGCAAACCAGTGCGCCAGATGTCTATGCCGTAGGTGAATGTGTTCAGCATCGCGGGCAATGTTATGGTCTGGTTGCACCACTTTATGAAATGGGCCGGGTCCTCGCTAATAATCTTTGTACTGACAGCCTTGAAAACTATGAAGGCTCCATTACCAGCACAAAGCTCAAAGTCTCCGGCGTTAATGTCTTTTCCTGTGGAGAGTTCCTCGCAACTGAAGATAGTGAAGACATCGTCTACCGTGACCCGGGGCTGAATGTCTACAAACGCCTTGTCATAAAAGATGATATTCTCATCGGTGTCGTATTGTACGGTGATACAGCGGATGGTCCATGGTATTTCCAAATGATCCGCGAACAAAAAAATATCAGCGATATGCGCGACATGCTGATCTTTGGACAGGCCTATGCGACAGGAGGCGGACAAGACGCCGACCCTTTTGCACTCATCTCCGCCTTACCGGATGAGGCGGAGGTTTGCGGCTGTAACGGAATTTGCAAAGGCGATATTGTCACTGCGATCCAGGACAAAGGGCTGACAACACTGGCAGAGGTGCGTTCGCATACAAAGGCATCCGCCTCATGCGGAAGCTGTACGCCTCAGGTTGAAATGATCTTACAGGCCACAGCCGGAGATGCCGCTGTTGCCCATGCAATCGAACCTGTCTGCGGCTGTACAACACATGGCCATGACTATGTACGCCAGCAGATACGCGAACAAGGCCTGAAATCCATACCCGAAGTCCTGCAGGCATTACGCTGGTCCACGCCAAACGGCTGTGGCAAATGCCGGCCGGCCTTGAATTATTATCTGCTTTGTCAGTGGCCGGGGGAATACAATGACGATTATCAATCCCGCTTCATTAACGAACGCGCCCACGCCAATATTCAAAAAGATGGCACCTATTCTGTCGTTCCACGGATATGGGGCGGCCTGACAAATGCGAATGAACTTCGCGCCATTGCCGATGTTGTTGATAAATTTGATATTCCCACAGTTAAAGTTACGGGGGGACAACGCATTGACCTGTTGGGCGTAAAAAAAGAAGACCTCACAGATGTCTGGGCCGATTTGAATGCCGCCGGCATGGTCTCTGGACATGCTTATGGGAAGTCTCTGCGGACGGTCAAGACATGCGTGGGATCGGAATGGTGTCGCTTTGGCACCCAGGCCGCTATGACCATGGGTATCGAGCTTGAGAAATTAAGCTGGGCCAGCTGGACACCCCATAAATTTAAAATGGCTGTCTCTGGCTGTCCGCGCAATTGTGCCGAAGCCACCATTAAAGACTTTGGCGTCGTGGCGGTTGACTCTGGATGGGAGCTACATGTCGGCGGGAATGGCGGTATGGTCGTTCGCGCCACAGATCTCCTATGCAAAGTCGAAACAGAAGAAGACGTTAAAGAATACTGCGGCGCCTTTATGCAGCTCTACCGCGAAGAAGGACACTATCTGGAACGCACCGCCCCCTATGTCGAAAGGGTCGGGTTAGATCATATCAAAGCCCATGTTGTTGAGAACGAGGAAAGCCGAAAGCAGCTCTATCAACGATTCCTCATTTCCCAACGTTATGCACAAATTGACCCATGGGCCGAACGCGCCCGTGACAAGGTACATGCGCATGAATTCTCGCCATTAGCTCAGGTCGGGTAGGCCTCCACCGCATCATCCCCCGACTACCCGATTAAATGCAGAGAATATCACACAGAGCTTTAAGGAAGAAACATGACCACATATTGGATCGAAGTAGGACAGATAAATGATATCCCCCCATTGGGAGCCCGCACCATAAACACCAAAACCGGCCGCATTGCCCTTTTTCGGGCAGAAGGTGATAAAATTTATGCGCTCGAAGACCGCTGCCCCCATAAAAACGGCCCCCTCTCTCAGGGGATTGTCCATGACTGCGCCGTCACCTGTCCTTTGCATAACTGGGTCATCGACCTGCAAAGCGGTGAAGCCCGCGGGCCGGATCAAGGAACTGTTCCCACCATTCCCGTAAAGATTACAGACGGTAAAATTCAGATTGCCATCACAGCAGAAGCAACAGGAACAAACGATTAAGCCCATAGCCATGACCAGCCCTGTCAAAACCACATGTCCCTATTGCGGGGTCGGGTGCGGTGTAATCACCACAACGGACGCCGACGGCAAAACGCATGTTGCCGGTGACCCGGATCACCCTGCAAACTATGGCAAACTGTGTTCCAAGGGTTCCGCCCTTGGTGACACGCTTGGCACAAAAGACCGCCTGCTAACCCCCCGCCTATATGGACAGGATGTCAGCTGGGCTCAGGCCCTGGACCATGTCGCGGCACAGCTTACCGCAACCATACGCGAATATGGCCCCGATTCCGTTGCCTTTTATGTGTCGGGGCAGCTTTTGACCGAAGATTATTATGTCGCCAATAAGCTTATGAAAGGCTTTATCGGCTCGGCAAACATCGATACTAATTCCCGGCTATGCATGTCTTCGAGTGTGGCCGGGCACAAACGCGCCTTTGGCGAAGATATCGTTCCTGGTCATTATGACGATTGGGACAAAACCGACCTTGCGGTTCTTGTCGGCTCTAACGCCGCATGGTGTCATCCCATCCTGTTTCAACGTCTGATCCGCAATCAAAATGAACGCGGCATGAAGATGGTCATCATAGATCCGCGCCGCACTCCCAGCTGCGATAGTGCCGATTTGCACCTCCCCATCCGCCCCGGCACAGACGTCAGCTTATTCAATGGCTTGTTGGTTTATCTGGCGGATAACGGTTTTGAAGATTCCCACTATTGCCGGGAATACACACGGGGCCACCCCGACGCGTTACAGGCTGCACGCGAAGATGCCCCGGACCTTCTCACTGTCGCCCAACGCTGTGATATTTCACCAGACCGTCTTGAAGCATTCTATCAACTGTTTTCCCAGACAGAAAACAGCCTGACAATCTACTCACAAGGCGTCAATCAATCCAGTCAAGGCACTGACAAAGTCAATGCCATTATTAATTGTCACCTGTTTACGGGTCGCATTGGTCGTCCGGGTCAAGGTCCCTTTTCCGTCACCGGACAACCTAATGCCATGGGCGGCCGCGAAGTTGGTGGGCTGGCTAACACGCTGGCCGCCCATATGGATTTTGACGATGACAGTATCCAGATTGTCAAAGAGTTCTGGCAAACAGAGACGGTTGCAACGCAGCCTGGGCTCAAAGCCATTGACCTTTTTAATCATATGGCTGAAGGAAAAATAAAAGCCTTATGGGTCATGGGGACCAACCCGGCCGCGAGCGTCCCCAATGCGAACCTGGTACATGATGCCCTGCAAAAATGCCCGCTCGTTATTGTCTCTGACTGTATTGATAATACAGATACCCTGCAACATGCCCATATTGCTCTTCCTGCCCAGGGGTGGGGCGAAAAAGACGGAACCGTTACAAATTCCGAAAGACGGATCAGCCGCCAACGCCGATTCCTCGCCCCCGCCGGTCAGGCCAAGGCCGATTTCTGGATTTTGGCAGAGGTGGCAAAACGCATGGGGTGGCAGGACGCCTTTGACTATGAAAGCCCCGCGGATGTTTTTCGTGAATACAGCGCACTGACAGCCTATAAAAACGACAACCACCGTGGCCTTAATCTATCGGGACTGGCGGATCTGGCGGCGGATGAATACAATCATCTCTCCCCAATACAATGGCCTGTTCCAGCGGCGGCGAATAATCCTGCCACCGCGCCAGCCACACACGCTAATGACCAACGCTTTTTTGCCCAAGGCGGCTATTTCACGCCCGATGGCCGCGCCCGCTTTGTCCCCGTGCGTTACATCCCCCCGCAGCAGGAAACATCCCCCACATTCCCCATCGTCCTCAACAGCGGCCGTCTGCGCGATCAATGGCACACCATGACGCGTACCGGAAAATCCGCGCGCCTGAATGACCATATCAAAGAACCGCTGTTGACGCTCCATCCTGAAGACGCCAAAAAACACAATCTTGTCAGCGGCAGCTTCATTAAGGTCAAAAGCCGTCAGGGCGACGCCATTCTCCGATGCGATATTTCTGACAACCAACGCCGCGGCGAAGCTTTCATGCCCATGCACTGGAACAATCAATATGCAGCGCAGGCGTGCGTGGCTCAATTAGCCCAGAATAATACCGACCCGCTATCCGGCCAACCGGAAATGAAATATACCCCGATCAATATGGCGTTATGGAAACCCGACTGGTCCGGCCTCCTCATAACCCGCACCGCGCTCACCCTGCCTAATTTGTCTTATTGGACAAAACGCCTCAGCACCGATTGCTTTGTGTATCAAATTGCCGCAAAGAATGTGGAAATCACCCCGCAACAATTTATTGATCACGTTTTTGACGACTTCCCTGCACAAAACATTCAAAGCGTTCAGGACCGCAAAAAGTCTACAGCGGCCATTGCCGCCTTTCATCAAAATCGACTGGAACGCCTTTTCTTCACCCATAGCGGCACGGTACAATATCAATCCGCATGGCTGGAAAAACTGTTTGCAAAAGAACAGATTTCCACTGAAGACCGCCGCAGCCTGCTTGCCGGGAAAAGTGCCCAACCCCAGGAGGATGTCGGCCCCTTGATATGCTCCTGTTTTGGCGTAGGCGCCAACCAGATCAAGACCGTCTGTCAGGACAATCCCCACATCGAACTGGACGGTATTGGCGAAATATTAAAGGCAGGTACAAATTGCGGTTCCTGTCGTTCTGAAATCCGTAATATTGTGGAGAAATTCGCCCCTGCCGCGAACGAGAGGGCATAATATACACAGCACCGCCAAACGCACGCTGATGCCCAACCCTGCAATACTGCAACCGGGAATGGCAGCCTTATGACTTCTGCCTGAACATACTGATCGCCTATGCTATTAGCCAGAACACAATAAAATGACAAAGGCGGTCACCATGGGATATTATAACGGACATCTGGCTGAACATGGTCATTATATCCCGTCCACCCTGACAGACAGGGCCCTCCCCGATAAGACCGTTGGCAATCGCCTGAACGGCTTGGGCGAAGCAAAGGTCAGACGGCCCAGCCGTATGTTCCCTGCCCCCGGTGACAAATCCCACCCGCTGAACAAATGGCTCTTGCTCTGGGCATTCCGCCTGTTTACGTCTACATGGCGCACGGGATTTCATATGATCTTAGATCTTGTGCATACACATATACGTCCCAGAAGAATCAACCCGCGCAAAATTCATGACAGCCCGGAAAACTTCACACGTCGCCTGAAAGAATACGCCCTCTCCCTTCCCGATGTGGATATCATTGGCATTACCAATATGAAAGAGGAATATATCTATCAGGAAGATAGCACAGCCCCCTTCAAAAAATTTAAGTGGGTCGTGATGATTGGCCGCGCCATGGATTATGAGCAGGCCAAAAAGAATTTGGATGGTGATTTCACCTCTACGGTCGCACAGGTGTTCGGGGGTTATGAAAAATCAAAAAAGGCCGCCGTTCAGATCGCTAACTGGATACGTGCGCAGGGCTACGCCGCCGACGGCCATGGTGGATTTGACGCGGCACCGGGGAATATTTTGATGGGTATTCCTGCAGCTATAGATGCAGGGCTAGGCCAACTTGGGAAGAACGGTTCGATGTTAAGTGACAAACTCGGCAGTGCCTTTCGTCTTGCTGATATCGTCACCGACATACCACTGATCCCGGACGCCCCCTATGACAATGGTGCTGATGATTTCTGCCTCAGCTGTCAGGCCTGCACCAATCACTGCCCACCCGGTGCCATCAGCGACAGCAAGCAATTGGTCCGTGGTGTGGAAAAATGGTATGTGGACTTTGACAAATGCGCCCCATTCATGAGCGAAAAACAGGGATGCGCCCTCTGTCTGACCTCATGCCCATGGAGCATGCCCGGCGTTGCAGGGCCTCTTTCCGCCAAAATGCTAAAACGACGGCAGCGACAAACCACGGCCTCTTAATGTTAAGAAAATCAGCCCCTTCCCGTCATATCCCGGCACAACCAAACGCGCCATGCGGGCCATAAATAACCCCCCTTAATTATATACTGTCCCCGGATTTCGGATTTCGCGGAATCGGAATCCGTGCCCCCGGAATCCGGCAGCATTCGAATGCCGGAACGCCCCTAAGGCTCGACAATCTTATTGCGTTGCTCACCCAGCGAAAGGCTCCCGTCCGTGCTGGCGATACGGGCAGTGACCACGTCACCCGGGCGCAAAAAGGCTTCCTTTCCCCGCTGGCTATCCAGCAATATTGACCGCCGCGCCGTATCCTGAAACAGATTATCGCGCAGGTTCGCCCGGTCCGCCTCTTCCAGCTTCAATGCCACCCCACCCGGGGTCCCGGTTAGAATAACATCACCCGCGGCCATATCCACAACCGCGGATATGCGCGTCAATGCCTCCGCCGGGCTGAAAACAAGTTCCGCTGTCTGTGCCTGTTGGCGGACGTCCCCGTTCACGGTGAGCGTCAGCGACAGGTTATAGATCAGGTCCTCATCGCCGTCTTCCAACACATATAAAACCGGCCCCATAGGACTAAACGTGCGGTAGCTTTTGCCTTGGAACCACTGCATAAAGGCCTGGCCGAATTGGTCACAACGCGCAGATATATCATTGCAAATTACCATAGCGGCCACCGTTGGAAATAACGACCCCTGCCGGAATGTCTCAGCCCCGGTGATATCGCGGCCCAGCACCAGCCCCAGTTCAATTTCGTAATCCAGAAGCTCTACATTTTCAGGTCTTATGACATCATGAAATGGCCCCGTTACTGAACTGCTGTCCTTGCCAAACATCAACATTTGTGCCGGGCGGGTTGTCTTCAGGCCTGCTTCTGCCCGATGCGGGGCATAATTCACCCCCAAACAAATGAGCTTCGCCGGGGTTGTCACGGGGGAAAGGATTTGCAGGCTGTCATAGGCCAGCCCCTTATCACGATCACATTGCTCTCTTAAGGACGCCGCCCCCGCGCGCAACAGGTCTGCGGTTACAACAAGGGACAAAGGCAAGGGATAAACAATATCCCCTTCCAGAACCCCCCATCGCTCACCATTGCCCGCCGCCTGATCGCCGCCCTGTGCCGCCGTACCTTCTTTCGGATCCTGATAACGAATAATTGACAAGCCCATGTAACATTCCCTCTTCATTCTTCTTTAAAAATATAGTCTTGGCGTATGGCTTTCCTGTTCTGGTCAACGCCCAGAACGGCCCTTATAGCTTACAGGCTATCTCCCAAAAGCTACCATATATACTGGTAAATTTACTGGCAAATTTATTGGCAAATTTATTGGCAAATTTTTTCTCAATACCCGTTCTTATATCCCCCTGTCCCACGGGGGTATTACAGAACATAATCAGCAAACGATCAATCCTGTAAAGAGGCTTCTATTCAAATGGCAAATTCACAAAAAGACGGGCCGTAAGATATACCCCGATCGGTATAGCTTTCTGGCGTTTTTTTACGGTTCATGTCAGGCAACACAGCCATAAAGACACAGAACGGCACCGCAGCAGCGCATACTCTGCTATTAACATGAATTGAATAAAGGGAAATGGCGGAGAGGACGGGATTCGAACCCGCGAGGGGCGCAAACCCCAACTCGCTTAGCAGGCGAGCGCCTTAAGCCACTCGGCCACCTCTCCGAGACCGTGAATAGCTTAGTTCATCGCGCCGTGTCAACAACTCTCTGGATCAAATGAAGTCTTTTTATGACCGCCGCTAAACTTTTAAATCTGCAACAAAAAAAGCCAGCCTAAAGGCTGACTTTAAAATTCATCATCAAGGATGAGGAGAAGAACAATTGTCCGGACGTCAAGTCGTCCTGCCTAATGGCAAGACAGCCATTCGCGGGCCTTTTTCTGTGCGGCTGCGATCTGCTGAAAAGACATATCCTGTGCCACCTCGGCCCGATCAATCTTTGCGGTCGCCAAGCCCCGCATCACAGCAAGATTGAACCATTTATGCGCTTCGATCAGGTCCTGTTCTACGCCCATTCCTGTTGAATATAGCAAACCGAGATCATAAAGTGCCTCGGCTGTCCCCTTTTCCGCGGCATGCATCCGTGACATAAGATAGTCTTGATCAATTTGGCCCATCAGTTTTCTCCACTTTTCCAAAGCCCTGCACAGCTTCTGCTGCGTCGATATGTGTAGATTGAAGCAATAAATTTAAAAATTTAGTTAATTGCTTGTTATCTATAACTTTTCAGAAATCGTGAATTTTAAAACCTTTGAAACCGTGTTGGTACACGCCCCCATATCCCAAAGCAAAAAAAGTTATTAACCATTTTTATTAAGCATTGTCTGGCCTCTATGGAATTTTGCCTCATATGGTTAATAATTTCCAGCCAGATCGTTCCCATACCAGACCGCCTCTAAACTGCCTCCTAATAGCCTGAGAGCATGATTATTTTCACAGCCATTAAAAATAAAAAAAATAAAAAAAAGCGGCTTTAAGCCACCCATAACAGTTTTTTTTGCGAATCAAATAAAAAAAGCCCCCGTTGTGGGGGCTTTCCTTTTTAATCAAGACCTGTCCTTAAAAAGTACTCGACCTTACTGGCCCATACTCCCTTTAAGTCCTGCCGCGGCATCTTCGGCTTCATCCGCAGCATCGCTGCCCATGTCCCCGGCCGCGTCCATTGCATCATTCGCGGCATCGCCCACGGCATCGGCCGCATCACCTGCCATTTCACCGGCGGCATCAACGGCATCACCGGCTGCGTCCATTGCGTCATTCGCCGCATCACCTACGGCATCCGCAGCACTACCGGCCATTTCCCCTGCTTTATCCATCGCGCCGCCTGCGGAGTCTTTCATAGATTCCATCATGGACTTTTCACCGCCCGCGTCACCGCCAGCAGTTTCACTATCATCACCACAAGCTGCCAGACCAAAAGCCATCACAGCGGCCACTGCCGATACTTTCAAAAATTCTACTGTCTTCATATTTCTCCCCTTTCGAGCCAGATTATAAACCAATATTTCAGTTAACGTAGCGCATACTAACAATAATTAAGCATAACTGCAAAATATGTGCAGGTCTCTATTTAATCATATAAAAAGGGGGCAACCTAAATTGCCCCCTTTTAAAACAAAAAATATCCCGCAGGTTTATGCGTCCAGTTTTTCTTTCAGCATTTCATTGACCACTTTCGGGTTCGCTTTGCCCTGGGTTTTTTTCATGACCTGACCGACAAAGAAACCAAATAGTTTATCTTTACCGCCACGGTATTCTTCTACTTTCGCGGCGTTCTCGGTCATAACCTGATCGATAAAGCCTTCAATAGCGCCAGTGTCGGAAACTTGCTTCAGTCCCTTCTCTTCAACAATTTCTTCTGCGCCTTTACCGCTTTCCAGCATGATTTCAAAGACGTCTTTGGCGATACGTCCTGAAATGGTGCCATCTAATTGCAAGGCCAGCAACTCGGCGGCCTGACCTGCGGCAATCGGGCTATCGGTTATGGACTGGCCCAATTTATTTAATGCACCGAATAATTCGCCCGTAATCCAATTAGAAGCGGCTGTCGCCACATCCTTCTCAGCTTTTCCAGTCCGCTTTGCCAAATCTGCCAGCATATCTTCAAAATAGGCCGCACTGACCTGCTCCGCCACCAGAACCGATGCATTATATGCTGTAATACCCAGATCTTTGATGAAGCGGGCTTTTTTTGCATCCGGTAATTCTGGCAGACTTTCCTTTTGTGCATCAACAAAGGCCTGATCCAGTTGCAACGGTAATAAATCGGGGTCCGGGAAGTAACGATAATCATGCGCCTCTTCCTTGGAACGCATGGAGCGTGTCACCCCGCTATTGGCATCAAACAGACGTGTTTCCTGATCGATCTGCCCCCCATCTTCCAGGATATCAACCTGACGACGGGCCTCATAGTCAATGGACTGTTGAACAAAGCGAATGGAATTCACGTTTTTAATTTCACAACGCGTCCCTAATTCCTCTCCCGGGCGGCGCACAGATACATTCACGTCTGCCCGCATGGACCCTTGTTCCATATTACCGTCACAGGAGCCGATATAACGTACGATCGTCCGCAGCTTCCGCAGGTAAGCCCCTGCCTCTTCTGCTGAACGCATATCCGGCTTAGAGACGATTTCCATCAATGCGACGCCTGATCGATTAAGATCCACATACGTCATCGTCGGATGCTGGTCATGCATGGATTTACCCGCATCTTGTTCAAGATGGATGCGTTCAATACCAACAACTTTGCTCTGCTCATTATCCAGATCGATGACCACGTCACCTTCACCAACAATCGGATGTTTAAACTGTGAAATCTGATAGCCCTGCGGCAAATCTGCATAAAAGTAGTTCTTGCGATCAAAAACCGAATACAGATTAATAGTCGCGCCCAAGGCCAGTCCTGTTCGGACGGCCTGCCGCACACATTCACCATTAATAACAGGCAGCATTCCCGGCATTGCCGAATCCACAAGGCTCACTTGTGTGTTTGGTTCCGAACCGAAGGCTGTTGCCGCTCCTGAAAACAACTTTGATTGAGAGATCACCTGTGCATGAACCTCAAGCCCGATCACAATTTCCCAGTCACCAGTTGCCCCTTGTATATAATTTGACATTATTTTGCCCCCCACCATTTTGCGGGTTTTGCTGAAAATTGCGCTGCACTCTCCAGCACGCCGCCCACTTTCAACACCGTTTCTTCGTCAAAAGCCCGACCTATAAGCTGCAGCCCCAAAGGCAGACCGTCCTGACTTAAACCTGCGGGGACCGAAATACCGGGCAGCCCCGCCAAACTAGCCGGAACCGTGAAGATATCATTCAAATACATCTCCAAAGGATCACTGGACTTTTCACCCAGCGCAAAAGCTGCGGAGGGGGCCGTTGGCGTCAATATAACGTCAACTTTTTCATAGGCATTGGCAAAGTCACGCGCGATTAGACTGCGGACCTTTTGTGCCTTCAGATAGTAGGCATCGTAATACCCCGCAGATAACACATATGTGCCTATCAAAATCCGGCGTTTTACCTCATCACCAAAACCTTCAGCGCGTGTCAGGGCATACATGTCATCCAGGCTTTCTCCCGTAACACGCAGACCATATTTCACGCCATCATAGCGTGCCAGATTTGATGATGCCTCCGCAGGCGCAACAATATAGTAAGTCGGCAGCGCATATTTTGTATGCGGCAGGCTGATGTCCACTACTTCCGCACCAGCGTCCTTCAGCCATTCAATACCCTGTTTCCAGATCTTCTCAATATCTTCCGGCACGCCGTCCGCATGGTATTCTTTAGGAATACCTACTTTCAGGCCACGGATATCACCCGTCAGGGCCGCTTCATAATTTGGAACCGGACAGTCGACAGATGTCGTATCCTTTGGATCGAAGCTGGCCATGCTTTCCAGCATAATTGCTGCATCCCGGACCGTCCTGGTAATTGGACCCGCCTGATCCAGTGAAGACGCAAAAGCAATAATGCCCCACCGTGAACAACGGCCATATGTTGGCTTTAGCCCCACAGTCCCTGTAAAGGCTGCAGGCTGGCGGATCGAACCACCGGTATCTGTCCCTGTGGCCGCCACAGCAATTTCCGCAGCAACCGCCGCTGACGATCCCCCGGACGACCCACCTGGCACCAGCTCTTTTTCACTGCCCGATGCTTTCCAGGGGTTTCTGACAGGACCATAATAGCTGGTCTCATTTGAAGACCCCATGGCGAATTCATCCATATTCACCTTACCCAGCATCACCGCGCCGTCATCCCACAGGTTCTGGGTCACCGTTGATTCATACTGCGGTTGAAAGCCATTTAATATATGGCTGGCAGAACAGGAATGGACATCCCGGGTACAGAACAAGTCTTTGATCGCCAGCGGGATGCCTGTCATGGCCTTGGCCGTGCCGTCCTTCAGGCGCGCATCGGCCGCATCCGCCATAGAAAATGCCTGTTCCGGCGTATCAACGATATAGGCATTTAATTCTGTGGCCGTCTCCATCGCCGTTACATAGCTTTGCGTTAATTCCCGGGCACTAAAGTCACCGGCCACCAGGCCATCACGTGCCTCCGCCAGCGTCAATGCAGTAAGTTCAGTCATCATTCCCGCCCCTATTCGATTACTTTCGGCACAGCAAAGAAGCCATGCTCTGCCGCCGGCGCATTCGCCAGCACCTCATCGCGGCAATCACCTGCCGTGATATCGTCATCACGCAAAACCATCGTCGCGGCGACGACACTGGTCATAGGAGCGACATTATCGGTATTCACTTCGTTCAACTGTTCAACGAAATCCAATATATTATTCAACTCGCCCACCAGTGGTTCTAATGAAGCATCTGGCACTTTGATACGCGCCAGATGGGCAATCTTTGCAACGGTATTTTTATCGACAGACATGATGATCCTATGTCTTAAAACTATACTTATCGGGATATTCTACCCTTTAAGGTCAAAAGGCAGACGGTTAAGGCCGGAAACTAGCATCCGCGTGCCCCTTCTGCAAGCTGCAGATGTCGGGATTTTTTGCAGTCACCACAGCCACAGCCCACACACAGCCCAAAGAGGCGACTGTCTTATAATTTTCATTTGATTTCGATCAAGGCGCACTTATCTCTAGTGACATATAAAGATAACGTCTTCTTGAAAGTTATAGAGAAATATGAACAGCTTTGCCAAAAAGCAGGCCGCACCGGATCAATTGCGCCTTCCGCGATATACAAGCTTCCCTACAGCCCTACAATTTGCGGACTTGGGAGAAGATAAATATCGCACGTGGTTAAAAGCGGTCAAAGATGATGAAACTGTCTCTCTCTATATACATATCCCCTATTGTGAACAGCTTTGCTGGTTTTGTGGCTGCCTGACAAAGGTCACTAATCACTACAGTGCCGTTAAAAACTATGTGGATATACTCCTTAAAGAAATTCGCATGGTTCACAACGAATTGGGGACGAGAACCGCAAGTCATATACACTTTGGCGGCGGCTCCCCTTCCATGCTGAGCGCAAAAGATTTTACCCGCATTATGGCCACGCTGGCCCACTGCTTTGATATTGATGACAATGCGGATATTGCCATTGAAATTGATCCCCGCAGTGTAGACGATAAAAAAATCGAAGCTTATGAGCATTGCGGTGTAAACCGTGCCAGTTTGGGCATACAGGACTTTGATCACCGGGTTCAGGAAAATGTGAACCGTATACAGTCTTTAGACCTCGTGGCCACCGTCATCAGCAAATTGCGCCAACACAATATCAATAACATTAACCTTGATTTGATGTATGGCCTTCCCCATCAAACAATCGCGTCTGTCACCAAAACAGCAAAAATTGCCATGGCCTTTATGCCATCGCGCATCGCCTTATTCGGTTATGCACACGTGCCCTGGATGCGCAAACACCAAAAATTATTAGAAACGGCCCCCGTACCTCATTCCGATCTGCGTCTGGACATGTTCAATGCCATGCAGGCAGAACTTAATAAAGGGCGTTATCTGTCCATTGGCATTGACCACTTCGCACGACCAGAAGACGAATTGGCACAGGCATTAGCCGATCATAGCCTAAAACGCAATTTTCAGGGCTACAGCGTCGATGCCTCTGATACGCTGATCGCCTTCGGCGTTTCTGCCATCAGTTGCCTGCATAAAGGATATGCACAAAACAGTCCTGATATTAAAACTTACCAAAACGCCATTACCGCAGGTAGATTGCCGATAATGCGTGGTGTGGCCACACATAAAGAGGACCGCCTGCGTCGTGATATTATCTCTCAGTTGATGTCCTACTATGATGTCAAACCCGAAAAAGTTGCGCAGAAACATAAACTGGAAATTGATTTTACCAAGGAATGGAGAAATCTAAGATTTCTGGAAGATATGGGATATATCAAATCAGGAAAAGGGCATCTGCGTGTCACCAAAAAAGGGCGGCCCTTTGTCCGCGGTATTGCAACTGTCTTTGATCCTCATTTTCCGGTCAAAGGAAAGTTATTATTAGATATACTCCGTGATGAATAACGCACTTTTTCTTTGAACATCTGCATTGCGCACAAAAAAGCCCGGCCAAAAAATGACCGGGCTTTTCCGAATACTGGAACTCTGTTTATTAAGACAAAAACGGTATCACACTCCGCACTAACTTGTCTTCTTTGCTAACAGACTTGCATTTGCATCTTCATTAGCCTCTACAGTCTGATAGATTTTAGCTCCAGTCTCTTTAAACTTTTCGCTCATTTCCGCCATACCATTATGGGCAAAATCGCGGACTTCCTGCGTAATCTTCATAGAACAGAATTTAGGCCCGCACATAGAACAGAAATGCGCTACTTTATGGGCTTCCTTGGGCATGGTCTGATCGTGAAAATCCCGGGCGCGTTCCGGGTCAAGTGACAAATTGAACTGGTCCTCCCAACGAAATTCAAATCGCGCCCGTGAAAGGGCATCATCACGCAATTGTGCGCCCGGATGACCTTTGGCCAGATCTGCCGCATGCGCCGCCAGTTTATAGGTAATCACCCCTTCTTTCACATCATCACGATCCGGCAGCCCAAGATGTTCTTTCGGTGTCACATAACATAGCATCGCACAACCGAACCAGCCGATCATCGCCGCACCAATACCACTGGTGATATGGTCATATCCTGGCGCAATATCCGTCGTCAGCGGGCCGAGTGTATAGAACGGCGCTTCGTGACATTCCTTAAGCTGTTTATCCATATTGACTTTGATTTTATGCATTGGAACATGACCGGGACCTTCGATCATGACCTGGCAGCCCTTTTCCCAGGCAATCTTTGTCAACTCGCCTAATGTTTCCAGCTCCGCAAATTGTGCCCGGTCATTAGCATCTGCAATAGAGCCAGGACGCAAACCATCCCCAAGTGAGAAACTGACATCATAGGCACGCATAATGTCACAGATTTCCTCAAAATGCGTGTAGAGGAAACTTTCTTTGTGGTGGGACAGGCACCATTTCGCCATGATAGATCCACCACGGCTGACAATACCGGTTACACGTTCTGCTGTCATCGGAACATATGCCAGACGGACACCGGCATGAATTGTGAAATAGTCCACCCCTTGTTCAGCTTGTTCAATCAGTGTGTCACGGAACACTTCCCAGGTCAGGTCTTCGGCAACACCATCGACCTTCTCCAAAGCCTGATAAATCGGCACTGTGCCTATCGGCACAGGTGAATTTCGAATAATCCATTCTCGGGTATTGTGAATATTACGCCCGGTTGACAGGTCCATGACCGTATCACCGCCCCAACGGGTGGCCCACACCATTTTTTCCACTTCTTCGGCAACGGAAGACGCCACCGCTGAATTACCAATGTTGGCATTAATTTTCACCAGAAAATTACGCCCAATAATCATCGGCTCTAATTCAGGGTGATTAATATTGCACGGAATAATCGCGCGCCCCGCCGCTATTTCAGAACGGACAAATTCCGGGGTGATTTCTTCCGGAATATTCGCCCCGAAATCTTCGGCATAGGGATCGCGGCCCGGATTTTGTTCTTTTAACTGCTTGCGGCCCATATTTTCACGGATCGCGATATATTCCATCTCCGGCGTGATGATCCCCTTACGGGCATAATCCATCTGGGTAATGGTCTCCCCTGCTTTTGCCCGCAGTGGCTTATGCTTGATCGGAAATTCCTGCGCCAGCAGATCACCGGTGGCATTGCCGTTATCTTCTGGCTTAACATCACGGCCTTCATATTCTTCAACACTGCCCTGTGCAAGAAGCGTCTCACGGCGGGCGCGGGACAGGCCCTTGTAAATATCAATGTCCGCCTTGGGGTCACTATAGGGACCGGATGTATCATAAACCCTAACTGCAGGCTCCTGCGCGCTTTCGTGCAGATCTATTTCACGCATAGGGACAGCAACGCCCGGCTGTGTCCCCTGCACATAAATTTTGCGGGATGAAGGCAATGCCCCGGTGGTAACCTGCATACGGCCTTCGGGTTTACTTATTTCGTTCATCTGGTTCTCCTGAACGCATAACTACTGTTACAAAAAATCCGGAATGCGTAAATTTAAGGGGGGGGGGAGGTGATGGTCCTGAATGCCCTGAGACCCACTCCCTTCCCTACGCCGGCATCATCCGGATCAGGTTCAAAGGGTCCCTGTCTTTGTATTTCTACCGACAGCGTCTCAGCCTCTTCACGGCTCCCCTAGGTACAATAGATATGGTTAAATTATTTTGATTTAAAAGCAAGGACTATCACTGTGAACGCGGACTGCATATCTGCATGGCAGCAAAAAAAAGATGCATCAATGTCATAAAGCAGATAAGACCTATGGCATGCTTGTTGATATAGAAACACTAAAAGCGCGGCTCACGCCAGGTATGCGCCTCTTGGGATTAGATCCGGGAACCAAAACAATTGGCATTGCCCGTTCCGACAGCCTGTTGCAAATCGCCACCCCTGTAGAAATAATACGGCGGACAAAATTTTCTAAAGATATTATCCGTTTGAAAGAAATTATAGCGGAAGAAGATATAGGCGGCTTAATTATCGGACTACCCATTAATATGGATGGCAGTGAGGGACCGCGCTGTCAATCCACCCGACAATTCACGACAAACCTTTTGGAACACATTGAACTGCCCGTTTGTTTTTGGGACGAGCGCCTCTCAACCGCAGCCGTAACCCGCACTTTACTGGAGGCTGATTCCAGCCGCAAACGTCGGAAAGAAGTCGTCGACAAAATGGCCGCCGCGTATATTTTACAAGGTGCCCTAGACCGCCTCAGCTTAATATGACCTATAGTTATGCCCCATAGTGACAAAAAGTCATCTTGCCCCGCCCCCTGCTTCGCCCTATAACATAAGGCCTTGATGAACAGTACAATACAGAATTCCTCATACACAAAGAACAGGCCGCAAAACATGACTGTGGCACAGCCAGTCTTCCCGCACAAACACCTACTGGGTATTCAGGAACTGAAACCCGCTGATATCACCACTATTCTTGATCTGGCTGATATCTATGTGGAACAAAACCGTCAAACCAATAAGCGTAAGTCCATTCTGAAGGGCATGACGCAAATCAATCTCTTTTTTGAAAATTCGACCCGCACAAGAATGTCATTTGAATTAGCCGGGAAACGATTAGGTGCAGACGTCATTAATATGTCGGTCTCAACCTCATCCATTAAAAAAGGTGAAACGTTATTGGATACGGCATTGACGATCAATGCCATGCACCCGGATCTTCTCGTGATGCGTCACGGTAACTCTGGTGCCGTTAAACTCTTGTCTGAAAAAGTAAGCGGGGCTGTCCTCAACGCAGGGGATGGTAGCCATGAGCATCCAACACAGGCCTTATTGGATGCCCTGACAATCAGACGACGGAAAGGGCGCCTTCATGGCCTAATTGTTGCCATATGTGGTGACATCCTCCATAGCCGTGTCGCCCGATCAAATATCCTGCTCTTACATGCCATGGGGGCACGCGTTCGCGTTGTTGCGCCCTCCACCTTATTACCCGTTGATGTTGACCGGCTGGGCGTGGAAGTTTTCCATGATATGAAGGCAGGACTGAAAGACTGCGATATCGTGATGATGCTACGCCTGCAACTGGAACGTATGCAGGGGGCTTTTTTGCCTTCGGTTCGGGAATATTTTACGCTTTACGGACTTGATCTTGATAAATTGTCCGCGGCAAAACCAGATGCATTGATTATGCATCCCGGACCCATGAACCGGGGCGTAGAAATTGATACAGCTGTCGCCGATGATATTCACCGCAGTCTCATTCAGGAACAAGTCGAAATGGGCGTTGCTGTAAGGATGGCATGCCTCGACCTTCTGACCCGCCACGCCAGAGAAAACGGCCCGGCCGTTACCGGAGGTGCGTCATGACCACAGCGCATAGAAAAATCTTGCTGACCAACGCCCGACTACTGGACCCGGCGACACAACTGGATCAGCAGGGCCAATTGCTAATTGAAGACGGAAAAATTTCCGCTCTGGGACCGGATATCTTTAATGGTTCCCCCCCCGACGATATAGACATCATTGATTGTCAGGGTTTATGCCTTTCTCCCGGTTTTATTGACATGCGGGTTTTTATCGGTAGTTCCGGGGCGGGCTTACGCAATATTACCGAAGCCGCAGCATATGGCGGCGTCACCACAATCATCACGGTACCCCGTGCGACCGAACTGACCGATGATATCGCCGTTATTGAACACACCGCACGTCAGGCGGAAGGCCTGCCAATAAATGTCTGCCCTATGTCCCCCCTTACAAAGGCGATGGCCGGGCAGGAAATGACAGAAATCGGGCTATTAAGCCAATATGGCGTCACGGCCTTTACAGATGGCAAAAAGCCTGTCGCTAACGCACAGGTCATGAGCCGTATTCTGCAATATGCTGAATATTTCGACCCGCTCATCATTCAGCACATAGAAGAACCGGAACTCGCGGCAAATGGCTGCGTCAATGCCGGAGAACAGGCCAGCCGTCTAGGCCTTGTCGGCATTCCAACAATCGCCGAAGTTATCATGCTGGAACGGGACCTGCGCCTATTGCAGGAATGTCGCACCAGATATCATGCGGCGCAGTTGACAACCTATGACGCACTGGACGCAATGCGGCAGGCAAAGAAACGTCGCAATGGCTTGTCTGCGGGTGTTGCTGTCCCACATTTCGCCCTCAATGAAACAGCGGTGGGGGATTACCGCACTTTTGCCAAACTATCGCCACCATTGCGTAACGAAATGGACCGTCAGGCCATCGTCAGCGCCTTGGCTGATGGCACAATTGATGTCATCGTCTCCGGCCATGACCCTCAGGATCCTGAAAGTAAACGACTACCTTTCGAGCAGGCCGCAGATGGCGTCATTGGTTTGGAAACCCTGCTGCCCTTATCTTTAGAGTTATACCATAACAAATCTATCGCTCTATTGGATCTGCTGGCAAAATTCACCTGCAATCCGGCCCGGCTTCTAAAGCTCGATACTGGCACCCTGGCTGTTGGTAGTCCGGCGGACCTCTGCATTTTTGACCCGGACAAACCCACAACACTTAATCCCGACGACTTCCCCAGTAAGACTAAAAACACACCGTTTGAAGACAGACCGGTGCAGGGCATTGTCCAGCGCACACTTGTCGCTGGCAAAACCGTCTATGAACGAGAGGCCGTATGACTGATATCACGCTCATTACGGGCGTAATTTTGGGGGGGTATATACTCGGGTCCATTCCTTTTGGTTTGTTGCTCACGTCACTGGCCGGGTATGGTGATATTCGAAAAATAGGCTCAGGCAATATTGGGGCAACCAATGTACTCCGCACTGGAAATCGCCCCCTAGCATTGCTAACGCTTCTTTTGGATAGCGGTAAAGGGGCCATTGCTGTGATCATCGCAAAGCTCCTATGGGATGAAGACTTGCTGGCTCTCTTGGCTGGCGGCGGTGCCTTTATAGGACATCTCTATCCCCTGTGGCTGAAATTTAAGGGCGGAAAAGGGGTCGCCACTTTTCTGGGGACAATAATCGCTCTGTCATGGCCCGTGGGCGTTGCCTGTTGCCTCACCTGGATTATAGTCGCGGCAGCAACTCGCCTTTCATCACTCTCAGCCCTGATAGCAGCTTTGCTATCCCCGGTTTACTCTTATTTTTTCGCCACTTCCCACATGGCAATTTTATGCCTGCTTCTCACAGGTCTAATTTATATAAGACATAAAGAAAATATACGCAGAATTCTTGAGGGTACTGAACCTAAAATCGGACACAAGAAAAAGGAGGATTAGCTGTCTTCTTCCTTCACTACAGAGCCCCCTTCACCACAGAGCCCCCTTTCTCGTAAGGAAAAACAGGCCAGACTACGTCTTATTCGTACGGAAAATATTGGTCCTGTCACTTTCCGGCATTTAGTTTCCCGCTATAAATCTGCCATCCATGCTATTGAGGCCTTACCCGAACTCTCACGGCGCGGCGGACGCAAAAAGCCTTTAATCGCGGCCCCATTAGAGCAAATCGAAAGGGAAGTAACCCATGTCGAACAAAATAATGCAGAATTAATTATATGGGGCGATCATAATTATCCACGCCCCCTCTCCTATATAGAGGACGCCCCACCTGCTCTCATCGCAAAAGGGCATCTGCATTTGTTACAAAAAGACTGTTTCGCCATTGTCGGGGCCCGGAATGCCTCTGCTGCAGGAATGAACCTGGCGCAGCGCATCGCAGAAGAGGTCGGGCAGGCTGGATATGTCATTACGTCCGGTATGGCACGCGGCATTGATGGGGTTGTGCATAAAGCGGCATTGGCGACGGGAACAATTGCAGTTCTGGCTGGCGGTGTAGATGTCATCTATCCTCAGCAACACCGTGACCTTTACGCTCAATTATGTGAAATGGGTCTTGTTGTAAGTGAAATGCCGCTCGGGACACAACCTCAGGCCCGCCATTTCCCGCGCCGTAATCGCATTATATCAGGCTTATCTCTGGGAACACTCGTGACTGAAGCCACATACAAATCAGGCTCACTTATTACGGCACGGCAGGCACTGGAACAGGGACGCGAAGTTTTTGCCATTCCCGGCTCGCCGCTCGACCCACGTGCCAAGGGCCCTAATGAATTGATTCGCCAAGGGGCCGTACTCACCGAAAGTGCCAGTGATATTCTTCAGGCCTTGAACAATATGCGGCAACGTCGCATATCTGACACGCAGCTTAATTTATTTGAAGAGGCCCCTGTCAAAGAAACAGAAGGACCGGAAATGGATAAAATACGTCATAAAATCCATGACTTACTTAGTCATGCCCCCATTGACATAGATGAGCTTATCCGCCAAACCGACTTTGACGTTTCGGACGTTCTCGCCGCCCTTCTGGAACTGGAATTGGCTGGAAATGTCATAAGAACTTCAGGAAATCGTGTAGCCTTGGCATAACAAACTGTGCTATTGGCCAAAAAGAGAAGAGCTTATTTAAAGAATGGGCCGCCGATTATGCGGTCTTCTGTGTTAGGAAATAAATGAACGTTGTAATTGTTGAATCCCCGGCAAAAGCAAAAACCATCAATAAATATCTAGGTAAAGATTACACGGTACTGGCCAGTTTCGGGCATATCCGTGATCTGCCTTCCA
This sequence comes from Kordiimonas sp., assembly GCA_002700365.1. Classification (GTDB taxonomy): domain Bacteria; phylum Pseudomonadota; class Alphaproteobacteria; order Sphingomonadales; family Emcibacteraceae. The sequence continues at coordinate 53,073 of PADB01000012.1, read as the reverse complement.
AAGATGGATCGGTAAAGCCTGAAGAAGACTTTTCCATGCGCTGGGCGATGGATAGCGACAGCAAGAAACGGATCAAAGATATTGTTGCCGCCACGAAGACGTCGGACAAATTGATTCTGGCCACCGACCCTGATCGTGAGGGAGAGGCTATTTCCTGGCATGTGCTCGAAGTTCTGAAAAAAGAAAAAATTCTGGACAAAATCGACGTAGAACGCGTTGTTTTTAACGAAATCACCAAAAATGCCATTCTAAAAGCGATGGAAAGCCCCCGGCATCTGGATCAGGAGCTAGTGGACGCTTATCTGGCGCGCCGGGCACTGGATTATTTGGTGGGTTTTACATTATCACCTGTCCTGTGGCGTAAATTACCGGGTGCACGTTCGGCCGGGCGGGTGCAATCTGTTGCACTTCGCCTGATTTGTGACCGCGAACTGCAAATAGAAATATTTAAGCCAGAAGAATACTGGACAGTGGATGCTGATTTTCATACTGCCACCGGACAGCCTCTGACGGCGCGCCTTACTCACCTTGATGGTACAAAGTTAGACAAATTCTCTCTCTCTAATGCCGAAAAGGCCTCGGCAGCTAAGCAGATCATTGAACAGGGTAAATTCACCGTTCATTCCGTTGTCAGCAAGCCCGCAAAGCGTAATCCCTATCCACCCTTCACCACATCAACGTTGCAACAGGAAGCCTCCCGTAAATTAGGTTTTAGTGCCTCGCGCACCATGCAGGTTGCTCAACGGCTGTATGAAGGCACCGATATTGGCGGGGAAACCATTGGGCTCATTACTTATATGCGAACCGATGGTGTCACCATGGCACAGGAAGCCATTAATGGCTGTCGTCAGGTTATCGCTCATGATTTTGGTGACCAATATCTTCCTGAAAAACCGCGCCTCTATAAAAGCAAAGCAAAAAATGCACAGGAAGCACACGAAGCGATCCGCCCTACGGACCTGTCTCGGAAACCTCAGGATCTTGCCAGTATTCTGGATAAAGACCAATACCGGCTATATGAATTGATCTGGAAGCGGACCATTGCCTGTCAGATGCGATCTGCGGAAATCGAACGCACCACGGCAGAAATCATCTCCGATGCCAACAATGCAGTCTTACGGGCTACTGGTGCCGTACAGAAATTTGACGGCTTCCTTAAGCTCTATCAAGAAAGTCGTGATGATAGCCGCGATGACAGCGAAGAACGCCGCCTGCCCCCGCTGAATGCCAGTGACGCATTAGACCAGCAAAAGGTCAATGCCGATCAGCACTTTACCGAACCACCACCACGCTTCACCGAAGCCAGTCTGGTCAAAAAAATGGAAGAGTTAGGCATCGGGCGCCCGTCAACATATGCCTCTATTTTGTCTGTACTGCGCGACCGCAATTATGTGCAGATGGAGAAAAACCGCTTCATTCCAGAAGATAAAGGCCGGCTCGTTACGGCATTTTTGGAAAACTTTTTCCATAAATATGTTCAATATGACTTTACTGCGGACCTGGAAGGACAGCTTGATCTGATCTCTTCCGGTGATATTCCCTGGAAAAAAGTCCTGGCAGACTTCTGGGAAGAATTCAAAAAGGCCGTGGATGAAACCGCTGAACTGCGCATTACCAATGTGCTGGATACCTTGAATGATGTCTTGGGCCCTTATGTGTTCCCGCAGGAAGAGGATGGCAAGGACCCGCGTCTCTGCCCGAAATGCGGCAAAGGGCAGCTCAGTATCAAAACCAGTCGCTATGGTGCCTTTATCGGTTGTTCTGATTATCCGGAATGTAAATTTACACGTCCGTTGAAAGCGGGGGGCGAGGACGAAGCTATGGTCGCAGATGACGGACCAAAAGTTCTTGGCATCGACCCCCAAACACAGATGGAAGTCACCTTGCGTACTGGTCGTTTTGGTCCCTATATCCAATTGGGCGAACCTGTTGATAAGAAGGAAAAACCAAAGCGCGCCACCATACCCAAGGACCTTGTTCCTGACGACATTGATTTGGATAAGGCTTTAGCCCTGTTGTCGCTGCCCCGACAGGTCGGCGTCCACCCCGAAAGTGGTAAAGATATCACAGCGACCATTGGACGTTATGGACCTTACCTCAGCCATGACGGAACCTCCGCCAGTCTGGATTCGACAGAGGACGTCTTTACAGTAGGCGTCAATCGTGCTGTAGCGGTTCTTGCCGATAGTAAAAATAAAAAACGCGGTAGCACTTCCAAGTCACTGAAGGAACTCGGCCCGCATCCGGAAGATAACAATCCTGTTCAGGTTATGGATGGGCGTTACGGCCCCTATGTCAAACACAACAAAATCAATGCCACCATTCCTAAAGATAAGACACCAGAGAGCATCACCATGGAAGAGGCCATTGAATTACTAAAGGCCCGGGCTGCAAAAACAAAAACCAAGACAAAAGCAAAACCCAAAGCCAAAACTGCTACAAAAAGAAAAACCACAACGCGGCGCAAAACCGCTGCAAGCAAACAAGAATAATAGAGACTTATACTGACTAAACAAACCCCACCCAGAGAGGGAAAGGCCATGACAAACAAGACCCCTTTCCCGACCAAGAAACAAATTCTGGAATTCATCAAAGAAAATCCGGATAAAGCAACAAAACGTGAAATTGCCCGGGCTTTCCATATTCATGGTGACGACCGTCGCGAATTAAAAAAAATATTACGCGCCATGTCTTTAGACGGCGACGTTAACAGGGGCCACAGGGGACGCCTGCATGGTGCCGGGGACTTACCGGCCGTGACCGTCATTAATATCATCGGTTTGGATGATGACGGCGATCTTAAAGCTGTTCCTGCAAAGTGGCCGACAAAAAAGAAGCCTCCGCAAATCTATATCCCCCATGAGAAGGCCGCCGGGCTATCGCTGGGTAATTCTGTTTTAGCACGATTAGAACCCACTGATCGCAACGGCCTGTTTCGCGCAAAAGTCATTCGTAAACTGGAACGGTCAGCTGCGGTATTTTTAGGATTTTTTCAGCAAAATGACGAAGGTGACTTTGTCATTATTCCAACGGACAAAAAGAATCGTCAGCATTATGCCGTAGCCCCCAAAGACAGTCTGGACGCCCAAAAAGGCGAATTAGTCCTGGCAGAAGCCAAACCGGTATCCGCGCGGCGCAGCCGGGGCCTAAGGACCGCTATTGTAAAAGAGCGGCTCGGAAATTTGAATGAACCCAGAGCCATCAGCCTGATTGCCATTCACGAACACTCCCTGCCGTTGGAATTTAGTGAGGAAACCCTTGCCGAAGCCGAGGCCGCAAGCCCGGTCCCGTTAGGATCGCGTGACGATTTACGTGATATCCCATTGATAACGATTGACCCGGCAGATGCCCGCGACCATGACGATGCCATTTGGGCGGAACCCGACACAGACCCACAAAATCAGGGCGGATGGCATGTTATCGTGGCCATTGCAGATGTTGCCCTATACGTCACCCCAGGATCTGCGCTGAACCGTGAAGCCTTCCGTCGTGGTAATTCCGTATATTTTCCTGACAGGGTCGTTCCGATGCTGCCAGAGGCTCTATCTAATGACCTCTGCTCTTTACGTGAAGGAGAAGATCGGGCCTGTATGGCGGTGCATATGTGGTTTGATGCCACGGGCAAAAAAATACGTCATCGCTTTGTCCGCGGGCTTATGCGCTGCGCTGCTGGACTAAGCTATGAACAGTTTCAGGCGGCGGGTGATGGGCATCCCGATGATAAATCTGCTCTCTTACTTGACTCTGTGATAACACCGCTCTTTCAGGCCTATAGTGTCCTGGAAAAAGGGCGGCAACAACGTCAACCTCTGGCTTTGGAGCTGCCTGAACGACGCATCCGTTTGGATGAGAATGGCCACGTCATGGCCATTGAACAAAAAACACCCCTAACAGCCCATAAGCTCGTAGAAGAATTTATGATACAGGCGAATGTCTGTGCCGCCGAAAGCCTTGAAGCTAAAGAATGGCCCTGTATGTACCGTGTCCACGAAGAACCGGCGGCCGAAAAAATCGTGGCTTTACACGACTTTCTCGATAGTCTTGATTATAAAATGGCAAAAGCGCAGGTCATGAAACCGCGTATTTTTAATGCGATTTTATCTCAGGCTGTTGAAAGTCCTCACGCTGATGTCATCAATCAGGTTGTCTTGCGCACACAATCCCAAGCGATGTACACCCCTGAAAATCTTGGCCATTTTGGCCTGTCCCTGTCACGTTATGCTCATTTCACCTCACCTATTAGACGCTATGCAGATGTAATGGTCCACCGTGCGCTTATTAGTGCGTATAATCTGGGCAATGATGGCTTATCCGATCAGGATAAAGAAACTTTCCGTAATATTGCGGAACACATCTCAAAAACAGAACGCATCGCGATGGTAGCAGAAAGGGAATCCAAAGACCGATATATTGCTGCCTTTATGAGCGAACATGTCGGGGATATTTTTGAAGGTAAAATTTCGGGGGTAAATCGTTTCGGTCTGTTCATCACCTTAAATGACAGCGGCGGCGATGGTCTGGTCCCTATTTCAAGTCTTCCATATGACTACTACCACCATGTGGAAGAACGCCATGCTTTAATTGGAGAGAAAACTAACCTGACTTTCCAGCTAGGACAAACTGTCACTGTAAAACTGGTTGAAGCCAATCCTGTTACCGGTGGCCTTGTGCTTGATATTTGTATGGGTGACGATATCAAAAATGACAATGACGGCCCTTTTCGTAATAACCGTAAAGGACACCGTCAGCGTGGTAAAGCAGCAGCAAGTAAATCGCGGCCACCCGCGGGCACATCACCGCAACGGCGGCGAAAGTATCGTAAGAAATAACCGCCCCTAACCCACTGTTATTCCCGATAAAAACAGGTCCGAACTCATACAACACCCAAACCGATCAAGGCTTGGGCAATGTCATCGCTAAACGTGCTGCTTTTGCGTAAAATAGGCACTCCTGACGGCACGTCTGCTAATCGTGCGTCACCTTCCGCCCAACTGGTCAGAAGAGCCATCGGCACGCGCGATGTCGGCTTCATAGACTTCAACCCCCGGATCAGGTCGATACCGCCTAAATTCTCCATCACCGCGTTCACGATGAGCAGGTCCGGCGGGTAAATCACTGTAAATTTCATTGCTTCAAAGGGGTCACTGACATGACTGACACGATAACCACATTCTTTTAATTCGCGGCTGACCATTTTGGTTGCTATACCGGCCTCCGCTACAAGCATCACCTCGACATGACGCACGACAATGTCCGTCTCATCAAATTCATCTGCACCGACCGGTATAAACTGCCTGACAATGTCGGCGATGGTATCATTTTTTGCCTCTAAGTGATGCTCTGTCACATCCTCCAGAATATCCACCCCGCGCTGCATCACCCGTATATTGTCGGCCGTAAGCTCATTGATATCAGACAGTTGTTCTTCAAAACGGTGGGCAACAACACTAACCACCGGATAACCGTATGTTCCACCCATTCCTTTTAAGTTATGGATGTCATAACATATTTGACGAAATAAAGTGCTCGCTTCCCCCTGCCCCGCACGAATATCATCCAATGCCTGATTAAGAGCCTGAATGGTGTCAGCAAAGCTGTCTTTTGCTTCCTGCTTTAACTGCAATAATAATTCATCCGTCTGCACAGCAACCCCTCTATTTTTCTTTTTGCATTATAATACTTATGCTGCCCTCATAACTTATGAGGCGTTAATTTTTCGTGTGACATCACATTCAGTGTAGATTTTTAACGTTTCTGAGATTTGACGCTTGACTTGTGCAGTAGGCTGAGTATCTTCCCAGCAACCGAAACATAAGCATATAAATTTGGAGCTGGAGCTATGGCGAAGCCGGCCGGTGTTAAGATTAAATTGGTAAGTACTGCAGGTACAGGTTACTACTACGTAACCAAGAAAAACCCGCGGAACATCACAGAAAAAATGGTATTGCGCAAATATGATCCCGTAGTGCGCAAGCATGTAGAATTTAAAGAAGCAAAAATTAAATAAATTTGCCTCTTTCATCATGAATATAAAAGGCCCGCCTATTAGGCGGGCCTTTTATATTTACCTATTGATAATCTGCTGTCGCTCTTAGCCCAACTCTCTGACTTCGGGACCATAAAGACAAACGCGATTACGCCCTTCCCCCTTGGCACTGTAAAGGGCCTTATCCGCACCATTTAGTAGGTCTTTACTACTAACAAAGCCCATATCTGTACACGCCAGGCCAATACTCACCGTCACGGCAAGCCCGCCCTCAACACCACCGACCATGAAAGGTGTATCCGACACCGATGCGCGAAGGCGTTCTGCAATCCCTGCGGCAAAATCAACATCCGTATCCGGCATCATAACCACAAATTCTTCACCACCATAGCGGGCCGCCATATCTACGCCACGGATATTTTGTGAGATTCTATGACCTAATTCTTTCAATACTTCATCACCGGCCCCATGCCCATATTGGTCATTAACCGCCTTGAAATGATCCAGATCCATCATCATGACCGATACCTTCTTATCAGTCCCTTCAACGCTGCGTATCAAGGTATCCAGATGATTATAAAGGAAATGGCGATTATAAAGGCCCGTCACAGCATCAGTCATGGCCATCTTAAAATTCATATGCATGTTTTGGCGCAATTGTTCTGAATAACGCTTCCGTCTCACCTGTGTCTTTGCGCGCGCCAGCAGCTCCAAACGGTCAATCGGCCGCACCAGATAGTCATTCACGCCAATTTCCAGTGCCCTGATTAATTGCTGCGAATCCCCTTCATCCACTAAAACCAATAATGGTAGGTGTCGGATTGTTTCCAAAGAACGCACATTCGAACAAATGCGCAGACCGTCCATCTCTTTCAGGCCTAAAGAAACGATTATCAGGTCAAAGCTTTCCCTGTTCGCCAAATCCTGTATGTCAGACTGGCCGTCATTAATCGTTACCTGGCCTATTTCTTCCAAATGCCCGGAAACACGTTTGGCAACTCTTTCATAATCTTCAATGAGCAGAATTTTGGCATCACTTACCTCAATACTCCCATCCAGATAACCGGAAGCCTCAAACCCCAGATTCTGCCCCGTTGTCTCCCGCATACGTAATTCGTCTGTCAGCATCTTCAAACGCACCAGAGAACGCACACGGGCAAATAAAGGTAAATCCTGAACAGGCTTCGTCAGAAAATCATCAGCCCCTGCCTCCAGACCATTGACCCGGTCGCGCGGATGATCCAGCGCTGTGACCATAATCACAGGGATATGCATTGTATCAGCATTGGCCTTTAGACGACGGCAGACCTCAAAACCATCCATGCCCGGCATCATGACATCTAACAAAATTATATCCGGGGCATCTTCCGCCACACGCGCCAATGCTTCTTCCCCGCTATTGGCCGTAACAACATCGAAATACTCGCTAGTCAGCTTCGCTTCCAGCAATTTCACATTGGGAATGACATCATCAACAACAAGCACACGGGCAGACATTTAAAATGTTTTCCTGCAAAATAAAGCAAACAGATACATACAACGTTGTGTTGTTTCCTGCATTAACCTGCAAACTGTTTCACTGTTTCAATGAAGTTGCTGACAGAGATCGGTTTGGCAATATAGGCTTCACAGCCTCCCTTACGGATCTTCTCTTCATCACCCTTCATCGCGAAGGCCGTCACCGCAATTACGGGTATGGCCTTTAGCTGCTCATCTTGCTTTATCCATTTCGTGACTTCAAGTCCAGAAACTTCAGGTAGCTGGATATCCATTAAAATAAGGTCCGGACGATGTTCACGCGCCAGTTCCAGTGCCTGCATGCCTTCTTTCGTTTTTATCGTCTGGTAGCCATGCGCTTCTAAAAGGTCGCTGAACAACTTCATGTTCAGTTCATTATCTTCGACGATCAACACTGTCTTAGTCATCAACTACGCCCTACATGACGCGATACACTGCGCAAGCTATTTTTTTGCAGTTAACCGCATAAAATCAAATATTTAAGATACAATATCAAATGACATATGAAGAAGTGGTTAACAAAATTAACTATATCTATCTGCGGGCGTGAGCTGGTATTTTTTAATACTCAAACTTATATAAAGCCTAATGTTAAGATAAAACGCAGCCCCCCAGGCCCATAACACTTAAAGAAAGTATTATCATGCAGCAAGAACAGGCCGAAACCATTGCCCTACAGGCACTGACCTTCCTTGCCGCTGATGAAGACGCGTTGGCAGGTTTACTACGCATGACCGGCATCAGCTTACAGGATCTGGCCCGTAATGCGGCAGACCCGTCCCTCCTCGGGGGGATATTGGACTTTTTAATGCAGCGGGAAGAGCGTCTGTTGGCTTTTTGCGATCAGGAAGACATTCCCCCCCACTTTCTGCAACAGGCCCGCCATGCTTTACCGGGCGGCGCATTACCACCGCTCCAGCCCTGATTTTGTCTTCCGCTGCAAAAGGATAAATAGTGTTCTACACCGCCGACGATATTCAAAATCTTAAGTTAGACACACATAAACCGTTGATTATTAGTGATGCAGACGAAGTCATCGTTCATTTTGCGGCCCCTTTTAAGGAATATATTAAACAGCGTAATCTGTACGTTGATTTCAAAAGTTACGCCCTCTGGGGCAATGTGCGCCATCAACACAATAACGAACCCATTGACAGGCAACAAATCAAACCCCTGGTAGATGACTTTTTGGACCACATCACCGATCAACAACCACTGGTCGAAGGGGCCGTCGCGAACCTTTGCCAATTAGCCCAAACAGCGCAGGTTTTAATTCTGACCAATATTAATACCCATCAGGCGCAGAAACGTAAAAAGCACCTCCATAATAATGGGTTAGAGTTTCCCTTAATTTCCAACTCAGGCCCTAAAGGGCCTATTGTCAATTACCTTCAAAGCCAAATCAAAGAACCGGTCATTTTCATAGATGACATTGACAAACATATTACCTCTGTCGCGCAATACGTCCCCCATTCTCTCAGGTTACACTTTATTGCGAGTGCAGAATTATCACAGATTGAAAAACAGGCGGCCCATAGCCATATCCGTTGCCAGAATTGGGACGAAATCCATAACGCTATAGAACAATATTGGCAGGGCCAACACCCGCCATCGCCACCAGCTACGTTAATAAAAAATTAACCATATGCAGGTCAATTCGTGCCCAATGACCCTAGGAAAAATGTGACTATTTTTTCCCGCCCTCGCGTTTTTAATTTTAAAAATACCAATATATCAATATGTTAATAAGATGGCACACACTTTGCTCTGTCAATGTCTACAAACAGACAATGTAACAATGCAAAGCGAAACACCGCCATGAACCAGACATCTTCCCATTTTGTTTCTGCCCCACCTTCGGACAACAGCTTTGGCCTCGTCAACCGTTTGATGGGGAACCTTAGGGCGCAGGAAAAACAGCTAAGTCGCAGCCACTGGTCATTAATTAGCAAGTTTCTAACATTTGCCAATCACGCAGAAAAAACCATAGCGGAACAACAGCAACGGATTGCCTTATTAGAATCCCTGGCCCAGACAGATGAACTCACAGGCTTGTTAAACAGACGTGGGTTTGACCGTGCATTGGAACGGGCTATCGCCCGTGTTCAGCGGCATAAAGAGGCCTCTGTCCTGTTGTATATTGACATCAATCACTTCAAAACCATCAACGACCGCTTTGGTCATAACGTTGGCGATGAAGTCCTATGTCATGTCGCAACAAGGCTCGCCCTCATGACACGGAAAACAGACCATATCGGTCGTCTCGGCGGGGACGAATTTGCCATTCTTCTTAATCACTGTGATATGCAGGGGGCGAAAAGCCGCATAAGACATTTAAAAGACGGTCTTGCCACATCCCCTATAAATATTGAGACAACACCCCTGCTCATTACGGTCAGCATTGGCATGGCCGACCTGAACGCCTCATTCACAATGAAAAAACATTATCGGCTTGCCGACGAAGATATGTACCGGGATAAACAATCACAAAAAAGTTAATGCCCTAAAAAATTCACCTGTAAGGTCTTTTCAGTGCACCGTTTTCTGACTATTCTCAAGGCATAACGCCTAAGGATAAATAATCATGAATACGATCGATGCGCGCCTCGAAAAACAGGGCATTATTCTGCCGCAACCCGCAGCACCTGTTGCCAATTACGTTCCTTTTGTCATTAGTGGCAATATCGTTTCCATTTCTGGACAAATCCCGATGGGGCCTGACGGCGTCGCCTTTAACGGCAAGGTCGGTCTTGATATAACAGAAGATGATGCGAAAGCTGCCGCCCGTCTATGCGGTTTGAATATTATTGCCCAGGTCAGGGCCGCCTGTGCGGGGGACCTGGAACGCGTTGTCCGTATTGTAAAATTAGGGGGGTTTGTAAACTGTATTGATGGTTATGCGGGCCAGCCTGGTATTATCAATGCGGCTTCTGACCTGATGGTAGAAGTCTTTGGCGACAAAGGCCGCCACAGCCGTTCTGCCGTCGGAACAAATGCCCTGCCACTGAACGTACCCGTGGAAATTGACGCCCTCGTCGAAATAAGACTATAGCCGGAGGAGGCCACTACCGTTGTGATAACCCATCCGTGGCTTCTACACACAGCCTTTGCTCATAGAGGGCTACATCTCCCTGGTACTGCCCGGGTGGAAAACAGTCTTTCCGCTTTTCGCGCGGCTATAAAAAATGGCTTTGGCATCGAATTAGATGTACAGATCAGCCGGGATAACATTGCGATGGTGTTTCATGATGCAACGCTAGACCGGCTAACAACAACGCAGGGGGCCGTACGTGACAGACGCGCAGCAGAGCTCTGCCAGATCCCGCTGTCAAATAGCCCAGACCGTCTTATGACATTACAAGACACCCTAAGCCAGCTTCACAGTCCCCTGCCTATATTGGTGGAAGTCAAAGCAACGGCGGCTCATGCCAACATTCTGGCACTTGCCTGCGCACAGGCCGTACGAGACTACCCCGGCCCCCTCGGCATTATGTCGTTTGATCCCGATATTATCGCTCATCTGCCATATGCAATCAACATCACCAGATCGGCAATCAATACACCTCCCATTGCCCTTGGTTATGTCTGCAGCACTGGGTCCGGACATGAACTTTCATGGTGGGAGCGCAGCATCACCGGGCAACAACAAATTGTAGACCGCCTGCAACCAGACTTTATTGCCTATGATATCAACAGTTTGCCAAACCCCTTCACCAGGCACTGTCGCCGTCAGAACATCCCCCTTCTGACATGGACAGTCCGCACACCACAACAAAAAGACCGGGCGGCAAAGTTTGCAGATAATATAATTTTTGAAGACGTCGCATGAATACAAAAATCACTTGCCTCCCTTCCACTGCGGCCATTCCCGCCGAAACCTGGGACCGCTGTGCTTTCGGTGACAAAGGACGCCAATCCCCACTCTATAATCCTTTTATCTCTCATGCCTTTTTTTCATCACTGGAAGACAGCGGTAGTGCCACAGCAGATACTGGCTGGCAGCCACAGCACATAATCATAGAAAAAGGCGAAAACATCATCGGTCTTTTACCATTATTTCTTAAAAACCATTCCTACGGCGAATATGTCTTCGATCATAGCTGGGCGGATGCTTATGAACGTGCCGGTGGTCATTACTATCCCAAAATGCAGGCCTCCGTACCGTTCTCCCCTGTGACAACCGCACGTTTATTAGTGGACCCCGACCAGGACGATATTGAGGCCCTAAAACGTAGCCTGATTGATGGTGCCATACAGCGTGCCCGGGATTTAGGTGTCTCGTCATTGCATTTTACATTTCCCCTCAAACAGGAATGGGACTTGATGGCTGATGCTGGCCTGCTACAGCGCATGGACCAACAATTTCACTGGGTCAATGAAGGCTATAAAAATTTTGAAGATTTTTTAGCAGCCCTGTCATCTCGTAAACGTAAAAATATCCGCAAAGAACGCCAGCAGGCCTTAGCCAATGACATTGAAATTCATATTCTCACCGGGGATGATATCCGTGAAGAGCATTGGGATAGTTATTATATGTTTTATCAGGATACAGGACAGCGCAAATGGGGGCGCCCGTATCTGAACCGGCAATTCTTTTCATTGCTGGGGCAACGGCTTAAAGATGATATTGTTTTAATAATGTGCCAACGGCAAGGGCGATATATCGCCGGGGCCTTAAACCTTAAAAGCTATGATAGCCTCTATGGACGTTACTGGGGCTGTATAGAAGACCACCGTTTTTTGCATTTCGAAGTCTGTTATTATCAGGCTATTGAATATGCCATTACCCACGGGCTGAAGAAAGTCGAAGCCGGGGCACAAGGACCACATAAATTAGCCCGTGGATATCTGCCTACACCGACCTATAGTGCCCATTGGCTCGCAAATGAAAGTTTTCATGATGCCGTTGCGCGTTACCTTATGAATGAACGCGAAGATGTACTCTACGGCATAGAGCAAATTAATGAACAATATAGCCCCTATAAACGTGATCTTTAACGGCCTTAGGCTATATCACGACAAAGGCCAATGAAAATGCAGTTTGTTCAGCAGTTAAATATCTATGTCTATAGCAAATAATGGACTTTGCCGAACGGTGATGCTCAACGGGGTGTTACTCAGCGACGGCCTTTTCTTTCAACAAAGTAAAATGTCCCAAACCGCATGAAGCACCAGTATCTACGCCTGATACCCCCGACTCCAAAACTGTAATAATATCCACATGGCATAATTCGCTCGTTGATGTCTTATAACCAAAAGCCCGTTCCACCCCTAGCCGCGGACAACGATTAGGGAGATGGTTCAGATAGCTTTCGCCACCGCGCATATGAAACACAATATGCTGATTATCCAACACCTCTGTATCGTGGATACGCGCTATGCTAAGGCACTTTTTAGTCTCACTGGTCTGTTCATATTTGCTCAAAAGCTTATCCAGACGCTTGCTGTTTTTTGCCTCGTCCGCCACAGCTATTTGGCTCATCATCACCCCTGCACAACATAATGTGACAACTTTACCTAACATAAACTGCCTCCTTCTCTATTAAGCTAGAATAGTTTATGTCAGACAATCTGAACAGGGCATGAATAGTGCTGTAGCGCAAAAAAGCAGGCTGTAAAGCCTGCTTTTTAATTACCTGACATGCGCATTTCTGCATGGGCGATAACCCATTACAGAAGCCGTCATTTTACTTTTAAGGGTTTATCTTTAACCTTCGCCACCGGGGCATAGTTGCCAGGTTCTATGTCGAAAGCCAGCTTGCCGTCTTTCACACGGACGCGCACCTCACCGCCATTGACCAGTTTACCAAACAACAGCTCGTCAGCTAGCGGCTTTTTAATATGTTCTTGTATCACCCGTTTCAATGGACGTGCCCCCATCTTACGGTCATAACCTTTATCCGCTAACCACGCACGCGCAGCAGGGGTCAAATCGAAGTGAACACGTCGATCTTCCAACTGCAATTCCAGCTCCAGTACGAATTTCTCTACCACACGACTGATAACGTCTGTACTCAGATTCGCGAATGGAACGATTGCATCCAAACGGTTACGGAATTCCGGCGTGAAGAGCGTCTTAATCGCTTCTTCGTCTTCCCCTTCGCGTACTGATTTACCAAAGCCTATAGCCGCCTTTTCCATTTCTTGTGCACCGGCATTGGTTGTCATAATCAGTATCACATTACGAAAATCGATATTCTTACCATTGTTATCCGTAAGCTTACCGTTATCCATCACCTGCAACAAAATATTGAATAGGTCAGGGTGTGCCTTTTCCACCTCGTCCAACAGCAAAACACTATGGGGATGTTGATCTATGGCGTCTGTCAGAAGCCCCCCTTGGTCATATCCCACATAGCCGGGCGGTGCGCCAATCAAACGGGACACAGAATGACGCTCCATATATTCAGACATATCAAATCTGTGCAATTCAAGCCCCAAAAGGCTCGCCAGTTGCCGGGCTACTTCTGTTTTACCAACACCTGTTGGTCCAGAGAATAAATAGGAACCAATCGTTTTATGATCTTCCTGAAGCCCTGCCCGCGACATTTTTATCGCATCCGCCAAAACATCAATCGCCTTATCCTGGCCAAAGACGACACGCTTCAAATCTTTGTGCAGGCTCCGCAGAACCTCTTTATCGTCTTTATTAACTGTTTTAGATGGAATACGGGCGATTTTGGCCACAACATTTTCCACATCTTCCACAGATATATTCTTTTTACGTTTGGCCGATGGCTTCAGCATTTGGCTGGCCCCGACTTCGTCAATCACATCAATCGCCTTATCAGGCAATTTACGATCACTAATGTAGCGCGCAGACAGCTCAACCGCCGTTTCAATCGCTTCATCGCTATATTTTACTTTGTGATGATCCTCATAATACGACCGTAGGCCTTTCAGAATATCAACCGCATCCTGAATGCTTGGCTCTTTGACATCAATTTTCTGGAAACGACGCAACAACGCCCGATCTTTTTCAAAATATGACCGGTATTCTTTATATGTTGTAGATCCGATACAGCGTATTTCACCACTGGCCAATGCCGGCTTTAAAAGATTAGACGCATCCATTGCCCCACCGCTGGTCGCGCCAGCCCCAATGATGGTGTGGATTTCATCAATAAACAACACCGCGCCATCAATGTCTTCCAATTCTTTCAAAACCTGCTTCAGCCGTTCTTCAAAATCTCCACGATACCGTGTGCCCGCAAGCAACGCGCCCATATCCAAAGAAAAGATCACATCACCATGCAGAACCTCCGGCACATCTTCTTTGACAATGCGCAAAGCCAGTCCCTCTGCAATGGCTGTCTTACCCACACCCGGGTCCCCCACATACAAAGGGTTGTTCTTTGAACGGCGACATAAAACCTGAATAGTTCTATTAATTTCATCATCACGCCCGATAAGCGGGTCGATATTACCTTTTCGGGCTTTCTCGTTCAGGTTTACGCAGTACTTTTCTAATGCCGTTTCATCCTTGCCGTCCGCACCGCCCAATTCAAATTCCTCATCATCCGCACCTTGCGGTGTACGTGGCTCAGAATATTCAGCGGACTTCGCTAAACCGTGGGAAATATAACTGACCACATCCAGGCGGGTGATATCCTGCTGCTGAAGGAAATAAACCGCGTGGCTTTCACGTTCAGAAAACAGGGCGACTAAAACATTCGCACCATTTACTTCTTCCCTGCCTGAACTTTGGACATGTAAAATGGATCGCTGAATGACCCGCTGGAAGCTGGCCGTGGGAACTGCATCTGTCACGATATCACTAATGATGTTTTGTAGTTCGTTATCCAGATACTCTGTAAGTTCATCGCGTAACTGTTGCAAATTTACGCCACAGGCACGTAATACCGCCACGGCCTCTTTATCTTCCAACAATCCCAGTAGCAAATGTTCCAACGTGGCAAATTCGTGACTTCGGCTGTTTGCTTCGGCCACAGCACGATGGAGGGTATGTTCTAAATTGGGAGAAAATGTTGGCACGATAAATCTTCCGTTTACAGTTAAAGCCCTTATTTATCTACTTGTCTTATTCATTAAGAATAAGGTTAATCCTTTTCCAGCGTGCATTGCAAAGGGTGTTGGTGTTGTCTAGCGTAATCCATGACCTGTGCGACTTTGGTTTCCGCTACTTCAAAGGTAAATACACCACAAATACCCACACCTTTTTGATGTACCTGCAACATTATACGCGTTGCTTCATCCGCTGGTTTTGTAAAAAATTTTTCCAACACATGAATGACAAATTCCATCGGTGTATAATCGTCATTCAGCATCAGCACCTTGTACATTGACGGTTTTTTTGTTTTGGGCTTAGGCTTGGTCAGGAGACCCTGTTCCATATCATCGCCATGTTGCCCGTTATCTTTATCGCTCATCGTTCGTCGTTACCTTGTGAGACCGCTTTTAGAATAGATAGAATTCAAACGCTGAAAGTAAAGGGACCCACAACAATAAACCGCAGTATAAACTTACCTTTGCCTAGTTTGAGCCCTTTATACTTAAAGAAATGTTAACAATTTTTGCCCCGGTAAGGAAAGGCAAAAACATCTTAATATTGCCCTTCATTCAACACGAAAAAGGGCCCTGGATATACATCCAGAGCCCAGACCCACGAAACTCTGTGGGGAAGATTTCGTAATCTTGAAACCTGTCTACGTCCGCCGATTAGCTGGCCAAACGTGCGCCCATGGCTTCAAAAGTTTTCTTGAATGTCGCTTGCAGGGGCTCAACAATTTCTGTCACAGCCTGTGTGGTCATATCATTCAGTTTCTGGCCTTCAGAAACTGTCTGCTCATAGCGGCTTTTTGCCAGTTCGCTCTGGATTTCAAAGAATTCCTGTGGAGATTTAGCTGCCATCAGTGATTTAGCAGCCGCAACGTTATCTTCTACAGCCTTCTTAGACAGAGATACGATTTCTGCATTGATACCTTCGATCGCTTTTGTTGTGGCTTCGCCTGCGGCAACAACCGCGTCAAAGTTTTCACGACCAAGAGCGTTCAGCTCATCATAACCTTTTACTGTTTCTTCCATGCGCTTTTTCGCCATTTCTACAGACTGTTCAATGTTACGCTGAACAGTTTCTGTGCTTGCTTTTACAGCATTTTCAAATGTTTCTTTGCCTGCTTCTACAGCTTTTTGAACTGTTTCTTCTGCAGCAGCAGTTGTCTTTTTAGCAGTGGTTGTTTTTTTAGCAGTCGTCATAACGTAATTCCCTTATGCATATATAGCGTTCTAAACTAAGCCAACGCATCAGAGCCTCTGGATCGTTCAGACCGAACTTAAATGGGCATGTTGCGTTGCAACGTAAGGGCAAATTAACCTTATTAGAGGTGCAAGTCAAGCATTTTTGTGCAGCGCAATAAAAATTTAACGCAATCGCAACATCATAAAATACAACTTATTGATTTGTAATGAATTATTGGCCATGCGCGCATTTATGACGCGCGTGACTCAACCCCGCTTAAGGCTAATTGTTCATTCAGAAGCTGCAAAAGCCGCTGCAACGCAGCATCGTCGTGACCTTCAGCACGCGCAACCAACACGTCCTGGGTATTAGACGCCCGTAGCAACCACCAGCCATCTTCCGTCAACACCCGCACACCATCCGTGTCATTGACTTCTGCCCCCTGCTCCATCAGCCTGGCATGGACTTCCTTTACAATTTCAAAACGACGGCGTGGCGGGCAGGACAATCTCATTTCCGGCGTATTAATAACGGGCGGCAATTTATCCTTAAGTTTCTTCAAACTGGTCTGCTGTCCAACCACAACATTAAGCAGACGGATTGCCGCATACACCGCATCATCAAAACCGTAATATTTGTGTTTAAAGAATATATGCCCGGACATTTCACCCGCCAATTGCGCGCCCAGTTCCACCATTTTACTTTTAATCAGCGAATGACCAGTCTTCCACATGTACGGCTCCCCGCCCAAAGCCGCAATATGATCAAAGAGAATCTGGCTCGCTTTTACATCGGCAATAATTGTACTGCCAGGACGATCCGCCAGAACGTCTTCAGCAAGAATGGCCAGTATCTGGTCACCCCAAACGACGTCCCCTTTTTCATCCATCGCGCCGACACGGTCACCATCTCCATCAAAGGCTAAACCTATGGACAGGCCATCTTTGATAATCAATTCTTTTAACTGCTGCAGATTTTCTTCCACCGTTGGGTCAGGGTGATGTGCAGGAAATGTGCCGTCGACAGCCTCGTTAATCATGACATGGCGGCCAGGGAGTTTGGCTACTAACTTTTGTACCACATCACCGGTGGCGCCATTCCCCGGGTCCCATCCCACCAGAATATCAGCCTGCGCCAAGCCCTCTACATCAACATCCTGATAGAGCCGCTCCACATAACGGTCGATAATAAAGTCATCCTCGACCTGGCCGGACCCAACGTCATAGTCGGCTACCTCCGCAAGACGCCCCAGGGCTAATATCTGATCGCCAAAAAAAGCTTCCTTACCCAGCATCATTTTGAAGCCATTATAGGCTGACGGATTATGCGAAGCCGTTACCATAACGCCGCCATCCGTATCCAGTTCAAATACCGAATAATAAAGCATGGGCGTTGGTCCCAATCCCACACGCACCACATCAATACCGGTAGACGTGATGCCATCAATCAATGCGGCCTCAAAAGCGGGTGATGTCATGCGGCCATCATAGCCCACACTTACACGTTGCCCGCCATTCCGCCGTACTGTTGTCCCAAAAGCTTTTCCCAAAGCCCGGGCATCATCTTCTGTAAGGTTTTCCCCAACAACGCCGCGAATGTCGTATTCCCGCAGGATATCCGCATCAAAATTATGGGCAGCCGTCATTGTCAATCCTTTCATATCTTGGGCAGGCGATCCGCTGATGCCACGATCACTTTTCTTTCGCCGCCAACAAAGTTTCTTTTGCCAGATTAATTTTTGCGGCCAGATAGTCTGAACCACCTTGATCTGGATGCATTTTTTTTAGCAACTTACGGTGTGCATCTTTAATTTCTGTTACAGTTGCATTCTCATTCACGCCTAATATGTCGCAAGCTTCCTGTACGGTCATATTCTGACCAGAGGCAGCCCGTGATTGCGCCGATGTTTGCTCTGTTTTTCCTCTACCAAATGATAATCGACCACGCCCTGTCCACAGCCAATACACGGCCATTGCCAAGAGCCCCGCTAAATACAACTGCCCTCGCACCAACAATATGACCGCCGTCAGGGATAACAGACCGGAACTGATGACGCGTACATACCGTGCAAGCGACGTCGCATCCGTTTTCGCCAACCAGTTTAAGAGAAGGAGAAATAAAAAAACGCCAACAATGCCGAATAATAGAAAATGCACGTAGATAGGTTATCCTAGATTTATTCTGCCGCGGTGACCACGGTATTTATCCACCCCGGAAGGTTAAGATCTTCCATCAGGCGGCGAATTTCCTGACGGGCGGCAACGTGCGACAATGTCATTTTTTCTGTCTCCGCACTATCTTTAAAATCAACCAGGGTCAGTCCTTTGGGAAATAGCTCACGATAAATGACACGCTCCCCTAACCCTGTCACATAACGAAACGCCACCCGTTTTTGCAACTGGCTTAACGCTTCATGCACCCGCCGTTTATTTTTCGCATCCAAACTTGATGTACGGTTACGCATGACAATCCAGTCAATGCTGCCACGGTCTTTCATTGCACGCTTTTTGCGCGCTTCCCAGACCCGCTCACTATACAGGCTAAGCTTTTCAACCTTGAAATTATCAGGATGAACCTGGGCAATAAGGTCCAAATCCACAAAACTATCGTTGACCGGGGTAATTAAAGTATCGGCAATACCATGTGCTAGCCGCGCATAATGGGTATCGCTCCCCGGGCAATCGATCACCACGTAATCATAACGCGCCCACAATTCTGATAACAGGTCATCGAAACGTTCCTGTTCATCTGCCCGAATATCATCAAGCTGATTTTTATCAGAACGATCCAGCACATAAGTATCAGGCATCCGTAGGCGCAAATTATGGCTTTGTGCGTAGTTCTGTCTATTTTCGATATAGCGATGCAAAGACTGTTGCCGGGAATCAAGATCTATTGTCGCAACGCGAAAATTCTTCTTCAGCAAACTGACGATGACATGCATGGCGGTTGTAGATTTACCGGAACCGCCTTTCTCATTTCCCATGACGATGACATGCGCTTTATTTTTCGACACAGGCCTACTCCATTATAAATAATACGCGTTACTACAACTTAAGACATTGATAGACTTCTGATTTACTCTCTGGTCTATTCTATAGCATAATACTGCCATTGCCCTGTTTTCCACAGGGTATAACGGCATATAATATATATTTACAGTTAAGTTTTTCACAGTTAGAAAAAAATGAAAAGAAGCTGGCGTTTCTTACCCCATTACACACCCGTAATACGTTAAGATGCCATATGATAACATTACGCGATAAGCTTAAACCGTGGCGGCACATATTTGCCGCCGTATAGATATGAAGATATATGCCGCAATCTCGTTCCAGCAAAATCATATTGTTTTTTTGCCTTTTCAACGGTTTTATAGTCGCACCAATAACCTTGGCACTCTGGCAGCAGACACAACTTCACAATGTCACACAACCAGTCTGGCACAAAATACCCGCCGCGTCATTCCTGACACCACAACTTGATGTTATAACGCCGCTATCTGATAAATTACCCCTTATTCGCCACGGGGAAATTTCTGTCCCGCCCCTATACTTCCGTCACCTTCCCCGCTTTCTGGTCACCACAACGCATGCCCCGCAGCGTAAAAGAGTATTTATCGCCGCACTCTTACCCTCCATTCTTTATGTCAATCAAACAATCCAGGCAGAAAAGAAAAACATAGACGCCTTGCATCGCCGATATAAAGCAGGACAATCCCTCACAGACACCCAGAAAGCATGGCTACATCGCACCTTCAAACGCTATAAAGTCTCACCCGGGAAATGGAATGAATTAAAAACACGTGTTGACACCATTCCGCCCTCTCTGGCACTGGCACAAGCCGCTATTGAGTCAGGCTGGGGAACATCGCGCTTCGCACAGCAAGGAAATGCCCTTTACGGACAATGGACATGGTCAGGTCAGGGCATGGTACCCAAAGCCCGCGCTGAAGGAAAACGACATCGCATTAAAACTTTTGACAATTTGATAGGGTCTGTACACAGCTATACCCTGAACCTGAACACCCATCCCGCATATCGTAATTTTCGCAACGTCCGGGCGAAATTACGCCGGGACAATGCGCCATTAACCGCCAACAAAGAATTAACAAAGACTCTGCATGGTTATTCCGAATTAGGGCATAGTTATGTACGAACGCTGAACAACATCATTCGTGTTAACCGCCTGAAAGATTTCGATAAAGCCCCTCTCTCAACCCAAATGGCCGATCACAGACAAAAACAGGACTTGTCTTAATGACCAAAATTCTTCGCACTGTTGCTGAACTACGCCAGCAGGTACATGCCTGGAAGGCTGATGGCCTAAAGGTTGCCATGGTCCCCACCATGGGGGCATTACATCATGCTCATATGTCACTTGTCACCCATGCCCGCACAATAGGACATGCGGACCGAATTGTAGTGACGATCTTTGTCAATCCCACACAATTTGGCCCAAACGAGGATTTCGACAAATACCCCCGGCAGGAACAACAGGATGTAGCCCTGCTAAAAGAGCATAAAGTTGACATTCTCTATGCCCCGGCGGTTTCCGAAATGTATCCCCCTGGATTTGCCACCACCGTCCAGGTATCGGGGCTCACATCCGCCTTATGCGGGGCCAGCCGCCCCGGACATTTTGACGGGGTAAGTACCGTTGTTACAAAATTACTCTTGCAGGGCCTACCGGACTGCGCCGTATTCGGTGAAAAAGATTATCAGCAATTAGCCGTTATCCGCCAATCTGCGCGTGATTTGGATATCCCGGTTGATATTCTCGGCGCCCCACTGATCCGTGACGCAGACGGTCTCGCAACGTCATCGCGTAATGTCTATCTGTCAGAAAGCGAGCGGCAGACAGCCCTGCTTATTCCCCGCACATTACAACATATCACCACCACATTAGAACAAGGTCCCAATGCCTTATGTGAAAACGTTATCGCCAAGGCCCGCCGGACGTTACAAGAGGGCGGCATCCACAATATTCATTATCTGGACATACGGGACGCCCAGACATTAGAAAATATTACCCGGGTGCATAACCCCGCACGGGTGTTTATTGCTGCACAGGTAGGGACAACCCGTCTCATTGACAATATGGCCATTAACCCCGCCTCCGTATAACCCGCCGCTCCTTACCCCTTGGATGAATATTCGGCACGTGTCGTATGTTTCTTACAGCAAGCCTAAATCCCTTAATGCTGCCGCCATATGCGCAGGGAGCTCCGCCGCCCCCTCGCCTGCATCAGACATATCTGCAGGGGCTTCAGTATCTTTAAGATAACGCCACCCTTGATGCGCCCGGCGTGGCTGTATCATAGTCGGAACGATTTCAGGACTTACCGATATTAAACAGCGTTTTTTGCCATCGTCAGACGTGTATGTTTCAAAACCTATGATGCGCTGGCGGGCTAAATAATGCCCCTTAACAATCCAATATAATGATCCGCCGTCTTCTAGGTCACGCGCTCTTTTAGGCAAAAAACGGGTATAGACCTTAACGCAGGCCTGCCCATCTGCACTTTGGCCACGGCGGCCTTTTTGCACATCTGCAAGATGTTCCAGACTCTCAATCCCCACCGCCACTTTCGACATATGGATCATCAGCACATCACAATAATAACATTGTCCCCAGGCCCAGGAAGGCAAAGAAACCGACCACATCCGTTATCGTCGTCAAAAACACGCTACTGGCAATTGCCGGGTCAATTTTTAATTTATCTAATGTGATAGGGATCAAAATACCGGATAGCCCTGCACAAACCATATTCATAATCAGGGCCAGGGATAATACCCCGCCCAGCGGCATATTATGGAACCAAATACCCGCAGCCAGACCAATCACAATCGCCAATATGACGCCATTTAAAAGGCTAATGGCCAATTCCCGGCTCACAAGCCGCGGTGCGTTTGATGCTGTTAATTCTTTTGTGGCCAATGCCCGCACAGCAATAGTCATGGTCTGCGTTCCGGCATTCCCCCCCAGATTTGCCACAATCGGCATCAATATCGCCAACGCCACCATTTCCTGAATAGTGGCATCAAAAACACTAATTACAAACGCCGCCAGACACGCCGTAGCAAGGTTTACCATCAACCATGTCAAACGCTTACGACTGGCCTCAAAAACGGTTTCCGCCAAATCGCTATCTTGCACCCCGGCCAGCCGCAAAATATCTTCTTCCGCCTCTTCATCAATCACGTCCACCACATCATCAATGGTAATCATCCCGATCAGGCGACTGTTATCATCAACAACCCCTACAGAAGGTAAGTCATATTGGCGAAACAGGTGTGCTACTTCCTCCTGATCCATATGTGCCGGAACGACCTTCTGATTATCATCCATAATATCCCGCACCGTTGTCGGGCGACTGGTACGCAGTAGGCGACTTAATGAAATGGTACCGACAGGATGATATTTAGGGTCCACAACATAAATTTCATAAAATTCATCCGGCAAGTCACGTTCATCACGCAGGTAATCTATCACCTGCCCAACGGTCCACATCCCCGGCACGGCAATCAGGCCCCGCTGCAACAAGCGCCCCGCGCTGTCCTCTGGATAAGACAGCCCCTCTTCTACAGAACTACGCTGCACCGCCGGCATTTCATCCAAAATTTTGCGCTGGCTGTCCTCGCTTAAATCTTCCAGAACATTAATAGCATCATCCATTTCCATCTGGGAAAGGGCCTGTGCCACATCCGCCGTGTCCATTTGTTCGATCACCTGGTCACGGGCGTTTTCTTCCAATTCAGAAAAAACCTGCGGGTCCAGCTCTGCTCCGACCAGCCTGGCGAGTTCTTCCCGTTTTGGAATGCTGAGCTGTTCAATAAGGTCTGCGAGGTCTGCAGAATGCAGCGGCAAAACCAATTCGCGTAATTTGTGGATTTTTTCTTTTTTAATGGCCTTTTTGACCTTGGCAACAAAACGTGGTCCTACCGTGACATTTTCCGGTGTCCCCGTCAGCTCATCTTCTATGCTCTGATTTTGGTGTGCCGTCATCGCTTTGCCCTGTCCTGATATGCTTTATCGGTATCAACTTTATCGACAATGAGGTCAAGAAAAAATCCAACCCATAACGACACCTACGCCCCGGCTGGCTGAATTATAGCGGCGTTGCTAAAAGACTTACACTATTGCTACTAAGTGTATTGATTATGTATTTTCACGCTCGGCAGGCATGCGAAAATAAGCAGAATGATGCCCCCGAATAATCGTAAAAGTACCCCGGCCGTTCCTAAAACTGCATCGACCAGTGCCAGCACAAAATACGTAATATAAAGAAACAAGGTGAACCACCAAAACTCCGCCCGATCCGCCACCCCGAAGAAATTGACGTAATTTTTGCGATAGGCATCTATAAAATAATTCATATTGTCCCCCTGACAGCTGGCATATATCTAAAAATATTATGCCGCAAATCGGGCATAACAACAGTTTTTTCTACTTCACGCTATGTCAATCATGACGCTGTTCTCTTCTATTCCTGTTTAGAAAATTGATCTCAAAATACCGGCGCTTTAGCCCAGTATCTCGCCATACGACAATTGGCCAAATGACAATTGTACGTCCGCGTGCAAAGTTGTCGGCGAGATATATTTTTTCATAAACAGCACCGCCTATGACATAAAAAAGGACGTTCCCTTCAACAGAGAACGTCCTTTTTGAAATTTTGGTGCGGCCGAGAAGACTCGAACTTCCACGGGCTATTCGCCCACAGCGACCTCAACGCTGCGCGTCTACCAATTCCGCCACGGCCGCAAGTGAGCTAGCAGATAGCAAAAGCCGCCATAACTGGCAAGCTGATAATCAGAAAATTTAAATATTTTCGGCGATATGAATGCCGCATTCCGTCTTTTCAATCCCGGCCCAACGCCCCGCGCGCGCGTCTTCGCCCGGCTCTACACGTCGCGTACATGGCATACACCCAATAGAAGGATAGCCATCCTCAACCAATGGGTGTCGCGGCAGATTACGGCTCTGCATATGTTTTTCCAACGCGGCTGCATCCCAATGGGCCAATGGGTTAATCTTGAACTTACTACCATCCTGTTCAATCAATGGAATATTAGCACGCGTTGACGCTTGGAACCGTTTGCGCCCTGTAAACCATGCGGCATATTGGTCCATCGCACGGGCCAACGGGCGCACCTTCCGCAGATCACAGCAGGCATCCACATTGCGACTCCACAACAGACCGTTCTTATCTTCGGCTTCCACATCGACCGGATCGGGCTGTACAGAAATGATATTCGTCAACCCCAGTGTTTCGGCAACCTTATCGCGGTACCGCAACGTTTCACCAAACAGTTTACGTGTATCAATAAAAATAACTGGCACGTTTTTGTCGACCTGTGCGACCAAGTCCAACAACACAACAGCTTCCGCCCCAAAAGACGACACCAGGGCAATCTCGCCAGAAAATTCCTGCTTAACCATCGCCTCAATCAGGTCAAGAGTCTCAAACTGCCCATATTTTTCTGTCATCTCCTGCAGACGGTCTTCCGTCTTGAGAACATGTTGTGCCTGCACTGCGGTCATAACCAATTTTCCTTATCAATCAGCTCATCCGTCTTGGTGGAAAGCTGCTTTAACTCAATACCATCATTCCGCCACTGTTTACGTAATGTCGCGATCTGCTCCAATCGTGCTTCCCATTCAGGGCCGAACATATCTTCCAACTTCAACCGTAGCCGCCGGGCAAGACCCGGGCTTTTCCCCCCCGTGGAGATGGCCAGAACCAAATCCCCTCGCCGTACCAATGACGGCATATAAAAATCACACAGACGTTTGTTGTCTTCCACATTCACGAGCACGTTGTGTGACCGTGCAAGACTCGCAAATTGCTCGGCAATCGCCTCATCAATTCCCGCGACCATCAACAGCAACGCATCAGCCACGTCACCATCACCGGGAACACCCACGTGTACTTTGACCGACCGCGTCTTATCCGCGCCTTCAAACAATACCGCTGCATCTTCCGCTTCTGGTACATAGATCGTTAAATCTGTCACCCCTGCCTGCATCAACAAAGTATAACGCTGCTTTAAGGCTGCCCCCTTCCCCACGAGCAGGATCTTGCCTTTAGCAATATCAAGCATTAATGGCAACATGGGTTCATCCTTTAATGACAGAAGCCTATAAATTAGTGTTTTACACTAAAAAATCAAGAAATTATGTAAAAATTATATAATAACACTAATTAAGTGTTGTTTCTGGGTAAAAAAAAGCTATCGCTGGTAGCTCTTGACGCTTTCGGTAATGTTAATTGCGATTTTATCCCCGGATAAAATGATTTCACCCTTGGCAATTAATTCACCGTTGGCATAAATCATCACCGGATCATCATGGTCCGCATCCAGATCAATTACAGCCCCCCGGCCCATTTTCAATAATTGGCTGATCGGCATTTCCGTCTGGCCGAGGACCACCGTTAATTCAACGGCGACATCTTCTATTGCACGTGTAATCATGCCCCCTTGTAACATAAAGGGCAGTTTAAACACTAGCGATTTACGCTATGCGGGCGTATTAAAGAACAGAATGGCTCTTTTTGTGGTCACGGAGAAACACAAATGATGCATATCATGCCCAAGGGATAGGCGCTGGCAATGATTGAGTGGAAAACAAGCACAGGGCTGATCCCCTATGAACAAGCTTTAGCAGAAATGGAAGCCCGTGTTGCAGTAATCAGCAATAATCAGGCCGCAGAACTATTATGGCTGCTTGAACACCCCCCGCTATATACCGCTGGCACTTCTGCAGACCAGAATGACTTGCTTGAACCCGATCGCTTCCCTGTCTTTGACGCGGGGCGTGGCGGCCAATACACATACCATGGCCCGGGTCAGCGCGTTGTCTATGTCATGCTCGACCTGCGTAAGCGTGGTCGTGATGTCCGCAAATTTGTTTGTGATCTGGAACAATGGATTATTGACACGCTCGCCGAATTCAATGTTGTAGGCGAACGTCGCGATGGACGCGTTGGTGTCTGGGTTGCCCGCGACAACGGGCGTGAGGATAAAATCGCCGCTTTAGGCGTTCGCGTGCGCAAGTGGGTCAGTTTCCATGGAATTTCCATTAATGTCGAACCTGACTTAGGCCATTTTAAGGGCATCGTGCCATGTGGTCTGGATCAATTTGGTGTAACATCACTCGTCGACCTTGGCCTTCCCGTCACGATGGATGACCTTGATACGGCGCTGATACGCTGTTTTGAACAGACATTTGGGGAAATGCCCGTCAAACTGTAACCGAAAGCATTTGGCGGTGCTTCAACCCTGTCATTGATTGCGGCTTTCACCCAGATCAACCGTTGGCTTACGCACAAAACCCTTCGCAACAATGCCAATAGCTGCACGGACATCAACACGATCTACACGCGCCGCCGCAGGTCCACTTTCGCAGGCATGAAGCATATCATCGACGTCTGCCTCATCTCCTACAAACATTGCTTCTACCGTGCCCTCTGTGCGATTTCGCACCCACCCGTCCAAATGACGTTTTTGCGCCTCCTGGACCGTCCAGTCCCGGAACCAGACTCCCTGAACCTTACCGCTGATGACGGCTTTAACCGCTTTTTTGCCCTCTGCCAGCATAAGATATTCTCTCCCCGGCCCTATTCAGTCTTTCTTGTACAAAAGGGCCGGAGAACCTCCTTGTTGCCCCCCGGTCCTCTTCGCCTTCAATCATTGTTGTCAGCTTTATTCGTATTCAATAATCACGTCATCCACAGCCAGACTTGCTCCGGCTTCAGCATATATTTTTTTCACAACCGCATCTTTTTCGGCGCGCAGTATATTTTCCATTTTCATGGCTTCTACGACTGCCAATGCCTGTCCTGCCTTGACCTCATCCCCTTCGGCAACAGATAAAGATACGATCAGCCCCGGCATTGGACATAACAGATATTTCGATGTATCAGGCGCGACTTTCTCCGGCATTAAGGCCGCTAATTCCGCTTCACGCGGCGTCCGCACGTAAACAACCTTGTCTACGCCATCATAACGCAACCGATAACCATCCTCGGCGCGGTCAACCTCAACGCATACATCCGTTCCTGCTACTGTCCCTCTGAAAACGGGATCAGCAGGCGTCCAGCTTGTCTCTACTGCGACATGTTCATTACCTAGAACGACATCAAGCCCAGAAGATGACAATTTGAACATCGCAAGCTCATCATCCCCTTCAATACTAACAACCCATTCATCGCCATATGCCGGGGCGGCATCGTCTATTTTTCCTGAAATGCGACTTTGGCGTCCAATTTCGCAGGCATGAACGGCCAACGCCACCGCCGTGATGACGCGACGCGATGTCTCACGCAATTGACCACCACTAAACCCGTCCGGATATTCTTCAGCTATAAAATTAGTTGTCAGGCGGCCTTCCTGAAACCGTTGATTGTTCATCACATCGGCGACAAAGCTGATGTTGTGACCAATGCCACGGATATAATACTCATCCAAAGCTTTACGCATATGACCTATGGCTTCTTCGCGCGTATCCCCATAAGTACAAAGCTTCGCGATCATAGGGTCGTAAAACATGCTGATTTCCGCACCTTCATATACCCCGGTATCAACCCGCACATTCGCATTTTCTTCCGGGGGACGATACCGCACCAACCGACCGATTGACGGCAAAAAGTTACGTAGAGGATCTTCAGCATAAATGCGATTCTCAATCGCCCACCCTGTCAGCTTCACGTCATCCTGGGCGATCTCTAATTCGCGTCCTGCGGCTACATTTATCATCTGCTCCACAAGGTCCACTCCCGTGACCAGTTCTGTGACGGGATGTTCCACTTGCAAACGTGTATTCATCTCAAGGAAATAGAAATTCTTATCCTTATCAACGATAAATTCCACCGTTCCCGCAGACTGGTAAT
Organism: Kordiimonas sp.; assembly: GCA_002700365.1. Lineage (GTDB taxonomy): Bacteria > Pseudomonadota > Alphaproteobacteria > Sphingomonadales > Emcibacteraceae. The sequence goes on along the minus strand of PADB01000012.1, from coordinate 24,477 downwards.
CTACCGCTTTCGCCAGAGCCACAGCTTCCTCCCCCATGGCTTTGCGCGTCTTTTCATCCAGGAAGGGACTCGGGGCCTCTTCAACGACTTTCTGGTGGCGCCGTTGAATGGAACATTCCCGTTCCCCCAGATAAATGACATGGCCGTGACTGTCGCCCAGAACCTGAATTTCAATATGGCGCGGTTCTTCAATAAACTTTTCCACGAAAACACGATCATCAGCAAAGCTGGATATGGCTTCATTGGTCGCGGATACAAAACCTTCATGCGCCTCCTGATCATTATAGGCGACCCGCATACCCTTACCCCCACCGCCGGCAGACGCCTTAATCATCACGGGATAGCCTATCTCCTGCGCTATTTTTACGGCTTCTTCTGCGGTTGGAATAACCCCCATATATCCAGGAACGGTGCTTACCCCGGCCTCTGAGGCCAGCTTCTTGGATTCAATTTTATCCCCCATAGCACTAATGGCACGGATGCCAGGGCCAATAAATGTGATTTTCTCTTCCTGAAGACGGCGACAAAAGTCCGCGTTTTCAGACAGAAATCCATATCCCGGATGCACTGCCTCTGCGCCTGTTTCTTTGCATGCTGCAATGATCTTATCTGCAATCAAATAACTTTCCGCTGCGGGGGCAGGCCCAATAAAGACAGCTTCATCAGCCATTTGCACATGCAAGGCATCGGTATCCGCCTCAGAAAATACCGCTACGGTTTGAATTCCCATTTTACGGGCCGTTTTAATAACACGGCAGGCAATTTCACCGCGGTTGGCAATTAAAATTTTTGAAAACATTATCAGCCCTCCCCTTAAAGTGGAATATTGCTATGTTTTTTCCAGGGGTTCTCTAATTGCTTATTCTTAAGAATGCGCAACCCTTTAGCGACACGACGTCGTGTAGAATGTGGCATGATAACCTCATCAATAAAGCCCCGCCCCGCCGCAACAAAGGGGTTCGTAAATTTTTCAGTATAGTCCTGCGTCTTTTCTGCGATTTTATCTGGGTCACCAATTTCATTACGGAATATGATTTCCACCGCGCCCTTCGCTCCCATCACAGCAATTTCTGCCGTTGGCCATGCGTAATTCAAATCGCCGCGCAAATGCTTCGATGCCATCACATCATAGGCCCCACCATAAGCCTTACGCGTGATAATCGTAATTTTAGGGACTGTTGCTTCCCCATAGGCAAAAAGCAGTTTAGCACCATGCTTGATGATACCATTATATTCCTGCGCCGTTCCGGGAAGAAAGCCGGGAACATCCACCAATGTCAGAATAGGAATGTTAAAACAATCGCAGAACTGAACGAAACGCGCAGCCTTACGTGAGGCGTTAATATCCAAACACCCTGCCAGCACCATAGGCTGGTTCGCGACAACCCCGACAGTCTGCCCCTCAATACGCCCAAAACCCGTGATAATGTTTGCCGCATATCTGGGTTGCACTTCAAAAAAGTCCCCCTCATCGACTGTCTTCATAATCAGTTCATGCATATCGTATGGTTTATTTGCATTGGCGGGCACCAATGTATCCAACGACATTTCTAAACGGTCCGGATCATCAAACGAAGCTCGTACCGGCGGTTTTTCTTTATTATTTAAAGGCAGAAAATCATAGAAACGACGCACCTGCTTTAACGTCTCAACATCATTTTCAAACGCCCGATCCGCAACACTGGACTTCGTGGTATGGGTATCTGCACCACCTAATTCTTCCTGCGTGACAACTTCGTTTGTGACAGTCTTCACAACGTCCGGGCCCGTCACGAACATATATGAGCTATCTTTGACCATAAAAATAAAATCTGTCATCGCCGGGGAATATACCGCCCCACCTGCGCACGGCCCCATAATCACAGAAATTTGCGGGATCACGCCTGACGCCATGATATTGCGTTGGAATACCTCCGCATAGCCCGCCAGTGATGCGACGCCTTCCTGAATACGCGCGCCACCAGAATCGTTTAAGCCAATGACCGGCGCCCCGACTTTCATGGCCATATCCATGATCTTACTTATTTTTTCGGCATATGTTTCAGATAACGACCCACCGAACACCGTAAAGTCCTGACTGAAGACATAGACCAAACGGCCATTAATCGTCCCGTTACCCGTAACAACCCCATCTCCTGGAATTTTTTGATCCGCCATCCCAAAATCAGTACAGCGGTGCTCTTTGAACATGTCATATTCTTCGAAAGATTCTGGATCCAGCAGTAATTCAATCCGCTCGCGGGCCGTTAACTTCCCACGTTTATGCTGCGCTTCTACACGCTGTGCACCACCGCCTGCCCGTGCCTGGGCACGCTTTTCTTCTAATTTTTCCAGTATCTTTTGCATGCTAAGCCTCACGACATCTTCTTCTAAAAGCTACTCATGAGTAACCTTATATCCCGGATTTATTCTCTTGACCAGTCCCCCCTTACCTTTTTTGCAATAAACCACGAAAAAATAAATTAGACCATCGCTCTATAGTAAACGAAAATAGTCCTCTAATAGCGAGATGCCCCCTCTAATCTTTGCCTCAGGCACAGAGGGACAAAAAAGTCAGGGCTTGGGACAACTCGCCATATAATTGCTCTCGGCGGGCCTCCGCTTCGTCATCCGCACCCCAATTTTCAATCTGAAAATTCTCATCTACCTGCGCGGCAGCCCATGCCGACTGCGCATCCAGGAAGCCATCCATCGCCGCCAGACCAATCGTCACTGACGTACAGATTGTCACAATATTATGTAACGCTGTCAGGTGAAAGGCATCATAACCGTTAAAAATCTTTTCAAACTGCCCCAATGTTTCCGCTGTCTGGTCCTGCGGAATAATACCCGTCGTGACAAGCAATTGTATATCATGTCGCTGTGACAGCCAATTTAACAACGGGGTCCACATTTCTGCCTGACGTTCGATTAACGACTGCGGATAATCAGCGCGGTAGCAGATTTGGTCCCCATTGACAAAACGGACTAATTCTTGCGTTATTTCAAGGCGATGCTCACCAATACGATCATGGGACGTATTCGCCAGACGTGTCAACGGCATGGATAAGGGGTCAATATTCTCGCCCTGCGCCTGCCACTCTTCCGCCACCGCTTGGGCCATTTTATCCGTGGGCAGCGTCAATCTTTTACGCAGTGGCGTTTTTACAGGGCGGCCATCCAGATGTATTTCAAAATCATCACCTTTCGCAACCACATCCACATTTTTATAAAAACGCTTTAAAACCTTTTTCTCAGGCATTGTTGCCTTGGGCGCATTGTCGTCGTTCAACGTGCTCGTCTCGTTTGTCATAATCTTTTTATTTCTGCATATTTTCATTTGCCGTCTTGTCATCTTGCGGCAATGTTGTAGCAGAGGTGGCTGGCACCTTTGCCGCTTCTTCTTCCATTTCCTGACGCAGTCTTTTTGCGCAATCACTCTTGCCTAAACTGCCTGTTTTCGCCACCGTCAACAGGTATCCCACTGGGCCCAGTGCCCCGGCACCAACCGTTGTTGCAACACTGGTCAACACATCAAGACTGTCCGGAGAAATTTTAGGCGCACGGAAATCACCGCTAATATTTATTTTGGGGGCAATACTAATCAGACTGGGGTTCTTGGGCTTCGGGTTAAGCTTTAGGTCCAGTTTCTGTCGAGCGATATCAACTTTGCCCTTTCCTGTCACAATAAGCTTCTGCGTATCCAAAACCAATGAAGATAATGATGCAACCCCCTGTTCTATATCGGCCTTCGCATCAAAACATTTTACTTTAGATACAGTTCGGTCTTTATCCGCAAACAGGGCTGCAAATAAATCTGCAGCCAGAACTTCAAGATAATATGTATCCAGGATAGCCGCGTCGGTCTTCGCTTCAACACGCCCCGCAAGACTGGAAAGCACATCAACATGGTTATCACCTGCGGCTTTTAGGTCCGCCTGCAATTTCAACGCCCCTTCCCATTCACGCCCTCCCAGAAAATCATCCACTTGTGAAAGCTGAATATCACGCCCTTCAATCTTGCTATAATGCCCCTTATTTTCCGCACTATAGAGTCCGACACCCCCTGTAAATGCCCCCCCCAGCCAGGATAGCTTGAAAGGATCAATACTCAGCTGCCCCTGTGCCAGCCGTAAGTGACCGGATAGGTCTGTCATCTTCATTGATGCCATTTCAAACGTACCCACATCCCAGTCCAGGTCAATATCAACATTCATTGGAAGACTGGGAAATGGGATAGCCGCGGTCGTCACGCTTTCCACATCCCCGGTGTCTATGTCAGGGCGGGCATTATCGGGGGTGGGCGCAGTGCTCTTTTGGTCTTGGTCTTGACGTTGCTGTTGCTGTTGCTGCTGTTCCCTTTCTGCTGATCCATCGCCCTGAACAGGTTTTACACTCTTCGGCTTTGTTCCGTTCTTTACGGCAGCCTCTACTGTCAATTCCTGTGCGGCCTCAGCTTTCTGGGGCACACTTGCTTTTTGGGGCGCACTTAAGGAATCTGCTAAAGCCTGCCATGCGGACAATGTAACCCGCTCGGCAGAAAACTGCCCGCGTATACGCAGAATATCTTGCCAAGTCACCTTGGAATTTAATGTCAATACATCCTGTCTATGCTGCATTGTGATTTTCAGGGCTTGTTCTTCAAACGCAAACAGCCCGCCCAAATCATCCAACGTCATATCCAATCGTAATTGGCCCGGCATTGCCTGTAAATCCGCCTCTATATTTAAGGGGCGAAGGGGGCCGGAAGCCGAAACCTGGGCATTAAAATGCCCCTCTAACGGCAAAGTGCGGTCAGTGGCAAAATAACGATACTGTGCGTCACGGATTTCGATGTGCTTCACACTGCGTAGCAGACCAGAGACAACCTCCTGCGATGACGCTGAAGTCCTGTTCTCCTCCTCATTCGTAACCAAGGTCTTGCCATCGCCGAGGACCAGCGGCCATTGATTATCCGCCACGACCACACGCAGCTGATCCAGCAATATTTCGATGCCAACGACCTTGCCCACGAACAAAGGTCCTAATTCTATCTGTGCCAATAGATGACCGACACTAATCGTGCCTCTGTCATCCCCTCCTACAGTCACATCATGCACGTCTAACATGGGCCGGGGTAAAATGAAGAATTTAACCCCTCCGGAAATACTTACGGGCTGGCCGATCTCCTGTGATAGCTTTTCTTCGGCCATTTTTTTTAATGGACCGGGATATCCCAGTGCCAGACAGATGATAATCGCAAACATAGCCACAGCCACGATCACGCCGCTGATCTGTATGAAATCAACGATCCTCATAACAACGTCTCCACCAAAGGCGGCAATTCCCGCATATGTCCTAAAATATGATGGGCCCCGGCTTGCTGCAAATCCTCGAAATCATGATATCCCCAGCTCACGCCCACCGCATGTACCGCTGCGGCGCGGGCCATTTGTATATCAAAACTGGTATCCCCCACCATCGCTGTCGCCGCGGGATTCACACCTGTAATATTCATTATGTCAGCAATCATTTGCGGATGTGGCTTTCCCGGCCCGTCATCTGCCGTTCTCGTGGCAACAAACATATCCTCCAGCCCCTGAAGCCTTAGAGTATTATCTAATCCCTTGCGGGACTTCCCTGTTGCCACGGCTAACAAATATCCCTGATTGTTTAAATCCTGCAAGACCTCATGAACCCCGTCAAACAACGGCTCTTCATGGCTATCTTCATGGCGCATGTCCTGATAACTGCTTCTAAACGCGTGATCTATTTCCATATGCAAGGCATGATCTTTCAACGGAAATAAACGCCGGATTGCTTCTGGTAATGATAAACCGACAATACGGCGAACATCATTATCATTCGGCATTTCCGTTGCCAGTTTATGACACGCCCGGCGCATCGCTTCCAGTATCATGTACTGACCATCAACCAGGGTTCCATCACAATCAAATACGATTAGCTTTAGCTCTGTCATTTACGCCTCATACATATCGAAAGTCGACCTTTACAGCATCAGCCTCTCGTAACGTCACAATATCATCATCACCTGGTCAGTATCTGTTACATGCATCAATAGGATATTTCCTCTAAGAACGGGTCCGTCCGGTCATGGGGGTCCAACCCGAACATATTCCATGTTTCCAACATATGTGCGGGCAGCTCTGCGGTGATAGAAAGCGTTCCGCCCTTGGGGTGTGGAATATCCAGATGTCGCGCATGTAAATGCAATTTACGGCTCACGGCTCCCTGCAAAAAAGCATCCTGACCGCCATATTTCCCATCCCCGACAATAGGGGTTCCCATGACTTTTGCGTGCACACGCAATTGATGCGTTCTCCCCGTAAGCGGCATCATCACCAACCAACTGGCCTTGTCATGTGCATGATCCATCACATGAAAAAGTGTGTGCGCAGGCTTTCCATCATCACTGACCATCATGCGCTCACCACCCGCCCCTGCTTCTTTTTCCAATGGTGCCCGGACCTGACCACTTTCCAGTTCAGGACGGCCAACAACCAATGCCCAATATATTTTACGTGTTGTCCGCTCACGAAAAGCTGCCGTCAAAAACTTTGCTGCCTGCGCATTACGCGCAATCACCAGCACACCGCTGGTATCCTTATCCAACCGATGAACCAGTTTGGGACGTCCCTGCCCTTTTTTCTGAAACGCTGGCAACAAACCATCAATATGTCGTGTTGTCTTGGTGCCGCCCTGCACCGCAAGCCCAGGCGGTTTATTCAACACGACGATATCCTCATCTTCATGAATAATCAGCTCCCGAGCATAACGCACTTCTTCTGCCGTCACCGCCGGCACATAGTCAGCACGCGGCGCATCCGGTGCCGCGCCTAAGGGGGGAACACGTATTTCATTGCCGGGTGATATGCGCGCATTAGCTTTTACCCGTTTACCATCCATGCGGATTTGTCCCGTGCGTAGTAATTTCGATAGACGGCCGTAGGTTAATTCAGGAAAATGAATTTTAAACCATTTATCCAATCGCCAATCAGCCTCATCTTTTTTAACACGAACGGTTTGAACGCCTGTCATGATCTCTTGATCTTTCTTGTCTATATTAAAGTAAAATCCGGCCGATATATAAACCCGCAAACATCGCCACAACCCCCGCAACAACAGAACCCAACGCATATATCATGGCCATCTGTAATTCATGACGCTCTATCATCAATCCAACCTCCAGGGAAAAGGCAGAAAAGGTGGTAAACCCACCCAATACGCCCGTCACGGCAAAGACCTGCCAAAGCGGGGATAAATTGTATCGGGCCGCCGCAACGTGCGCCAACAGTCCAATCAACAATGAACCAACAACATTTACCGTTAATGTACCATATGGAAATCCAGGCCCCATAACCCGCAACATTCCCATACCCATAAGATAACGACCCGTTGCCCCAATTGCGCCCCCTATAGCGACGGCAAATATTTTTTCCAACATACAGTCCACTTTCTTGCCACTGCACAATAGTTCCGGATAAAAAACACCGGACAGGCCAGAACACAACCCACAAAAACCACACATCCCAACACTATACTTAGGTTCTACATTGGGCCACACTGCGGCATCCTTTTCGGCACGGCTCCTGCTTATTCTCCACCTTGCCGTCTTACGCTTGGCCCAACTCTTCGCGTAATTTTGCCCAGTACGCAAGCCGCTTTTTCACATCACGTTCAAAACCACGGTCTTTAGGCTGGTAGAATGCATCTCGTACCATTTCCTCAGGGAAATAATCCTGACCGGAAAAGCCGTCTTGGGTATCGTGGTCGTACTGATATCCCTTTCCATAGCCCTGCTCTTTCATCATCGCCGTTGGCGCATTCAAAATATGCTTAGGCGGCATCAACGACCCTGTCTTTTTCGCGGCACTGGCTGATAACTTAAAGGCTTTATAAACCGCATTAGACTTGGGAGCAGTGCCCAGATAAATGACCGCCTGCGCGATTGCCAGATCCCCCTCTGGTGACCCCAGAAACTCATAACATTCCTTGGCTGCTATCGCCTGTTGTACTGCCTGCGGATCCGCAAGGCCGATATCTTCCACTGCAAAACGCACAAGACGTCGCAAAATATATAGTGGCTCCTCGCCCCCCGTCAGCATCCGCGCCGCCCAATACAAAGCCGCATCGGTATCTGAACCGCGCAGGGATTTATGCAGCGCGCTAATCAGATTATAATGTCCTTCACGGTCCTTATCATAAATAGGGGCACGTCTCTGCAAAACCTCAGCTAAACTGGATGGGGTCAACGGGCCTTCAAAGGTCAATGATAATAATGTCTCGGCCTGATTTAACAAAAAACGCCCATCACCATCAGCCATCGCCCGCAAGGCAGCCCGCGCCTCCTCTGTCAGCGGAAGGGGGTGGTCCATTTCCACTTCGGCCCGTTGCAATAATTCTTCTAAGGAGGCATCCCCCAACCTGTGCAATGTCAGCACCTGCATTCGGGATAAGAGAGCCGCGTTTAATTCAAACGAAGGATTTTCCGTCGTCGCCCCCACCAGAATAACCGTACCATCCTCTACATAAGGCAAGAAGCTATCCTGTTGCGACCGATTAAAACGGTGAATTTCATCTACAAATAACAATGTCCCCTGACCGGTCTGACGCCTTTTTTGAGCTTCGGCAAAAACTTTGCGTAAATCGGCCACCCCGGAAAAAATCGCCGATATCTGGACAAAGTGTAATTTGACCTGGTCTGCCAATAGCCGCGCTATCGTCGTCTTTCCTGTCCCCGGCGGCCCCCAAAGAACCAATGACGTCAATCGCCCGGCAGCTAACATCCGCGCCAGGGTGCCTTCATCGCGCGTCAGGTGGTCTTGGCCCACAACATCGTCTAACGTCACAGGCCGCAGCCGATCCGCTAATGGATGCGGCGCGTTTTCTTCCAGTCCTGCGTTTTCAAATAAGTCAGACATAATGGCTGTAGGTCCTAACGACAGTAATAACGATTTTTACTGCTGATCCGGCAGTTAATCATCCGGCCTTTGCGGTCCAGCACGATATCATAACTATCGGCTTCTTTTCGCAAAGCGCGTTCGATATCCCGCACCTTTTTTATTTTTATACCATTCAATGATTGAATAATATCTCCCAGCTTCAACAACCCTGCACGGATAACTGCGCTATTACGGTTTGCTGCCACCACCATGACACCGCGCCGGAACGGGTCCGTCCCGATTTCTTCCGCATAGGCGGGGGACAAGTTCGCCACCTTTACGCCAGCAAAAGGTGTCTGTCCCTCTATCATGGTTTCATTGCGTGGGGGATCTTCCGGGGCTTCCTGAAGCACGATCGGTACAGTTATGACCCGTCCTGCCCGCATGAGACGTACATCTATCTGCACCCCTACATTACGTGTTCCAATGCGATAACGCAGCCCTTGCGGGTCCAGCACGTCTTTATCATCTATGGACAGGATTATATCTCCGTTGCGTACCCCGGCACGTGCGGCAGACCCACCCGGATACAGGTCATCGACCAATACCCCGCCCGGCCGGTCTAATCCCAAAGATTCGGCAATCTCTGCTGTTACGGTTTGCCCTGCAGCCCCCAACCAGGGGCGCGTCAATTTTCCATCTGCTAACGCCGCCGCGACAATATAGCGCACCATATTGGCCGGAACGGCAAAACCAATACCGTTAGACCCCCCTGAACGACTGAAAATAGCTGTATTAACGCCAATAAGCTGCCCGGTCATATCGACGAGCGCCCCACCGGAATTACCCGGATTTACCGCGGCATCGGTTTGGATAAAAAACTGGTAATCGCTCACCCCGACTTGTGTACGTGCCAACGCAGAGACAATCCCACTGGTCACAGTCTGCCCCACCCCAAATGGATTTCCTACCGCTAGTACCAAATCACCAACCGCAACATTATCGGAATCATTAAAAGACAAAGCGGCTAGCTCTTCTCCCTTTGTCTCAATTTTTAAAACAGCAATGTCGGTACGCTCATCCGTCAGGATTACTTCCGCCGCGAACTCCCGACGGTCCGCCAATGCGACGGTAATTTCATCGGCTTCGCCGATAACGTGATTATTTGTAACGATAATACCATTGCTGCGGACGATTACGCCTGACCCCAACGAACGTTGCACACGCTCCCGGGGGGCACTATTCCCGAAACTATCACCGAAAAAATGCCGAAATAGCGGATCATCAAAAAAGGGCGACCGAAAGCTTTTTGTTTTAACCACCCGTTTCGTATAAATATTCACGACCGCAGGCGTCACTTTCGCAACGAGAGGCGCATAGCTCAACTTTATTTCGCTGATTGATTCCGGTAGTACTCGCCTCACTTCGGCCTTTGCACCCGGTATGATGACCGCCCAAAACAAAGCAAAACAAAACAAAGCCATAACGTAATTATATGACCTTATGGCTGCATGACCTTGTTTATCAATCACGACAATAACTCCTCGACACATCACAAAAAGTTTGTTGATTGTCATAGCATAAATATCTGGCACAAAAAAAGGCAGCCTAAAAGCTGCCTTTTTAAAACTCTTCACTTGAATGAAAGCTTATGCTGCGTCTTCTGCACCATCTTCTTCATCAAAGCGTGGACCGCTATCTTGGCCTTTGGCGTCTTCGTTGCGATCAACCAGCTCAATAACCGCAATCGGCGCATTGTCGCCATGACGGAAGCCAGCTTTCAGCACGCGCGTGTAACCGCCGCTGCGCTCTTTGTAACGCTCTGTCAGTTCGCCGAACAGCTTTTCAACAATAGCTTTGTCGCTTGCAGGCAGCTTAGAAAGTGCCTGACGACGGGCATGCAAATCACCGCGCTTACCTAAAGTGATCAGACGCTCAACGATTGGGCGCAGTTCTTTGGCTTTAGGCAGTGTCGTAATGATCTGCTCGTGCTTCAGCAGCGCAGACGCCATGTTTGAAAACATAGCTTCACGGTGGCTGCTTGTGCGGTTCAGCTTACGGCCGGATTTACGATGCCGCATGGTACCTTCTCCTCATTGCTTACGCCCTGTCTCAAGCCGAGTGGGGGCGAAGCCTTAACTAAAATTCGCTCTCAAGTTTTTTCACCATGTCTTCAATATTCTCAGGCGGCCAGCCAGACACTTCCATGCCCAGACGCAGCCCCATAGAAGACAGGACTTCTTTAATTTCATTCAATGATTTACGGCCAAAGTTTGGTGTACGCAGCATTTCGGCTTCGCTCTTTTGGACCAGATCACCAATGTAAACAATATTATCATTTTTCAGGCAATTCGCCGACCGAACAGACAGTTCCAGCTCGTCTACCTTCCGCAACAGGTTGCGGTTGAATTCAGGCTCGTCGCTTTCTTTCTCTGTCGTCACTTCTTTCGGCTCTTCAAAGTTAATGAAGACCTGTAATTGATCCTGAAGAATACGGGCTGCATAAGCAATTGCATCTTCCGGGCTGATTGTACCGTTTGTCTCAGCAGTCAGTGTAAGCTTGTCATAGTCCAGAACCTGACCTTCGCGCGTATTCTCAACCTTATAGCTGACTTTACGTACAGGGCTGTACAGTGCATCAACAGGGATCAAACCAATCGGCGCATCTTCAGGCCGATTGCGTTCCGCTGCCACATACCCTTTTCCGGAATTTACAGTCATTTCCATACGGACTTCAGCGCCGTCATCAAGATGGCAAAGAACCTGATCTTTATTATAGATCTCAACATCTGCAGTTTCTACGATCTGACCGGCGGTTACTTCACCCGGGCCTGTCGCTTCAAGCACGATACGCTTTGGTCCTTCACTTTGCATCCCCAATGAGATTTTCTTCACATTCAGGATCACGTCCGTGACATCTTCACGCACCCCTGGAATAGAAGAGAATTCATGCAAAACACCATCAATGTGAATTGCCGTCACTGCAGCACCCTGTAGCGATGACAAAAGAACACGACGCAACGCATTCCCTAATGTCATGCCAAAGCCACGCTCCAGTGGTTCCACCACGATAGTCGCCTTTGTCCGGCCTTCACCATGCTGGTTGACATCCAGTTTGGTCGGCTTGATGAGTTCTTGCCAGTTCTTTTGGATCACGATTCCAACCTCGTTCTTAAACGCTCAGCCCTTAATATACGGGCACAAACAGGTTCCCCTGTCGCCAAATGTTATACGCGACGCTGCTTAGGAGGGCGACAACCGTTATGTGGAATTGGTGTCACATCACGAATAGAGGTGATGGTAAACCCAATAGCCTGCAAAGCACGCAACGCAGATTCGCGTCCTGAGCCCGGCCCCTTAACTTCCACTTCCAGTGTCTTCATGCCATGTTCCTGTGCCTTGCGGCCCGCATCTTCCGCGGCAACCTGCGCGGCATAAGGCGTAGACTTACGAGAGCCCTTAAACCCCATACCCCCTGCCGTTGACCAGGAAATAGCATTCCCCTGTGCATCGGTAATAGTGATGATCGTGTTATTGAACGTCGCGTTTACATGCGCAACACCATTGGTGATGTTTTTGCGCTCTTTACGGCGAATACGTCTTTCAGTTGCCATCTTTTTCTATACCTTAATACTTACAGGTTATTTCTTCTTACCGGCGATCGCCACCGCCTTACCCTTACGGGTACGGGCGTTTGTGTGCGTCCGCTGCCCACGAACAGGCAGTTTCTTACGATGACGCAAACCGCGATAGCTGCCCAAGTCCATCAAACGTTTGATGTTCATGGATACCTCACGACGCAGGTCACCTTCCACAAGGTAATCCCGATCAATAATTTCACGGATCTGAATAACCTCAGCATCGCTCAGTTCATTCACCCGTTTCTCCGCAGGCAAGCCTGCTTTTACGCAAATATCCTTTGCGTGTGTGCGACCAATACCATGGATATAGGTCAGCGCAATCTCGACACGCTTCGCTGTCGGAATGTTAACGCCTGCAATACGCGCCACGACTCGTTCTCCCGAACATCAATTATTACTATCAATATGCACAACTTCTGCATTTATCTGAAGTTGCGCGATTATATGGATTGAACCTGTACAGTCAACCTTTACGGCTAACTTTTTTCACATACCTTAAAGGGCAGAGAGTACGTGGTTAATCTGTTTCGTCACCTCATCAATAGAGGCCATACCGTCAATCGATCTCAATACACCCTTACCTTCGTAATACGGCAGCAACGGCGCTGTTTGAGCATGGTAAGCTTCTAGCCGGGAAATAACCGTTTCACGGTTATCATCGGCGCGACGCTTAAATTCAGTTGACCCGCAGCTATCACATACCCCATCAACCTTCGGCTGAAGAAATGTATCGTGATATCCTGCACCACATTTGGCACACGAATAACGACCTGCGACGCGGTCTGCTAACACTTCATCCTCGACCTTCATCTCAATAACGGCATTAAGCTTCAGGGATTTCTCTTCCAACATCTTATCCAGAGCCTCGGCCTGGGCAGATGTTCTTGGGAAACCATCAAGAATGAAACCATCTTTACAATCCGGCTGGTCGATGCGTTCCGAAATGATTCCTATCACCACTTCATCCGGCACAAGCCCGCCACTCTCCATAAAGGCTTTCGCTTTTAATCCGACTTCTGTCCCCGCCTCGACGGCTGCACGCAACATATCGCCAGTTGATAGCTGAATCATATGATGACTATCTTGGATGCGCTGGGCTTGGGTGCCCTTACCGGCACCGGGTGGACCTAACAGGATTATATTCATTTACGTGACCCTTTCTTACCTCTTAGTTTGGACTTCTTCAGCAGACCTTCATATTGATGTGCCATCAAATGGCTATGAATTTGTCCAACCGTGTCCATGGTTACATTGACAACGATAAGAAGGGAAGTCCCACCAAAGTAGAAGGGGATCGAATATTGAGAAATCAAAATTTCCGGCAATAGACAAATCGCTGATAGATAAGCGGCACCCACAACCGTCAGGCGCGTCAGAATATAATCAAGATGGTCTGCCGTGTTTTTGCCCGGGCGAATACCTGGCACAAAGCCGCCGTATTTTTTCAGATTGTCCGCAGTTTCTTGAGGGTTAAACACGATCGCCGTATAGAAGAAACAAAAGAAGACAATTCCCGCAACATAAAGGGCAATATACAGTGGCTGTCCATGTCCTAACAACGCCGTCATAGTCGTCAGCCACTCCGGTCCACCTTCTGATGCAAAACTTGCAACCGTAATCGGCATCAACAACAGGGATGAAGCGAAAATGGGCGGAATCACGCCTGCCGTGTTCACCTTCAACGGCATGTGGGAGGTCTCACCCTGGGTCACCTTGTTCCCCATTTGCCGCTTAGGATATTGAATAACAACCCGACGCTGGGCACGCTCCATGAAAACAATGCCCATGATCACGGCAGCAACCATGATAAGCAGACCGATAATGAGAAATGTTGATAGCGCTCCTGTGCGCCCAAGCTCTAATGTGCCAGCCAATGCAGAGGGAAGCTCCGCAATAATACCAGCGAAAATTATCAAAGAAATACCGTTACCAACACCACGCGATGTGATCTGTTCGCCAAGCCACATCAGGAACATGGTGCCACCTACTAACGTGATAACCGTTGACGCACGGAAGAACAGGCCTGGATCAATGGCGATATTGCCACCTTCAAGGCCAACCGCGATACCATAAGCCTGCAGGGCTGTCAGGATCACTGTACCGTAACGGGTGTATTGATTGATTTTTTTACGACCAGATTCACCTTCTTTTTTCAAGGCCCCCAGAGACGGCGAAATTGACGTCATCAGCTGGATAATGATCGAGGCCGAAATATACGGCATAATATTCAGCGCAAAGATAGACATACGCTGAAGTGCACCACCAGAAAACAGGTTTAACATCCCCAGGATGCCACCTGAATTCTGGCCAAAACTTTGTGCAAGCGCATTAGGATCAACACCCGGCATCGGAATATACGTGCCGAGGCGATAAATAATAAGTGCCCCAAGCGTGAACCAAATGCGGTTCTTCAGCTCCGTCGCCTTGAAAAAGGCGCCAAAATTGATATTTGCCGCAAGTTGTTCTGCTGCTGATGCCATTTATATTGATCCCTGCGTTAACGATACTTAAGCGTCTGCGGCCTCTGGCACAACTGGTGCCAGCACCTCTACACTTCCGCCCGCCGCTTCAACAGCTTTCACTGCTGCGGCTGACGCACCGGCCACCTGAATAGTCACTTTTGACTTCAGTTCACCTTTCGCCAGCAGGCGCACGCCATCTTTAACACGGCGAATAACACCCGCGTCTGCCAATAGCTCAGCTGTAATTACAGCCTTCGCATCAACTTTCTTGGCATCGATCGCTTCCTGCAGACGGCCTAAATTAACTTCTGCGTAGTTTTTGCGGAAGATATTGTTAAAGCCGCGTTTCGGCAAACGCATGTGGATGGGCATCTGCCCACCTTCAAAGCCTTTAATCGCAACACCGGAACGGGACTTCTGCCCTTTATGGCCGCGACCACCGGTTTTACCCTTTCCAGAACCAATACCACGCCCCACACGGATGCGCTCTTTGGTAGATCCTGGCTTATTGGCAAGTTCATTCAGTTTCATAACTGCTAACCTTGTCTAATGTTGCGTAGTGCAACCTATTCTTCAACCTGCACCATGTGCTGTACTTTACGGATCATTCCCCGAACCGCCGGGGTATCTTCCAGTTCGCGTGTACGGTGCATTTTATTCAGGCCTAAGCCCACCAAAGTCTGACGTTGATCCTCTTTACGACGGATCGGGCTGCCGATTTGGGTCACTTTAATGGTTTTCTTCTTCGCCATTTTCGTTCTCCCTATTCGGCGGCATCTTCAGCAGCACGGGTTTGATCCCCGCGGCGGCTGACGATATCACTGACTTTTTTACCCCGACGAGAGGCCACCATTCGCGGTGACACCTGACGTGTCAAGGCATTAAAAGTCGCCCGCACCATGTTGTAGGGGTTTGCAGTCCCCAGAGATTTGGTCACAACATCCTGAACACCAAGGGCTTCGAAGACTGCACGCATCGGACCACCGGCAATAATACCTGTCCCGGGTTCTGCCGTACGCAAAACCACGCGACCAGCACCGTGCCGTCCGTTACCGTCATGATGCAATGTCCGTCCTTCACGCAGGGGAACACGAATCATGTTCTTCTTGGCGTCTTCAGTCGCTTTACGAATGGCTTCAGGGACCTCACGGGCCTTTCCTTTACCAAATCCTACGCGACCCTTTTGATCTCCGACTACCACGAGGGCAGCGAAACCAAAACGACGACCACCTTTTACCACCTTGGCCACACGGTTAATGTGAACCAGCTTTTCAATCAGATCGCTCTCTTGTCGATCAAGTTCTGGCCGTGCCATGTTAGGCTTCCTTCTTCACTTATCCGTTTAATCCAATAATTTCCTGAGCGCCTAGAATTCTAGGCCACCCTCGCGAGCTGCATCTGCCAAGGCCTTGATGCGCCCATGATAAAGGAAACCACCACGGTCAAAAACGACCTGCTCTACCCCTGCGCTTTTCGCGCGTTCTGCAATTAACGTACCCACAGCTTTCGCTGCATCCACGTTACTTCCAACGCTGACCTCTTTGCGCAGATTTTCGTCTAATGTTGACGCGGCTGCGACGGTCACACCCTTTTCATCATCAATAACCTGGGCATAGATATGCTGGTTTGTACGATGAATTGACAGGCGTGGACGCCCATTTGCCAACTGGCGTAGGCGTGTGCGGACACGACGACGACGGCGGTCAAAAAGCTTTGCTTGCTGCATAACGACCCCTTACTTCTTCTTACCTTCTTTGCGGAAGATGTATTCATCAGCGTATTTAATCCCTTTGCCTTTATACGGCTCTGGTTTACGCCATTCACGAATTTCCGCAGCGACTTGTCCAACTTTTTGCTTCTCAATGCCTGAAATCACAACAGTCGTCTGATCTGGGCATTTAACATCAATCCCTTCCGGAATTGGGAAGATCACATCATGGCTATAGCCAAGCTGCAATTGAAGGTCTTTTCCTTTCAACGCAGCCCGATAACCAACACCATTGATTTCCAGCGTTTTAGAAAATCCTTCTGTAACGCCTGTAACAATGTTGTCCACCAATGTACGTTGCATACCCCACATAGAGCGGGCAAGCTTACCGTTATTCACCGGCAGGACTGTAATCTTGTTATCTTCAAAGTTTACATCGACCTCATCAACGAATTGCATATTCAATTCGCCTTTTGGCCCTTTGACCGTCAGGTCACGCCCTTCCAGCTTGGCGTCAACGCCAGCTGGAAGTTCAATAGGTTTTTTACCAATACGAGACATGCCGAATTCCTAGAATACTTTGCAGATGACTTCACCGCCCACATTCTGCTCACGCGCTTCCGCGTCAGACAGCACACCTTTCGGTGTAGAGACGATAGAAATACCCAGGCCGTTAGCGACCCGTGGCAAGTCATTTACTGATGAATAAACCCGTCGGCCTGGCTTTGAAACGCGTGTGATCTGGCGAATAACAGGTTCGCCCTCGTGATATTTCAGCTCGATACTAATAGCTGCTTTACCATCTTCACTTGTTTCAACTTCATAGCCGCGGATATAACCTTCACGCTTCAAAACATCCAGAATGCGCGCACGCATCTTAGACGCCGGTGACATGACCGCGCCTTTATAGGCACGTTGACCGTTACGAATACGGGTAATCATGTCTGCTAAAGGATCTGACATAGACATAAATCTTCTCCTCTACCAGCTTGACTTAACAACGCCAGGAACTTCCCCTTGTGACGCCAATTGACGTAGGGAAACACGTGACATTTTAAATTTACGATAATAACCCCGTGGACGTCCCGTCACCTGACAGCGGTTCCGTAAACGTGTTTTGGAGCTATTGCGTGGCAATGCAGAAAGTTTCAAACGGGCCATGAACTGCTCATCCGCAGACAGGCTTTCATCCACAGCCGCTTTCTTTAGTGCTTCGCGCTTCTCGGCATATTTTGCAACGAGACGCTCACGCTTCTTCTGTTTTTCGATGGCGCTTACTTTAGCCATTGATCAATCCTCTTCCGCCGTCTCAGCTTGAAAACGGCATCTGAAAACCGGCAAGAAGAGCTTTCGCTTCTTCATCCGTTTTCGCCGTCGTACAAATTACGATATCCATACCCCGAATCTCATCGACTTTGTCATATTCGATTTCAGGGAAAACCAGCTGTTCTTTCAGGCCCATAGCGTAATTGCCACGGCCATCAAAGCTTTTACCTGACACACCGCGAAAATCGCGAACACGTGGCAATGCGATTTGAATCAAACGATCCAAAAATTCATACATCTGATTGCCACGCAATGTCACTTTACACCCTAACGGCATATCTTCGCGCACCTTGAAGCCCGCAATAGACTTCTTCGCACGTGTCACCACCGGCTTTTGCCCGGCAATAAGAGCCATTTCAGCAACAGCACCTTTAATCTTTTTGGAATCGCCAACCGTTTCGCCAACACCCATATTGAGAACAATTTTCTCAAGTTTTGGAAGCTGCATTGGATTTGCGTAACCGAACTGTTCCTGCAAATTTGCACAAACTTCGCTCTTATAAACCTCTTTAAGGCGAGGGCTATAATCAGACATCGATAACCTCCCCTGATGCTTTGGCAACCCGAACCTTCTTCCCGTCTTCAAGTGTTTTGAAGCCAACGCGTGTGGCGTTGCCGGTCTTTGGGTCTTTTAGCGCCAGATTAGACACATGAATAGGAGCTTCTTTTTGCTCAATCCCACCAGGTGTACCAGCACCCGGACGGTTGTGACGTTTTACGACATTTACGCCCTGCACAACGACACGGCTATCAGCTGGAATCACTTTCAGGATTTCGCCGGTTTTACCTTTGTCTTTGCCCGCCAGAACGATGACTTCATCACCCTTTTTAAGTTTCATCTTAGCTTGTGCCATTATAAAACCTCCGGTGCTAAAGAAATGATTTTCATGTGCTTACGCGCGCGCAGCTCACGAACAACCGGGCCAAAAATACGTGTGCCAATCGGCTCACCCTGCTTGTTAATCAACACAGCAGCATTACTATCAAAACGAATGGACGTACCATCCGTACGACGAACTTCTTTTGCAGTGCGTACGATAACAGCGCGGTGAACATCACCCTTCTTCACGCGTCCGCGTGGAATGGCTTCTTTAACGCTCACGACGATAATGTCGCCGACAGCGGCAGTTTTCCGTTTGGAACCACCGAGTACTTTAATGCACTGCACCCGGCGAGCGCCTGAGTTGTCGGCAACATCCAGGTTGGTTTGCATTTGAATCATGGGAACACCCCAATTTAAACTTAAACGATGCTAAGAACAGTAATTAGATTACTGTCCAATTCTTTTTCTTGGACAAAGGACGACATTCCTGAATACGGACTTCGTCTCCGACCTTGAACTTATTATCTTCATCATGCGCATGGTATTTTTTTGACCGACGCACAACTTTGTTCAGCAGCGGATGCTTAAAGCGACGCTCAACACGAACAACAACAGTTTTGTCGTTGGCTGAACTGCTTACCACCCCCTGCAAAATACGCTTAGGCATATCTACTTTCCTTCTGCGTTACGCACTAGCTGCCTGCTTTTCATTCAGCAGGCTTTTAATGCGGGCAATGTCCCGACGCACTTCACGTACGCGGGCCGTATTTTCTAACTGACCTGTGGCCTGTTGAAAGCGTAAGTTGAACTGTTCTTTTTTCAGTTCGCCCAGCTGTTCTTTCAGTTGGTCATTCGTTTTGTCACGAAGTTCTGACACTTTCATCACAACCTCTCCAATTACTCGCCAAGACGTGCAACGACACGCGTTGCAATCGGCAATTTAGCAGCGGCACGTTCAAAGGCTTCATGCGCCAATTCAACGGGAACGCCATCCATTTCAAACATAATCCGACCTGGCTTCACCTTGCAGGCCCAATACTCAGGCGCACCCTTACCTTTACCCATACGGACTTCGGCAGGTTTACTACTGACAGGAACATCAGGAAAGACGCGGATCCAAATCTTACCGGAACGCTTAATGTGACGGGTCATCGCACGACGCGCCGCTTCGATCTGGCGAGCTGTTATACGCCCTGGTTCCAGAGCTTTCAACCCATAAGCACCGAAATTTAGCGTTGTGCCACCTTTCGCGTTTCCATGGATACGGCCTTTATGCGCCTTCCGGAATTTAGTTCTTTTTGGTTGCAGCATTTTTCTTGCCCCTAAATCTTAGCGCTTTGAGCCGCCAGCAACTTTTTGCTGGTCGCGAAGACGGTTATCATGCGCCATTGGATCGTGCTCCAGGATATCCCCTTTGTAGATCCAAACTTTAATACCGATAACGCCGTAGGCTGTGTGGGCCTTTACTTCGGCATAATCAATATCAGAACGCAGTGTATGCAAAGGCACACGCCCTTCACGATACCATTCAGTTCGTGCAATCTCTGCACCGCCCAGACGTCCTGCGCAGTTAATACGAATACCTTCTGCACCGGCACGCATCGCATTTTGCATCACGCGTTTCATTGCGCGACGGAATGCAACCCGGCGTTCTAACTGCTGCGCTACATTATCGCCAACCAGCTTCGCATCAATCTCCGGCTTGCGGATCTCAACGATGTTAAGGCTGACTTCCGAAGATGTCATTTTGGCGACTTCACGACGCAGTTTTTCGATATCCGCACCTTTTTTACCAATGATCACACCAGGACGACCTGAATAGATCGTCACACGTGCTTTCTTCGCAGGGCGTTCGATAATAACCTTGCTGATCGCTGCCTGTGTAAGCTTCTCCATCAGATACTTACGGATGGCTAGATCTTCATGAAGTAACGAACCATATTCCTCGTCTGCGTACCACCGTGAATCCCACGTGCGGTTAATGCCGAGACGAAGCCCAATCGGATTTACCTTCTGACCCATTATGCACTCTCCTCGACTTCGCGTACAACGATACGGATACGGCTAAACGGCTTCAGGATCTTACCAACACGGCCACGGGCACGGGGACGAAAACGGCGCATCACCATTTTTTTACCCACGCTTGCTTCCGCAACAACGAGCTGATCCACATCCAAACCATGATTGTTTTCTGCATTCGCAATCGCTGATTCCAGAACTTTTTTCACGTCAAGCGCGATACGCTTCCGCGAGAAAGTCAGGTCATTCAACGCCGCTTCCGCCTTCTTGCCCTGGATCATTCCAGCTACAAGACCCAGCTTCTGCGGGCTGATCCGAAACATATTGCCGATGGCATATGCTTCGCTGTCGTTTACACGACGATCTGCTGTCTTCTTACCCACGGTTACCTCTTCTTCGCTTTTTTATCAGCGCCATGACCGTAATAAGTACGGCTTGGTGCAAATTCACCCAACTTATGTCCAACCATTTCTTCAGACACATAGACCGGAATAAATTTCTGGCCGTTGTGAACATTGAAAGTCTGACCCACGAACTGGGGCAGAATGGTGGACCGACGGGACCATGTTTTAATTGGGCTGTTTTTGCCGCTTTCGCGCATGACTTCTGATTTTTTCAGAAGATGCATATCGACAAAAGGGCCTTTCCAAACTGAACGTGCCACTTTATCTAACCCCTACCTATTTACGGCGCTCATGGCGTGAACGGAGAATAAACCGATCAGTCGCCTTGTTGCTGCGCGTACGTTTACCTTTAGTCGGCTTGCCCCATGGGCTGACCGGATGACGACCACCAGATGTCCGGCCTTCACCACCACCATGGGGGTGATCTACCGGGTTCATCGCGACCCCGCGTACAGATGGGCGTACACCCAACCAACGAGAGCGGCCTGCTTTACCTTTATTCGTATTCTGGTGATCCGGGTTTGAAACCGCCCCGACTGTCGCCATACACTCTGAACGAACATAACGCTGTTCCCCAGAAGATAGGCGCAGCAATACGTAACCACGGTCACGCCCCACGAGCTGAACATAGGCCCCTGCCGAACGTGCAATCTGCCCGCCCTTACCTGGCTTCAGTTCAACATTATGGATAATGGTTCCAACAGGAATGCTATACAGCGGCATCGCGTTACCAGGTTTCACATCCGCCTTTTCTGAGGCAATAACTTTATCGCCTTTAGCTAAGCGCTGTGGTGCCAGGATATAAGCCTGTTCGCCATCTGCGTAGTTAATCAACGCGATAAAAGCTGAACGGTTGGGATCATATTCCAGACGCTCTACAGTTCCTTCCACGTCAAATTTACGACGCTTAAAGTCGATCAGACGATAGCTACGCTTATGACCACCACCACGACGACGTGATGTAATGCGGCCAGTGTTGTTACGACCACCTGACTTTGTCAAACCTTCTGTCAATGACTTTACAGGTTTGCCAGAGTGCAGCTCGGAACGATCAACGATGATCAGGCTACGCTGACCAGGTGTCGTCGGATTAAAAGCCTTCAATGCCATTGGCTTATACCCCCGTCGTCACATCGATGGACTGGCCTTCCGCCAATGTCACCATCGCTTTTTTCACATCGCTACGACGGCCTATAATACCGCGGAAGCGTTTCACTTTACCCTTGGTCACGGCTGTATTCACCTTTTCAACCTTCACGTTGAATAAAGCCTCTACAGCAGCCTTGATCTCAGGTTTCGTTGCAGATAAAGCCACTTTAAAGAAAACTTTATTCTGCTCGGAAGCCATTGTGGCTTTTTCCGTAATCACCGGGCTAAGAATGATGTCGTAATGCTTTACGTCAGTCATTTGAGCCTCTCCATCAAACTCTCAACCGCAGCCTTCGTCAGCACCAGCGTATCACGACGTAAAATGTCATAAACATTGGCACCCTGCGTTGGCAGAACATCCACATAAGGAATGTTCGAAATAGCGCGTTTGAAGTTATCGTTTACTTCCGGACCATCGATAAACAGGGCATTATTCACACCCAGCTTTGACAGTGTCGCAATCATGTCTTTGGTCTTAACACTTGCTGCAGCGGCATCTTCAATAACAACCAGCTTGCCCGCAGCCTGTTTTGTAGACAGGGCTGTCTTCAGACCCAGTAGACGAATTTTCTTAGGTAATCCATGTGCATGGCTACGCACAACCGGACCATGGGCTTTCGCCCCACCCCGGAAAACACCAACCTTTTTATCACCGTGACGCGCACCACCAGAACCCTTCTGACGAAGGAACTTCTTTGTTGTGGCCGTAACTTCGCCACGCGTTTTAATTTTATGCGTCCCGGAACGACGCTTTGCCAGCTGCCAGACGACTACACGTTGCAGAATATCTGCACGCTCAGGCAATCCGAAGATCCCCTCGTCCAGGTCGATGCTGCCGGCTTTTTTAGCTTCCAGCGTAATCACATCGGCTTTCATGGCTTATTCCTCTTTCTCTGCGTCAGCAGCAGCTTCTACTTCTGATGCGTCAGCAGCTTCTTCAACGGCCGGTGCTGTGCGAACAGCTCCTGGGAAAGGTGCGCTTTCAGGACGGGCTTTTTTCACTGCGTCATTAATAATGACCCAATTGCCCTTGGCTCCTGGCACCGCGCCTTTCACTAAAACCAGGCCGCGATCAGCATCTGTACCCACGACAACGAGATTCTGTGCGGTCACCTGTGTTGCACCCATGTGGCCAGCCATTTTCTTACCCTTGAAAACACGACCTGGATCCTGACACTGACCTGTCGAACCATGTGAACGGTGTGAAATAGACACCCCGTGTGTGGCCCGCAAACCGCCAAAGTTATGCCGCTTCATACCACCGGCAAAGCCTTTACCAATACTTGTACCGGTAACGTCAACAAACTGTCCTTCGACAAAATGTTCCGCTGTCAGCTCTGCGCCTACATCCAGCAGACCATCTGCCTCGACACGGAATTCAGCAAGCTTGGCTTTCGGTTCAACACCCGCCTTTGCGAAATGACCCCGCATTGGCTTTGTGACATTTTTTACTTTAGTAGAGCCCACACCAAGCTGAACAGCCGTATACCCGTCACGCTCACCGTCCTTCTGTGCAACAACTTCGCAGTTATCCACATGCAGAACCGTTACCGGAACACGCTGTCCATCCTCGGCAAAAACCTGGGACATACCTACTTTTTTTGCGATCAAACCTGCACGCATCATCTTAACCCTGCAGCTTGATTTCAACATCCACACCAGACGCCAGATCCAGTTTCATCAAGGCATCAACAGTTTGTGGTGTTGGTTCAACAATATCCAACAGACGCTTATGCGTCCGCATTTCGAACTGCTCACGAGACTTCTTGTCAATGTGCGGTGAACGCAGCACAGTGTACTTTTCAATCTTCGTTGGCAGTGGAATTGGTCCGCGCACATTGGCACCGGTCCGCTTCGCTGTATTTGCAATTTCGCCAGCAGCCTGATCCAGCACACGGTGGTCATAAGCTTTTAGACGAATGCGAATATTTTGCGTTTCCATAATTGGCAACCTATATGCCGACCTCAAGGGCCGACACCTTCTCTTTAATTATTCAACGATTTTGGAGACGACGCCGGCACCGACGGTACGACCACCTTCACGGATCGCAAAGCGCAGACCTTCATCCATCGCAATCGGGCTG